>JAIXZX010000006.1 GCA_027489335.1 Caulobacteraceae bacterium | reverse complement strand
TCTGAGGTGGCGCCGGAAATTCGGACAGTTGGCTAAGGTAGGTTCGACCTCGATGAAGGACGGACTTTATGACTGGGAAGCGGAAGCGGTACACGGCTGATTTTAAGGCCAAGGTGGCGCTGGAGGCGTTGAAGGGTGAGCTGACCCTGTCGCAGTTGGCGACGAAACACGGCGTCCATCAGACGATGATCGCGGCGTGGCGGAAGCAGGCGATCGAGGGTCTTTCCGGGGTGTTCTCCGGCAAGGCCGAGGCGAGCGAGGGCGCCCGGGAGGGCGAGATCGATAAGCTGCACGCCAAGATCGGGCAGCTGGTGGTGGAGCGGGATTTTTTAGCCAAGGCCTTCGGTCGTTGAGCCTGGACCGGAGGCGGCAGATGATCGAGCCCGAGCATCCCCGGCTGTCGATCCAGCGCCAGTGCGCCCTGGTGTCGATCAGCCGGTCGGCCTTCTACTACCAGCCGGCGGGTGAGACCCCGCTGAACCTGGCGCTGATGCGGCTGATCGACGAGGCGTTCCTGGAGACGCCCTGGTACGGCTCGCGCCAGATGGCCCGGCATCTGCGCCGCCAGGGTTATGAGGTGGGCCGGATGCGGGTGCGTCGGCTGATGGCCAAGATGGGCCTGGCGCCGATTTATCAGAAGCCGCGCACAACGATCCCGCACCCCGAGCACCGGGCCTACAAGTACCTGCTGCGCGGCCTGACCATCGACCGGCCGAACCAGGTCTGGTGCGCCGACATCACCTACATCCCGATGCGGCGGGGCTTCCTGTACCTGGTGGCGGTGATGGACTGGGCGACCAGGAAGGTCTTGTCTTGGCGGCTCTCCAACAGCATGGACGCAGAGTTTTGCATCCAGGCCCTGGAGGAGGCCCTGGCCCGCTACGGGACGCCGGAGATCTTCAACACCGACCAGGGCAGCCAGTTTACCAGCCCCCGCTTCGTCGACGTGCTGAAGGACGCCGGCGTGCGGGTCTCCATGGACGGCCGCGGCCGCTGGATGGACAATGTCTTCATCGAGCGGCTCTGGCGAAGCCTCAAATATGAGTGCGTCTATATCCACGCCTTCGAGACCGGATCGGAGCTGCGGACCGGGCTCACCAAGTGGATCGGCTACTACAACACCAACCGGCCCCACTCGGCCCTTGCCGGGGCCACCCCCGACGAGGCCTATGGACAAATCCAGGCGCCGCCCTATCCGGGGCTCGCCCCGGATAGGGCCAACCCTGAGCACAAACTGGCGGCGTAATCTGAACCCGAACCAACCTTAGCCAAGCCGCCAAACTGTACGGAGAACCGGCGCCACCTCATTCCTCCGCACCCAAGGCAGCGCAGGACAGGCCCATGCTGACCATTCTCGAGCCAATCTCCCCGGCGGGGTGAGTGAATGCGATCCATCACTCGCACCACCCGCTCTTAACGATCGCGGCCTCGATGTCGGACAGTCGCACCCGCCGCCGCTTGTTGCCGAACTGGTAGGTCGGAATATCGCCGTTGTTCACGGCTCGCAGCAAAAGCCAGTATTTCAAGCCTGCTGCATTGGCAGCGGCCTTAATGGATAGCAGCGGCTCCAAGCTCGTATTCATCTGATGTCTCCAATTTAGGAGACATCCCATTAGCCACAGTTAGCCCGGCTGGCTTCGAGCTTAAATCGACGATTTTCGTCCCCGCTTGGCGCGTCTGTCCGGGAGCACTGTTTCGTCAACCTTGATGCCCAAGCGCTTCAACGCCCTGAGCACGCCCCGCAAGGCTGACTTCATATCTAGACGGTTGGGGTCTTCCTCGGATGTAACGCGGGTTAGTAGCACGTCGCGCTGCCCTAAGAATTTCCTCTCAAGCACCCGTCTGTAGTTCTTGAGACCGCCACGTTGCCCTGGCAGGTAGTCATCAGGCACGACAGTTCTGATGATGGGCGCCAGAGCAGGTTCGACGGGGCCGCCGCCCTGTCTAAAGCGAGCATCAAGGGCCTCCACATGATAGCGCCTTGCGATCTCCAAAAGGTGGTCGTGATCGTCGGCCTCAGGCCTGCCCTTATGATTAGTCCCTACCAGCGCAGCTAGAGCTACGTTCTCTCGCTCTTGGTCGCGCCGCGCCGGATTTGGATAGGCTCTCACGATAGCGCGAACCAGGATTTGAAGGGGTCCCTCTGGCTCATACCCATGCTCATCGATTAGATTTGCAGGATCGAGCCTTCCGTCGATCCCGGTCCAGGCAACATCGGCCGGATCAAAGGAAGGGCGTGGGCTTCCGCTGGTGTCGTAGGGGGGCTGTTTAGGAGTAGGCACTCGAGGATACCTCGCTCACGTCCAAGAAGCTGGACAAGACCATTTGTGGGCTGTGGCTCTATTCGTCACGAACCATCTTCAAAGGGCGACAGACCAGACCTGGACCCCGTCCCGCTCAAGCTTTAGCACCCGTTCCAGGCGAGTATAGCTAGGTGAACTGAAGAACACATACCGGTAAGTTTCAGGCCTGGTCGCCAGTTTGGCTAGATCGGCGGCCAGCTTGCCGTTATTGCGCGGATGTACAGTGGCGAAGGTCTCAGCGCCCACGAGACCAGGTTCCACGCTCATGATGTCGAGCGGGATGGACATGTGTGCGCCTGGCGCAACCCGAAATCCACCTGCCTCCGGGTGAAGCCGCAGGAGTTGCCGCGTCGCCACCAACGCCACCGCATAGGTCCAGGTCTGGTTGATCTGCTCGACCAGATTCAGCGGCCGGGCCTCGATGGGGTGACGACCGATTGGAGCGAACTTCATCTGCCTTAGCAGGTCTAGCGGATCGCCATCGTGGGTCTTGATCCAGCTCTGTACACGCGTGGCCGAGGCCCGGATGAGGCCCATGGAGCGATCGACATCGGCGGAAGAGTGAACGGCGAGAAACATGAAATCCCGGATTCACGGCCAAGCCGAGATCCGGGTCTATAGTGCCGAAACTAATTTGCCAAAGATTTCGGAACTATAGTTCCTCGACCCATCCCCGCCTGTCTCGGCTCATGTGGCCATGCGCTGGGAGGAGGTCATCGGCCCAAATGTGAAGCGACTGCGTAAGGCCAAGCGGCTGACGCAGGAGGCGCTTGCTCATGGGGCTGAGATCGACACACGCTATGTCGGCGGGATCGAGAGGGGCCAGGAAAATCCTTCGGTGGCCGTTCTCGGTCGGCTGGCGCAGGTGCTCGAGGTCCATCCCGCTGAGTTCTTCGCCGCCCCCGGCGACGCCTCCGCGCAGGGCTAGGCGGGCAGGCGAACTTAGCGCCCCGATATACACCCAACCCCCAAAGACCCCCGGCCCGCGCTCGGCATGGGGGTATTTCTTGGGGCGAGAACCCTCGGGAAAAAGTCCGCTCTTCCAGACAGTGCTTACCCGTGATCCTCGTGCGACAGCGGGGATGGGGGAGCCTCCGCTACGGGGTCTTTATCGGAAATCAGGGCTCGGTCCGAGGTGGCGAGCCTCAGAAGGTGAACGGGGCGATGTCTTTGAAAATGCCCGGCGCAGGAATTCCCAGGTAGCCGTTGAACTCGCCAAACGCGCCTAGCTGGCCGTTCCTATAGAGTTCAGAGCTGTAGAGCGCCGCTGACAGGCTCTTGAGCGCAAGCGCAAGAGCCTGAAGGCTCGAGACCCCCTGAGCATCAAGGGACTCATTGATCGGCGCACCGATCTCAAAGCGGCAGACCCACGTCTCCTCATCCTTCTGTTCCGGCGCGAACAGACGAGCCGCCAGCTTGTCGCTGGTGAAGGAGAGATCGAGGGTCTGCTCAGCTATGATGGTCATCTTCGAGGTGCGCTCGGGTGGGTGAACAGGTTGGGGTAGTCGACTTCGCCTGTCAGTAAGCAATGCGAATAGCGGCGGGTGGCGCTCTCATTACAAACGGCTTTTGCTGCGGCGTTGGGCTGACGACCGCAAGTCTCCCTATCACGGGCATCCTGAATCTCGCACTGCTTGCGATCTCGCTCCGGTGGCTTTGACGGCGGCAGCTTGGGGACGTCGCGAAAAGACGTTAGGCCCCGCGGGGGAATAGGCGGCACGCCACCCCAGTGGCAGGAGCGGCAAACATGGTCATTTGCTGCAATCTGGACTCGCTGGCGCTGAGCCTCTTCGTGGCCAAACGCGCCTCTTTGGGGAGCCGGCGCGGTAAGTTGGCGTTGGCCATAATCAAAGGCGCCCGGCCACCGATCGGATCCCGTGCGGGAGTTTGCTTCTGCAGCAAGAGCCAACGACGCCGGCCGCATCGGAGCTGTGATCTGCACATATCGCTGGGCCTCTCCAGCTTCGCGCGCATATTCAAGATCCGCCGGTGAGCGGCGATACCATCGCTGTAACGCTTCACCTTCCAGACGTGCGGGATCGATCAGACCAAAGGCCATGCTAGCTTCCTTGAGGATGTGAGTGAGGCGCGCCTTCTCAGGGAGGAGATGAGGCAGCTCTAGTTGCTGGGCATCATGGTGCGGTGGCTCGGATGCCCTCAGGCGATCCAGCGCAGACCCCGCACCATGAAACTATTCTATCGAAATCACGCGCGAATGCGAGAACAAAAATAGAACAAATGTGCTCAGTGCCGCCCACCGTCAGCCGAGTCGATCAGGACAACCCTGTTGTTTGGCCCGCCTGGGGATGGGTTGGTTGCCGGTGGGTTGCAGTCTCTGAGACGCTGGTGAATTCATACAGGTGCTGGAAAGTCGACATATTCGAGCTCCCAATGCCGAATTGCGGCGATCGTAGAAGCGTACATTTCTCTGCAATCGGCAGTAGCTGGGTGAAACCTAAGTTACTGTCTGAAAAAGAAATTCCGCCGTTGCCAAGGTTGGGGTCGAGAGTTCGAATCTCTTCGCCCGCTCCATTTCCCTAAGGGGACATGTGGCGATCCAAGAAGGCGGCCCCTCGCGGGCCGCTTTTTTTGTTTGTGGGCTCGGCGAGGCTGAGCGCTACGGCTGCAACCAAAGCCACGCCTCCAGCATTTTCCCTCGCGCGACGCCCCGCCGTTTGGGCGGGGTCGAGAGACGGAGGTCCCCATGACCGAACAGCGCAAAGACGACGACGCCAACGCCCCGAGCTCGCGCCCGGCCGCCCCCCTTCCGGACGGCCAGAAGCACGACCAGCTGGACCGCGATGGCCGCAAGGCTGAAACCCGTCAGGAGGCCCTGGTGGATGAGGCGGTGGAGGAAACCTTCCCCGCCAGCGATCCGATCGCGCCTAAGCACATCACCTGAGAATCGCCTGCTGACCAGATATGATGAGGGGGCGGACCTTGCGGTCCGCCCCCTTTGTCATGCCGAAATCAAGCTGATTGTAGAGCCCGTTATGGCGCGGGGCGCATGATCCTCGGGCCAAGGTTTTCAAGCACAGCGCGCGCATCGAAGGCGTTGGGATCGCCCGCCGGCTTGGCGCCGCGATACATCACGACCTCAGCCGTAGCCTCGAACCGCTCAACGGTGCGCACATCCACCCGGTCGGCCCAGAAGGGGTCGCCCCAGTAGGGGTCCCAGGTGCGCCAGTTATGGGCCGAATAGTAGCGCCAATGGGGCCGCCAGTAGGAATAGCGCGGCCCATACCAGGGATTGTAGAAGGGGTCGGGCTGCACATAGGTGCGGGCATCCCGATCAGTCGCCCGGGTGACGATGGAAAACCCGTCATAGCCCTGCTGCACGGTCAGTTCGGCCGCCCGGTAGAGCAGATAGCCCTCAACCGTCTCGCGGCCCGTCAGGCTGTTGCCCGCGAAGCTGACCCGCCAGCGGTCCGGCTCGATCCGCATCTCGGAATAGCCGCCGGAGACCGCCGCGCCCGGCAGGTTCGGCTGATAGGGCGTCGCTGTGGCGCACGCGCTCAGCCCGGCCAGAAGGGCGAGGGCGACAGCGGGACCTGATAGTCTTTTCATGTTCGTCTCGTTCCTTGAGAACGTCCCCCGAACGCTCTGCGGCAGACTAGGCCAACACCGTGGCGCAATTTTGGTTGCCCGACCACTCCCGCCGCCCGGGCCAAGGCTTGGGCCCCGACGGGCAGATGACTTTTTCGTGTGCGCGACAGCTGGGCGTTGGAGACCGTCTTCGCCCAAAACGGGAGCCTCTTCACGGCCTTAGGGGGGGCGGCGTGGCAGATGGCGTGGGACGTGCAGACCTGCGCGCTGTAGATTTCACTTAATTCCTATTGAGACACTAGGGTAGTATCTCAGGGTCTGAGAAGTCAGGGGCGGGCGATGGAATCGGACTTCATGCTGTTTGCGGCGGTGGGCTTCGCCGCCCAGCTGGTGGATGGCGCCCTGGGCATGGCCTATGGCGTGGTCTCCACCACGACCCTGCTGGCCATGGGGGTGTCGCCGGCCAACGCCTCGGCCAGCGTCCACGCCGCCAAGGTGTTCACCGGGGCGGCCTCTGCCGTCTCCCATGTGCTGCATAAGAACATCAGCTGGCGACTGCTGGCCCTGCTGGCCTCCGGGGGCGTCGTGGGGGGTGTCGCTGGCACCTATCTGCTGACCTCCATCGATGGCGACCTGATCAAGCCCTATGTGGTCGCCTGGCTCGGTCTGATGGGACTGGTCATCCTGTATCGCGCCTGGAAGGGCGTCCGGCCCAAGCCATTTTCCTGGAAAAGCCCCCTGCCCCTTGGCGTGGCGGGCGGCTTTTTCGACGCCGTGGGCGGCGGCGGCTGGGGTCCGGTGGTGACCTCGACCCTGCTCGGCTCCGGCGCCGACCCCCGCAAGGCCATTGGCACCACAAATGCGGCGGAGTTTTTTGTCGCCACCGCGGTTTCGGCGGCCTTTCTCTCGGCCCTGCTGTCGGGCCATTGGGAGACTGAGGGCCTGCGCGATCACATGTCCTCGGTGCTGGGCCTGATCGCCGGCGGGGTGGTCGCCGCCCCCCTGGCCGGCTGGATGACCAAGATCCTGCCCATCCGCGCCCTGACCTGGTTCGTGGGCGTTCTGGTCACCGGCCTGGCGATCTGGCAGGCGGTTGTGCTCTTCCTGTAGCCCCGACCTGATCACGGGGACCAGATCGGGGCCAGGGTCCGATTCCTTGGGCTCAGGCGCCGACCGTCACCAGAATCCAGATGATCCGGCCTGCGGCGCCCAGCAGCAGGGCGGCGGCGGCCACGAACTGGATGATGAAGCCCAGCTCCCGCTTTCCGGGGTCGGCCACATAGCCGAAGGCGTAGAGCAGCCGCCCGACGATCCAGACCACGCCCAGGCCAGCGGCGATCAGGTCGTTCCAGTAGATGGCGAACAGCCACAGGGCCGGCAGAAAGATGGGCAACCATTCCAGGGTGTTGGCCTGCACCCGGATATGCCGCTCCAGCACCGGATCGCCGGTCATGGCCGGGGCCTGGACGCCGCTAACCCGCCGGGCGCCGGCGACACGGATTCCCATCCAGAAATAGACCAGCAGCGCGGCGATTGTGACCAGTGCGACCCAGCTGTGCGGACTCATGACGAATTCCCCCTTATTGTCGGTCTTGACGGCGCCGCTTGGCGCCCGGGGCACAGTGGCACGGGTCGCGATCGGCCGGAACAGGCTCTCGGGCGCAGCGGCGGGGGCAGTCCCGGCCGAGCCCGACCCTAGGGCGGCGGCGGGAAATTCCGCGGCAGTCCAGGGAACGAACCTGCCTTCGGCCTCCGTTTAGTGGGCATCGTCCCCCTCAGGAGCCGCCCCGTGTCCTCTGTCCACAATTCCGACGCCGACGGCGCCTGGCGCCGACGCGCCGACAAGGCTGTGTCCCTGTTCAAGGGCGCCCGCAGCTTCGCTGCCGGCGAGCCCGCTGACCGTGCGCCGACCACCACCTTCCGCCTGCCTGGCGGGGGGCGGATGCGCCTTTCCACAGATCGCGTGCGGGCCAAGCCCGCCCTGTCGCCCCAGGTCTCGTTCATGCTCGGCCAGAACGCCATCGGCCTCGGGGTCTTGGGCCTGTTCTTTCCCAACGGCGTCCATCGCTTCCTGGGGCTGACCGGCTCTCCTCAGACCACCCAGCTCCTGTTTGGCGCCCGGGAGATGGTCACCGGCATCGGCCTGTTCTCCGACCCCACCCGGTCGGGGGTGCTGTGGGCGAGGGTGGCCGGGGACGTGTTCGACATCGCCGTGCTCAGCACCCTGAACCGCCGCAGCAACCCGCAGCAATCCAACGCCCGTCTGGCCCTGGGGGCCGTGCTGGCCGTCACCGCCCTGGATGTGATCACCGCCACCCGCATGACCAACGTCAAGCGCAACCGCGCCTAAGAGGACCGCCCCATGAAAGCCATCTGCTGGCAAGGCAAGAAGGACCTCCGCTGCGAAGAGGTGCCGGACCCGATCATCGAAGACCCCAAGGACGCCATCATCCGCGTCACCTCGACCTGCATCTGCGGCTCTGACCTGCATCTGATGAACGGCCTCGTGCCCACCATGTGCGTCGGCGACGTCATGGGCCATGAGGCCATGGGGGAAGTGGTGGAGGTCGGACCCCAGGCCCGGGCCGGCGGACTGAAGGTGGGCGACCGGGTCGTGGTCCCCTTCCAGATGACCTGCGGCGAATGCGAGCAGTGCCAGGCCGGCAACTTCTCCGTCTGCCAGACCACCAATCGCAATTCTGACCTCGCCAAGGCCTTCTTCGGCGACACCACGGCAGGGTTGTTTGGCTATTCGCACATCACCGGCGGTTATGCCGGCGGCCAGGCGGAGTATCTGCGGGTGCCCTTCGCCGCCACCACCTTGATCAAGGTGCCCGCGACCGGTGAGGATGAAAAATATCTGTTCCTCAGCGACATCCTGCCCACCGGCTGGCAGGCGGCGGCGTTCGCCGATATCCAGCCGACGGACACGGTCGCCGTGTGGGGGTGTGGCCCCGTGGGCCTGTTCACCATCCAGTCGGCGCTGATCCAGGGCGCCAAGCGGGTGATCGCCATTGATGACGTGCCCGAGCGGCTGGCGATGGCCGCAGGCCTGGGGGCGGAGGTTCTCGACCGCAGCCAGGCCAAGGTGCTGCCCACCCTGAAGGACATGACCGATGGCCACGGTCCGGAGAAGTGCATTGACGCCGTCGGCCTGGAGGCCCACGGGCCAACCCCTCTGTTGGGCCTCATCGACAAGGTGCAGACTGGCCTCAAACTCGAAACCGAGCGCCCGGTGGCCCTGCGCGAGGCGATCATGGCCTGCAAGGCCGCAGGCACGGTGTCGGTGCCGGGCGTCTACGGCGGGCTCGCAAACATGATCCCCCTGGGCGCCCTGATGAACAAGGGCCTGACCATCCGCACCGGTCAGACCCACGTGCGCCGCTGGTCCGACGATCTGCTCCGCCGGATCGACGAAGGCCAGATCGATCCGACCTTCCTCATCACCCACACTGTGCCCCTCGGCCGCGGCCCGGAGATGTACAAGACCTTCCGGGACAAGCAGGACGGCTGCGTGAAGGTGGTTCTGAAACCCTGAGACTCGGGGCGCGATCGTCTAGGGCTCAGCGCCCCCGGCGGTCGCGCTTGGCGGTCCCGCGCAGGCGCAGGGCGTTGAGCTTGATGAAGCCGGCTGCATCGCGCTGGTCGTAGGCCACCTTGCCTTCTTCGAAGGTGACCAGCTCTTGGTCATAGAGCGAGTAGGGGCTGGAGCGGCCGATGACGGTGACATTGCCCTTGTAGAGCTTCACCCGCACCTGGCCGGCCACATGGGCCTGGGAGTGGTCGATGGCCGCCTGCAGCATCTCGCGCTCGGGGCTGAACCAGAAGCCATTATAGATGAGCTCCGCATAGCGGGGCATCAGCTCGTCCTTCAGGTGGGCGGCGCCCCGGTCCAGGGTGATGGACTCGATGCCCCGGTGGGCGGCCAGCAGGATGGTCCCGCCCGGCGTCTCATAGACGCCGCGGGACTTCATGCCGACGAAGCGGTTTTCCACCAGATCCAGGCGGCCGATGCCGTTGTCGTGGCCGAGCTGGTTCAGGCCGGTGAGCAGGGCGGCCGGCGACAGGGCCTCGCCGTCGATGGCGATGGGATCGCCCTTCTCGAAGTCGATGGTGATGACCGTCGGCTTGTCGGGCGCATCCTCGGGCGAAATGGTGCGCATATGGACGAATTCGGGCGCCTCGACCGCCGGGTCTTCCAGCACCTTTCCCTCGGAGGACGAGTGCAGGAGGTTGGCGTCGACGCTGAACGGCGCCTCACCGCGCTTGTCCTTGGTGATCTGGATCTGGTGCTTCTCGGCGAAGTCCAGCAGGGCCTCGCGGCTCTTGAAGTCCCACTCCCGCCACGGCGCGATCACATGGATGTCGGGCTCCAGCGCATAGTAGCCGAGCTCAAAACGGACCTGGTCATTTCCCTTGCCGGTGGCGCCGTGGCTGACCGCGTCGGCGCCGGTCGCCCGGGCGATCTCGATCTGGCGCTTGGCGATCAGCGGCCGGGCGATGGAGGTGCCCAGCAGGTACTGGCCCTCATAGACCGTGTTGGCGCGGAACATCGGGAACACGAAGTCGCGCACGAACTCCTCGCGCACATCCTCGATGAAGATGTTCTCGGGCTTCACGCCCGCGGCCAGGGCCTTGGCCCGCGCCGGTTCGATCTCTTCGCCCTGGCCGAGGTCGGCGGTGAAGGTGACCACCTCGGCCCCATACTCGGTCTGCAGCCACTTCAGGATGATCGAGGTGTCCAGGCCGCCGGAATAGGCGAGAACGACTTTCTTGATCGGCTTGTCGGCGGCCATGGGGCGAGGTCTTTCGATGGTCGGAGCGATGAAAACTGGCGCGGCTTTAAGATCGAACGGGGCGTCCGTTCAAGACTTAAGCGCGCCTTCCTGGTCCAGGTGGGTCACCGCGGCCTGCAGCCACCGCAGGTGATAGAGGGCGAAAACCCCGGCCAGGGTGGCGCGGACGCCGAACAGCACCAGGGCGTCCGGCGTGCCGGGCGCGGTCTGCCGGTTCTGCCACAGCAGCATCACGCTGATCACGAAGGCGATCCCAGGGATCAGCAGCAGGGCCACATGGCGCGGGACCCGCATCATGGCCCGTCCGTCCCGGGCGAATTGCAGGGGCATCTTGGTGTCGGCCGGCACCCGCGCCCAGGCCTTGTGCGAGGCGCTTGCCATGATCGACAAGGCGACGATCCAGAGGGCGTCGCCCACAATGCCCAGCCAGTTCATTGGTCTCTCCCTGCCACCTTGATCGCCCGACCCATGGCCCAGTTACGGCAGCAGAGTCCAGGCCAGCGGCTCTAGACCGTCACCTGGGTGCCCAGTTCGACCACTCGGCCGGGTGGAATCTTGAAGAAGTCGGTGGGATTGGCCGCATTGCGCATCAGATAGATGAAAAGGCGGTCCTGCCAGAGCGGCATGCCCGACTGGGCCGAGGGCACCACCGAGCGACGGCCCAGGAAGAAGCTGGTGGCCATGATGTCGAACTTCAGGCCGAGCTTGCGGCAGAGGCCCAGCGCCTTGGGCAGGTTTGGGCTCTCCATGAAGCCGTAGGAGACCACGACCTTCTTGAAGTCCTCGTTGACCGGCTCGATCTTGATCCGGTCCTCGTCCTTGACCCGCGGGGTCTCGGTGGTGCGGACGGTCAGGATGACGTTCTTCTCGTGCAGCACCTTGTTGTGCTTGAGATTGTGCATCAGGGCCACGGGCGCGACATCCGGGTCCGAGGTCAGGAAGATGGCCGTGCCTGGGGCCCGGTGCGGCGCGCGGGCCTTCAGGATTTCCGTCAGCTCTGTGAGCTGGATGCTGTCGCGCCGGGTCTTGTCGGTGAGGATCTGGGCGCCGCGGGTCCAGGTCCACATGACGATCATCAGGACCGCGCCCATGACCAGCGGGAACCAGGCGCCCTGGGGGATCTTCAGCAGGTTTGACGAGACGAACACCAAGTCGATGATGCCAAAGAAGCCGGCCGCCAGGGCCGCCTGCCACCAGGGGCGCTTCCAGAGCGCGCCGATGATCACGAAGAACAGCAAGGTATCGACAAACATTGAGCCGGTGACCGCGATGCCGTAGGCGGCCGCCAGGTTGGACGAGTTCTGGAACATGGCCAGCAGGGCCAGCACCCCCACCAGCAGCATCATGTTCACCTGCGGCACATAGATCTGGCCGGCCAGGGTCTCGCTGGTGCGACGGATGTCGATCCGCGGCAGAAGCCCCAGTTGAACCGCCTGCTGGGTGACCGAGAAGGCGCCGGTGATCACCGCCTGGCTGGCGATCACCGTGGCCGCCGTGGCCAGGATCAACACCGGCCAGAAGGCCGCCTCGGGAATCATGGCGAAGAAGGGGTTCAGCCGGGCGTCAGGATTATCCAGCACCATGGCGCCCTGACCCAGATAGTTCAGCAGCAGAGCCGGGAAGACCAGGCCCGCCCAGGCCGCGCGGATCGGGCCTTTGCCGAAATGGCCCATGTCGGCATAGAGCGCCTCGGCCCCGGTGACGGCCAGGAAGACGCTGCCGAGGATGACAAAGCCCAGGAAGCCGTTGTCCAGCAGGAACAGCACGCCGTAGTGCGGCGACAAGCCCATCAGGATGCGCGGGTCATCAAAGATGTGCAGGACGCCCAGCCCCGCCAGGGTGATGAACCACAGGGCGGTGATGGGTCCGAAATAGCGCGCCACGCTGGCGGTGCCCTTGGACTGCACCATGAACAGGGCGATCAGGATGCCGGCCGAGATCGGCAGAACGAAGGAGGACAGGGCTCCGCCGACGCCAGGGGCCACCTTCAGCCCTTCCACCGCGCTGAGCACCGAAAGGGCCGGGGTGATTATGCCGTCGGCGTAGAACAGGGCCGCGCCCATCATGCCGAGGAAGAACACCAGCACCGACCGCCGCCCGAGGGACCGCTGAGCCAGGGCCATCAGGGCGAGCGTCCCGCCTTCGCCCTTGTTGTCGGCCTGCAGCAGGAAGATGACGTATTTCAGGGTGACGATGAGGATCAGCGCCCAGGTGACCAGGGACACCACCCCGAACACCGCAAGCTCATCCGTCCCGCCGCTGCGGGAATGGGCCAGGGCCTCGCGCATGGCGTAGAGCGGACTGGTCCCGATATCGCCGAAGACCACACCGACCGAACCCAGGGCGAGCGCCCAGAATCCTTCCGGCTTGGGATGGGACGCGTCGGAATGCGCCTCGGCAGCCGATGGGGTCGGCTCACTCATCAAGACTCTCCGGAGACCGTGGGGGCGGCGTTTGGATGTTCCAGACAGGACGTCTGAGCCCCGACGATGCGGCGGGCGCGATACACCCTTTCCGCACGGGGTTCAATCGCAGGGCCGGATTCGCCGCAGGGAGGATCGGCTTGCCGCGGGCCGCGACCTTCTCCAACCTTCCGCTGCGAGGGGGCCGATCAGGACGGGTCCGCCAAGCTTTGCAGGAGCGCCCATGGCTCGCCCACTGGCCCTGGTGACCGGGGCGTCCGCCGGAATCGGCGCCGCCTTCGCCCGGACCCTGGCCGCCCGGGGCCATGACCTGGCGCTCACCGCGAGGCGGCTTGATCGTCTGGAGGCGCTGGCGGGAGAGCTTCGCGCCCGACACGGGGTGGAGGTGCTGACCCTGGCCGCCGATCTCGCCGACCCCGCCGCGCCGGCCCGCCTGGCCGAGGCAGTGGCGGCCCAGGGCCGGGAGCCCGATGTGCTGATCAACAATGCGGGCTACGGCCTGCCGGGCGGCTTTGGCGGCAACAGCTGGGCCGATCAGGCCGCCGTGCTGCAGGTGATGCTGACCGCGCCCACCGAACTGGCCCACCGGCTGCTGCCGGGCATGCTGAGCCGGCGCCACGGGCGCATCGTCAATGTGGCCTCGGTGGCCGGCCTGACGCCTGGCGGAGTCGGCCTCTATGGCCCGGTCAAACGCTACCTGATCGGCATGACCCAGAGCCTGCACATGGAATGCGCCGGAACCGGGGTTCATGTGAGCGCCCTGTGCCCAGGGCTCACCTGGTCGGAATTCCACGACGTCAACGGCATGCGCGAGCCGCTCAACCGCGCCACGCCGCCCTGGCTGTGGATGGACGCCGCGGCGGTGGCGGAGGCCGGGCTGGCGGCTGTGGAGAAGAACCAGCCTGTCTGCGTGCCCGGCGTGGTGAACAAGGTTATCGCCAGCCTCGCCCGCCATCTGCCTGAGCGCTGGATCATGGGCGTCACGGCGTCCCAGGGCTGGCGCTTCGGCGAGCCCTGAGCCCGGGTCACTCGGTCACATAGGGCTGGGCGGCTTCGTTGAGGATCACCCCGCTGGTGGCGTCGGCGATGCCCACCAGGACGAACTGCACCGCCATGGCGCAGAGGATGAGGCCCAGCACGCGAACGACGATGGTCATGCCGATCCGGCCGAGGATCTTGCTGATCACCGGCGCAGCCCAGAAGCAGAGCATGGTCACCAGAGCAATGGCGCCGATCACGCCCACCCCGATCGCGGCGCCCGCGAGGCCGAAGGTCTTGGCCTCACTGGCGTAGATGACCGCCGAGGAAATGGCGCCGGGGCCGATCAGCAGGGGCATGGCGAAGGGCACGATCAGCCGCTCGAACTTGCGCCCGGCGCGACCTTTCGGGTTCTCGTCGCCGTCGGCCATGGCTGAAAAGGTGGCGGTGAAGTCATCCCGGGCCATCTCCAGGCCCAGGAGGAACAGGATGATGCCGCCGGCGATCCGGAAGGCCGGCAGGGAGATGCCGAAGAAGGCCAGCAGGGCGAGGCCTGAGAAGTAGAAAAAGGTCAGGAAGCCCAGGATGAACAGGGCGATATAGACGGCCACGAGCCGCGCATCGCGACCCTTGCTGCCCTGGGTCGCTGCGCCGAACAGAGGGACGTTGCCGATCGGATCGATCAGGGCGAACAACGCCACGAAGAAGTTGACCGCAAACTCAGCCTGGCTCATCCCTCGCTCCTAGCTCAAATTTGAAGCGGCGCCGATGTCCCTTATGGGGTCAGACCGGCGTCAATCCGCCTGGAGCCTGCGCCATGACCGCCGCCGCCCGCTTCGACGCCGATGTCGCCTGCGATCCACGCCTGATCGTGCCCCTGGACCTGCCCACAGTCGATCAGGCCCGGGAGATGGTGGCGGCGATCGGCGAGGCCGCCAGCTTCTACAAGATCGGCCTGGAGCTGTTCGCCTCGGATGGCATGACGCTGGCCCGGGAGCTCAAGGCCCAGGGCAAGCAGATCTTCCTGGACTGGAAGCTGCACGACATCGGCACGACGGTGCAACGCTCGGCCGCGGTCCTGGCCGAGTCCGGGTGCGACTTTCTCACCGTGCATGGAGAACCCCAGGTGATGGCCGCCGCCGTGCGCGGCCGGGGGCGGTCGGGACTGAAGGTGCTGGCCGTCACCGTCCTGACCAGCCTGTCGGACGACGACCTGCAGGAGATGGGCTTTACCGAGACTGCCCGGTCCCTGGTGGAGCGGCGCATACATCATGCGGTGGCGGCCGGCTGCGACGGGGTGATCGCCAGCCCCCATGAGGCGCAACTCGCCCGGGCCATCGGCGGGCCCGACTTCCTGGTGGTGACGCCTGGCGTGCGCCCCGACTGGGCGGCGAAGAACGATCAGGCCCGCGCGGCGACCCCGGCCCAGGCCCTTCAGGCCGGCGCCTCGCACATCGTCTGTGGCCGCCCGATCACCGGGGCCAATGACCCCCAGGCCGCCGCTCAGCGGATCGTAGCGGAGATGGCCGGAGCCTAGTGGCCCTTGCCGCCCCCATGGCCCTTGCCGCCATGGCCGCCCCCGTGACCGCCGCTGTAGCCGCCATGGCCCACCGCGTAACCACCGTGGATCGAGACCCGGGCCGAGGCCGAAGCGGACGCCGAGGCTGACGCATAGGCGCTCGAAGAGCCGCCGCCTCCGCCGACCACATAGTAGCCGCCGCCGCCATAGCCGCCGGACGGGATCGGTCCCACGCCGCCAGCGCCTGCGAAGAAGCTGTCGGACAGCACGAGACCTGCGCCCTGACCGCACGCGCTCACGCAGGGACTGCAGCAAGGCCCATAGGCCGGCGGCGCGTAGGCAGGAGGGGCGTAGGCGGGCGGGCCGTAGGCAGGCGGGCCATATCCGGGGTGGCCATAGCCGGGATGCGAGGGCTGGAGATGGCCATAGTCCTGACGATAGGGGCCATGTTCCTGGGCGTAGCCGCGGGTCCCGTAGCCGTCGCTGACATAGGCCTGCTCGTAGCCATAGGTCTCGCTGTAGCCGGAGCTGTGCTGATAGCCCCCGCCATAATATCCCCCGGCCGAGGCTGGGCACGGATTATGGGCGGGGCAGGCGGCGGCCGTCCCTGCGCCGACCAGGCTCAAGAGCAGGCCGGCGGCGAGGCCCGCGGGCAGGGAATGGCGAATGGGCCAGGACATCGGACACTCCTGTTTACAAGTCTTAACAGGAACCTAACGCCCCAGGGCGGGCCGGGGCGAGTCGCTGCACTCAGGGCGCGAGCTTGACCAGACTAGAAATCGACGGCGATGCCCTTGCGCTCCCAGTCGCCGAAACGGGTCGGCTCTGGCCCTTTGGGGCCGCCTTCTTCCGGCGGCGGTTGCAGGGCCGCCTCGGCCTCGCGGCGGGCCTGCGCCTCTTCCAGGGCGCGGCGGGCCGCGGGGCTCAGGGGTTTGTCCGGCGCGGCGTTGGGGGGCAGGGTCTCGCTCATAGGCATGATTTAGGACGGCCAGGGCCGCTGCGCCAGACGCGGCGGCGACGCGGGCGGCGGCGAAAGGGGCGCTCGCCTGCGATCTTTCCTTGCCTGAGGCCGGCGGAGCGGGCACGTCGCAGCCGGTGAACGACGACAATGATCTTGGCCTCCCCGCCCGGGGCGCCGCCCTCGACATCCTGACCGCCGCCCTGGCCCGCCGAACGGGCCTGGAAGAGGCGATCTCCACGCCGGCTTTTGGCGCGCTTTCGCCGCGGGACCGCGCCTTTGCGCGCGCGCTCGCCATGGCCACATTGCGCCGGCTGGGGCCCATCGACCGGGCCCTGGACGCCAAGCTCTCCAAGTCGCCGCCGGACGGCGTGCGCCAGATCCTGCGGATTGGGGTGGCCCAGGCCTTCCTGATGGAGACCCCGCCCTTCGCCGCCGTGGCCACCAGCGTCGATCTGGCCGCCTCGCGCCGGGACACCGCGCCGTTCAAGGGCCTGGTCAACGCCGTCCTGCGGGGCCTGCTGCGCGAACCGCCGAACCTGGATGAGCCCGAAGCCCTGCCGCCCCCCTGGTTGATGGCCCGCTGGAGCGCGGCCTTTGGCCCACAGACCGCCCTGGAGATCGCCAAGGTGATCGCCCAGGAGCCGGCCACCGACCTCTCCGTCCGCGACCCGGCCACAGCCCAGGCCCTGGCGGCCGAGTTGGAAGCCGAGATACTGCCGGGCGGCAGCCTGCGCACGGCCCGCCGCGGCGACCTGGCGACCTGGCCGGGCTTCGAGGCCGGCGCATGGTGGGTGCAGGACGCCTCAGCCGCCATTCCCGCCCGCCTGCTCGAGGCCGGCCCCGACCAGCAGGTGCTCGACCTCTGCGCCGCGCCCGGCGGCAAGACCCTGCAGCTGGCGGCCACTGGGGCCAGCGTCACGGCCCTGGACCGCTCGGCCGGCCGGCTCAAGCGCCTGGCGGCCAATCTGGAGCGGATGGGGCTGAAGGCCGCCACCGTCACCGCCAATGCGGTCGACTGGAAGGCGCCGGACCTGTTCGACGCCGTCCTGCTGGACGCCCCCTGTTCGGCCACCGGCACCTTCCGCCGCCATCCCGACGTCCTTTGGGCCGCGCGACCCGCCGACATCGCCAGCCTGTCCGAGACCCAGGCCCGGCTGCTGGACGCCACCGCGCCCCGCGTCGCCCCCCAAGGGCGGCTGGTCTACTGCGTCTGCAGCCTGGAGCCGGAAGAGGGCGAATCGCAGGTCGCGGGCTTCCTGGCCCGGCACCCGGGCTTCGTCCTGGAGCCCATCGCCCCTGGCGAGGGCGGCGCGCCCGCCGCTAGCGTGCTGCCCGACGGGACGCTCCGCATCCTGCCCTTCCACAGCCCGGGCGGAACCGACGGCTTCTACGTCGCCCGCTTCCTGCGGCAGAGCTAGACGCAGGGCAGGCAGGCGCCCCGGCGGTCCTTGTGGCCGCCCCGCGGCTTGGGTTAAGTCCAGACGATGACGCGCACGCCTCTCATCGCCCCCTCCATCCTGGCCGCTGACTTCGCCCGCCTGGGCGAAGAATGCCGCGCCATCGAAGCCGCCGGAGCCGACTGGGTTCATATCGACGTGATGGACGGCCATTTCGTGCCCAACATCACCATTGGCCCCGACGTGGTGAAGGCGCTGAAGCCCCACGTCACCATCCCCTTCGACGTGCATCTGATGATCGCGCCGGCCGACCCCTATATCGAGGCCTTCGCTAAGGCCGGCGCCGACCTGATCAGCGTCCATCCCGAAAGCGGCCCGCACCTCAGCCGCACCCTGCAGCTCATCCGCAGCCTAGGCTGCAAGGCGGGCGTGGTCTTCAATCCGTCCACCTCGCCCTCGACCATCGAGGGCATCATGGATCAGGTCGATCTGATCCTGGTGATGTCGGTCAATCCGGGTTTCGGCGGACAGAAGTTCATGACCTCGCAACTGGCGAAGATTCGCCGGCTGCGGGAGATGATCGACGCCACCGGCCGGGAGATTCACCTGGAGGTCGACGGCGGCGTGACGTCCGAGACGGCCCCCCTCTGCCTGGAGGCCGGCGCCACGGCGCTGGTGGCCGGCACCGCCGTCTTCAAGGGCGGCGCGGACGCCTACGCCGCCAACATCGCCGCCCTTCGGGGCGGGTGAGCGGGGCGCCCGTGGCCGGACAGCCTCCCCCGGCGCCGGCGTCCAGGCGGCTGCCTGGTCAGGTCGCCCTGCTGGCGCTGGCGGTCGGCCTGCGCCGCCAGGCCCGTCGGGAATGGGCCGGCTCGCCCCTGCACCGCTGGATGCTGGCCAGGCCCCGGCCCGAGGGCCTTACCGGATCGCCCCCCGATCCCCGTCCGGGCAAGGCGGAGAACGGCCGACGCATCCTGCTCGGCGACTTCACCTTCGCCGGCGTCACGCTCCATGCAGGTCCGAAGGGGGATCCCTGGGACCGACCCAATCCCAGTCGGCGCTTCGCCGTGGCCCTGCACCGGTTCGACTGGATGCGCGACCTGCTCGCCGTGGGCGACAGCGGCGCCGTTGAAGCGCTCCGGCTGACCCTGCTCTGGCGGCGCACCTTCGGCCGCTGGAACGGCTTCTCCTGGGACCCGGAGGTGCTGGAGCGCCGGGTGTTCAACCTGGCCTGCGGGGCGCCGCGTCTCTGCGCAGGGGCTTCAGACGCCGAAACCGCCCAGATCGCCCTCGATCTCGCCCGTCAGGCCCGCCACCTGCTGGCCACCATCGACGGCCCGGCCCGGGCGGCCGAGCGGGCCTGCGCCGCGGCCCTGGCCGGCGCCGTACTGGCCGGCGAGGCCGGCGACCGGTTGACGACCACAGCGCTGGAACGGCTGACCAGGGCATTGGCCGAAACCGTCCAGGCCGATGGCGGCCATGCCTCGCGCTCGCCCCAGGCGGCCGTGCAGCTGTTGCTCGACCTGCAGACCCTGGACGAGGCCCTGGTTCAGCGCGGCGTCGCCCCGCCGGATGAGATGATGCGGGCCATCGACCGGCTCGTGGGGGCGGTGCGGTTCTTCACCCTCGCCGATGGCGGCCTGCCGGTGTTCCAGGGAGGCGAGGCGCTGCGGCCGGGCCTGGTGGCCGCGGCCCGGGCCAGTGAGAACGACGCTGGCCGCACCCTGCCTGCGGCCCGTAACGGCTATCAGCGTCTGGAGAGCCGCAGCCTGCAGCTGGTGGCCGACGCCGCCCCGCCGGCGTCAGGCCCCTGGAGCGTCACCGCCTGCGCTCAGCCGCTGGCGCTTGAGGTGCTGATTTCTGGCCGCCGGGCCATCACCAACTGCGGCTGGTCGCCCGACGCCGTGGGGCCTGAGGCCCTGCGTCTGGCGGATGCGGCCTCGACCGCCTCCCTTGGCGACCTGTCCTGCGGCGCGCCCGTGCGGGGACTGCAGGCCCGCGCCCTGGGCCCCCGGCTGATCGGCGCCGATGCGGCGGTGAGCGCCAAGCGCCAGCAGGCCGAAGGGGCGCTATGGCTGGAAATGGCCCATGACGGCTGGGTCCGGCGCTTTGGCCTGCGCCATGAGCGGCGCCTCTATCTGGACCTTGCCGCCGATGAACTGCGGGGTGAGGATCGGTTCACCCCGGTGAGCGACGCCCCGCCCGGGGAGGACCCCCGGCGGTTCATTCCCTTCGTTGTCCGCTTCCATATCCATCCGGACGCCCGGGCCTCCCTGGCGAGGGACGGCAAAAGCGTGCTGATCAAGCCCGAGGGCGAGGAGACCGGCTGGTGGCTGCGCAACGACGCCATGGAGGTCGCCATCGAGGCCTCGGTCTTCTTCCAGGACGGTCAGGCCCGGCGGACCAGCCAGGTGGTCTTGCGCGGCCAGGTGCGCCAGGAGGCGGGCGCCCGCCTGCGATGGAAGCTCGCGGCCGCCGAGCCCTGGCCGCCGCCGCGTTGAGACGGCGCATTGACTCCCCCAACCAGCCAGGACTAGGAGGCCCCTGTCCTGCGTGACTGGCGAAAATCGAGGTGGGTGACCACCGGGGAGCCAGGACCTCATATGCCGCTCGCCTGGGCACGCCTTGTCACCTTTCCCGCCAGGAGACCGCCGTGCCCGCCGCCCCCGACTTCCCGCCTGCCCCCGACGCCGTCAAACCCGTCCGCGCCCTGCTGTCGGTCTCCGACAAGACCGGCCTGGTCGAGGCCGCCAAGGCCCTGTCGGAGATGGGGGTGGAGCTGGTCTCCACCGGCGGCACCAAGGCGGCCATCGCTGCGGCCGGCCTGCCCGTGAAGGACGTGGCGGACCTGACCGGTTTTCCGGAGATGATGGACGGCCGGGTCAAGACGCTGCATCCGGTGGTGCACGGCGGTCTGCTCGGCGTGCGCGACGCCGCCGACCACGCCCAGGCCATGGCCGATCACGGCATCGGCCCCATCGATATCGTCTATGTGACCCTCTATCCCTTTGAGCAGACCGTGGCCGGCGGCGGCGACTTCGCCGCCTGCGTGGAGAATATCGACATCGGCGGGCCCGCCATGATCCGCTCGGCCGCCAAGAACCACGGCTATGTGGCCGTCTGCACCGAGAAGGCCGACCTGGACGACGTGATCGCGGCGCTGAAGGCCGATGGGTCGACCTCGCTGTCCCTGCGCAAGGCGCTGGCCGCCCGGGCCTATGCCCGCACCGCGGCCTATGACGCGGCCATCTCGCAATGGTTCGCGAAGGAACTGGCCGAGGAGGCCCCGCGCCGCCGGGCCTTCGCCGGCGAGCTGGTCCAGACCATGCGCTATGGGGAAAACCCGCACCAGGCCGCCGCCTTCTACCGCGACGGCTCAAACCGCCCGGGCGTGGCGACGGCCACCCAGTTGCAGGGCAAGGCGCTGTCCTACAACAACATCGCCGACACCGACGCGGCCATTGAGCTGGTCGCCGAGTTCGACCCCGCCACCAGCGCGGCGGTGACCATCATCAAGCACGCCAATCCCTGCGGCGTGGCCCTGGGCTCGGACCTGACCGAGGCCTATCAGCGTGCTCTGCAGTGCGATCCGGTCTCGGCCTTCGGCGGCATCGTGGCGGTTAACCGCCGGCTGGATGCGGCCGCGGCCCGGGAGATCGTCAAGGTCTTCACCGAGGTGGTGGTGGCCCCCGAGGCCGACGAAGAGGCCATCGCCATCTTCAAGAAGAAGAAGGACCTGCGCCTGCTGATCACCGGCGGCCTCCCCGACCCGAAGGCGGCCGGCGTCACCTGGCGCCAGGTGGCCGGCGGCTTCCTGGTCCAGGGCCGCGACACCGCCCACATCACCGCGGCTGACCTGAAGATCGTCACCAAGCGCCAGCCCACCGAGGCCGAGCTGCGCGACATGCTGTTCGCCTTCACCGTGGCCAAGCATGTGAAGTCCAACGCCATCGTCTACGCCAGGGGCGGCCAGACCGCCGGCATCGGCGCCGGCCAGATGAACCGCAAGGATTCGGCCCGCATCGCCGCCATCCGCGCGGCCGAGGCGGCCGAAACCGCGGGCCTCCCGGAGTCGCTGGCCAAGGGCTCGGCCTGCGCCTCGGACGCCTTCTTCCCCTTCGCCGATGGCCTGATCCAGGCGGCCGAGGCCGGAGCGACCGCGGTGATCCAGCCGGGCGGCTCGATCCGCGACGAGGAGGTCATCGCCGCCGCCGACGCCGCGGGTCTGGCCATGGCCTTCACCGGCGTGCGGGTCTTCCGGCACTAACTCGGCAGCGTTCGGTCAGCCTTCTGCGCGGACCGCCAGTTCGCGCAGGGCGCCGTGGGCGATGGTCAGCTTGGCGAAGGTCCAGCCGCCGGGCGCCTGCTCGATCTCGGTCAGGGTGCGGCCAGCCGCGGCCGTCGCATCGGCCGCCGAGGCCGACCAGGCCTTGATGGCCGCCTCGGCCGCCTGGGCGTCAGCCCCGGCCGCAGGGCCTCGGGCCCTCGCCATCACCGACCGGGCGACCGTGGTCTGTTCGGTCAGCAGGTCTTCCACCAGACGTCGGACCGCTGTGCGCTCAAAGATGTCGCCCGCCGAATGGCTGCCGGCCGCCGCGCGCAGGCGATCGAAACCGAACACCTCGCCGACCTTGTGGTGCAGGCGGGCCACATTCTCAATGGGCCAGCGGGAGGCCTCAGCCAGATCGGCCAGGTCGGCGGCGATGGTCAGGGGCTGGAGTTCGACCACCGCCTTGGCCATGTCTTCCGGGGCGCCGGCCGCGGTCAGCCGGTCGGCCAGGGCGTCCAGATCGGCCCGCTCCACCGGCGTCAGGACCTCGGGCGCCAACGCCTTCAGGGCCCGGGCCGGCTTGGCGTAGCGATCGATCAGGGCGCTGACCCCCTCCCCCTGGCGATAGGCGCGGCGGGCGAACCAGAAGGTCAGGCCGCGCAGCTGCCGGGCCAGCTGGCGCAGCAGCAGGAGCTGGGCCCGCGCGGGCATGTCGCTATCGCGAGCCTCGACGGCTTCCCAGAGGGCGGCCACGTCCAGGACAGCGCGGGCGGCCTCATAGCCGACGAAGAAGGCCCGGGCGTCGCAGCCGGCCGCCGCCATCAGCCGGCTTGGGAAGCTTGGCCCGCAGCGATTGACCACGTCATTGGCCACCACCGTGGCGATGATCTCCCGCCGCAGCCGGTGGCGGCGCATTTCGGGGGCGTAGCGCATCAGGGGCTTGGGGAAATAGCCTTCCAGCACCTGCTCGAACCAGGGATCGTCGGGGACCTCGGTCTCGACCATCTCCCGGAACAGCTGAATCTTGCCATAGGCCATCAGCACGGCGAGCTCGGGCCGTGTCAGGCCGCGACCCGCCTCGACCCGTTTGGCGATGGCCGCAGCGTCCGGCAGCCCTTCCACCACCCGGTCCAGGCGACCCATGGATTCAAGCCTGGCCATGAACCGGGCATGGGGCTCCAGCTCGCCGACCGCGTCCAGCTCCAGCAGGGAAAGCGCCTGGTTCTGGTCGTAATTGTGGGCCAGCACATGGTCGGCCACGTCACCGATCATTGAGCGCAGCAGCTTGTCCCGGTCAGGCCGGTTGAGGTCGCCGGCCCGCTCGACCATGCCGGTGAGGATCTTGATGTTGACCTCATGGTCGGAGGAATCGACCCCGGCCGAATTATCGATGGCGTCGCTGTTCACCCGCCCGCCGGCCTCGGCGAAGGCGATTCGCGCGGCCTGGGTCAGACCCAGATTTGCGCCTTCGCCCACCACCCGGACCCGCAGGTCCTGGGCGTTGATCCGCAGGGCGTCGTTGGTCTTGTCGCCCACATCGGCGTGGCTCTCGGCCGCAGCCTTCACATAGGTGCCGATACCGCCGAGATAGAGCAGCTCGGCCGGGGCCTTGAGGATGGCGCTGATCAAGTCTGTGGGCGCCAGGGCCTCGGCCTCGACGCCCAGCATTTGGCGGACCTCGGGGCTTAGCGGAATGGACTTCTGGGTGCGGGGGAAGACCCCGCCGCCCGCCGAAATCCTCGCGCGGTCATAGTCGTCCCAGGACGAGCGCGGCAGGGAAAACAGGCGCTCGCGCTCGACAAAGCTCGTCTCAGGATCCGGGTCGGGATCGAGGAAGATGTGGCGGTGATCGAAGGCCGCCATGAGGCGGATCTGCCGAGACAGCAGCATGCCGTTGCCGAACACGTCGCCGGACATGTCGCCGACGCCCACCACGGTGAAGGGTTCGGCCTGGATGTCCTTGCCCAGCTCCAGGAAGTGCCGCTTGACCGCCTCCCAGGCGCCGCGGGCGGTGATGCCCATCTCCTTGTGGTCATAACCCGCCGATCCGCCCGAGGCGAAGGCGTCACCCAGCCAGAAGCCATAGGACTCGGCCAGTTCGTTGGCGATGTCGGAGAAGGTGGCCGTGCCCTTGTCGGCGGCGACCACCAGATAGGGGTCTTCTCCGTCATGGGCCACCACGCCCTTGGGCGCGATCACCTCGCCGTCTGGCGTCAGATTGTCGGTGATGTCCAGCAGGCCGCGCAGGAAGGTCTTGTAGGCCTCGACACCAGCCGCCCGCACCGCGTCGGGGCTTCCGCCCACCGGCAGGGCCTTGGGGTAGAAGCCGCCCTTGGCGCCCACGGGCACAATGACGGCGTTCTTCACCTGCTGGGCCTTGGCCAGGCCCAGGACCTCGGTGCGGAAGTCGTCGCGCCGATCCGACCACCGCAGGCCGCCCCGGGCCACCGGGCCAAAGCGCAGGTGCACGCCCTCGACCGTGGTCGACCAGACATAGATCTCCCGGTAGGGCTTGGGCGCCGGCAGGTCGGCCAGGTCCTCGCTGGCCACCTTGAAGCTGATGAAGGCCGCGGGCCGTCCGTCGTCCCCCCGCTGATAGTAGTTGGTCCGCAGGATCGACTGGACCAGCAGGGCGATGCGACGCAGCACCCGGTCATCATCGAGGCTCTCCACCATCTGCAGGGCCTCGGTGATCTCTTCCATCACCGCCTTGGCCTGGGCCTGGCGCTCAGCCAGATCGGCGCGGACGGCCGGGTCGAAGCGGGTTCGGAACAGGTCGAGGATCAGCCGGGTGACGCCGGGCCTGCGGCTCAACGCTTCCTCCTGCAAGCGCTGGGAGGGATCGAGGCCGGTCTGCTGGCGATAGCGGGCCAGCGCCCGGACAAGGGCGGCCTCCCGCCAACCGATGGACAGCTCCAGGACCAGACGGTTGAAGCCATCATTCTCGGTCTGACCGGTCCAGACGGCGACAAAGGCCTGCTCGAAACAAGCCTTCACATCCTCGAACACCAGGTCGGCGCCCCGGGGGTCGTCGAGCTCGAACTCATGCACCCAGACTGGATCTGCGCCCACCTTGCGCACCGGGAATCCGGCCTCGGCCATCGCCTTCAGCCCCATGCTCTCCAGGATCGGCAGCACGTCGGCCAGGGGCGCGGGCTCGGCCGGGCGATAGAGTTTGAACCGGAAATTGCGGGCGGTGTCGCCCTCGCGACGGAAGGCCCGAACGCGGACGACCTCGTCAGGCGAAAGGTCGTCGATCACCGCGACATCGGCCAGGGCTTCGGCTGCGTCATAGCGGTCGCGGTAGCCAGCCGAAAACGCGCCGTAGTAGCGGCCGAGCAGGTCACCGGTGACGGCGGCCGGGCGCTCCAGGTCGCGCACGGCGGCCTCGAACCGGTCCTCCCAAGTGCGCGCGGCCTCGGCGATCTCTGCCTCGACGGCCGCCAGATCGGGCTCGCGCTTCTGGCCGGCGCTAAAGCCGATGATGAAATGCACCCGGGCGAGCGGGGAGTCCGAGAAGCTCGGATAATAGGCCGAAACCCGCCCGCCATAGGCCTTGGCCAGCAGCTGGCCTGCCCGGATGCGCAGGTCGGAATCGTAGCGCTCCCGGGGCACGAACATCAGGATCGAGCAGAACCGGTCGAACGGATCGCGCCGCTCGAACAGGCGCACCCGGGGCCGGTCGTACAGATGCAGGACGCCGAGCGCATTGGTCAGCAGCTCGTCCTCGGTCATCTGGAAGAGCTCGTCGCGGGGATAGTTCTCGACGATGTTCTTCAGGCGCTTGGCGTTGTGGCTGCCCGGCGCCTTGGCCGCCCGGGCCAGCGCGCCGGCCGCCTTGGCCCGCACCAGGGGCACGGCGCTGACCGGCTGGTCGTAGGCCTCAGCCGTAAAGAGGCCCACGAACCGCACCTCGCCCGAGGGACGGCCGTCGGGGCCGTACCGGCGGACCCCCACATAGTCCATGTAGCCGCGGCGATGGACCCGGGAGCGCATGTTGGCCTTGGCCACGGTGACGGCGGACTCGTCCTCTAGGCGCCTGGCCAGCTGGGCGGTGAGCACGGCCGGCTCATTGGTCCGGCGCAGAACCCGCTGCGCCGGATCGCGCAGCACGCCCAGACCGTCCTGGGGCTGGAACAGCGGCTCCTCAGGGGCGTAGTCGCCGCCCTCGACCCGGGGATACTCATAGATCCGGGCGCCCAGGAAGACGAAGTGCTCGGTGTGCAGCCAGCGCAGGAAGGCCAGTTCCTCGGCTCGTCGAGGGGTCTCAGGAGCCAGGGACTCGAGCTCCGATACCGTGCGGCCCATCAGGTCCAGCATGGCCGGGAAGTCGGCCACAGCGGCCCGGGCGTCGGCCAGGGCCGCGCGCAGGCCGGCGAGCAGCTGGTCTTCCCGATCAGGACCGATGCGGTCGACGAAGACCTGGATCATCGACTCTCGGTGGAGGGCGCCGTCAGGGCTCCGATGGCCCTTGGCGTCCCGGGACACCTCGACCACCGGGTGGAACATGGCGCGGACCTGGAAGCCCTGGTCGGCGATCTCGCCCATCACACTGTCCACCAGGAAGGGACCATCCTCCTGGACGATCTCCACTCGGTCGAAGTCCAGCCGGGGCGAGTCCTCGGACGCCCGTTCGGCGCGCACGATCCGCAGAATTGGCGAGAGACCGCGACGCTTTTCGGCGAAGGTCCAGAAGGCCGCCAGATTGGCGGCGAGGTCGTCCAGATCGAACTCCGGCAGTTCAGCCGGGACCACGTCCTCGGCGGCCTGGGCGGCGAAGGCCTGCAGCGCCTGGTCCTTGGCCGCATCCGGTCCAAGCCTGGCCAGCAGCTTGTCGGCCAGAACCTGACCGAGGGCCTCGGTCAGCGGGACTTGGACGGGGCTCATGGCAGTCTCCCTTTCACCAGAACGCCGCCGGAGGAGAGGATCCGGCGGCGTTTGGTTCCGACGGGGGGGACCGGCGGAACCCTGGGGGCTCGTCGCGTCGGCGTCCCTTGCGGGGCGACGCTCTGAGGCCGGGGACGGGCGATCCCCGACAGGTCCTGAGATAGGTGTTCAAACGTCAAAGGGAAGACCTGCCATCCATGGGTTCTGGGCCGCGGGCTTCGGCTCCGCCGAGCGGACAGGCCCGACGACGGCCCCCTGAGCGCGAGGCTCAGTGATTCTCCGACTGTCCTTCGGCCCCGGCGCCCCGTCAATCGGCTTGCACGGCGGCGCCGACATGCCGCACAGAGACGGGCAGATTATCGCAACTCGACCGGGCCACCGGGGATGAAAATACCTCTGCGCGGAGATTGACGCCGCGGCTGGTCGATCCGGGTTCAGGCCGCTAGCCTGACGCTGAACCCAGGGGGAGACGGGGATGACGGCGAGCGGCGCAGAGGGTGTTCTGGTGGGCCTGGGGGGCGAGGAGACCCTGTTTCTCCGGCTGGACCGGGCGAACCGCCACGGCTTGGTGGCCGGCGCCACCGGCACAGGCAAGACCGTGACCCTGCAGATCCTGGCCCAGGGCCTCTCTGACGCGGGCGTGCCGGTCTTCGCCGCCGATGTGAAGGGCGACCTGTCCGGGGTCGCCATGGCCGGCGCCCCCAATGAAAAGCTCATCGCCCGGGCCGCCAAGATGGGCCTAGAGATCGCCCCATTGGGCGCCCCGACCGTGTTCTGGGACCTGTTCGGCGAGCAGGGGCATCCGATCCGCGCCACCGTCTCGGAGATGGGCCCTCTGCTGCTGTCGCGGATGCTGGAGCTGAACGACGTCCAGGAGGGCGTGCTGACCGTCGCCTTCCGGGTCGCTGACGAAGAAGGCCTGCTGCTGCTCGACCTCAAAGATCTGCAGGCGGTGCTGGGCTTTGTGGGCGACAACGCCGCCGACATCAGCGCCCGCTACGGGGCGGTGGCCAAGACCAGCCTGGCGGCGATCCGGCGCAAGCTTCTGGTGCTGGAAGACCAGGGCGCCGCGGGCTTCTTCGGCGAGCCGGCGCTCGCCCTGTCTGACCTTATGCGGGTGGATGGGTCTGGCCGCGGCCATGTGAACATCCTGGCCGCCGACCGGCTGATCAATTCGCCGAGGCTCTACGCCACCTTCCTCCTGTGGCTGCTGTCGGAGCTGTTCGAGGAGCTGCCCGAGGTGGGGGACCCCGAAAAGCCCCGCCTGGCCTTCTTTTTTGACGAAGCGCACCTGCTGTTCCGTGACGCGCCGAAGGGCCTGCTGGAAAAGGTCGAACAGGTGGTCCGCTTGATCCGCTCCAAGGGGGTCGGGGTCTATTTCGTCACCCAGAACCCCGCCGACATCCCCGACAGCGTGCTTGGCCAGCTGGGCAACCGCATCCAGCACGCCCTGCGGGCCTATACGCCCGCCGACCAGAAGGGCCTGCGCGCCGCGGCCCAATCGTTCCGCGCCAATCCGGACTTCGACACCGCCGAGGCGATCCAGGGCCTGGGCGTCGGCGAGGCCCTGGTCTCGCTCCTCGATGAGAAGGGTGCGCCCTGCGTCGTCCAGAAGACGCTGATCCGCCCCCCCGCCTCACGGCTTGGCCCAGCCACGACGGCGGAACGAACCGCCCTGATGGCCCAGAGCCCCGTGCGGGGCCTCTATGATGAGCCGAAGGACCGTGAGTCCGCCCATGAGCGCCTGCAGGCCCGGGCGGCCGAGAGCGCCGTCGCAGCCCCGCCGGCCAAGGCGGCGCCCGAACCCCGCGACCCGGCCCGCCGGAGCCGCAGCAGCGGGGGTGGAAGTCGCCAGAGCCTGGGCGAAGCCTTCACCAAGTCGGTGCTGCGCACTGTGGGCAGTCAGATCGGTCGGGAAATCGTCCGCGGCATGCTGGGCGGGTTGCGGCGGCGATAGGCGCAGTTAGGCCACGCCGGCCGCCTGGCGGACCATGGCGCTGAGCTGTTCGGCCCGGAAGGGCTTGCGGAGAATGGGCCAGGCTCGCGCCTCGCCCGGGTCATCCAGGGTCTCGCCACTGTAGCCAGTGGTCAGCACCACGGGCAGGTCAGGATGGGCCGCCTTCAACCGCCGGGCGAGATCAACGCCGCTGACGCCGCCGGGCATGACGATGTCCGACAGAACAAGATCGAAGTCCGCATTCTGGCCGAGGCGCCGCAAGGCCTCGACCCCGTTGACCGCCGTCTCCACCCGGCAGCCGAACTCGTCCAGCAGGCTGTGGGTGACCGCGCGGACCGCATCGTCATCCTCGACGAGCAGGACGCGCAAGCCATCCATTCCGACGGCGACCGGGGGCGCCTCAAGCTCGGGCGCGACGGCGTCGGCGCGGTCGGCGGCCGGCAGGTAGAGGCTGATCGTCGTCCCCTCGCCTGGAGCGCTGCGCACATCGACCACCCCGCCGCACTGGCGGATGAAGCCATAGACCTGGGCGAGGCCAAGCCCCGTCCCCTTGCCGGTCTCCTTGGTGGTGAAAAAGGGCTCGAAGACATGTTCGAGCACGTCGGGCGCCATGCCCGACCCCGTATCGCTCACCGACAGGCGGACATAGTCGCCAGCCGGCGCCTCATGCACCTGGCCCTCGACCAAGGCCAGCCGCGCGGCCTCAATCCGGATCTCGCCGCCGGGCGGGGTGGCGTCGGCCGCGTTGACCACAAGGTTCAGCAGGGCCGCCTCGAACTGGGCGGCGTCCAGCCTCGCCGCCCCCACCTGCGGCGGGCAATCGATGGTCAGGGCGACGGCCTCGCCGGCTGCCCGGCGGACCAGGGGCTCGATCTGCTCGACCAGCGGCGCCACCGCCAGATTGTCGAGGCGCAGCTCCTGGCGGCGGGAAAAGGCCAGAAGCTGGCGCGTCAGCCGCTCGCCCCGGCGGCCGGCGTCCAAGGCGGCGCTGGCGAGGCGAGTGACCCGCGCCGTGTCGGCCGGGTCCTTCAGCATCATGTCCAGACCGCCGATGACCACGGTCAGCAGGTTGTTGAAATCGTGCGCCACCCCGCCCGTGAGCCGGCCCACCGTCTCCAGCCGCTGGGCCTGGGCCAGCGCCGCCTCAGTGCGGGCCCGGGCCTCCAGGCTCGCCTCAAGGTCGCGAGTCCGTTCGGCGACCCGAGCTTCCAGGTCCTGACGGGCCTCGACCACCTCGGTGATGTCGGAGGCCGAGCCGAACCAGCTGCGGACCCCGCCGGCGGCGTCCGGCAGGACGGCGGCCCGGCCGTGGAACCACCGCCAGGCGCCATCGGCCCGCTGCAGGCGGAACTCCGGGGCGAAGGGCAAGGCCCCGTTGACCGCCTGGCGCCAGGCCTCGGCCACGGCGTCGCGGTCTTCGGGGTGGACAGACTGCAGCCAGCCCTCGCCCAGGGCCGAGCCCGGCGCGCCGCCGGTGAAGTCGTTCCACTGGGGGCTGGCGAAGGTCCAGGCGCCCTGGGCGTCGCTGACCCACATCAGTTGCGGCAGGGATTCGATGAAGGCGCGCACCCGCGCTTCCCCCCGGCGCAGGGTCTCCACCGTTCGCCGCAGTTCGGTGACATCGCGGAAGGTGACCGCCACCCCGGCCCCGGCCCTAAGGGCGCTGGAGCGGACCCAGTGCTCCTGGCCGTCGATGACCCGCAGCACCTCCACATCATCGGGCTCATCCTGGGTCAGCGCCCGGCTCAGGCGCTCAAACATGTCCTGCCCGGTTTCGTCGGGAAACACCTCGCGCACCCGGCGGCCCACCAGGGTCTCGACCCCGGCCGGCGCCATCCGGTCGGCCGCCGCATTGGCGTAGACCCAGACGAAATCCGCCAGGGCACCGTTCTGATAGACGGGGTCGAGGATGACGAAGCTGTCCTTGGCCGCCTGCTGGGCCAGGCGAAACCGTTCCTGAACCTTGGCCCCGCGCCGGATCGCCACCCGCAGGGGCTTGGCCAGGGCGACCGTCAGGGCGCCTGTGAGCACGAACAGACCCAAGGCCACCGGCAGACTGGTCCCTGCCCGGGCTTCGGCCGGCCAGAGCGAGGCCGCCACCAAGGCGCTCAGTCCGACGGCCGTCATTCCGCCCCGGGCGCCAGCGACCACGGTGGCGAAGATGATCGCCGGAAAGTAGATCATGAAGGCGGGCGGCGCGGTCAGGGCGAGTTCAATGACGCCTTGTGCGGCTGTCGCGACGGCGACCGCACCGGCGACCATCCCATAGGCGATCGCAGGCCGCTCGATGGCGGTGGCGAAACGCTGGGCCCAGGTGGCCATCATTTGGATACGCACCCCAGTGAGGGATTTTTGCTACTTCAGCCCCTCACTGTGGCGCAACGTCGCAGCCGGGGAAACCCCGGCTGCGATCTCGGTCTTAGCGCGGCGGCATGCGGATGGCGCCGTCGAGGCGGACATGTTCGCCGTTGAAGTAGCCATTGCGGCACATTTCCACAGCCAGGGAGGCGTATTCCTCGGCATTGCCCAGACGCTTGGGGAAGGGCACCGAGGCGGCCAGGGCGGCCTTCACGTTTTCCGGCGCGGCGTTCATCAGCGGGGTGTTGAAGATGCCAGGCAGGATGGTGTTCACCCGGATGCCGTCGTTCATCAGGTCCCGGGCGATCGGCAGGGTCATGCCGACCACGCCGCCCTTGGAGGCCGAATAGGCCGCCTGGCCCACCTGACCATCGACGGCGGCCACAGAAGCGGTGTTGACGATCACGCCACGCTCGCCATCTTCCAGGGGCTCCAGGGACAGCATGCCCTGGGCGGCCTTGGCCACGCAGCGGAAGGTGCCGACCAGGTTGATCTGGACGATCTTCTCGAAGATGGCGATCGGGTGAGACTTGGTCTCGCCGGTGGCCTTGTCACGGCTGGCGGTCTTGGCGGCGAAGCCGGTGCCCGCGCAGTTGATCAGGATCCGCTCCTGACCGTGGGCGGCGCGGGCCTTTTCGAAGCCGGCCTCGACCGTGGCGTCGTCGGTGACATCGACCTTGCAGAACACGCCGCCGACATCTTTTGCGACCGCTTCGCCCTTTTCGGCGTTCATGTCGAAGATGGCGACCTTCACCCCATGGGCGGCCAGAGCGCGGACCGTGGCCTCGCCGAGGCCCGATGCGCCGCCCGTGACGACGGCGGCGACAGAGGAATCAAGTTTCATGGACGCTACGCCTCCTGATGCGTTTAATGATGCAACCTGAAACTGGCTTATCCTGATGATCGCGCGGCCTAAAGTATCACCCGACGTCAAGACCGACGGATTTGATCCGGCCCAGGCGCTGGACCCGAAGCGGGCCCTCGTGCCCGCGGTGGTCAAGGTCAACGAAGAGCGGGTCCGGCGGGGCTTCTGGCCCAAGATCGTGCGGACGGCCTCGAAGATCCCCTTCGCCGCCGACGCCATCGCCGTCTGGTTCTGCGCCCGCGATCCGGCCACCCCAAGCGCGGCCAAAGGCATGATGCTGGCCGGGCTGGCCTATTTCGTCATGCCCGCCGATGCGATCCCAGACGTGCTGGCGGTGGTGGGCTTCACCGACGACGCGGCCGTATTCGGGACCATGCTGGCCCTGGTGGGCCGCTATGTAAAACCCCGCCACAAGGCCGAGGCTCAGGCCTTCCTGGACCGGCAATCGCAGGACCAGGAAAAGAGCTAGACCTCCGCCGCCGCCCTGATCCGGGCCTGTTTTGCGAGCTGCTGCTCGCGCCAGGTGATGGAGAGGGTGGAGATCACCACCACGGCCGCGCCGATCAGGGTCCAGATGGTGGGCAACTCATTGAACAGCAGAAAGCCGGCGCCGGCGGCGAAGACCAGCCGGATATAGTCGATCGGCGCCATGGCGCCGGCGTCGCCTATGGACATGCCCTTGATGTAGAAGCCCTGGGTCAGGGTGCCGACCACCCCCATGACGCACAGAAGGAACAGGTCGAAGGGCTCGGGCCAGCGCCAGACGAACAGGGCGCCGGGCAGGGCGAAGACCAGGCCCAGCGTCGCCGACCAGACCAGCAGCACCATGGGGCTGTGATCGCGCGTCATTACCTTCATGCCGGTGATGGTCAGCGCGAACAGGAAGGACGAGGCCAGCATGGCTGCGGCCGGCCAGCCGATGGCGAACTCGCCGCCGGCGCCTGGCCTGACCATGATCAGCACGCCGGCGAACCCAACCAGGGCCGCGCCGATCCGCATCGGCCCCACAGGCTCGCGTACGATGAAGAAGGCCAGCGGCACCAGCCACAGGGTGCGGGTGAACGACAGCGCATTGGCGTCGGCCAGGGGCATCTTCTGGAAGGCGTAGAAGGACAGGATCATCCCCAGCGTGCCAGCCGCCGAGCGGAACAGCAGGATGCCCGGGCGCGTGGTGGCGAAGGCCGCCCCCCGGCGACTGACGATGAACGGGATGAGGATCGCGAACCCCGCCACCTGCCGGTAGAAGGTCTGCAAGGCCGCCGGATAGTCGTCGCCCAGGAACTTGATGAGCGTCGTCATCACGGTGAATCCGAGCGCCGAGGCCACCATCCACAGGGCCCCGTGGACATTGGGCGCAAGCGGCGCGCGGGAGGGTGTCGCCTCGCTCAACCGCCTTGCCTCACGAGGCCGTGGGCGCGGCGGGGGGCGCGAAGGGCGAGTCCTCGCCGAACATCTGCGCAAAGGGCGAGGGTGAGGTCGTATCCCAGCTGTGGCGACCGCCGACCGTGATGCCGCCGTCCACCACCAGATGGGTCCCTGAGACAAAGGCTGAGGCGTCCGAGGCGAGGTAGAGGGCGGCCTGAGCGATATCGGCCGGCAGGCCGGCCTTGGGGACCGGCTGGACGCTGGCGGCGCCCTGTTCGACCCGGGCGGCCATCTGGTCGGCCACCTCGCGGGGAAGACCGAGGGAGGCGCCGAAGATCGAGGTGGCGATCAGGCCCGGGCAGATGGCGTTGACCCGCACCTTCTGGCGCGACAGCTGGGCGGCGGCCACCCGGCTCATATGGATGACTCCGGCCTTGGCTGTGGAGTAGGCGATGGGGCCAAAGCCCGCCTGCAGACCGGCGATCGAGGCGGTGTTGATGATCGAGCCGCCGCCGCGGGCGATCATCATCGGAGCGGCGTGCTTCATGCCCAGAGCCGGCCCGCGGACCAGCACCGAGAAGATCCAGTCCCAGCCCTCGGCGGTGACCTCGGTGATCGCGCCCATGCGATCGGAGATGCCGGCGTTGTTGAACAGGATGTCGAGGCCGCCAAAGGCGCTTTCGGCGAGCTTCAGGGCGGCGACGATGTCGTCCTCTGAGGTCACGTCGCAGTGGGCGTAGCGGACGGACTCGCCAAAGCGCGCCTCCAGCATGGCGCCCTTTTCGTCCTGAATGTCGGCGGCCACTACCTTCGCGCCCTCGGCGATGAACAGCTCCACCGCACCCAGGCCGATGCCGGAGCATCCGCCGGTGATCACCGCAACCTTGCCCTCAAGACGACCAGCCATGACGCATCTCCCCTTTGGGCGCTCGCACGGACGTCGGCGCCTCATCTATGTGATCGTCGATCACTAAAGCGGGATGGGCGGCAGGGGAAGATGCTTCGCCCCCCGCCGCCGAGATCGCCGTCAATCGATGGTCACGACCACCTTGCCCATGGCCTTGCGGCTGGCCAGATGGGCGATGGCGTCGGCGCCCTTCTCCAGAGGGAATCGCTCGGAGACGTGCGGCTTGATCTTGCCGGCCGCATAGAGGTCCAGCAGATCCTTCACGCTCTGGGCGAAGGCTTCCGGATCCTTGGCCGCCCAGGTGCCCCAGAAGACGCCGACGATTTCGCAGCCCTTCAGCAGGGTGAGGTTCAGCGGGATCTTGGGGATCTCGCCGGCCGCAAACCCGATGACCAGATAGCGCCCTTCCCAGGCGATGGTGCGCAGGGCGGGCTCGGCATAGTCGCCGCCCACGGCGTCATAGATGACGTCGAAGCCGTTCGGGCCAGCCTTGGACTTGAACAGTTCCGACAGCTGCTTCTGGCCGTCGCGGTCAAAGGGACCGCGGCCATAGATCACGCCCTCGTCGGCGCCGTGCTTGATGGCCAGATCGACCTTTTCCTGGCTGGAACAGGCGGCCACGACCCGCATGCCCATGGCCTTGCCCAGTTCGACGGCGGCCAGGCCAACGCCGCCGGCGGCGCCCAGGACCAGGAGGCTCTCGCCGGCCTTCACGCGGCCGCGATCCTTCAGGGCGTGGAAGGAGGTGCCGTAGGTCAGGATGAAGGCCGCAGCCTCGTCATGGGGCATGCTGTCGGGGATGTGCCACAGGCGGTTGGCCGGCAGGGCCACCTCTTCGGCCATGCCGCCCCAGCCGGTGTTGGCCAGAACCCGGTCGCCGACCTTCACATTGGTGACGCCTTCGCCCACGGCCTTGATGACGCCGGACAGCTCGCCGCCCGGCGAGAAGGGACGCGGCGGACGCGACTGGTACTTGTCCTCGATCATCAGCACGTCGGGGAAGTTGACGCCGACGGCCTTCACCGAGATCAGGGCCTGGCCGGGACCGGCCACGGGCGCGGGAATGTTCTCGACGACCAGGGCGTCCGGACCGCCCGTCACCTTGCTCAGCACAGCCTTCATGTCGTTCTCCCACGTCCGATTTGCGCAATTGGCGCGGACGCTAACCCAGCCCCGGCGGCGGCGGAAGGTCGCGGACGAACATTTGTTTGAAGGGCCACATCCTCGCAGCTTCCCCCGCGTCATCGCCCGCGAGTTGGCCCAGGGCGCGGCCTCGCCTATATTGGTGGACCTTCCAGACAGTGAGTTCAGACCCTTGGGCGTCACCCTCGATCTTTCGCGCGCGGCGTCCGCCGCCGCGCCGACCCGGCCGAACCTGTCGGGACTGACCCGGCCGCAGCTGGCCGCGGCCCTGATCGAGGCCGGCGTGGTCCGGCCTGACAAGGCCAAGATGCGGGCCACCCAGCTGTGGCGCTGGATCCACCACTATGGACTGACCGACTTCGACGCCATGACCGACGTGGCCAAGGAGACCCGCGCGGCCCTGGCCGAGGCCTTCACGCTTTCGCGCCCCGAGGTGGTGGAGCGTCAGGTCAGCCGCGACGGCACCCGCAAGTGGCTGATCCGCATGGCGCCCGGCATCGAGGTCGAGACCGTCTACATCCCCGATGTGGGCCGCTCGGGCGCGCTTTGCGTCTCCAGCCAGGTGGGCTGCACGCTGAACTGCACCTTCTGCCACACAGGCACCCAGGCCCTGGTGCGCAACCTGACGGCGGCCGAGATCGTCGCCCAGGTGCAGGTGGCCAGGGATGATCTGGAAGAGTGGCCGAGCCCCAAGGAGGACCGCCGGCTCTCCAATATCGTCTTCATGGGCATGGGCGAGCCGCTCTACAATCTGCCCCATGTGGCCGCGGCCATCGACATCATCGCCGATAATGAAGGCATCGCCATCTCGCGGCGGCGGATCACGGTGTCGACCTCCGGGGTCGTGCCCGAGCTGATCCCCCTGGGCGACCAGACCCAGGCCATGCTGGCCATCTCGCTGCACGCCACCAATGATGAGCTGCGCGATGAGCTGGTGCCCCTGAACCGGAAGTATCCGCTGGACCAGCTGATGGCCGGGATTCGCGCCTATCCGGGCCTGTCCAACGCCCGCCGGGTGACGTTCGAATACGTCATGCTCAAAGGGGTCAATGACAGCCCGGCCGAGGCCAAGGCCCTGCTGAACCTGATCAAGGGCATCCCGGCCAAGATCAACCTGATCCCGTTCAATCCGTGGCCGGGCTCGCCCTATGCCTGCTCGGACTGGAAGACCATCGAGGCCTTCGCCGCGGTGCTCAACCGGGCCGGCTACGCCTCGCCGATCCGCACCCCCCGGGGCCGGGACATCCTGGCCGCCTGCGGCCAGCTGAAGTCGGAGAGCGAGAAGATGCGCGCCAGCGAGCGGCGGCGTCTGGACAAGGCGACAGACGCCATTTCCGCCGCCGAACCCCTCGCGCCAGAGGCGAAGGACGCACCTGCGGCCTGAACTGATTGCCGCGGCCGACGGACCTCGTGCTAACCATCCCCCTCCCGACGCCGCCGAGGTGAGACCGCATGCCCCCCGACCTTCAGTCTCCGGAAATCCAGGCCTTCGCCATCGGCTTTCCCACCACCCTGCTGCACGCCGGCGTGGCGGTGCTGATCCTGTTCCTGGGGGCGGCGCTCTATGTGCTCCTGACCCCGCACAAGGAAGTCGCCCTGATCCGCGACGGCAACGCCGCCGCCGCCATCTCCCTGGGCGGCGTGCTGGTGGGCCTGGCCGCGCCCCTCGCCCTGTCGCTGAACTCCTCCACCTCCCTGGTGGAGATCATCATCTGGGGGGTCTCGACGGTGATGGTCCAACTGCTGGTCTTCCGGCTCGTCGACCTGCTGCTGCGGGGCCTGCCGCAACGTATTCAGGAAGGTGAGGTCGCCGCCGCCGCCCTGCTGGTGGGGGCCAAGCTCGCCACCGCCCTGATCCTCGCCGCGGCCGTGGCGACCTGATCGCCTGATGCACTTTCCCCGCCTTCCGGACTGGCTCGTCTACGCCGCCGTGGTGCTGGCCCTCCTGATCTCGGCCGTCGGCCGGCAGGAGAACGCCGCTGCGCCGCCGCCGCCGCCGCCTGTCCCGGGCGAGGAAGGCCTGCCGCTCGGACCGGCCTCACCCTTTGATCCGGCCGTGGTGGTCGAGGTGCCGCAGACCGCAGAGCCAGGGGCGGGCACGGCCTTCGCCGTCTCGGACGACGGGGTGTGGATGACCGCCCGCCACGTGGTGGAAGGCTGCAGCCATGCGGCCATCATGGTCGCCGACGGCCGCGGCGTGGACGCCGAGGTGTTCATCGATCCCCGGGGCGAGGCCGCCATTCTGATCACCGAGGGCGGGGCGCCGGCCCTGCCGCTCGGCCTTGACCGCACCCTGCGGCGCGGCGACCGCGCCTTCCATCCGGGCTATCCGCAGGGCCGCGCCGGCGAGGCGACCTCTCGCCTGCTGGGCCGCGAAAACCTGGTGGTCCGCGGTCGAGGCGAGCGTACGGAGTCGGTGCTCGTCTGGGCCGAGACCGGCCGCACGGATGGGCTCACCGGCACCCTGGCAGGACTTTCGGGGGCGCCGGCCCTGGACAGCGGCGGCCGGGTCATCGGCGTCACGGTGGCCGAGGCGCCGCGGCGGGGGCGGATCTACACCACCTCGCCGGAGACCGTGCTGACCGCCCTGAACGCTTCGGGCCGGGACGCCGCCAGCTTCGCCGTCGGCGAGCCCGTCACGCCGGAAAACTACGGCCGGGTGGCGGACAATCTGCGCCGGGACCTGCGGGTGGCCCAGGTGATCTGCATCGCGCCGGACGCCACAAACGCTCGCCCGGGCCGCGGAACGCCAGCGGCCATGCCGGCCCCGGAAGCCCTGCCGGACGGCGCGGCGCCCAAGGCGCCAGATCAGGCCGGCGGCGGGGCCACAGCCCCGTCGGCCTCGCCCTCGGCGGGCTGAGGGGCCAACGGCTTCTGGCGCGCGGCGACCATGAAGGCCAGGACGATGCCGAGCACCCCGATCAGGGCCGAGTAGAAGAAGAACAGCAGGTAGCCCGTCCCCAAGGAGGCCGGGCTGACGCCGGACTTCTCCATGGCCCCGGCATAGGCCTCGGCCGGGAGGCCGGCGAACATGCCTCTCAGCGCCCCCAGGGGCCCGCCGGCCTCGGCGGCGGCGGCGGTGCTCTCCACGATACGGCCTGACTGGGAGGCCAGGAGTTTGCCCGGCAGGGAATAGAAGGACGAGAAGACGGCGTACTGGGTGGCGGTGAAGCCATAGCCGGTGAGGCTGGACATGTAGGCGATCAGGCAGGTGCCAGCGAAGCCGCCGGCCACATTGTCCACGCCGATGGCTACGAACAGGGCCGGCAGCCAGGCGCCTTTCAGGGCCAGCCAGGCGAAGACCAGATTGCTCAAGGGGCCGGCGAAGGCGCCGATCAGCATGGCCTGCAGCAGGCCGAACCTCGCCACCGCCAGGCCCCCCAGGAAGACGCCAAGCATGGACATGGCCACCCCGAACACCTTCCGCACCTCGGCGATCTCCACCAGGGTGAATCCGAGGTCGAGGTAGAAGGGGGTCATGATGTTGAGGACGAAATCCGCCAGTCGGTAGAGACAGATCAGGGCCAGGATCAGGGCTGCTGTCCCGCGGTAGCGGTCGAAGAAATCGATGAATGGGTCGAACAGGGCGGCCGACAGATAGACCCCAGGCCGGGTGCGGAAGCCGGGGATCGGAAAGGCGGCCAGCACGATCAGCCCGCCGCCGGCCAGCACCGCGCCTACCTGCAGGAAGACCCCCCAGGGCCGGCTCGTCCAGGCGCCCGACAGGGCCTCGCCTGCCCCCGCCTGGCCGATCGCCCCCAGCCCCTGAGCCAGCATGTCGGCCGAACCGGCAAGGCCCGAGCCCAGGACAATGGCGCCGGCCACCACCAGAGTCAGACGCGCCAGCCATTCAGGAAGCTCAAGTCCAGGCCGTGAGGGCACGCCGTCCAGATTGATGGCGCGCACCACGTGCTGGGCTTCCCGCGGCGCGCCCAGGACGCCGGCCACGCCCACCAGCATCAGGGCGGCCATGACCAGATAGGAGACATTCCAGCTGTATTGCTGAGCCAGGATCAGCGGCACGGCGCCGGCCACGATGATGGCGATGCGGTAGCCCCACTGATAGGCGGCCGCCAGAGCGCCCTGGCGGGTCTCGCCAGCCGCCTCGATCCGCCAGGCGTCGATGACGATGTCCTGGGTTGCGCCGGCGAAGGCCACCAGCACCGCCAGGAGGGCCATCATGCCGAGATTGCGCACCGGATCGCCGCCGGCCACCAGCCACAGGCCGATCATCACCGCGGCCTGGGCCACCAGCATCCAGGACCGCCGATGGCCCAGCCGGTCGGTGAGCCACGGGATCTTCGTCCGGTCCACCAGCGGGGCCCAGAGCAGCTTCATCGAATAGGCCAGCGTCGCCAGGGAGAAGATGCTGATGACCTGCAGGGACAGGCCCGATTCCCGCAGCCACGCCGAGAGGGTGTCGAAGATCAGCAGGTTGGGCAGGCCCGAGGCGAAGCCCAGGGCCAGCATGATCAGCGCCCGGCGTTCGCCATAGACGGTCAGGGCTGACCACAGGCTGGGCTTGGGCGCTGGCGTCGGGCCGGCGTCTTGGGTGTTCATGGCGTCTCCCCCGAGGCGGGACGCCCCGCCAGATTCACCCGACCTTGGCGCGCCCTGCGGCTTCCGTCCAGACCAGGCCGTCGAGGGACCGTCGGGCCCAGCGGGAAAGCACCAGGCGCAGGGCCTCCACGGCCAGGGGCTTGACCAGGAAGTCGTTCATGCCCGCGGCCATGCAGGCCTCCTGATCCTCCTGGAAGGCGTTGGCCGTCAGGGCGACCACCGGGGTCTCGACGCCGGCGGCGCGCAGTCGCCGCGTGGTCTCTTCGCCCGTGATGTCGGGCAGACGCATGTCCATCAGCACCAGGTCGTAGGTCCCCACCTGGAGGGCCGCCAGGGCCTCATGGCCGGTGAGCGCATGGTCGATACTGCAGCCTTCGCGGCCGAGCAGGGTGCGGGCCAGCAGCGCATTGACCGGATTGTCCTCCACCAGCAGCACCCGGGCGCCCGGGGCCGCCGCCGGCGCGACCCGGTCATCATCCGGCGCGGGGGCCTGGTCGGCGGCGCTCTGCAGGGCCGCCAGCACCCGCTCGGCCAGGGAGGCGCGCCGCAAGGGCTTGATCAGATAGCCGCAGAATCCTGAGGCCCGATAGCGGGCGATCCGGTCGCGCTCCTCTGGCGCGAGCAGGATCAGGGCCGGGCGGTCGAACGGCCGGCGCACCTTGCGGCCCCCATGACCCAGGGCGTGATCCAGCAACAGGACATCCTGCGGACCGGTCAGGGGCAGAAGCTCTTCCACCTGGGCGGCGACCACCGGCGTACCACCGCAGGCCAGCACCTGCCGGCTGGCGGCCTCGCGCACCACAAGGTTGGGGGAGGCGATCCCGACCCGCAGGCCGGCGAGCGGTTTCGACGGGACCGCCGCCAACCCGGCCAGGGTTTCAAACGGAGCCTCGAACCAGAAGACCGCCCCGCCGTGGGCCGCGGTTTCGACGCCCACCTCGCCGTTCATGGCCATGGCCAGGCGCCGGGCGATGGCCAGGCCGAGGCCCGACCCGGTCAGCTGATGGCTGGGATCGGACTGGGCGAAGGCTTCAAAAATCAGGTCCCGGGCGGCCTGGCTGACGCCGGGGCCGGTGTCGGTGACGGTGAAGCGCCAGCGCCCCTCGCCCGCAGGCGCCGCCCCCAGCAGCACACCGCCTTTGGCGGTGAACTTGACGGCGTTGCCGGCGAAGTTGAGCAGGATCTGCCGCAGCCGGCTCTCGTCGGCCATCAGGACCGCCTCGGCGTCCGGCGAGGCCCAGGCGATCTCCAGACCCTTCTCGTGGGCGCGGGGGCTGAGCAGCTCGCAGACCGCCCGTAGCAGGTCGTCCACCGGAACCGGGGCGGCGCGCAGCTCGATCTTGCCGGCGCCCAGGCGAGCGAAATCCAGCAGTTCGTTGACCAGGCCCAGCAGATGCTCGCCGGAGTCGCGCATGGCGCTGACATAGGCCCGTTGCTCGGCGCTCAGTCGCGTCCCCTCCAGGAGACGCGCCATGCCGAGCACGCCGCTCAGGGGCGTGCGGAATTCGTGGCTGAGGGCGGCGAGTTGCCCTGTGCTGATCTGCTCGCCGTCAGCGGCGGGCCCATCGATGTGGTCGGCTGGCGTTCCCATGTCGCCAGCCTAGGCCAGGCGGCTTTAACGGGCCGTCAAAGCCCCGGTTGAGGCTCGTCCTCCCGGGCCATTTCCCGGGCCAGGGCCAGCAGGGCCTGGCGCGCCCGGGAACGGGGAATCACCCGATAGGCCTCCAGCATCTCCAGGGCGCCTGGCGTCATCAGGGCCGTGAAGGCCTCATCCGGCGGGGCGCTCTCATGGGTTTCTTCGCCCACCAGCCAGCTCACCGTGGTCTGCAGGGCGCGGCTGGCAGCCACCAGGGTAGAGCCCGAGATGCGGTTGGCGCCGCGTTCGTATTTCTGGACCTGCTGGAAGGAGACCCCCAGCCGTTCGGCCAGGTCGGATTGACTCATGCCCAGGGACCGACGGCGGGCGCGAACCCGGGCGCCGATCGCCCGATCGACGCCGTCGACGTCCGTCTTCGCATCCGACTCCGTCAAATTCATCTCCGGCTCCATCTTGACGCTCAACCTCTGAGCGACCCCTTCTGTTCGGCTATACGTTGGCAGGCGGGAGATGGACGCAGACCCCCGCATAGCGTGTAGTGAAGCCATCCATTGGGGATGAAGGGTCATGACGGAACAGGTGGAACTGCTGACCGCGCGGGAACGGGAGTGCCTGCGCCTCGTGGATCGCCATTTCAGCTCCAAGCAGATCGCCCGCGAGCTGGGGATGTCCAAGACCTCGGTGGACACCTATTGCGACCGGGCGCGGCGCAAGCTGGGCGTCAATGACCGCTACCACGCCGCCCGCCTGCTGGCCGACCATGAACGCGAGGGCGGGGCTGCGGGCAGCTCTGTCCTGATCGCGTCAGGACAGGACACAGTCAGGACAGACCCAAAGCCCGTGGCGTGGTCGGGTGAAGCCTCATCAGGAGGCGAGACCCATGAAGCATTGGACTGGAGAGGATCGGCGGGCGTCGGTGAGCCGGGCCCTGCACCTCAGACGCGAGATCGAGGCCTTCGAGGAAAAGTGGCCGAAACCCTCGCCTCAGGCGGAGTCGATGCCGGGCTTCGCCTGGGACCAGCTGGAGCGGCAGCTGACCGATCTGGCGGCCTCGTCGGTCCAGGCCGACATGGTGACGCATCTGGTGTCGGCCACCCGCAAGCTGGCGGCCTTCAAGCCCCCGGAAATGGTGATGCGCGAGATCCTGTGCCTCACCTGGGTGCTGCTGGACGAGAACTTCCATCCTGGCGAAACGGCAGCACCGGCGGCCTAGGCCCGGCCGCGCGGATCGGCCTGATCCTCGCCATCGCCATCGGTTCAGCCCTCGCCTTCGGGGGGGTCCTGGCGGGGCTTCAGGCGCTGACCGCCCTGGTCTGACCACCGCCACGGGACACTGAGCCCCGTCCCGGCTGCGCCATCCCACTGACGATCATCCCAACATTCCCCCGGCGCGGAGCCGGCGGGACGGAGAGACCCCATGCTCAAGCAACGCCGCATGTATGCCGACCAGGTCGCCGCCAGCCTCTTCGAGGCCGAGACCGCCATCGACGCCGCCCTGGCCAAGACCGCCGCCCTGGCCGGGGTCATGCCGGGCCTGCGCGCCCAGGCCGGCCTCTCGGCCCTGATCGGCCAGGAGGCGGTGGAGTGGACCAGCCGCTCCATCAGCGCCCTGGCCGAGGCCCGCCGGGCTGTGATCGAGGCGCACAAGGAGCTCAGCATCGCCCAGAAGCAGATCGGCCTCGGCGCCGTGCTCTATGGCGACGGGGCGCCCAAGCCCGCCGAACCGGCGCGGGCCCCGGTCCTGCGCGCCGTGGGCGAAACCAACGCGGCCTGATCCCTCCCCCATGTGATGTGGCCGGCGCCTATGATTGGGCGCCGGCCTCTGCCACCCTGGCGGGCGCGATCCGCCCTGGGGACCTCTGCCTTGTATTTCGCCGTTCTTCCGCAGCAGATCTGGTTCGTCGCCATGGTCCTGGTGTCCGGCGCCGCCCTGTGGCGGGGCGGCATTCCGGAGAAGCGGGTTGCGGTGGCCAATGTGGCCGCCTGGTTTCTGACGCCCCTGGCCTATGACCGCGACCTGGCGGGCCTGCAGTGGGGCGTCCTGGGGGTCGACGCCCTCTTTCTCGCCTATCTGCTGTTCCTGGCCCTGACCACAGACCGCCTATGGCTGCTGTTCGCCACCGCCTTCCAGCTGCTCGGCATCGTCACCCATGTGGCCATGGGGGTGGACGAAGGCGTGCCGGCCCTGCCCTATCGCTGGGGCCTGGTGATCTGGAGCTACCTTACCCTGACGGCCCTGGCGGTCGGGGCCTGGGTCCACCGGGATCAGCCGGTCAGCACCGTGGCGCCATCGGCCGAAGCCCGCCGATAGATCAGCGCCTCGGCGAGATGCACCCGGCGGACAGCCTCGGAGCCCTCCAGGTCGGCGATGGTGCGGGCCAGCCGCACCGTGCGGGTCCAGCCCCGGGCGGTCAGCCCTGCGCCCTCGGCGGCCTTGGACAAGAGGGCGCGGGCCGCAGGTTCAAGCTGGGCGATGGCCTCCAGGCGCTCGCCTGAGGCCTGGGCGTTCAGCGGTGCGGCGGTCTCGCCGGCGGCGGCGGCCCGGTTCAGCTGTATCGCCCGGGCCTGGGCCACCCGGGCGGCGGCTTCGGCCGTGCCTTGCGCCGGCGGCGGCAGGGCCATGTCGGCCGCCGTGACAGGGGGGACCTCCACCACCAGGTCCATGCGGTCCATCATCGGGCCGGAGATCTTTCGCTGATAGTCGCTCTGGCAGCGGGGCGCCCGGCCGCAGGCGCCCCGGCCCGGGCCGCCGACGCCACAGCGACAGGGATTCATCGCCGCCACCAGCTGGAACCGGGCCGGATAGCGCACATGGGCGTTGGCCCGGGCCACCACCACCTCGCCGGTCTCCAGGGGCTGCCGAAGACTGTCCAGGGCCTGGGCGGAGAATTCCGGCAGTTCATCCAGGAACAGCACGCCGTTGTGCGCCAGGGAGATCTCACCGGGCTTGGCCTTGAGCCCGCCGCCGGTGAGCGCAGCCATGCTGGCCGAATGGTGCGGCGTGCGGAAGGGTCGCTGGCGGGTCAGTTCGCCCTTGGCGATCAGTCCGGCCACCGAATGGATCATGGAGGTTTCAAGCAGCTCGGCCGCCGACAGAGGCGGCAAAAGGCCCGGCAGCCGGGCGGCCATCATCGACTTGCCCGATCCCGGCGGGCCCATGAACAGCAGGTTGTGGCCGCCGGCCGCGGCGATCTCCAGGGCGCGCTTGGCGTTTTCCTGGCCCTTGACGTCGCGCAGGTCGGGGACGCGGTCACCCTCAACCACGGGGCCAGGTTGCGGCGGCGACAGGATCTGGGTCCCGCGGAAGTGGTTGACCAGGGCGATCAGGGAGGGCGCGGCCAGGATGCGGGTGTCGCCGGACCAGGCGGCCTCGGCCCCGCAGGCCTCGGGACAGATGAGGCCCAGGTCCATGCCGCCGGCGGCGACGGCGGCCGGCAATGCCCCGGCCACCTGGACGATGCGGCCGTCCAGGGACAGCTCCCCTACCGCGGCCCAGCCGGTCAGGGCGTCTGGCGGAATGATCCCCATGGCCGACATGACCGCCAGCGCGATCGGCAGGTCATAGTGGCTCCCCTCCTTCGGGAGGTCGGCAGGCGCCAGATTGACGATGATGCGACGGGCCGGCAGGGCGAGGCCCAGGCCCGCAAAGGCCGCCCGCACGCGCTCGCGGCTTTCGGCGACGGCCTTGTCGCCCAGGCCCACCACGACGAAGGCCACCGCGCCGCCGGTCAGCTGGACTTCCACATCCACCCGGCGGGCCTCGACCCCGTCGAAAGCGACTGTAACCACCCCCGCCATGGCGCTCTCCCCCGCGACGCCCTCGCCATAAAGGGCTTAAGGGGCGATTTTATCCACAGAGCCGCGACCGTCGCGGCCCAGACCACGAACAAACATAGAACGCAACGGGAAGCTGCGACAATGGTGAAATGCGCGGGGGCGTTCGGACAGCTATCCTATGCCCCGGCGCGGATCGCCTCCACCCGCGCCCACATCAGGTCGGTGGCGTCGATCCCGGTGAACTTCATCAACGACCGCGCACCTGTGGGCGAGGTGACGTTGATCTCCGTCAGATAGTCGCCAATCACGTCGATGCCGACGAACAGCAGGCCGCGAGCCTTCAGTTCGGGTCCAATGATGCCGCACAGCTCGCGGTCCCGGGCCGTCAGCTCGACGGCTTCGGCGCGGCCGCCGACCCGTAGGTTGGAGCGGATCTGGCCAGCGCCTGGCACCCGGTTGATCGCCCCCACCGGTTCGCCGTCCACCAGCAGGATGCGCTTGTCGCCCTTGGTGACGTCCGGCACGAACTTCTGGATGATCACGGGCTCGCGGCCGATCGCGGCGTGCAGCTCGAGCAGCGCGTCGAGATTGGGATCATCGGCCAGCAGGCGCGCCACCCCCGAGCCGCCGTGCCCGTGCAGCGGCTTCAGCACCACATCCCCATGCTCGGCGCGGAAGGCGTAGATGGCGTCGATATCCGAGGTGATCAGGGTCGGCGGCTGCACCCCGGGGAAAGTCGTGACGAACAGCTTCTCGGGCGCGTTGCGCACCTCGGTCGGGTTGTTGACCACCAGGGTCTTCGGATGGATGGCGTCGAGGATGTGGGTGGCGGTAATATAGGCCATGTCGAACGGCGGGTCCTGGCGCAGCAGGACCACGTCCATCTCGGCCAGGTCGCGGCGCTCCCACTCCCCGAAGGTGGCGTGGTCGCCCTTCACGTCCTGCACCCGCACAGAGCGGCCTCGCGCGGTGACCCGGCCATTCTCCAGGGACAGCTTGTCGGGGGTGTAGACCCAGAGGCTGTGACCGCGGGCCTGGGCGCTCAGCATCATCAGGAAGGTCGTGTCCCCCTCGATGTTGATCGATTCTAGGGGGTCCATCTGGACGGCGACCTTCAAGGCCATAGCGCGCTCCTGGTTCAACAGCTGTCCCGACATAGGCGGCGGCGGGCGAGAGCGCCAGGGCCGGGCGCCTCAGTTCAGCCGCAGCCGGACCCGCTCGCGTTGGACCCGGGCGGCCAGGGCGGCCCCGTGATCCAGCTCGCCGGCCCGCGCCAGGGCCTCAAGGGCTCCGGCCAGGGCGCCCTGGCCCTCCCGGGCGGAGGCCACGTCCAGCCAGGGGCGATGGTCCTGGGGGTCAAGCAGCGCCCGGCGCAGGGCCGCCCGCTCGGCCCGGCCATAGTCGCGCGCCGCGGCGGCCCGGGCGAAGATGTTGTTCTGCAATCGGATCAGCACCGCGCGGTCGGCCGCCGGCGCCATCAGAAGGTCCAGCCGGTCAGCCACATTCGGGGTCAGGCCTGCGTGCAGCGCGCGGCGGGTGAGTTCCGACGGCAGGACCACCCGTCCCTCGCTGAACGGATCGAGCGCCAGGGGGCCCTCCGGGGTGTCGATACGCAGCAGGAAGTGGCCGGGAAAGTCGACGCCCTTGACGTTCAAGCCGCCCAGCTTGGCCACATGCAGATAGAGTATGCCCAGGGTCACCGGGAGACCCTTGCGGCGCTCGGCCACGGCGATGATGTCGGCGTTGTCCGGGTCATCATAGGTGAAGAGATCCCCGGAGAGCCGCAGGTCGCCGGACATGGTTTCGGCCAGGGCCTCCTCCTGACTCTCCCGCCGGAGCCGGGCGGTCAGGCGCTCGACGCCCACGGCCGCCAGATCCCGCACGACCTGCGGATCACGGGCGGGGTCATCGTGGATGGCGCAGGCGATGGCGGCATCCAGCAAGGGGAAGTCGTCGCCTGGCGCCAGCCGGCCGGCCTGACCGATCAGAGCCTCCGCCTCCTCACGAGTCATGCGGCCTCCCTCACGCCCCGCTCCAGGCGTCCGGGCGATGCTGCGGCAACCGTCCAGGGGCCAGGGCGATCAGGTCCAGCCGCACCGCCATGGCTTTCAGCCGGGGGCGTCCCCCGGCCACGGCCGCGCCGGCCCGGCGCAGGCGATCACGCTGCTCGGGTGCGACAGCGGCCAGGGCCTCGGCCAGGGTGAGCCGGCTCTTGACCTCCACCACCGCCAGCACGGCGCCCTTCTGGGCCAGGAGGTCGATTTCCCCCAGGCGGGTGCGGAGGCGGAAACCCAGAATTCGGTAGCCCTTGAGCATCAGCCAGACCGCCGCCCAGACTTCGGCCCGTCTTCCGCTTCGGCGAGCCAGGGCCCCGCGGCGCTGACGCGCGCCTGCGACCTGTCCAGACTCAGGCTTCCGCATCGGCCTGATCCGCCTTCAGCTCCAGCGCTCGACGGTACAACTCCCGACGGGGCAGGCCCAGCGCCCGGGCCACCTCACCCGCCGCCTCGGCGGGCTTGAGCCGGGCCAGGGCCTCGCGCAGGGCGAGATCGGCGTCGGCGGCCGTCGCCTCCATCTCCCGGCCAGGTCCCACCAGAATGACGATCTCCCCCTTGGGCGCCTGCAGGGTGGGATCGGCGGCGAGGACGTCGAGAGGCCCGCGCACGACCGTCTCGTACAGCTTGGTCAGCTCGCGGCAGACCACCGCCTCCCGGGGGCCGAAGACCTGAGCCATGTCGGCCAGACTGTCTCCCAGGCGCGAGGCGCCCTCGAAGAAGACCAGGGTCGCCCGCACCCCCGCCACCTCCTGCAGGAAGCTGCGCCTGGCCGCGCTCTTGGGCGGCGGAAAGCCGGCGAACAGGATGCGGTCGGACGGCAGGCCGGCCACCGACAGGCCCGCCAGCAGGGCCGAGGCGCCGGGAATGGGATGGACAGGAAAGCCCGCCGCGGCGGCTTCGCGCACCAGACGATAGCCCGGGTCAGAAATCAGCGGCGTGCCGGCGTCCGACACCAGGGCCACCCGTCCCCCCTGCTCCAGCACGGCCAGGGCCTTGGGTCTCGCCCGCTCGGCGGCGTGCTCGTCGTGGCGCTCCATCTTCCCGGAAATGCGGAACGCCGACAGCAGCTTTCCGGTGACGCGGGTGTCCTCGGCCAGGATCAGATCGGCGGCGGCGAGTACATCCAGAGCGCGTAGTGTGATGTCTCGCAGATTCCCGATAGGCGTCGCGACAATGTAGAGGCCCGGCGCCAGGGGCGCGTCGGACAGGGCGGGCGGATCGACGGGATGGGCCATGGGACAAGGGTTCGCCGGTCGGAGCCCGCAAAGCAAGCGTCGCCTTCAGACCAGCAGCCGTTCCACCACATGGTCAAGCAGCAGCCGCCCCGCCGGGGTGACACGCAATCTAGAGTTGTCCCCCTGGAGCAGGCCCGCCCCTGTAAGGGCTTTGACCCGAGGATGGTCGGGCGACAGACCGAGAGGCGCCACTTCTACGAAAGTGACGCCCGGCCAGATCCGCAGGCCGCTGATAACTCGTTCCTCGGCGGCGGCGGCCGGCGAGAGGGTTTCAGGTCCGCTGAAGCCGCGACCTGATTCGGCCACCTGAGCGACATAGGCCGCTGGCCGCGCCATCGCCTCAGTGGCGTGGCGCACGCCGTCCACCGTGATCCGGCCATGGGCGCCGGGCCCCACGCCCACATAGTCGAGCCCCCGCCAATAGACGAGATTATGCCGCGAGCGGGCGGCCTCGCCCCGGGCGTGGTTGGAGACCTCATAGGCCTCGAACCCTGCGGCCTCGAGCACGGCCTGGGTGGTGTCGTACAGCGCCGCGCCCAGCTCATCGTCAGGGGGGACGAAGCGGCCGCGACGCACGGCGCGGTCAAAGGCGGTGCCCGCCTCGATGGTCAGCTGATAGGGCGAGACATGCTCGGGCCCGTAGGACAGAGCCTCTCGCAGTTCGCCCCCCCAGGCCTCAGGCGTCTGGCCCGGACGGGCGTAGATCATGTCCAAGGACAAGCGTCGAAAGGTCCTGGCGGCCATCTCCAACGCGCGGCGGGCGGCCGCCGCGTCGTGGTCGCGCCCGAGAAAGCTCAGGGCGGCGTCGTCCAGGGCCTGCACCCCCAGGGACAGGCGTCCCACGCCGGCCTCGGCCAGAGCGGCGAAGCGGCCGGCCTCGGCGTCGGTGGGATTGGCCTCCAGGCTGACCTCAAGATCGGCCGCCGGCGTCCAGAGCTGGCAGACGGCCTCCAGAACCTTCGCCACCGCGTCCGGCGCCATGAGCGACGGCGTCCCGCCCCCGAAGAAGACCGACACCAGGGTCCGAGGCCCTGTCAGTTCCGCCTGGGTCCTCAGATCGTCGATGATCGCGTCCACCAGAGCGGCCTGCTCGGCGGCCCGCCCCCGGTCGCGATAGACGTTGAAGTCGCAATAGGGGCAGATCCGCGCGCAATAGGGCCAGTGGACATAGACCCCCAGGGGGGGCGCAGGGCTCGTCAAAGCAGGGCGGCCTTGAGCTTGGCGAAGGCGAGCGCCCGGTGACTCATGGCGTCCTTGGCGGCCGGCTCCATCTCGCCGAAGGTCTCCTGTCCGCCTTGCGGAACAAAGATGGGATCGTAGCCGAAGCCCCGGTCGCCGCGGCCGGGGAACACCAGCTGACCATCCAGCCGGCCTTCCACGACGAGGCCTGGGCCCTCATCAGGCCAGGCCACCGCCAGGGCGCAGGTGAACCAGGCGGCGCGATCCTTCAGCCCCGTAGCCTCCAGCCGGGACTCCACCTTGGCCATGGCGAGGCCGAAGTCCTTGTCCGGCCCCGCCCAGCGGGCCGAATAGACCCCCGGCGCCCCGTCCAGGGCCGCGACGCTGAGTCCGGAATCGTCGGCCAGGGCGATCAGGCCAGACCCCCGGGCGGCGGCCCGGGCCTTGAGCAGGGCGTTGCCGACAAAAGTGGTCTCGGTCTCCTCCGGCTCGGGCAGGCCAAGCTCGCCGGCGGTGACCAGGTCGAAGCGGTTTTCCAGGATCGCCGCCAGCTCCTTGGCCTTGCCGGGATTGTGGGTGGCCACCACCAGCCGCGCGCCGGGTTCGAGCTTCAGGGCCATGGGCCATCCTTTCGTGAGACGGGGCGAACATAGGCAGCCTGCGCGCCCCGGGCAAACGGCGGCGCAGATGACAAATCGTCCACTTCCTTACGGCGATTTAATATCGTTTTACGATAAAACTCTTGATCGAAAAACGGCATGTCCGTATCGACTAACGACATGGAGCGAGGTTGCTCCGCCACCCCTTCCCGCCTCCGGGCGACCCTCAATCAAGGACTTTGACCCATGCCCCGCTTTGCCTTCTCCAACGGTTTTGAACGTTTCGCCCTGGCCTGCGCCCTGTGCCTCGCCGTCCTGCCCATCGTCACCGTGGTCGCCGGCGCAGGCATCCTCTAGTCTGCGGCTGGGATTAGCGGGGCTAAGACACCATGCGCGCTCTGGGGCCAGGCTCGGTATCGAGCTTTCTGAAGATCATTCTCGACGTGGTCTATGTGGCCCTCTGGATCGGGGTCAGCGTCGTCGGCGTCCTGATGCTGGCGGCGCTGCTCTTCTCCTTCAATCCAGAGATGCTGGCTGACATCGCGGTCACGGCCGGCGGCGAGGAGATCGAGAACCGCGGCCCGGTGGTGACCCTCGGCCTGCTGGCGGCGGCGGTCTATATGGGCGGCGTCCTGGTCATCGTGGCCCAGCTGCGCAAAATCTTCGCCACCCTGACCGCCGGCGACCCCTTCCATCCGGACAATGTGCGGCGCCTGCGCATGGTCGGCCTGATCCTGGCGGCGCTGGAGCTTGGCCGCTACGCCTTCTGGGCGCTCTCCAGCGCGATCCTGCCGGACTCCAACGCCGTCGAGCCCTCGCTCAGCCTGACGGCCTGGTTCTCGGTGCTGGTGGTGTTCGTCCTGGCCGAGGTGTTTCGCGAGGGCGCCCGCCTGCGTCGCGAAGCCGAACTGACCATCTGAGGAACGCCAAAGTGCCCATCCGCGTGCTTCTCGACCGCGTCCTTCTGGAACGGCGCATGTCGCTCACCGAACTGGCCGACCGGGTCGGGGTGACCATCGCCAACCTGTCGATCCTCAAGACCGGCAAGGCCCGGGCCGTGCGGTTCTCTACCCTGGCGGCCCTGTGCCGCGAGCTCGACTGCCAGCCCGGCGACCTGCTGCACTATGAGCCAGGCCCCGGCGACGAGGACTTTGGCGAGGACGACTAGCGGCCGCCGCCCGCTCATGTTGCAACGCGACAACACATGAGCGTGATCTTGCGGCGCAACTGTCAGTTTTTTCCGGCGCACCGTTGCAGGGGGCGGACCCCAGGCCTATGTGCAATGCAACATTTTGCACTGCACAAAGGGGCAGAACATGTTTGCAGCGATCGAACGCTTCCTGACCCGCTGGATGGCTCCGCTGGCCAATGAACTGGCCCGCATGCCGCCCTCGGCCCAGCGCGACCTGCTGATCGGCCTCTAAGGGTTCAACGCCCTTTCGGCCTCAGCCTGAGGTTTGAGATATCAGAACGGCCGGATGCGGACCTCGCACCCGGCCGTTTTGCTTTTGCTGCGCGCCTCACCTTGCGATGAGCACGCCAGCCGAGCGTTGAGCTCACCTCCCGCCGTCATGGTCGGGCTTGACCCGACCATCCATGAACACGGGGGATGGCCCCAGTGCGCATGGACCCTCGGGTCAAGCCCGAGGGAGACGGGCTGGCTGGCGATCCAGCGCGGCCCCCTTCGAGCGGGCGACGGCGGCCAGCTGCAGGGCGAAGAGCTCGTCCATGCCCTTGCGGGCCAGGCCGAACAGGGCGTCGAACTCGCCCTGGGTGAAGCCGCGCTTTTCTCCAGTGGCCTGGATCTCGACGATGTCGCCGGCCCCGGTGAGCACGAAGTTGGCGTCGGCCTCGGCGTCGGAGTCTTCCTCATAGTCCAGGTCCAGCACCGGGGTGTCCTGATGGACGCCGCAGCTGACGGCCGCCACCTGGTCGAGGATCGGATCGGCGGTGAGCACGCCTTCATCCATCAGATAGCGGGTGGCCAGACGCAGCGCGACCCAGGCGCCGGTGATCGAGGCCGTGCGGGTGCCGCCATCAGCCTGGATCACGTCGCAGTCGAGGGAGATCTGGCGCTCGCCCAGCGCCTTCATATCGGTGACGGCCCGAAGCGAGCGACCGATCAGACGCTGAATTTCCTGGGTGCGGCCCGACTGCTTGCCCTGAGCGGCCTCACGGCGGCCGCGGGTGTGGGTGGCCCGGGGCAGCATGCCGTATTCGGCGGTCACCCAGCCCTGGCCCTTCCCGCGCAGAAAGGGCGGCACGCCCTCCTCCAGGCTGGCGGTGACGAGCACCTTGGTGTGACCGAAGCTGACCAGGCAGGAGCCTTCGGCATAGCGGTTGACCCCGGTCTCCAGGGTGACGGCGCGCAGCATGTCGGGGGCGCGTTGGGAGGGGCGCATGGCGAGAACCTTTCCTGAGGTCGTGAGCGGCGTGATAACAAGAACGCCAGGGCGCCGCGTCACTTGCACGGTCGTGGCGCGCGCTTATCCTAAAACTTGAACCGCCCGTCCATGGGCCCCCGCAACAGGTGAAGGCTCCGGCCGCCAGAACGTGAACACACCACTGCTCTCCCGCGGGCCCTCGCTCGCCGAACTGGACGAGCGGGCGCGCGACATCTTCCGCCGCATCGTCGAGAGCTATCTCGACACCGGCGACCCCGTCGGCTCACGAACCCTGTCCCGGGGCGGCGTCTCCCTGTCGCCGGCCTCGATCCGCAACACCATGCAGGACCTGACCCAGCTGGGTCTCCTGGGCGCGCCCCATTCCAGCGCCGGGCGCCTGCCCACCCATGCGGGCCTGCGCCTCTTCGTGGACGGCCTGCTGGAGGTCGGCGATGTGGGCGAGGATGAGCGCCGCCTGATCGAAACCCGCCTGCGGGTCCAGGGCCGCAGCTTCGAGGAGGCTCTCAACGAGGCCTCGTCCCTGCTGTCGGGCCTGGCCGGGGGGGCAGGCGTCGTGGTGACGCCGGTGCGTGACGCCGAGGTCAAGCATGTGGAGTTCGTGGCCCTGGGCGGCGACCAGGCCCTGGCCATCATGGTGTTCGAAGACGGCACGGTGGAAAACCGGCTCATGGCGCTCGGCCCCGGGGTCACGCCATCCTCCCTGCAGGAGGCCTCGAACTTCCTCAATACGCGGGCCCGGGGAAAGACCCTGGACGACGCCCGCAGCGAGATCAGCCAGGACCTCGACCGCGCCCGCCGGGAGCTGGACGACAAGGCCGCCCGCCTGGTGGAGGACGGTCTGGCCGCCTGGGGCGGCGGCGACGGCGCCAACCGGGCCCTGATCGTCCGGGGCCGGGCCAACCTGCTGGGCGACCGCGACGCCCTTGAGGACCTGGAGCGGGTGCGCATGCTGTTCGACGATCTCGAACAGAAGGAACAGATGATCGGCCTGCTGGACGGGGTGCGTGAGGCGCAAGGGGTGCGCATCTTCATCGGCGCCGAAACGCGCCTGTTTTCGCTTTCGGGTTCCTCCGTGATCGCCGCGCCCTATATGACGGGGCGTCAGAAGGTTCTGGGCGCGATCGGGGTGATCGGCCCAACTCGCCTGAACTATGCCCGGATCATCCCGTTGGTGGATTACACCGCCAAGGTGCTGGGCCAGGTGATGAATGCGTAAGGAAGTAGAGAATGTCCGACGATCACACGCCGGCTGAGACCGAGGCCGTCGCCGACGCCGCCATCGAGATGATGGAGGCCCTGAAGGCCGAGAACGCCTCGCTGAAGGAACAGGTCCTGCGGTTCGCCGCCGAGGCCGAGAACACCAAGCGCCGGGCCGAGCGCGAGGCCAATGACGCCCGGGTCTACGCCATCCAGAAATTCGCCCGCGACCTGCTGGGCGCCGCCGACAACCTGTCCCGCGCCACCGCGGCCGCGCCGTCCGATCTGGACGACCCGGCGGTGAAGAACTTCGTGCTCGGCGTCGAGATGACCGAAAAGGCTCTGCAGACGGCCTTCGAGAGCAACGGCCTGAAGAAGATCGAGCCGCCGCGGGGCGAGAAGTTCGACCCCCACAAGCACCAGGCCATGATGGAGCAGCCGGCGCCTGACGTGGCCGCGGGCGGCGTCCTGCAGACCCTTCAGACCGGCTATGAGCTGTTCGGCCGCATCGTGCGGCCGGCCATGGTGGTGGTCGCCGCCAAGGGCTCGGGCGCCGATCTGGCGCCCACGCCGGCTGAAAGCACCGGGGCCAATCCCTATGCGGCGAGCGAGGCCGAGGAGGCCGGCGGGTCGGTGGACACCAAGGCCTGAGACAGAACCGCTCTGTTCGGCCCGGCCAGGGCTTTCCCAGGCCGGGCAAATGAGTAAAGTCCCAAGTCCCCTCCACCCGGGGGGCGCCGGCGAATCGTCTCGGCGGCGCAGGGAGGTTCGGACGGAATCATGAAGCTGACGATCGAACGGGCGGCGCTCCTCAAGGCGCTGGGTCATGTGCAGAGCGCGGTCGAGCGGCGCAACACGATCCCGATCCTGTCCAATGTGCTGCTCTCGGCCGAGGGTGAGCGCCTGAGCTTCTCGGCCACGGACCTCGACCTCGAGATCACTGACGAGGCCCTGGCCCAGGTCGATCAGCCTGGCCAGATCACCGCGCCGGCCCACACCCTCTATGAGATCGTCCGCAAGCTGCCCGAGGGCGCCGACGTCTCCCTGAGCTTCACCGGCGAGGACCCCCGCCTGACGGTCCAGGCCGGCCGCTCGCGCTTCAACCTGCCGGTCCTGCCGGCCGGGGACTTTCCGGTCATGTCGGCCGAGGGCCTGTCGGGTCGCATCGGGGTGGATGTGAACGAGCTCATCCGCCTGATCGACAAGACCCGTTTCGCCATCTCCACCGAGGAGACGCGCTACTATCTCAACGGCCTCTATCTGCACGTGGTCAATGACGGCGGCGTCCAGAAGCTGCGCGCCGTGGCCACCGACGGCCACCGCCTGGCGCTCGCTGAAATGCCCGCCCCGGAAGGCTCTGTGGGCGCGCCTGGCGTCATCGTGCCGCGCAAGACCATCGGCGAGGCGCGGCGCCTGCTGGACGACGCCGGCGAACAGATCGACCTGCAGCTTTCGCCCCAAAAGGTGCGCTTCGAACTGGGCGCCACCGCCCTGACCTCCAAGGTGATCGACGGCTCCTTCCCCGACTATGGCCGGGTGATCCCCAAGGACAACGACCGCATCCTGCGGGTGGACAACAAGCTGTTCGCCAAGGCCGTCGACCGGGTGGCCACCATCTCCGCGGAGAAGAGCCGTTCGGTGCGCATGGCCATCGAGCCCGGCCGCATCATCCTGACCGTCCGCAACATGGAGGCCGGTCAGGCGGTGGAAGAGATCGAGGCCGACTATTCCGGCGAGGCCTTCGAGCTGTCCTTCAACGCCCGCTACATCCTGGATGTCACCGACCAGATCACCGCGCCGGAAGCCGAGTTCCGCTTCGGCGGGCCCAATGATCCGGCCCTGGTGCTCGATCCGGCCGACAGCGACGTCCAGTACGTGCTGATGCCCCTGCGGGTCTAGACCCGCTCAGACCACCTTCAGGCCCAGCCCGATCAGGAGCTGGGCCGCCTGAGCCTTGGAGATGAAGGCGCCCCGGAACCGGCTGGCGTCCGACAACCGCAGCTCTCCCAGGTCGGCGCCGCGCAGATCGGCGCCCTCGAACCGCGCCTCGGCCAGGTGGGCGTCGCGCAGATTGCAGTCGATCAGCACCGCGTCGCGGAAATCGCAGCCGGCCAGATCGGCGCCCTGCAGGTTCAGCGCCTCAAGCTCGGCCTTGCGGAAACTCACGCCCCGCAGGTGCGCATTGACCAGCAGGCAGCGGGCGAAGGTGAGGCCCAGGGCGCTGACCTCCTGAAACTGCGCTCCGGTCAGCTTGCAGTCGGCCAGGTGCGCCGCCGCCAGCCGCGCCCCGCGCCATGTCGTGTTGTTGAGATCGCAAGCCTCAAAGCGGGCCTCGGTGAGGTCGGCGTTGGCGAAACGCGCCAGGCCGGCCCGGCAGCGGACAAAGGCGCAGCCCGCCAGGTCCAGCCCGGAAAGATCGGCCTCGCCGAGGTCCCAGCCCACGAACCGGCTCGCCCCATGGGCGGCCAGGACCCCGGCCACCGCGCCGCCGTCAGCCCGGCCCTGCGGCGGCGGCGGCTCGAACAGGGGGGCGTCACGGGTCATGACGCACCGCTATCCAAGCCCGGCCCCCGCCGCAAGGCGGCGCCCGTTACTGACCCGCCGGTTTGCGGGCCACGTCGAGACTCACCTCGGCGCGCAGGCGGCGAGCGGCCTCCACCATGGCGGCCACGGCGGGCTTCACCTCGGCCCAGCCGCGGGTCTTCAGGCCGCAGTCGGGATTGACCCATAGCTGATCAGGCGACAGGCGCTGGCCCGCCAGGCGCAGCAGGTCGGCCATCTCGCCCACGGACGGCACGCGGGGCGAATGGATATCATAGAGGCCCGGGCCGATCTGGGCCGGGTAGCGATAGTCCGCAAAGGCCTCCAGCAGCTCCATTTGCGAGCGCGCGGTCTCGATCGAGATGACGTCGGCGTCCATCTGGCCGATGGCGCCGATGATCTCGTTGAACTCCGAATAGCACATGTGGGTGTGGACCTGGGTCGCAGGCGCCGCCACCGCCGCGCTGAGCCGGAAACAGTCCACCGTCCAGGCCAGATGCTCAGCCTGCGCCGCCCGGCGAAGCGGCAAGCCCTCGCGCAGGGCCGCCTCGTCGATCTGGATGATCACCGCCCCGGCCGCCTCCAGGTCGGCCACCTCGTCGCGGATGGCCAGCGCGATCTGCCGGCAGGTCTCCTGGCGGGGAATGTCGTCGCGCACGAAGGACCACTGCAGGATGGTCACCGGCCCGGTCAGCATGCCCTTCACCGGCCGCACGGTAAGGGACTGGGCGTAGCTCCACCACTCGACGGTCATCGGACGGGGTCTGGCGACATCCCCATAGATGATCGGCGGGCGCACGCAGCGTGAGCCATAGGACTGCACCCAGGCATGTTCGGTGAAGGCGAAGCCCGACAGCTGCTCGCCGAAATACTGCACCATGTCGTTTCGCTCGAACTCCCCATGCACCAGCACGTCGAGGCCTGCGCTCTCCTGCCAGCGGATCGCCATGCGCGTCTCGTCCTCCAGAAAGGCCTGGTAGGCGCCCGGCTCCAGTCGCCCCCTGGCCTCGTCGGCCCGGGCCTTGCGCACCGCCTGGGTCTGGGGGAAGGAGCCGATGGTGGTGGTGGGATAGGCCGGCAGGTTGAGCGCCTTGGCCTGCAGGGCCAGGCGCTCGGCCACCGGCGCGGCCCGGTCGGCCATCTGCGGCGTCACCGCCGCCATCTGGGCCTGGACCGCTCCGTCGCGCACCTTGGGCGAGGCCCGGCGGGCGGCGTGGGCGGCGTCGGAAGCGGCCAGGGCGTCGGCGACGCTTGCACGCCCCTCGTTCAGGGCGCGGGCGAGGAGGGCCAGTTCCTCCAGCTTCTGCACGCCAAAGGCCAGCCAGCTGGCCACCTCAGGATCGAGCCTGGTCTCGGCGGTCAGGTCGAGGGGGGCGTGCAGCAGAGAGCAGGACGGCGCGAGCAAGACGCTCCGGCCGCTGGCGACCACCGGCTCCAGTCGGTCCAGAAGGGCTGTGAGGTCGGCCCGCCAGATATTGCGCCCGTCCACCACGCCTAGCGACAGGACAAGATCGGGGCGGGCCTTGGCCAGGGTGGAATCCAGGTCGCCGGGTCCGCGGACCAGGTCGAGATGCAGACCCGCCACGGGCAGTGACAGGGCCAGGTCGAGATTGTCGTCCAGGGCGGCGAAATAGGGGGTCAGCATCAGCTTCAACCCCGGCGCGGCCAGGGCGAGGCGCTCATAGGCGCAGGCGAAGGCGGCGCGGTCAGTGTCGTCGAGATCCAGCGCCAGGGCCGGCTCGTCCATCTGCACCCAGTCGGCGCCCACCGCCGCCAGCCGACGCAGGATCTCCCCGTAGACGGGCAGCAACGCGTCCAGCAGGTCACGGGGGTCGGAGCCGTCCTTAGCCTTGGCCAGCTTCAGCCAGGTGACCGGCCCGATCAGCACCGGTCGGGTGTGATGGCCCTGGGCGCGGGCCTCAAGGAACTCATCCACCGGCTTGGTGGAGGCCAGCGCGAAGGTCTGGCCGGCGGCCACCTCGGGGGCGAGGTAGTGATAGTTGGTGTCGAACCACTTGGTCATTTCGCAGGCCACGGCGTCCTGGCCGCAGCAGCCGGTCTCCTGCTCGCCCGACCGGGCGCCGCGGGCCATGGCGAAATAGAGCTCCAGCCCCTGGGCGCCGGCGAAGCGCGGCGGGACGGCCCCGACCATCAGGGTGGCGTCGAGCACCTGATCGTAGAGCGAGAAATCGTTGCTGGGCAGAATGTCGACCCCCAGTTCGGCCTGGCGGGTCCAGCCCTCGCGGCGGAGGTCGGCGGCGATCTGGAGAAGGCCGGCCTGATCGAGGCGGCCGGACCAGAAACGCTCGAGGGCGGTCTTGAGCTGGCGGCGGGGGCCGATGCGGGGAAAGCCGAGATTGGCGACGAGGACGGGTTGAGCGGCGGGCATGGGATCTCCTTCGCCGGCGCAGGGCGCGCAGGCGGGATGTGAGGTTTTGATGTTGCAGTGGCTGTGGGACGGGCCGGCGGCTTAAGGGCGCCGACGGCCCCATCGCATTCGATGCGGGGGCGGGATCAGCTTCGGCTCTGGCGAAGGCGCCATGGCGGCCTCCCGTTCAGGTCAGGGACAGGACGGAGGCTTTGCGGCAGGCGCTTACGGGCGCAGGGTCGCCGCGAGACGGGAGTCCGGGCGTGCGCACGATGCGACCCGCCGGGACCCCCCGCCCGAGGACGTTATCTGACGCGGCAGGTCTCCTGGCTCGCGGGTCGAAGCGGCTGCCTGGCCTTCCCGACGGGGTTTCCGTCAGTGACACGATCGACAGCCGCTCGCCGCTTACAGTTGCGGGGACAGCTCCGGAGTCGGGCGCATGGCTAGGCCCTCACCGGATTCCCTCTTAGCTCCGGGCCCGAAAGCCCGCAGAACCGCGACCCTGACATCTAGGCCCATCTGCAAACCCCCGTCAAGGAACGTATAAAGATATCCTTATGTCATTATGTCTCTGGACGCCCGAGATTTCGCGTCTGGCCGCCAAACCGGCTATGAGCCCTCCGTGACCCGCGCCGTCCTCACCCGCCTGACCCTTACCGACTTCCGGTCCTATGTCCGCGCCGAGCTGGCCCTGGACGGCCGGCCCGTGGTGCTGGCCGGGCCCAATGGGGCGGGGAAGACCAATCTGCTGGAGGCCGTCTCCCTGCTGACCGCCGGTCGGGGCCTGCGCGGGGCGGCCATGGCTGAGCTCGGCCGCCGCCTCCCCGGCGAGGGCAAGGGGCGCGCCTGGGCGGTCGCCGCTGAAATCACCCTGGGCGAGGAGACCCTCAAGGTCGGCACAGGGGTGGAGGCGGCCGGCGCCGCCCGCCGGACCGTCCGCCTGGAAGGAGAGACCGTGCCGCCGGGCCGGTTGTCGGACCTGCAGCGCCAGGTCTGGCTGACCCCGGCCCAGGATCGCCTGTTCCTGGAGGGCGCGTCCGAGCGCCGGCGCTTCTTCGACCGGCTGGTCTATGCCGCCAGGCCCGGCCACGCAGGCCAGGCCAGCGCCTATGAAAAGGCCCAGCGCGAACGTATGCGCCTGCTCACCGACGGGCCCAACGACCCCGCCTGGCTGGGCGCCCTGGAGGCGCGGATGGGGCAGGCCGGCGCCCAGATGGCGCAGGCCAGGGCCGCCACCCTTGCCGATCTGCAGGCCGAGATCGACAGCCGCGGCGAACGTCCCTTTCCCCAGGCTCGCCTGAGCCTCACCGGGGATTGGGAGCAGATGGCGCTGCAGGGGGTCGAGGCCGGCGAGATCGAGGCCCGGCTGGTCTCAGCCCTCGCCGCGGCCCGGGAGCGCGACGCGGCCGCCGGCCGCGCCCTGACCGGTCCGCACCGGGGGGATCTGGCCGTCATCCACCTGGAGAAGGACCGCCCGGCCGCCGAATGCTCCACCGGCGAGCAGAAAGCCTTGATCCTGAACCTGGTCCTGGCCCAGGCGGCGAGACTTTCGCGTGCAGAATCAGCGCCAAACCCTATATTGTTACTGGATGAAGTCGCAGCACACCTGGATCGCCGTCGGCGAAGGGCCCTGTTCGACGAAATCGAGGCGCTCGGCCTGCAGGCCTTCCTGACCGGAACCGACGAGCACCTGTTCGAAGACCTTCGCGGCCGAGCCCAGGGCGTCCGGGTGGACGCTTCGGGCCTGGCCCTACTGGACGCGTAAGAAGACCCAAATGAGCGACGAAACCCAAGGCGCCGGCGAAACGCCGTCGAGCAACGGCCAGGCCGAGTATGGCGCGGAATCCATCAAGGTCCTGAAGGGCCTGGACGCGGTGCGCAAACGGCCGGGCATGTACATCGGCGACACCGACGATGGGTCTGGTCTGCACCACATGGTCTATGAGGTGGTGGACAACGCCATCGACGAGACCCTGGCCGGCTATGCCAGCCGCGTCGAAGTGATCCTCAATGGCGACGGTTCGGTCACCGTCACCGATGACGGCCGCGGCATTCCGGTGGACATGCACGAGGGCGAGGGTGTCTCGGCCGCCGAGGTCATCATGACCCAGCTGCACGCCGGCGGGAAATTCGACCAGAACAGCTACAAGGTCTCCGGCGGCCTGCACGGGGTCGGCGTCTCGGTCGTCAACGCCCTGTCGGACTGGCTGAAGCTCAAGATCTATCGCGGCGGCAAGGCCTATGAGATCGAGTTCCGCCGCGGCGACACGGTCTCGCCCCTGGTGGAGACCGGCGAGGCGCCGATGCGCGAGAACGGCCTGCCGCTCTCGGGCACCGAGCTGACCTTCTATCCCTCCACCAGCACCTTCGCCTTCATCGACTTCGACCGGAAGACGCTCGAGCACCGGCTGCGGGAGCTGGCCTTCCTCAATTCCGGCGTCACCATCTGGCTGAAGGACTTCCGCGGGGCCGAGCCCTTCGAGGAGGTCATGTCCTATGAGGGCGGCATCGAGGCCTTCGTCCGCCACCTGGACAAGGCCAAGACCCCGCTGATCCGCGACCCTATCGTCATCCGCGGCCGGCGCGAGAACGTCGAGATCGACCTGTCCCTGTGGTGGAACGACGGCTTCCACGAGAACGTCCTCTGCTTCACCAACAACATCCCGCAGAAGGACGGCGGCACCCACCTGGCCGCCTTCCGCTCTGCCATGACGAGGCTGATCACCTCCTATGCGGAGAGCTCCGGCGCGGCCAAACGGGAGAAGGTCTCCCTGACCGGGGAAGACGCCCGCGAAGGCCTGACCTGCGTCCTGTCGGTCAAGGTGCCGGACCCCAAGTTCAGCTCCCAGACCAAGGACAAGCTGGTCTCCTCAGAAGTGCGCCCGGCCGTGGAAGGCCTGGTCTCCGAGGGGCTGTCGACCTGGTTTGAGGAACACCCCACCGAAGCCAAGATCATCGTCCAGAAGATCGCCGAGGCCGCCGCCGCCCGCGAGGCGGCCCGCAAGGCCCGCGACCTGACGCGGCGCAAGTCCGCCCTGGATATCACCTCCCTGCCCGGCAAGCTCGCCGACTGCTCGGAGAAGGATCCGGCCAAGTCCGAAATCTTCCTGGTGGAGGGCGACTCCGCCGGCGGCTCGGCCAAGCAGGCCCGCAACCGCGACAATCAGGCCGTCCTGCCCCTGCGCGGCAAGATCCTGAACGTCGAGCGCGCCCGCTTCGACAAGATGCTGTCCTCAGACCAGATCGGCACCCTGATCACGGCGCTTGGCGCCGGCATCGGTCGCGACGACTTCAACATCGACAAGATCCGCTACCACAAGATCGTCATCATGACCGACGCCGACGTGGACGGCGCCCACATCCGCACTCTCTTGTTGACCTTCTTCTACCGGCAGATGCCGCAGGTCATCGAGCGCGGCTATCTCTATATCGCCCAACCGCCGCTCTATAAGGCCACCAAGGGCAAGTCGGTGCGCTACCTGAAGGACGATCCAGAGCTTGAGGCCTTCCTGGTCAATGAGGGCGTCGATGGCGCCACCCTGACGCTCGCCAATGGCGAACGCCTGGCCGGGCCCGACCTGCACGCCCTGGTGCAGACCGCCCGCGGGGCCAAGGCCAATGTGGACCGCCTCTCCTCCCGGGCGCCGGCCTTCGCCATCGAACAGGCGGCCCTCGCCGGCCTGCTGGGCGAGAATGGCGACATCGACGCCGCCGCCAGGCGCCTGAACCTCTACGCCGAAGAAGGCGATGGTCCCTGGAGCGGCGAGACCGCCGCCACCGGCGGCTATGTGTTCAGCCGCGTCCGCCGTGGCGTGTCCGAGCGCGTGGTGCTGGACGACCTGCTGCTGCACGCCGCCGACGCCCTGCGCCTGGCCGAACGGGCCGCCGCCATGGCCGAGACCTTCGCCGCCCCGGCCAGCTTCGCCCGGCGGGACAAGGTCACCACGGTCCGCGGCCCGCTGGACCTGTTCAATGCGGTCATGGAAGCCGGCCGCCGGGGCCTGGCCATCCAGCGCTACAAGGGCCTGGGCGAGATGAACCCTGACCAGCTGTGGGAGACCACCCTGGACGTTGAGGCCCGCACCCTGCTGCAGGTCAAGGTCGCCCACGCCGACGACGCCGACGGCATGTTCACCCGCCTGATGGGCGACCTGGTGGAACCCCGCCGGGAGTTCATCCAGGAGAACGCCCTGGACGCCGAGGTGGACGTCTAACCCCACAGGCCTGGACAGGCCGCCCCAACTCCTCAACTCTTCGGCTCAGAGGAAACGAGAGCCGGAAACCGGCAGGGAGTTGGGCCATGGCCTTCGACGAATATGCCGAACACGACGGCCTGGGGCTCGCCGCCCTGGTGGCCAAGGGCGAGGTCAGCCCCGCCGAACTGGTCGAGGCCGCCATCGCGCGGGTCGAGCGGCACAACGGCGTCCTCAACGCCGTCGTCCACAAGGCCTATGACGAGGCCCGCGCCACGGCCAAAGGCAAGCTGCCCGATGGCCCTTTCAAGGGCGTCCCCTTCCTGATCAAGGACCTGGGCGCCCAGGTGAAGGGCTGGCCGCGGACCTCCGGCAGCCGGTTCGCCCAGGTGGCCGCCGATGACGCCGACAGCGAACTGGTGGCCCGCTATCGCGCCGCGGGCGTCGTCCTGCTGGGCAAGTCTAACACGCCGGAGTTCGGCATTCCCGGCGTGACCAATTCCGACCAGCTGGGCGCCTGCCGCAATCCCTGGAACCCTGACCACATCTCCGGCGGATCTTCGGGCGGGGCGGCCTCGGCCACGGCGGCCGGCATGGTGCCCCTGGCCCACGCCAGCGACGGCCTGGGCTCCATCCGCATTCCGGCGGCCTGCTGCGGCCTGTTTGGCATGAAGATCACCCGCGACCGGACCCCCATCTGCGAAGTGGTCGACGGCGCCCTGGGCTTCTCCGTCCACCACGTGGTCAGCCGCACCGTCCGCGACTCCGCCGCCATGCTCGACGCCACCGGCTATCCTCAGGCCGGCGATCCCTTCCAGGCCCCGGCCAAGGATGGCCCCTATCTGGACGAGGTGGCCAGAAGCCCGGGACGCCTGCGCATCGCCTGGTCGGCGGAAACCCCCAGTGGCCGGCCGATCCCCGATGAGATGCTCACCCACCTGCTGCGCACGGTGGAACTGTTGAAGAGCCTTGGCCACGAGGTGTTCGAGAAGGGCCTGGGCGTCGACTATCGCCAGCTCTATCGCGCCCAGAGCCTGGCCAGCGCCTCGAACTTCTCGGCCAATGTGGCCCGCTGGGTGGAAAAGCTCGGCCGCGAGCCCGGCGAGGACGAACTGGGCCCTTTGGCCCGTCGCGGGTATGAGGCTGGCAAGCGGCTGAACGGCCAGCAGGCCTTCTGGGGCTTCCAGCAGCTGCGCCTGATGAACCGGCAGATCCTGTCGGCCTTCGAGGATTTCGACGTCTATCTGACGCCGGTGATGAGCACGCCGGCGCCGCGGATCGACTGGCTCGACCCCAACATGGCCGACACCCGCGAGTTCGATAAGCGCCAGGCGGCCACCTACGCTACGACTCCGCCGGCCAACTTCACCGGTCAGCCGTCCATGTCCGTGCCCCTGTGGGAGTCCGAAGACGGCCTGCCCGTGGGCATGATGTTCACCGGCCGCTTCGCCGACGAGGCTACCCTCTATCGCCTGGCCGGCCAGCTGGAGAAGGAACAGCCCTGGAAGGACCGCCGGCCGGCCCTCTGGAACTGAGGCCCTAAGGCTCTGACCTTCAGAACACCACGCCGAGCTTGGCGAGCGTCAGGGCCACGCTGCCAAAGGCGACGAGGGCCACGACCTCATACCACTTAAACCAAGGACCGCTCGGCGAACGCATTCTCATAGTTTCCCCCCCGGGAGTGACAGTTCGATGTGAGCCGGTTCGGCTCAGTAGTAGGGCGCGGGCGGACGCTTGCCCGGCCAGGTCAGATAGCCGCCGGAGTCCCGGCCGGCGGCCTGGACCGGCGGGCCGGCGCAGCAGGGGCCGGCGGCCACGGCATGGCCGTAGCCGCTGGACTGCTGCGAATAGCTGCGGTGCTCGCTGTAGGACTGATGCTGCTCGGCATAGCCGCGCGCTCGCGGCGGCGGAGGCGGAGGCGCATAGGCGTAGCGCTCCTCGCGATAGGCATCGCCCCGATACTGTTGCTGATGCTGGCCCTGATAGGACTCCGCCCGCGACTGATAACCACCGCGGGTGGCGATGTCGGGACCCTGATAGCGGCGATAGTCCTGCCCATGGCCCGGGGGCGGCGCCTGATAGGCGTAGTCGCGGGGGGCTGGGGCGGGATGACGGGGCGCGGGATGGCGCGGCGCCGGGGCGCGGGCCTGGCGGACCGGGGCGGGGCGCTGACTCGCCGCGGGCCTGGCCGGCGCCTGGGCGCTCTTGACGGGCTTGGCCTCTGGGCAGGCGGCCTTGGCCGGCGGGCAGGCGCAGCAGTCGGCCTGCGCCGACGGGGGCAGGGTCTCGGGAAGGCTCGCCTGACCGGTCGGCGCGGCGTCGGTCGGCGCGGCCTTCTCGGCGAAGGGCGGCTTGGGCGGACGCTCGTCGCAGCCGCTCAGGACCAGGGCCAGGCCCAGGGCGGCGATGATCGACGAGACGGTACTGGTACGCATGGCGAAAACTCCCTCGCCCGCACGCTGCGCGTTTACTCGTCGTTAACGCTGTAGGATTCTCCCCTGACGCGAAGAAAGCCCTCCACTAGCGTGTCGTAGGAGGCGAACCCCTTGTATTTGCGAAACTCTGCCGTAGCGCGGCGCCAAGCTTTGGCGAAAGCCGCCAGCCTCGCGGGGTCATCGTCCAGGGTCTCCAGAGGCGCGCGCCAGATGCGGATGGTGAACAGGGCGCCGCCGGTATCCGGCAGTCGGCGCAGGGTCTGGCGCTCCACCCGCAAGTGCAGGATCTGGCCGGCCTCATCAGGCGAAATCTGCGGGATCTGCGCGCGGATTGGGGCTGAGCTTGGCGTGAACAGGGCGTCCGAATTGACCACCGTCCAGTTGCGCCGCTCCAGGATCAGGCCGGGGCGCAGGCCCGAGAAGATGCGCTCCAGTCGGCCGCCGAACCGAGGCTCAAACCCGTCCACCGGGGCGTGAAGCTCAGCCAGGCTCTTGCCCAGAGCCTCCTGCGCGGTGAAGAAGCTGGGGGCGCAGAGACTGAGGGCGGTCAGTCGCCAGACCCCGTCCCGCCGCTCCATCAGACACAGGTCGTCGGACACCCTCCGGGCGGCCGCCAGCAGGGGCGGCAGGCGCGCCTCGCCGGGCTGAGCCTCTCGCACGGCGTCAACCATCGCCAGGGCTTCTGACTGGGCGTCGCGGGACCCAGGAGTCTCCCCCCAGACGATGGCGGGGTGGGCCGCCAGCAGCGGGTCCTTGCGGGCCGAGGGGTCAGCCTCGCCGCCCTCGAGCCAGGCGGCCTGCGGAATCGGCCGCAGACCGATGGCGAAGTCGCCGCCGGCCTCGACCCAGGGGCTGTGGGGCAGTCTCAACCTTCCCGTCTCCACCGCCTCCAGGCCAGCCAGACCAGGAGGGCGGCCGCCTCGCCGCTCAGGTTCGCCGCAAGGTCGGCCAGGTCGCCCTGCCGCCCCAGCCCCATCAGCGCCTGGGCGATCTCCACCCCGGCGCCCAACAGAAGAATTCCGCCCAGCAGGACCGCGCGTGGGCCGAAGGCCAGCAGGCCCAGGCCCGTCAGGACGAAATAGGCCATGGCGTGGCGCACCTTGTCGCCGCCGAGGTCCGGCGCCGGGGTGGCGTCGGCCGGCGCCAGGGACAGGAACAGGATGGCCAGGAGGCAAAGGGCGAAGGCCGCCGCGCCATAGCGACGGGCCAGGGGGGAAAGCTGCGCGCGAAACACCATGACCCTAGCTTGCACGTCAGCCGCGGCGTCTCTAGCTTCGCGGCGTAAAACAGGCGTTTGAAGGATGGGTGTGATGGCGATCGAAGCGGTGATCTGGGACTTCGGCGGCGTCTTCACCTCCTCCCCCTTCGAGGCCTTCGCCCGGCATGAGGCGGCTATTGGCGCGCCCAAGGATCACATCCGCCGGGTCAATGCGACCAATCCTGACACCAACGCCTGGGCCCTGTTTGAGCGCAACGAGATCGATACGGCCGGTTTCGACGCCCTGTTCCTGGAGGAATCCACCGCGCTTGGCTTTCCGATCCGAGGGGCTGACGTCCTGCCGCTGATCTCCGGGGTGGTGCGGCCGCGCATGGTGGAGGCCCTGAAGCTCTGCAAGGCCCAGTTCAAGGTCGGCTGCATCACCAACAACATGGTCAGCCACCACAGCCCCGGCGCCGATGGCGTCCAGAAGCCCCGCGGAGCGATGGGTGAGATCATGCCCCTCTTCGACCACGTGATCGAAAGCTCGAAGGCCGGCGTCCGCAAGCCTGATCCGCGCATCTATCAGATGATGTACGAGGCCCTCTCGGTGGCGCCTGAGGCATGCGTCTATCTCGATGACCTGGGGGTCAACTGCAAGCCGGCCGCCCAGCTGGGCATGAAGGCCATCAAGGTGGTCGACGTGGATCAGACCCTGGCGGAGCTGTCGGCCGCCACCGGCCTGAGCTTCCCCGTGGCCGAGGTCGCCCGATGAGCCGGCCCGCCCGTATCGGCGCCGAGACCGCCCTGGCGGAGCTGCCCGGCTGGAGCGCAGGTCCAGGCGAGCGCGAAGCCCTGGTGAAGACCTTTCGCTTCGAGAATTTCAACGCAGCCTTCGGCTTCATGGCCCGGGTGGCCCTGATGGCGGAGACCCTCGACCACCACCCCGAATGGTTCAATGTCTACAACCGGGTGGACGTGACCCTGACCACCCATGACGCCGGCGGGGTCACCGAGCTGGACGTCAAACTGGCGCGGTTCATGGACCAGGTCGCCAGCGCCTGAGGCCAACGCCTCAACACCACAGAATGACAGATCCCAGGGAGGGACCAGATGAGCGGACGGGTCGCAGGAAAGAAGGCCTTCATCACCGGGGGCGCCCAGGGTCTCGGCGCGGCCATGGCCGCGGCGCTGGCCGCCGAGGGGGCCAAGGTCACCCTCGCCGACATCAATCACGAGGGCGCCAAGGCGCAGGCCGCCGAGATCAATGCGGCGGTGGGCGAGGAGGTCGCCTTCGCCCTGCCGCTCGACGTCACCCGTGAGGATCAATGGATCTACGCCCTGGAGGAGGCCGATGCCGCCATGGGCGGGCTGTCGGTGCTGATCAACAACGCCGGCGTCAGCCGGGGCGGCGACATCGAGCAGCTGTCCTACGAGGACTGGAAGTTCGTGATGGGCGTCAATGTGGACTCCGTCTTCCTGGGGACCAAGCACGCCCTGAAGTACATGCGCCGGTGCCAGCCGGGCTCGATCATCAATATCAGCTCCATCGCCGGCCTGATCGCCGCCCACAACAGCCCGGTCTACAACGCCTCGAAGGCCGCGGTCTGGCTGCTTTCGAAGGGTATCGCCCTGCATTGCGCCAAGCAGGGGCTGGATATCCGCTCCAACTCCATCCACCCGACCTTCGTGGACACCCCGATCCTCGATCCCCTGCGCCAGCGGTTCGGCAAGGAAGAGGCGGAGAGCAAGCTCGCCCGCCAGGTGCCCCTGGGCCGCATCGGCGCGCCGTCGGACATCGCCAACGCCGCCCTCTATCTGGCCTCTGACGAGAGCCGGTTCATGACCGGGGCCGAGCTGAAGCTGGATGGCGGCATTTCGGCCATGTGAGGCCGCAGGGCCCGCCCTGCGGCGGGCCCTCAGTTCACCAGGATGGTGCCCAGCAGCAGGGTGGCGCCGCCTTTTCCCAGGACTCGGTCGGCGTCCCGCTGAAGCTGGCGGGCGAGATAATCTGCATTGGGGAGGGCCGCAGGCCCGAGCCCCGCGGCATAGACCCGGAGGCTCTGGGAGAAGGCCGCCCGCAGGCGCGGCGTCGACAGCTCGGCGGCCTCCCTGAGCTTCTCGTCGGGAATATCGAGCCCGGCCTCCAGGGTCATGACCGCCCGGCCGCCCCGTTCCCCGGCCACTGTCGCCGTCAGGGTCTGCAGCTGGATGAAGGTCAGGCCGCCGCCCTTCTTCTTGTCGCCACCCTTGGGCGGCCCGGCCGCGGCGGCCGGGCTGGCGCTCAGGGCCACAAGGCCGCTGAACAGGAGAGGCAGGGCGAGGCGCAGGCGATGGATCTGTTCCATACGCGTCGGTGTGCCGCATTCATGGTTAGCGGTCTCTTTACGCGGACGCCCGGAGACTGCGACCAAGATTCGCACGAACCGCATCGGAGGCCGCCTTGGGCCGTTTCGCGCCAGACTCCCTCGACCTGGACGGCAAGGTCATCCTTGTCACCGGGGGCACCGGCTCCTTCGGGCGCCGCTTCATCGACACGGTGCTCAGCCGGGCCGCTCCGCGCAAGCTGATCGTCTACAGCCGCGATGAGCTGAAGCAGCACGACATGCAGATCGACCTGGCCGAGCGTTATGGGCCAGAGGACATGGCCAGGATGCGCTTCTTCCTGGGCGATGTCCGCGACCGCGAACGGCTGACCCTGGCGCTGCGCGGGGTGGATATCGTGATCCACGCCGCGGCCCTGAAACAGGTCCCGGCGGCGGAGTACAATCCGTCGGAGTGCATCCACACCAATGTGCTAGGCGCCGAGAACGTGGTCTGGGCCTGCCTGACCAACCGGGTGAAGAAGGTGGTGGCCCTGTCCACCGACAAGGCCTGCAACCCGGTCAATCTCTATGGCGCCACCAAGCTCGCCTCGGACAAGACCTTCGTGGCGGCGAACAATCTGGCCGGCGATATCGGCACCCGGTTCTCCGTCGTGCGCTACGGCAATGTGGTCGGATCACGCGGGTCTGTGGCGCCGCTGTTCCAACGGCTGCTGGACCGGGGCGCGACCGAGCTGCCGATCACCGACCCCCGCATGACGCGCTTTCTGATCACCCTGGACGAGGGGGTCGACTTCGTCCTGTCGTCCCTCGACATCATGCGCGGCGGCGAGATCTTCGTGCCCAAGATCCCGTCGACGAAGATCGTCGATCTGGCCGAGGCCATGGCGCCGGGCCTGCCGCACAAGCTGGTCGGCATCCGGCCAGGCGAGAAGCTGCACGAAATGATGATCTCGGCCGACGACGCCCGCTCCACCGCCGATCTTGGGGACCGCTACGCCATTGAGCCGGCGTTTGTGGAATACGCCCGCACGCCGTTCTCGACGGAGCATGGCATGGTCGCCGAAGACTTTTCCTACGCCAGCGACACCAATGAGGAGTGGCTTACAGGCCCAGGCCTCCTGGCCCTGCTGGACAAGGCGCCCGCCGGCCGCCGGCGTCGCGCCACAGACTGAGGTCCCATGGTCGATTCCTTTTTGCCCTATGGCCGCCAGACCATTGAGGATGACGATATCGCCGCGGTGGCCGCCGCCCTGCGCGACGACCTGCTGACCACCGGCCCGCGGGTGGAGGCCTTCGAGGCCGCCTTCGCCGAGGCCGTGGGGGCCGAACACGCTGTGGCCTGCGCCAATGGCACCGCGGCCCTGCACCTGACCATGCTGGCGCTGGGGGTGCGCGAGGGCGATGTCTGCGTCGTGCCCTCCACCACCTTCCTGGCGACCGCCAACTGCGTCCGCTATGTGGGCGCCGAGGTGATCTTCGCCGATGTCGATCCCGACAGCGGCCTGATGCGCCCGCAGGACCTGTCGCGAGCCCTGGAGCAAGCGGCTCCTCGACAGGTGACTGCGGTTCTGCCCGTCCATCTGAGGGGCGAGGTGCTCGACCTGCCGGCCATCGCCGCCCTGGCTGAGGCCGCCGGCGCGGTAGTGGTCGAAGACGCCTGTCACGCCCTCGGCTCGCGGCTGCTGCAGGGCAATGCCGAGGTCCCCGTCGGTTCAGGGCGCTGGTCCTCGGCCTCGACCTTCTCCTTCCATCCGGTCAAGACGATCGCCACCGGCGAAGGCGGCATGATCACCACCCCTGATGCAGGACTCGCCGAGCGGCTGCGCCGGCTGCGCAGCCACGGCATGGTTCGCCCGCCCGGCGCCGATCCCTGGTGGTATGAGATGGCCGAGCCGGGCTTCAACTACCGGCTGCCCGACATCCTCTGCGCGCTGGGTCACTCCCAGCTCGCCAAGCTGCCCAGGTTCTCCGCCGCCCGTCAGGCCCTGGCGGCGCGCTATCTTGAGGCCCTGAGGGCCCTCGCCCCGGCCGTGCGGCCCGCCGCCTCGCCAGAGGGCAGTGTCGCCACGCCCCACCTGATGTCCGTGCTGATCGACTTCGCCGCTGTGGGCCGTAGCCGTCGGGAGGTGATGGAGGCGCTGAAGGACCGGGGGATCGGCAGCCAGGTCCACTATATCCCTGTCCACACCCAGCCCTACTACCGCGCCCGCTATGGCCAGCAGGATCTGCCCGGCGCCCAGGCCTGGTACGATCGCACCCTCAGCCTGCCGCTCTATCCGGGGATGGCGATGGCCGATGTGGACCGGGTCGTTGCAGCCCTGGGCGAGGTGTTAGGGCTGGCCTAAGCCGCCAGCCCGGCGGCCTGGATCAGGGTGCGGACCTCGGCCATGCGTTCGGGCGAGCGGGCCAGTTCGGCGCGGGTGTCGTCCAGGCGGACCAGCTTCAGCGCCTCGGCCTTGGCGCGGTCGGCGGCCGGTCCCAGCGGCGCGGCCTCGCCGCAGGCCAGCTTCAGAAGCAGGGTCAGTCGGGTGGCGGCCGGCGCATTGGCTCGGGCGAGGCCCTGGGTGACCTTGGCGTCGGCCTCGGCCAGCCCCCCCAGATCCCCGAGCTTCTGCTGTATGGGCGCGTAGTCCTCCGCCAGAAGGCCGCCGCGGCCCACCGCGCGATAGAGCTTGGCCATGGAGAACAGCCGCTGGGCTGCGGAGACGTCCGGGTTACGGGCGTCCTTCTCGAAGGCCAGGGACCCGACCACCGCGGCCAGCCAACGTACGGCCTGCCGCTTGTTGGCCGAGCCGATGACATTCTCCACCAGCCACATCAGGGCCTCGGCTTCAGCCAGGGCGGTCTGTCCCTTGCCGAGATAGGCCTCCACAAAGTCGCCGGTCACCAGCATCTTGGAGCGGTTGACGAAGGCCTGGTGGACGTCGTCCAGGGGCACAAGATCGCCGGCCGCCGCCGTCAGGGCCATGGCCAGGCCGCGCAGCAGGTCAATCTCGCCGGCGCCGTCGCCGGGCTTGAGGCGGCGGGGGCCGTTGAGCTCCTTCAGCACCCGCTTGGTGATGGCGCTGCGCACGGCGCGGAAATCTTCAGTAGCCAGCCACTTGGCCAGGCGCTGGGCCGGCTCCGACAGCTCGGGCATGATCTTGGCGACCGAGGGCTCGAGGCTGATCAGCGCCTCAACCGCATCATGGGCGGCCAGGCGCGTCATGGCCGCCAGACGGACGCCGAGGTCGAGATCCTTGCCGATCAGGCCGTCCAGGCCTGCGCTGGAGCCCAGGATCTCGGCAAGGGGCTGTTCGATGGTCTGCAGGGCCAGGCCCCGGGGGGGACCGGCGATCGGGGCGGCGTCGGCCAGGTCCAGCAGGCGCGAGACCTTCTCGCTCCAGTTTCGGGCCGGCGCGATGGAGGCGGCGACCCCGGCCCCCAGCAGATAGGCCCGATCCGGGGCGTGGGAGACACGCTCAGCCGCGGCGGCGAAACCTTCCTTGTCCACATCGGGCAGATCGCCCCGCCGAGCGTCGCCCAAGAGGCGCTCAATGGCCCGCTCCACCAGGCTCTGGAAGGCGCGCATGACGTCGTGGATCGAGACGCCCCGGGCCTGGGATTCCGGCACGGCGATCTTCTGGATGGCGTGCTGCAGCTCCACCCCGGAGGCTTCCAGCCGCTCGACCAGGTCGGCCCGGTGCAGCAGTTCGAAGGGGGTGGCGTGATGGCGCGCGAGCCAGCCGTCGAGCAGCCGGCCGATCCGTTCCCGGGCATGGACGGTGTAGAGATCCTGCGGCGCCACGCAGAGGGGATCGTTGCGCTCCGGCGTCTTCTTGACCTTGGCGGTGTCGGGCAGGCCCAGGGACTGGATGACCACGCTCTGAAACTCGTTGGTCTCAGGGTCCATGGACTCCTTGGTGACCCGCGCCGAGGCGACTCGCCGCTCGGCGATCAGCTCCTCGGCCACGGCGACCGCCTGGCCCCGGTTTTCGGTCGCCATTTCCAACGTCCAGCCGGAGCCGACGGTCTTCCGGACGAAAACCTCGTAATGCACTTTGGGCCGTTCCATCTGGTCGCTCCCCAGGACCTGGAGCTGATAGTGACCCAATAGAATTAAGCTCCCCTTGATGGCGGAACGGCCCAATCTGTCGGGAATTTAACCTTGACCACGTGTGACGCGCCACATTGAGGCCATCAGGCCAAACCACTAGCTTTGCTACACCGCCGAAGACTTCAGGAGTGCTTTTCCCGATGGCCAACATCACCCTGGTCGATGACGACGAGAACATCGTCACCTCGGTCAGCCTCGCCCTGGAAAGTCACGGCCACGCCGTGAAGGCCTTCTTCGACGGCGCCGCCGGCCTGGCGGCTCTGGAGAACGAGCCCCCGGACCTGGCGATCCTGGACGTGAAGATGCCGCGGATGGACGGGATGGAGGTCCTGCGCCGCCTGCGTCGGACCAGCGACCTGCCGGTCATTATCCTGACTTCCAAGGATGACGAGATCGACGAGATCCTCGGCTTCAACCTCGGCGCCGATGACTACATCCACAAGCCCTTCAGCCAGCGTCTGCTGCTGGAGCGGGTGAAAGCGGTTCTACGCCGGGCCGGCGCAGATGGCGGCGAAGGGGTGGCGGGACCGGTGTCCGAGGCCGAGGCCCGGGCGCTCAAGCGCGGTAAGCTGACCCTCGATCCCGCCCGCCACGACTGCCTGTGGGAGGACCGGCCCGTGAAGCTGACGGTCACCGAATTCCTGCTGCTCCAGTCTCTCGCCCAGCGGCCCGGCTTCGTGAAGAGCCGCGACAACCTGATGGATGCGGCCTACGACGATCAGGTCTATGTGGACGACCGGACCATCGACAGCCACATCAAGCGCATGCGCAAGAAGTTCCGCGAGATCGACCCTGAGTTCGACGCAATCGAAACCCTCTATGGCGTCGGATACCGCTATCGCGAGTCCTGAAGGCCCGCCGCGGCGCGAGGGGTGGCGGTGGCTGCCCGGCTCGCGCCTGGGGCGCCTGATCATCGTCCTCAACCTGTTCGGGCTGGCGATCCTGATCTCCGGCGCCCTGGTGCTGAACGAGCTGCGCCGGGGTCTGGTCAACGCCCGGATCGACAGTCTGACCACCCAGGGCGAGCTGCTGGCCACCATCATCGACCAGGCCGCCACCGTCGGCGAGCCCGAGCCGATGATGGACGGCGCCTACGCCTCTGAAATCCTCCAGCTCCTGTCCAACCCGCGCTCCCAGCGGGCCCGGCTGTTCGACGCCGAGGGCCGGCTGATCGCCGACTCCTACTGGGTGTCCGACCGGGTGGAGTGGCGAACCCTGCCCCCCGCCCGAGCGCGCGGGGACGGACCAGGGCTGGACCTCAATCTGAGCGGCGGGTCTGAGGAAGACGCCGACAGCGCCGAAGCGGCCAAGGCCCAGGCCGCCCTGCGGGCCGAGGTCAACACCGCCCTGCGCGGCGTCCACTGGGCGGGGCTACGGGTCGGCGCCGACGGCGAACGTGTGGTCTCGGTCTCCATTCCGATCCAGCACGTCAAGGCGGTGCTGGGCGTCCTGACCCTGGAGGCCCGGGACGTGGACGAGATCATCGCCGCCGAGCGCGCCGCCCTGCTGCCCTTCATCCTGATCGCCGTGGCGGTCTCTTTGATGAGCTCCCTTCTGCTCAACCGGCTCGTGGCCCATCCGGTCCGCAGGCTGGCGCGGGCGGCCGACCGGGTGCGTCTGGCCCGGGCGCGAGCCATTTCCGTGCCCGACATCTCCCGGCGGGACGACGAACTGGGCGACCTTTCCCGGTCGCTGGAGGACATGACCCACGCCCTGTCCGAGCGGATCGACGCCATCGAGCGCTTCGCCGCCGACGTGGCCCACGAGATCCGCAACCCCCTGACATCCCTCCGCTCGGCGGTGGAGACCCTGGGCCTGGTGGAGGAGCCCGCCGCCCGGGACCGGCTGATGGCGGTGCTGCAGAACGACGTGCAGCGCCTCGACCGCCTCGTCACCGACATCTCCAACGCCTCGCGCCTGGACGCCGAACTGTCCCGGGAGCCGCCGACGCCGGTGGACCTGCGCCGGCTGATCTCCGATGTGGTCTCCCTCTATCAGGCCACCGCCCGGCCGGGCGAAGCCGCCGTCACCTTCACGGTCCCGGAAGGCGTCGACAGCGTCATGGTCTCCGGCCAGGAAGGCGCGCTCGGCCAGGTGCTGCGCAACCTGATCGACAACGCCCGGTCCTTCAGCGCCCCGGACGGCGTGGTGCGGGTGGCGCTGGGGCGGCAGAAGGGTCTGGCCCTGATCACCGTCGACGATGACGGACCAGGCATTCCGGCAGAAAACCTGGAGAGCATCTTCGAGCGCTTCTACACCTCACGACCCAAGGGGACGGCGTTTGGCGGCAATTCGGGCCTCGGGCTCTCCATCGCCCGTCAGATCATCCTGGCCCACGACGGTACGGTGCGCGCCGAGAACCGCCTGCGCAGCGACTCTGGCTTGGACGGAGCTGCGCAGGGCGCACCCGGCGAGATCGCCGGCGCCCGCTTCACCGTCACCCTGCCTGAGGCGCGCCGGTGATCCTGCACGCCGGACTGATCGCCCGGCCCGGCCCTGACGGCTGGCGCGGTGTTCTGATCGAAGGTCCCTCCGGGGCCGGCAAGAGCGATCTGGCCCTCAGATGCCTGGACCACGGCTTTCGCCTCGTGGCTGACGACCGGGTGGTCACCTGGGTGTCCGGCGGCCAGCTGTTCGGACGCGCCCCCGATGTCCTGGCCGGCCAGATGGAGATTCGCGGCCTCGGGATCCGGCCCGTGAGCGCCCGTCCGCTTGCCCCGATCCGCCTGTGGATTCGCCTCAGTGCGCCGGAGCGGCTGCCCGATCTCGAAACTGTGACTCATCTTGGGGTGGAAATACCGCTTTGGACGCTCGCGGGACTGGAGAATTCGGCCCCTGCGAAACTGAGTCACGTCCTCGACTCACTTGGATGACGTGCGGAAGGCGCGTATCACAGCCGGCTTCTGGTCCGCATCCTGCGACAGCGCGGCCGACAGGGGATTACCTTTGAGAGCTTGGGCATGATCGGGCTCGTGATCGTCACGCACGGGCGATTGGCCGCTGAGTTCGTTTCGGCGATGGAGCATGTGGTGGGACCGCAGACCGCGGTCGAGGCCATCTGCATCGGACCTGACGACGACATGGAACGGCGCCGGATGGACATCCTGGGCGCCTGCGCGCGGGCCGACGCCGGCGGCGGGGTCATCCTGCTGACCGACATGTTTGGTGGCACGCCCTCGAACCTGGCCATCTCGGTGATGGAACAGACCCGGGCCGAGGTGATCGCCGGCCTCAACCTGCCCATGCTGATCAAGCTGGCCAGCGTCCGCACCCGGTGCGGCCTGGAGGACTGCGTGTCGGCCGCCCAGGAAGCCGGACGCAAGTATATCTCCGTGGCCTCCTACGTTCTGGCGGGCGAAAAATGACCGCCGAACGAACGGTCGAAATCCTGAACAAGCGGGGTCTGCACGCCCGCGCCTCGGCCAAGTTCGTCAAACTGGCCTCGTCCTTCGAGGCCGAGGTCCAGGTCTCCAAGGACGGACAGAGCGTCGACGCCCGCTCGATCATGGGCCTGATGATGCTGGCCGCCGGCCCAGGCAGCACCATCCATATCGTCGCCGAGGGCGACCAGGCCGATGAGGCCCTAGAGGCGCTGTGCGCCCTGGTGGCCGCCCGCTTCGACGAAGATCAGTAGCGGCCCGGAGCCGACCGGCATCAGGCCTTGAGCTTGTAGCCGGTGCGGAAGATCCAGATGATCGCCGCAAGGCAGAGCGCCATGAAGCCGACCGTCATGGCGATGCTGATCCCGATGTCTACGTCGGACACCCCGTAGAAACTCCAGCGGAAGCCGCTCACCAGATAGACCACTGGATTGAACAGGGTGATCGTCTGCCAGACCGGCGGCAGCATGCTGATCGAATAGAAGCTGCCGCCCAGGAAGGTCAGCGGCATGACCACCAGCATGGGAATGATCTGCAGCTTCTCCCACCCGTCGGCCCAGACCCCGATGACGAAGCCGAACAGGCTGAAGGTCACCGCCGTCAGCACCAGGAAGCTCAGCATCACGAACGGGTGGGCGATCTCGTAGGGCACGAAGATCCGTGCCGTGGCCAGGATGATGAGCCCCAGGATGATCGACTTGGTCGCGGCCGCGCCCACATAGCCGGCCACGATCTCCACCACCGAGATCGGTGCGGACAGAACCTCGTAAATAGTCCCTGAGAACTTGGGCATGTAGATGCCGAACGAGGCGTTGGAGATGCTCTCCGTCAGCAGGGACAGCATGATCAGGCCGGGGATGATGAAGGCGCCGTAGCTGACCCCATCGATCTCCACCATCCGCGAGCCGATGGCTGAGCCGAACACCACGAAATAGAGCGAGGTGGAGATCACCGGCGAGGCGATGGACTGCATCAGCGTCCGCCAGGTCCGCGCCAGCTCGAACTGATAGATGGCCTTGACCGCATAGAGGTTCATTGGGGCGCCCTCACCAGGCTGACGAAGATGTCTTCCAGGGAGCTCTGCTTGGTCTGCAGGTCCTTGAAGTCGATGCCATGGGCTTCCAGCCGCCGCAGCAGGGCGGCGATGCCGGTGTCTTCGGCCTGGGCGTCGAAGGTGTAGATCAGCTCGTGGCCATCGGCCGCCAGCTCCAGGGGCTCGCCGGCCAGCTCGGGCGGAATGGCGGCCAGCGGGCTCTGCAACTGCAGGGTCAGCCGCCGCTCGCCCAGCTGGCGCATCAGGACATCCTTGTCCTGGACCAGGATGATCTCGCCCTTGCGGATCACCCCGATCCGGTCGGCCATCTCCTCGGCCTCCTCGATGTAGTGGGTGGTCAGGATGATCGTCACGCCGCTCTCCCGCAAGGACCGGACCATCTCCCACATGTCGCGGCGCAGCTCGACGTCGACGCCGGCGGTGGGCTCGTCGAGGAACAGGATCTTGGGCTCGTGGGACAGAGCCTTGGCGATCATCACCCGGCGCTTCATGCCGCCGGACAGCGCCATGATCTTGGAGTCCTTCTTGTCCCAGAGGGACAGGTCCTTGAGCACCTTTTCCAGATGGGCGGGATTGGGCGGCTTGCCGAACAGGCCCCGGCTGAACTTGACGGTGTCCCACACGGTCTCAAAGGCGTCGGTGGACAGCTCCTGGGGCACCAGCCCGATCTTGGAGCGCGCCGCGCGGAATTCCCGGACGATGTCATGGCCATCGGCCCTGACCTCGCCGGAGGTGGGGTTCACGATCCCGCAGATGATTGAGATCAGCGTGGTCTTTCCCGCCCCATTGGGCCCCAGCAAGGCGAAGATCTCGCCCTCACGGATTTCCAGATCGACGCCCTTGAGCGCCGAAAAGCCTCCGGCATAGGTCTTGGTCAGACCCTTTACGGAAATAATCGATGACAACCGCAGCACTCCCCCTCGGCGTCCCAGCCAGATAGGCGCCCCGACAGGGCGAGGCTAGGCCCTAGGACGTCCAAAGGTTGTCTGCGCCGACAGTCGGCTGTGGGAAAGTCAGAGGTCGGTTCAGGCGACCGGGGCTGCGGCCGTCCCCATGGGCCGCAGGCCGAGCTCGGCCATGAGGGCCGCGTCCGTGTCCTTGTCCGGATTGCTGGTGGTCAAAAGCTTGCCGCCCACGAACATGGAATTGGCGCCGGCCAGGAAGCAGAGCGCCTGCAGTTCCCGGGACATGTGCTCGCGCCCGGCTGACAGGCGCACCACCGCCTTGGGGCAGACGATGCGCGCGACTGCGATCATCCGCACGAACTCCAGTCCGTCCACCGCTTCGCTGTCGCCCAGCGGCGTGCCTGGAATGGGCATCAGATCATTGATCGGCAGGCTGTCGGGATGGGCCGGCAGGGTGGCGAGCGCATGCAGCAGGCCGGCCCGGTCACGGCGGGTCTCGCCCATGCCGACAATGCCGCCGCAGCAGGTGGAGAGCCCTGCGTCCCGCACCGCCGCCAGGGTGTCCAGCCGGTCCTGATAGGTCCGCGTGGTGACCACCTGGTCGTAATAGTCTGGCCCGGTGTCCAGGTTGTGGTTGTAGTAGTCGAGACCCGCGTCCTTGAGCGCCGTGGCCTGCTCAGGCTTCAACATGCCCAGCGTCGCGCAGGTCTCCAGGCCCAGCGCCTTCACGCCCGAGATCATGGCGGCCACCTTGGGCAGGTCGCGATCCTTCAGATCACGCCAGGCCGCCCCCATGCAGAAGCGCTGGGCGCCGCCGGCCTTGGCCTCGGCGGCCGCGGCGATCACCGTGTCGGCCTCCATCAGCTTGGTGGCGGCCACGCCGGTCTTGAAGTGCTGGGACTGGCTGCAATAGCCGCAGTTCTCGGCGCAGCCGCCGGTTTTCACCGACAGGAGCTGCGACAGCTGGACCTCTGAGGGATCGAACCAGCGGCGGTGGATGGCCGCGGCCTCGAACACGAGTTCCATGAAGGGACGTTCGAAAAGCGCCTCGATTTCCGCCAGCGTCCAATCAAATCGCGGCTGGGCGGGGTCGACATGGCGGATCGGGGCGTTCATGGGGAGCACTCCTGGTCTGCGCCTCGGCGCAATCGCTATGGCCTCCCCTATAGGATGCTTGGCCGGGGAGGAAAACGCCTTCGAATCGGAGCCGACCCTTGAGCGCCCCCCCGGAAGAAACCGAACTCAAATTCCTCTGCGAACCGGCCGATATCGAAGCCGTGCTGAGCGCCGCGCCTGAAGGCGAGGACGGGACCATCGATCTGGCGGCCATCTATTTCGACACGCCCGACCGTCGCCTGCGCGACCTGGGGGCTGGCCTGCGCATTCGCCAGGAGCCGCAGGGCCGCCGCCAGACCCTCAAGGCCGGCAAGGGCCTGAGGCGGCAGGAGCATGAGATCGCCGTCGACAGCGATCAGCCCGAGGCCAGCCACGGCCCTCTGCGCGATCTCCTCGGCGATGATCAGGTGGCGCGGCTGGAGCCCCTGTTCGCCGTCCAGGTCCGCCGCCGGCTGAGGACCTTGATCTGGGATGACGCCCAGATCGAACTGGCCCTGGACGAGGGCGAGATCCTGGCGGGCGGCCGCCGCACCAACCTCTGTGAGGTGGAGCTTGAGCTCAAGTCTGGCCCGCCCGCGGCCCTCTTTTCCCTGGCGCGCCGGCTCTTCGAGGCCGCCCCCCTCTATCTGAGCTTCGAAACCAAGGCCGACCAGGGGTTCGCCCTTGTGGAAGGCGAGGAGGAGTCCCGCCGCCACGCCCAGGCCGGTCTCGTACTGACCATGTCGGCGGCGGCCGCCTTCCAGGCCATCGCCCGCTCCGCCCTGGCCCAGATCGCCGCCAACGGCCTGATCCTGCGCCGCGGCGGCGATTCTCCAGAAGCCGTCCACCAGTTGCGGGTGGCGGTCCGGCGCCTGCGCAGCGCCATGAGCACCTTCAAGGCCCTGGTGGCCGGGGCTGAGCTCGATGGGCTGAAGGGCGAACTGAAATGGCTGGCCGGCGCCTGTGATGAGGCGCGTAATCTCGATGTCTTCGTGGAGGAGACCTACCGCCCAGCCGCCCAGGGCAAGGCCGCCATCCATGGGCTGGCCGATCTTGGACAGGCGCTGGACGCCGCCCGGGGCAAGGCCCATGCCCGGGCCCGCGGGGCTGCGGCCTCCACCCGTTTCCGCGCCCTGCTGCTGGACCTGCACGCCTGGATCGAGACCGGCGACTGGCTCGAGCCCCTGGCCGATGGCGGCGGACCGGCGGGGGAGTTCGCCATCCAGGCGCTCGGCGCACGCCGACGCAAGCTCGCCAAACGCGGCCAAGGGCTGATGGAGCTGTCCGACAGCGAGCGCCACCAGGTGCGGATTCAGGCCAAGAAGCTCCGTTACGCCGCCGAGGCCTTCCGCCCCCTGCTGAAGGACAAGCCGGCCCGCAGGCTCATCAAGAAGACCAAGGCCCTGCAGGCCGCCCTTGGCGCCCTGAACGACGGGGCCACCGCCGAGGCCCTGCTCACCAGCCTCGCGCTCGAGGGGCCGGCCCTCTATGCCGCTGGCCATCTGGCGGGCGAAGTGGCCGCCGACCAGGACGGCCGGCTCAAGGCGGCCGCCCGGGCCTGGAGCGCCTATCGCGAAGTCGACGACCCCTGGTAAGGAAGATATAAGGATATCTTTATACGATCCTTGCTCCGGACCGGCGTCCCGGCTATAGAGCGCCAAAACCGCACGTGAGGCGCGCCATGCGCGCGCCGGCGACAGGACCGCAGGACCCACCGACATGACCGACTACATCGTCAAGGACATCAGCCTGGCTGACTTTGGCCGCAAGGAAATCGAGATCGCCGAGACCGAAATGCCCGGTCTGATGGCGACCCGCGAGGAGTTCGGCCCGAGCCAGCCCCTGAAGGGCGCGCGGATCGCCGGCTCCCTGCACATGACGATCCAGACTGCGGTGCTGATCCAGACCCTGGAAGCCCTGGGCGCAGAGGTCCGCTGGGCCTCGTGCAACATCTTCTCCACCCAGGACCATGCGGCGGCCGCCATCGCCGCGGCCGGCACGCCTGTGTTCGCCATCAAGGGCGAGACCCTGGTGGAGTACTGGGAATACGCCCACAAGATCTTCGAATGGGCTGACGGCGGCTATCCGAACCTGATCCTGGACGACGGTGGCGACGCCACCTTGCTGACCGTGCTGGGCCCCAAGGCCGAGAAGGACCCCTCGGTCCTGAACAACCCGCAGAACGAGGAAGAAGAAGCCCTCTATGCGGTGATGAAGCGCTATCTGAAGGAGAAGCCGGGCTTCTATTCGGCCATTCGCGAGTCCATCAAGGGCGTGTCGGAAGAGACCACCACGGGGGTCCATCGCCTCTATCAGATGGCTGAGCGGGGCGAGCTGCCCTATCCGGCCATCAATGTGAACGACAGCGTCACCAAGTCGAAATTCGACAACCTCTATGGCTGCCGTGAGAGCCTGGTGGACGCCATCCGCCGCGGCACCGACGTGATGCTGGCCGGCAAGACCGCCGTGGTCATGGGCTATGGCGACGTGGGCAAGGGCTCGGCCGCTTCGCTGCGCAACGGCGGCGCCCGGGTCATGGTCACCGAGGTCGATCCGATCTGCGCCCTGCAGGCGGCGATGGAAGGCTATGAGGTCGTCACCGTCGAAGACGTCGCCGACAAGGCCGA
>JAIXZX010000008.1 GCA_027489335.1 Caulobacteraceae bacterium | reverse complement strand
TGGTGCCCGGCTACGAAGCGCCGGTGAAGCTGGCCTATTCGTCGCGTAACCGCTCGGCCTCCATCCGCATCCCGCATGTGGACTCGCCCAAGGCCAAGCGCATCGAAGCCCGCTTCCCCGATCCGATGGGCAACCCCTATCTGACCTTCGTCGCCCTGCTGATGGCTGGCCTCGACGGGATCGAGAACAAGATCGATCCGGGTCCGGCCATGGACAAGAACCTCTATGACCTGCCGCCCCGCGAGCAGAAAAAGGTTCCGGAAGTCTGCGGCTCCCTGCGTGAAGCCCTGGAGAACCTCGACAAGGACCGCGCCTTCCTCAAGAAGGGCGGCGTCATGGATGACGACTTCATCGACAGCTACATCGAGCTGAAGATGGAAGAGGTGATGCGCCTGCAACTGCATCCGCACCCCGTCGAATTCGACATGTACTACAAGTGCTAAGCCTCAACGCCTGAGGTTGGATTTGAGGGGCCGCGGCGCAAGCTGCGGCCCTTTTTCCGTTCAGGGCCCTACGCATTGATTTGTCTCGCCCCCCGATTCATACCGGGGCCTCCCGAATCGCCCCAGCTTCCGAGCCAATGTCCAAGGCCCCTCCCCAAGCCTCTCTCTTCGATGACGCCCTGAACCCGCCGGCCGCCTCGCCGCTGGCGCAGAGCCATGAGCCGCGCCCCAGCCCGCCGCCTCCGCCGGCCGGCAAGGCGCCGCAGGTGAGCGCGGACGCGGCCGGGGGCTATTCGGCCAAGGACATCGAGGTCCTTGAAGGCCTTGAGCCGGTGCGCAAACGGCCGGGCATGTATATCGGCGGCACCGACGAGCGGGCCCTGCACCATCTGTTCGCCGAGGTGCTGGACAACGCCATGGACGAGGCCGTCGCCGGCCACGCCAAGTTCATCGAGGTCAGCCTCGACGCCGACGGCTATCTCAGCGTCAAGGACGACGGCCGCGGCATTCCCGTCGACCCCCATCCCAAGCACCCGGGCAAGTCGGCCCTCGAAGTCATCATGACGGTGCTGCACTCGGGCGGGAAATTCTCCGGCAAGGCCTATGAGACGTCCGGCGGCCTGCACGGGGTCGGGGTTTCGGTGGTGAACGCCCTGTCGGAACTGGTCGAGGTGACCGCCTGGAAGGACGGCTTCGAGTGGCGCCAGGCCTTCGCCCGGGGCAAGCCGCTAGGGGCCATCGAGAAGGGTCAGCCCAGCCGCAAGCACGGCACCATGATCCGCTTCCTGCCCGACCCGCAGATCTTCGGCGAAGGGGCCGCTTTCAAGCCGGCCCGGCTTTATCGGATGGCGCGGTCGAAGGCCTATTTGTTCGGCGGCGTCGAGATCCGCTGGAAGTGTGATCCCGTCCGTATCCAGGACCAGACCCCGGCCGAGGCCGTGTTCCGCTTCCCCAACGGCCTGGCCGACTATCTCGCCGAACAGGTCGAGAAGCTGGAGACCGTGACGCCCGAGCCCTTCGCCGGGCGCTTCACCCGCCAGGGCGAGGCCGGCGCGGTGGAGTGGGCGATCACCTGGACCGCCGAAGGGTTCGGCGAGGCCGACGGCTTCATGCGGTCCTACTGCAATACGGTGCCGACCCCGGAAGGCGGCACCCATGAGGCCGGCCTGCGCGCCGCCCTCACCCGGGGCCTTAAGGCCTATGCCGAGCTGACCAACGAGAAGCGTGGCGCCCTGATCACTGCCGAAGACGTGGTCGCCCAGGCTGGCGCCCTGATCAGCGTCTTCGTCAAGAATCCTGAATTCCAGGGCCAGACCAAGGAGCGCCTGTCCTCCAGCGACGCCCAGCGCCTGGTGGAAGCCGCCCTGCGCGACCCGTTCGACCATTGGCTGACCGCCCAGCCCAAGGCCGCCAGCGCCCTGCTGGCCTTCGTCATCGAGCGGGCGGAAGAGCGGCTAAAGCGGCGGAAGGATCGCGACGTCGCCCGGGCCTCGGCCACCCGCAAGCTGCGCCTGCCCGGCAAGCTGGCCGACTGCGCCATCCAGGCCTCGGATGGCACTGAACTATTCCTGGTGGAGGGTGATTCGGCCGGCGGCTCAGCCAAGCAGGCGCGGGACCGTCGCACCCAGGCCATCCTGCCCCTGCGCGGTAAGATTCTGAATGTGGCCTCGGCGGGCGCCGACAAGCTCGGCGCCAACAAGGAGCTGAGTGACCTGATGCTGGCGCTCGGCGTGCAGCCAGGCGCCAAGTTCAAGGAAGAGGATCTCCGCTACGAGCGCATCGTCATCATGACGGACGCCGATGTGGACGGCGCCCACATCGCCTCACTGCTGATCACCTTCTTCTACCGGACCATGCCGGGCCTCATCCGGGCCGGACGGCTCTTCCTGGCCCTGCCCCCCCTCTACCGGCTGAGCCATGGGGGCAAAACCGTCTACGCCCGAGACGACGCTCACCGCGAGGAGCTGCTTGCCACCGACTTCAAGGGCAAGAAGCCCGAGATCGGACGCTTCAAGGGTCTGGGGGAAATGATGCCCGCCCAGCTCAAGGAAACCACCATGGACCCGGCCAAGCGGATCCTGGCCCGTGTCACCCTGCCCCGCTCTGAAGAGGCCGTCATCGACCTCGTCGAGGCCCTAATGGGGCGTAAGGCCGAACTTCGCTTCCGCTTCATCCAGGAGAATGCGGAATTCGCCACCGAAGATCTCGATGTCTGAGGCGTCAGGCCTGGCGCGAACAATCGGCGTCCCCAGGCGGCTTAGCCGGGCGACATGCGTTGACTTGAAAGCGCTTCCGCCTATGTTCCGCGGCGCGCGTCGATCACGCCGCGCTTGTCGATCAGGGGCGCGACGTGACGCCCGCTGATCTTGATTAGCCGATGAATGACTGAATTTTCCTCTCTGGGCCTGTCGGATTCGACACTGAAGGCCATCGCCGAAACCGGCTACACCGACGCGACTCCCATCCAGGAGGCGGCGATCCCTGTGGCCCTTGCCGGCCGCGACGTCCTGGGCATCGCCCAGACCGGCACTGGCAAGACCGCGGCCTTCACCCTGCCGATGATTGATCGGCTGGCGGCGGGCCGCTCCAAGGCGCGCATGCCCCGCGCCCTGGTGATCGCGCCGACCCGGGAACTGGCTGACCAGGTCTCCATGTCTTTTGAGCGGTACGCCAAGTACCACAAGCTCAGCTGGGCCCTGCTGATCGGCGGCGTCTCGTTCGGTGATCAGGAAGCCAAGCTCGACCGGGGCGTCGACGTTCTGATCGCGACCCCCGGGCGTCTCCTGGACCATTTCGAGCGCGGCAAGCTGCTGCTCACCGGAGTCCAGATGCTGGTGGTCGATGAGGCCGACCGCATGCTCGACATGGGGTTCATCCCCGACATCGAGCGCATCTTCAAGATGACGCCGCCCAAGCGTCAGGTGCTGTTCTTCTCGGCCACCATGCCGCCGGAGATCACCCGGCTGACCAAGCAGTTCCTCAATGATCCCACACGGATCGAGGCGAGCCGCCCGGCCACCACCGCCGAGACCATCACCCAGTACATCACTGAACTTCCGGTCTCTGATTCCAAGGCCAAGCGCGCCGCGCTGCGCGCCCTGGCGGAGCGGGCGGACGTGAAGAACGGCATCGTTTTCTGCAACCGGAAGACCGAGGTCGACATCGTCGCCAAGTCGCTGAAGAGTCACGGCTTCGACGCCTCCCCGATCCACGGCGACCTGGATCAAGCGACGCGCACGCGGACGCTGGAGAGCTTCCGCAAGGGTGAGCTGAAGCTGCTGGTGGCTTCGGACGTGGCGGCCCGCGGCCTGGATATTCCAGCCGTCAGCCACGTGTTCAACTATGACGTCCCTCACCACGCCGACGACTATGTCCACCGCATCGGGCGGACCGGGCGGGCTGGGCGGACCGGCGAAACCTACATGATCGTCACCCCGGCGGACTCCAAGTCCCTGGACAAGGTGCTGAAGCTGATCGGCCAGACGCCGCAGATGGCGCCTCTGGATCTGGATTGGGCGAGCCTTACTGACGAGCGCGGCCGCAGCGGCGGCCGAGGCGGCTCCAGCCGCGATGGTCGCCGGGGCGAGTCCCGTGCGCCGGCCCGCGGCCGACGCCCGAGCCGTGACGAGGCCGATCCGGTGGTTGCCGCCCCTGCGGAGGCTGTCCTGGCCGTGGAAGCCGCTCCCGCGCCGATTGAGGCGCCAGCGGCCGAGGATCGTCCGAGAGCCCGGAGCCGTACGCGGACCCGCGCCAAGCCCGACCGAACCACAGACCAGCCGGTGGAATCGATTGTGGCCGCCCCCGCGCCTGCGCCGCAGGACACGCCGGCGCCTGAGGCGGCTCCGCGCCGCGCGCCGCGTCAGGCCGAGCGCCCGATCCGCGGCGTCAAGGTCCGCGACGAGGCCGACGACAACCGCAATGGCGTCCGCGGTTTCGGCGGCGACACCCCCGCCTTCCTTCTTCGGCCGACCCCGACCCGGGACGACTAGGATCTGCGACCGGTGGTATCCCCTTAACCGGTCGTTTGACTCTGGCCTTTAAGGTCACGCTCGAGGTGCGGGGGAAACCGTGGGGTCGTACGTCGGCCGCGGTGGGCAGGGAAGGCAGTCAATGTCTCATGAACTCGAGATAAGGCTCAGGGGCCCGGAGGGCTTTGGCCTGGCCCGCAAGGCCGTTGAAGAGATGGAACGCCATCGAATCTGGCCGACCTCGTTGAATTTCGAGCTATGGATCCATTTCCTCGCCGCGCCCGATGGGCCGCTGGGCCAGGAAATGTCCCGGATGCTCACCGCAGGCGCGGTGTTCACCGACCAGGTTAGCGAGGAGCTCGCGGCCCTATACCTGCCCAAGGCCAAGCTCAACGAGCAGATCCGCGACACGGGCGATCAGTTGAGCCGCGAACTGGCCTCTGTCTCGGCCGCCATCGACTCCGCAAAACAGTCCAGTAAGGCCTATGGCCTCACCCTGGCCACCGCCAGCCAGTCCCTCGCCGCCGAGAAGGACGTCGCCAGCCTTGAGGCGACCGTGAAGACCCTGGCGGGCGCCACCCAACGGGTGCAGCTGGAGAACCAGTCCCTCGAAAAGCGCCTCAGCGAGTCCAGCAGCGAGGTCGCGCGCCTGCGCGAGCACCTGGAACTGGTGCGCCGGGAGGCCACGACCGATGGCCTGACAAATCTCGCCAACCGCAAGGCCTTTGACGAAGAGCTGGAGCGGGCCTGCCAGGAAGCCGACGCCGGCCGTGGCTGCCTGGCCCTCGCGCTGATCGATATCGACCATTTCAAGAGCTTCAACGACACCTGGGGCCATCAGACCGGCGATCAGGTCATCCGCTATGTGGCCAGCGTCATCGGCCGGGTGGGCGCCACCCCGCGGATGGCCGCGCGCTATGGCGGCGAAGAGTTCGCGGTAATTTTCCCCAATGAGGATCGCCAGGCTGCATCCGTGGCGCTCGAGGAGATTCGCGAAGAGATCGGTTCTCGGGTGCTGAAGCGCCGCTCCACCAATGAAGACCTCGGCAATATCACCGTTTCAGCCGGCTTTGCCGAACGGCATCCGGGCGAGTCCGCCCACAGCCTGATGGAGCGGGCCGACGCTGCGCTTTATGCGTCCAAACATGGGGGACGTAATCGGGTCAGCATGGCCGAGCCCCTGTCCGACGCCGCCTGAGGATTGGCCCTGCCCCATTCCCTCCTTGGCTGACGCAACGTAGGTTCCTCCAGGATCGCAGTCCGCGCACCAGAGGAGTTCCGTCGTGACCTACAACAAGATCAAGACCTCGGTCGCCGACGGCGTGGCGGTGGTCACCCTTTGCGATCCCGCAACGCTCAATGCCGCCGGCCTCGACCTAATAGCCGAGCTGGACGACGCCATGGCCGGCTTCGCGGCGCCTGACTCCGGCGTTCGCTGCGTGGTCATCACCGGCGAAGGTCGAGGCTTCTGTTCTGGCGCCAACCTGACCGGTCGGGCTGATGCGCCCACCGCCCAGGACCAGATGCAGGCTCAGGCGCGCGATTCAGGTAGCGCGCTGGAGACGGTCTACAATCCCTTTGTCACCCGTATGCGGGACTATCCAATCCCGATCGTGACCGCGGTGAACGGTGCGGCCGCCGGAATCGGCTGCTCAATCGCCCTGATGGGTGATCTGATCGTGGCCGGGGAGAGCGGCTACTTCCTGCAAGCCTTCCGCCGCATCGGCCTGGTGCCAGATGGCGGCGCCACCTATTTGCTGAGCCGGCTGGTAGGCAAGGCCAGAGCCATGGAGCTGACCCTGCTGGGGGAGAAACTGCCGGCGGCGACAGCTCTTCAATGGGGTCTCATCAACCGCTGCGTGCCAGACGCCGAGCTAATGGACACCGCGTTGGAGCTCGCCCGTGCGCTGGCCACAGGGCCCAAGGCCCTGGGCTATATCCGCAAGCTGGTCTGGGACGGCCTGGACGCCGAATGGGCCGAACAGCTGCACGCCGAGCGGGTCGTGCAGCGCGAGGCCGGCCTGACCGAAGACTCCCGCGAGGGCGTCGTCGCCTTCCTGCAAAAGCGGCCGGCTCAGTTCCAGGGCCGCTGAGGCGGGGTCTAGGCGTCGGCTTCGTCGGCCTGCGGCACGATGGTGACGCTCTCGCCACAGCCGCAGGCGTCGGTCTCGTTGGGGTTACGGAAGACGAACTTGGACGACAGGGCGGTGGTCTCGTAGTCCACCACCGTTCCGATCAGGAACAGCACCGCCTTGGGCTCGACCAGGATGGTGACCCCCTTGTCCTGCACCACCTCATCCATAGCCCCGGCGGTCTCAGCATACTCCAGGACATATTCCTGGCCTGCACAGCCGCCGTTCTTCACGCCCACTCGCAGGCCGGCGTAGGGCTTGTCGGCCCGGGCCATGATGTCGCGCACGCGGTCAGCCGCGGCCTCGGTCAAGGAGACGACCTGGGGCCTGGGACGGCGGGCGCGGGGCGCGGGGGCGAGGTTCAAAGGTTCCATGATCAGGATATGGGGTCAGAACATGTTGAGTTGAAGCTTGGCCTCGTCGGACATCCGCGAAGGATCCCATGGCGGATCAAAAACCAGCTCGACCGTGCAGGACCGGATGTCACCGATCTCCATCACCGCATCATGGACCCAGCCCGGCATTTCCCCGGCCACCGGGCAGCCCGGCGCGGTCAGGGTCATGTCGATGGCCACGTCCTTGTCGTCGGAAACATCGACCTTGTAGATCAGGCCGAGCTCATAGATGTCGACCGGGATCTCCGGGTCATAGACCGATTTCAGCTTATCGATCAGCTGATCGGTCAGCTTGTCCAGCTCCGCCTGGGACAGGGGCGTGGCGGCAGTCGTGGCGGGGGCGTCATCCATGGCGTTCACGCGAAAAAGGTCTGTGTTTTGAAAAGAGCGGCGGCGAAGGCGTCGGCCTCAGCCTCGGTGTTGTAGAGCCCGAACGAGGCCCGGGCGCTGGAAGTCACGCCGAACCGGCGCATCAGCGGTTCTGCGCAATGGGCCCCGGCGCGGACGGCGACCCCGTAGCGATCCAGGATCTGGGCCACGTCGTGGGCGTGCGCCCCCTCCATGGTGAAGGCGAGGATGGCGCCCTTGTCCGGCGCCTCGCCAATGATCCGCAACCAATTCGCCCCGGAGAGCTGGTCGAGCAAACGGGCGTAGAGGCCCGCCTCGTGGGCGGCGACAGCCTCCCGATCGAGGCCGCTCAGCCATTCGATGGCCGCGCCCAGACCGATGGCCTCGATAATGGCCGGCGTTCCGGCTTCGAACCGGTGCGGAGAGTCCGCATAGGTGATGGCGTCTTCCGTCACCGTGGCGATCATCTCGCCGCCCCCCTGATAGGGCGGCAGGTCTGCCAGACGTTCGCGCCTTCCGTAGAGGACGCCGATGCCGGTGGGCCCATAGAGCTTGTGCCCGGAGAAGACGTAGAAGTCGGCGTCCAGCGCCTTGACGTCCACCACCTGGTGAACGACCGACTGGCACCCGTCCACCAGGGTCAGGGCGCCTGCCGCCTTGGCCATGGCGATGATCTCGGCGGCCGGATTGATGGTGCCCAGTACGTTCGACATGTGGCTGAAGGCCACGACCCGCGTACGCGGACCGATCATCTGGCCCATGGCCGCCAGATCGAGCTCACCGGTCTCGGTCACAGGCGCAAACCGCAGCACGACGCCCAGGCGCTCGCGCAGGAAGTGCCACGGGACGATGTTGGCGTGGTGCTCCATCTGGGTGAGCAGGATCTCGTCGCCGGCCTGGAGGCGCGCGCCCAGGCCGGCCGCCACCAGATTGATGGCTTCGGTGGCGCCCTTGGTGAAGACCACCTCGTCGGGGTCCGCGCCGATGAACCGCGCCACGGACGCCCTGGCCTGTTCGAACGCCTCGGTGGTCTCGTTGGCCAGAGTGTGCAGCCCACGATGGACGTTGGCGTAGGAGGTCTCCATGGCCCGGCTCATGGCCGAGATCACGGCCTGCGGCTTCTGGGCCGAGGCGGCTGAGTCCAGATAGATCAGCGGATGGCCGTTCACCTGCCGCTGCAGGATGGGAAACTCGGCGCGCACCGCCTCAACGTCGAACGCCATCAGCCCACCCGCCTTTTGGCGGCCCAGGCGCGGGCGACCTCGCGGGCGCCGTTATGAACAATGCGGTCGATCACCTCGCCGATGAAGGCCTCGGTCAGCATGGCCCGGGCCTCGGCCTCGGGGATCCCGCGCTGCTGGGCGTAGAACAGGGCGTCCTCGTCCAGGGCGCCGACTGTATTGCCGTGGGCGCAGGCCACATCGTCGGCGAAGATCAGCAGCTCCGGCTTGGCGTTAACCTCGGCCCGGTCCGACAGCAGCAGGGCGTGGTGCCCCATCCGGGCGTCGGTGCGATCCGCCCCGGGGCTGACGGTGATCCGGCCCTGGAAAACGCCGCGGCCCTGGTCGGCCACCACACCCTTGACCAGCTGGTCGGTGGTTCCGTCCGTTCCGGAGTGGTTGACCGCTGTGGTCAGATCGGCGTGACGGCGGTCAGCGATCAGATAGGCGCCGTCCATCCGAACGACGGCCGACTCACCCGGATGCTCGACCCGGGTCTCCAGGCGCTGACGACGCGCCCCATCGGTCAGCACCGTCTGGGCGAAGTCCGCCCCGGGCGCCAGGCTGACACTCGCGGTGCTGACGCTGACGCCCTCGGCGTGATCACCTGCCAGGACGACGCGCTCAAGGCGGGCTCCCGTCTCCAGGCGCACGTTCAGGGCCGCGTCGACGAGATAGTCCGGCGCCTGGCCTTCATAGGACTCCAGCAGGGTCAGGTGCGCCCCTGGGGCCAGGCTGACGGCCAGCTTGACCCCATGCCCGGTAGCCGCCGTGGCGGAGACAAAGCGGAGACGAACCACCCTCGCCTCGCCTTCGCGGAGGACGAGCAGGCCGGCATCACCACAGACCCGGCCATTGACGACCAGCAGCTCGGCCTCACCTTCTGTGCCGAACGGACCGGCTGACACATCCGCGGTGGCCTCCGGAGAAGGCGCCGGCAGTTCGCGGATCAGGCCGCGCAGGTCTGTCCAGCGCCAGTCTTCATCCCGACGGCTGGGCAGCTGAGAGAGGTCGCGCGCCTCAAGGGCCAGTGAGAGGGTCAAGCGGCCCTCGCATACTTGTCATAGCCTTCCCGCTCCAGCTCGTGAGCCAGTTCGGGACCGCCGGTGGCGGCGATGCGGCCGGCGGCCAGCACATGCACCTTGTCGGGGCGGATATAGTCCAGCAGGCGTTGGTAGTGGGTGATCACCAGCATGGCCCGGTCAGGGCTGCGGAGGGCGTTGACCCCATCGGCGACGATCTTCAGGGCGTCGATGTCCAGGCCGGAATCGGTCTCGTCCAGGATGAGCAAACGCGGCGAAAGCATCGCCATCTGAAAGATTTCCATCCGCTTCTTCTCACCGCCAGAGAAGCCGACGTTCAGCGGGCGCTTCAGCATGTCGAAGTCCATCTTCAGCTGACCCGCCACCTCGCGGGCCCGCTTCAGAAATTCGGTGGCGCTGACTTCCGGCTCACCCCGGGCCTTGTGCTGGGCGTTCATGGCCGTCCGCAGGAAGGTCATGGCCGGGACGCCTGGGATTTCCAGCGGATACTGGAACGACAGGAACACCCCGCGGGCGGCGCGCTCATTGGCTTCCAGGCTGAGCAGGTCCTCACCGTCCAGGGTCGCCGTCCCGTCCGTCACCTCATAGCCCTGGCGGCCGGTCAGCACGTAGGACAGGGTCGACTTGCCGGCGCCATTGGGTCCCATGATCGCGTGGACCTCGCCGGCCGGCAGCTCCAGGCTCAGGCCCTTGAGGATTTCGGCGGCCTCGACGCGGGCGTGCAGGTTCTTGATCGACAGCATCAGCGGGTCTCGTCAGCCAGAAATTGCGCCATGATCAGCACGGCGTCCTCGACACTTTCGGCGAACTGCTGCTTGCGCGGCGCCGCTGAGGTGGTGGCGTTGCGTTTGTCCGAGGCTGTCACGCTCACCTGACCATCCTCGAAATAGGCCGCGATCCGGTAGTCGGCGTGGTCGAGGGTCACCGTATAGCGACGGCGCTCGAGCCCGACGCCGCGGCTCGCCAGAAAGTCGCTGTCCTTGGCCAGGATCGCTTCCAGGCCTTCGGCGCGGGCCAGATCTTCCGCCTGGCGCTGCTGTTCGGCCGCTTCCCGGGCCAGGCGCTCGGCCTCCCGGCGGGCATGTTCGGCTTCGAAGGCGGCTTTCAGAGTCATAGACAGGGTCCGAGCTTGATCGTGGGTCATCCGACGGACCCTTCGAGTGAGATGGCGACGAGCTTCTGCGCCTCGACGGCGAACTCCATGGGGAGCTCCTGCAGAACGTCCTTGACGAAGCCGTTGACCAGCAGCTGGACGGCCTCCTCCTGGGAGAGCCCCCGCTGCATTACATAGAAGAGCTGGTCGTCCGACAGGCGGGTGGTGGTGGCTTCATGCTCGAACACCGACTGGCCGTTTCGGGCCTCGATATAGGGCACGGTATGGGCCGCGCAGGTCTTGCCGATCAGCAGGCTGTCGCACTGGGTGAAGTTGCGCGCGCCCTTGGCCTTGGGATGGGCCGAGACCAGGCCGCGATAGGTGTTGGACGACCGACCGGCCGAGATGCCCTTGGAGATGATCCGCGACCGCGTGCCTTCCCCCAGATGGATCATCTTGGTGCCGGTGTCGGCCTGCTGGCGGCCATTGGTGATGGCGATGGAATAGAATTCGCCCACGCTGTCCTTCCCGCGCAGGACGCAGGAGGGGTACTTCCAGGTGATGGCCGAGCCGGTCTCCACCTGAGTCCAGGACACCTTGGAGCGGTCGCCCCGGCAGTCGGCGCGCTTTGTGACGAAGTTGTAGATGCCGCCCTTGCCGGTCTCCGGATCGCCTGGGTACCAGTTCTGGACGGTGGAATATTTGATCTCCGCATCGTCCAGGGTGACCAGTTCGACCACCGCGGCGTGCAGCTGGTTCTCGTCCCGCATCGGCGCCGTGCAGCCCTCCAGATAGGAGACGTAGGCGCCTTTGTCGGCGATGATCAGGGTCCGCTCGAACTGGCCGCTTTCGGCCGCATTGATGCGGAAATAGGTCGACAGCTCCATGGGGCAGCGCACGCCCGGCGGCACATAGACGAAGCTGCCGTCGGAGAAGACCGCGCTGTTGAGACAGGCGAAATAGTTGTCCGACGCCGGCACCACGGTGCCGAGGTACTTCTTCACCAGCTCAGGATGCTCGCGGACCGCCTCGCTGAACGAGCAGAAGATCACCCCGACGGCGGCCAGTTCCTTCTTGAAGGTCGTCACCACCGAGACGCTGTCGAACACCGCGTCAACGGCGTATTTCGGAGCCCCCTGGACACCGGCCAGAACCTCCTGCTCGCGCAGGGGAATGCCCAGCTTGGCGTAGGTGGCCAGGATCTCCGGATCCACCTCGTCCAGGCTCATCGGGCCGATCTTCTCCTTGGGCGCGGCGTAATAGTAGGAGTCCTGGTAGTCGATCTTGGGGAAGCTGACCTTGGCCCAGTCCGGCTCGTCCATGGCCAGCCAGCGCTCATAGGCCGCCAGTCGCCATTCCAGCATCCACTCCGGCTCCTGCTTCTTGGCGGAGATGAAGCGGACAATGTCGGCGCTTAGGCCCTTGGGCGCGAACTCCTGGTCGACGGTGGTGATGAAGCCGTGCTGGTAGCGCTCCAGGGCCTCGACAGAATCGACGGTCTTTTTGACGGCGGGCATTATTCTTCCTTCAAGCCGCAGGCGCGCGACGGCGCGCGGCGTGGCGGTCGTAAGCCGTGATCCAGGCTTCGACCATGTGTTTCCAGTCCTGCGCCCCGGTGGACCAGCCGCCCGAGACGCGGATCGCCGCGCCGGCCAGTTGATCCTGGCCCATGGCCAGCAGGACGTGACTGGCCTTCACCTTGCCAGACGAGCAAGCCGATCCGGCGCTGACCATGATCCCGGCGAGGTCGAGGGTCATGACCTGTAGTTCTGCCGGAAACCCGGGGGCGGCGATGCAAAGCGTGTTGGGCAGGCGCGGCGCCTGTCCGCCAAGGGCCGCCGCGCCAGCGGCGACCAGAGCCGCCTCAGCGGCGTCGCGCCACTCAGCCTGAGCAGCTGCGGCCTCCAGGTCCCGTAGAGCCGCTTCCGCCGCAGCGCCAAAGCCCGCCAGTCCGGCCACATTCTCGGTCCCGGCGCGGCGGCCACGCTCCTGACCGCCACCATGCAGGCGACGGACTAGCTTTGCCCGGGGTCCGAAGGTCAGGGCGCCGGCGCCGCCCGGTCCCCCCAGCTTGTGGCTCGAGATGGCCAGGGTGTCGGCGCCCAGGGCGCGGCTGTCGATGGCGATGCGGCCGGCGGCCTGGACGGCGTCCACATGCAGCCAGCCGCCCGCCTCGCGCACCAGCACGGCGGCTTCAGCCACCGGCTGGATCACGCCGGTTTCATTATTGGCCAGCATCAGGGCGACGAACGGCTGGCCGTCCGCTGCATCCCAGGTCGCCAGGCGCGCAGCCAGGACAGCCAGGTCAAGGCGGCCGTCCGCCGTCACGGGCAGAAGCTCCACCGCCGCGCCGGAGGCCTTGGCGGTCTCCAGGACGGCGTCATGCTCGATGGCGCTGATCAGCAGCCGCTGGCAGCCGCCGGCCACCGCACTGTCGATGGCCAGAGCATTGGCCTCGGTGCCGCCGGAGGTGAACACGACGGTCGAAGCCGGCGCGCCGATCAGGGTCGCCACCTGGCTGCGCGCATGTTCCACTCGCGCCCGCGCCGCTCGGCCCGCGGCATGGACCGACGAAGGATTGCCGCCCGCCGCCAGGGCCGCGGTCACAGCCGCCAGGGCCTCAGGCCGGATCGGCGCCGTGGCGTTATGATCCAGATAGACCGACGTCATGCCGCCACCGTTCCGCGGTCAGCCAGCCGCCCCTGGACCACATCCGCCAGGGAGACCGACTCCAGATAGGTGTGGATCTGCCGGCCCATCTCTTCCCAGAGGTCGTGGGTCAGGCACTTCTCGCCACTGAGCATGCACCCCTTGCGGGCGTCCTTGGTGCAGCGCGTGGCCCGCAGGGGCTCGTCTACCGCCAGCACGATCTCGGCGATGTTGGTTTCGCTGGCCAGCCGGGCGAGCCGGTAGCCGCCGCCGGGGCCCCGGGCGCTGACCACCAGGCCCTGACGACGCAGGCGGGCGAACAGCTGCTCCAGATAGGAGAGCGAAATCTCCTGACGCTGAGCGATTTCGGCCAGGGCCACGGCCTTGTCGCCCTCACGGCGAGCGAGGTCCGCCATGGCCATGACCGCGTATCGTCCCTTGGTGCTCAAGCGCATGGGGTCAGGTCCGCCTTGCAGTTTTCCCGCGCATCAGATCGAGCCTGTGCTACAAGCCGCGGCTTCGCAGGGCTCAATTTTCCGACTGAACGCATGGATGCGATCTAGGAAGACCAAGCCCTGTAGTCAAGTATTCGGCGGCACGAGAGGATGGCATGCCAGAGGTGGTTCTGACGGGCGCAGCCGGGCGGATCGAGGGGCGGTACGCCCAGGGCAAGACGGAGAATGCGCCCGTAGCGCTGATCCTCCACCCCCACCCCAAGGCCGGCGGCCAGATGAACAATCCGGTGGCCGTGCAGCTCTATCACCTGTTCATGAAGCGGGGCTTTTCGGTCCTGCGCTTCAACTTCCGCGGCGTGGGCCGCAGCCAGGGCGAGTTCGATTCCGGCATCGGCGAACTGGCTGACGCCGCCACCGCGCTCGACTGGCTGCAGTCCACCAATCCGGCGGCCTCGCAGTGCTGGGTCGCGGGCTATGATTTCGGCGCCTGGGTCGGCATGCAGCTTCTGATGCGCCGGCCGGAGACCGACGGCTTCATCTCGGTCTCGCCGCCCACCAACATGTATGACTTCAGCTTCCTGGCCCCCTGCCCGGCCTCGGGCCTCATCCTGCAGGGCTCGGCCGACACGGTCACCCCGCCAGTGGAGGTGGAGCGCGTCGTCTCCAAGCTGCGCACCCAGAAGGGCATCGTCATCGACTATGACCTGGTCGACCAGGCCAATCACTTCTGGACCGAACGCCTGGTCGAGGTGGAGACCCGGGTCGGCGCCTATCTCGACAAGCGCATGGCCGCCTCGGAGGCCTAAGGCCTCCGCGCGCCTCAGTCGGCCGGGGCGCCCGCTGTCTTGTCCAGATAGTCCAGGGCCGTCAGGACCTGGGCCCGGACGCCCACTTCCAGCGCCGCTTCATCGATGGTGAAGAACGGCGAATGGTTGGTCCCCGGCGGGAAGCCGACGCCGAGGCGGTAGAAGAGCCCCGGCACCACGGCCTGAAACTCCGCGAAATCCTCCGCGCCGGTGATCTTGCCCGTGTCGGGATCCACTGGACCAGACGCAGCGCCCGCCAGAGTCGGCGCCATCAGCCTCGCCAGCTCGACATCATTGCTGACCACGGGCGTGGCCCCGCCCATGGTGAGTTTTCCCTCCGCCCCGTAACGCGCCACGATGCTGTCTACGGCGGCCTGCATCTGGGCGATGGTGGCGGTGCGCATTTCCGGATCGAAGGTGCGCAGGGTCCCGCCCATCATCATGTCCTCGGGAATGATATTGTGGCGCACGCCGCTCTGGATGACGGCCACGGTGATCACGGTGGGCGAGCGAGCCACATCGAGCCGACGCGAGGCGATCTGGTTGAAGGCCTGGACGATCTCGGCGCTGAGGGAGGCCAGGTCGATCCCGTCCCAGGGCCGGGCGCCGTGGGTCTGCTTGCCCTTGATACGGATCTCATAAGAATCGGCGGCCGCCATCATGGGGCCGCTGCGATAGGCGATAGCGCCCACCTCGCCGGGGCTCACATGCAGGCCGAAAATGGCGCCAGGCCGGGGATTGGCCAGGACGCCCTCGGCGACCATCAGCGACGCGCCGCCGGTTTCGCCCGGAGGTGGCCCCTCCTCGGCCGGCTGGAAGATCAGCACCACAGTGCCGGCGATGTCAGCCTTCATGCTGGCCAGCACCTCAGCGGCGCCCATCAGGATCGCCACATGGGCGTCATGGCCGCAGGCATGCATCACCGGCGTCGGCTGGCCGTTGTATTCCCCAACCACTTTCGAGGCGAAGGGCAGACCCGTCTTCTCTTCCACGGGCAGGGCGTCCATGTCGGCGCGCAGGGCGACAACGCCCCCGGGCTTGCCGCCCTTCAGGGTCGCCACCACCCCCGTGTGCGCGACCCCGGTCTTCACCTCATAGCCCAGGGCGCGAAGGTGTTCGGCCACCAGGGCTGCGGTGCGATGCTCCCGGTTGCCCAGCTCGGGATGCTGGTGGATGTCGCGGCGCCAGGCGACGACCTTGGGCTGCAACGCCTCGGCGGCGGCGAAGACGGCGGCCTTGTGCGCGCTCTCCTGCGCCAGAGCCGGGCCGGACCAGCTCATGGCGGTCATGGCGGCGCCCATCAGGGCGGCCTTGGTGAAGATCCGGCTCATCTCAGCGCTCCTGGAGGGGAACGGCGGGCCGGACGATTCGGCCGCCCTTCATGGGGCTCGGCGCCCCAGTGGTCTTGGGAAACGAGATCGGCAGGTTCCGCGCCGTGCGGGCCGCCAGATAGGCGAAGGCCTCGGCCTCGATGGAGTCGCCGCGCCAGTCCACGTCCTCAGCGGTCAACACCTTGGCCTTCAGCCGTTCGCCCAGAGCCTTCATGATCTCAGGGTTGTGGCGCCCCCCGCCGCAGACGATCACGGTCTCGGGGCTGGTCTCCAGCTTCTGGAAGCCGAGCTTCACGGCCTCAGCCGTAAAGGCCACCAGGGTGGCGGCGGCGTCCTCCAGCTTCAGCTCCTCCAGGGGCTCCAGGGAGAAGTCATAGCGGTCGAGGGACTTCGGTGGGGCCGCATCGAAATAGGGGTGCGCCAGAAGGGCCCGCAGCAGGCCCTCATCCACCAGACCGACGCTGGCGTAGTTGCCCTTGTCGTCAAAGCGGCCGGCCCCGCGGGCCTGCACCAGCAGGTCGATCATCCCATTGCCTGGCCCCGTGTCGAAGGCCACCAGTTCGCCGACCCCAGGCCAGAGGGTGACATTGGCCACACCGCCCACGTTCAGCACCGCCAGCGGCGGGGTCATGTCCGAGGCGCGCGCCCGGGCCAGATGGTAGATCGGCGCCAGAGGAGCCCCCTCCCCGCCGGCGGCCACATCGGCCGACCGGAAGTCAAAGGCGACCGGCACGCCAGTCTGCTCGGCGAGCCAGGCGGCGTCGCCCAGCTGAACGGTGCGGCCCACCTGGCCATCTCGGGGCCGCTCATGCAGCACGGTCTGGCCGTGCATGCCGATCAGGTCGATATCGGACCAGGCGAGATCATTCTCGGCAAGGAAGGCGTCGGCCGCCTCAAGGTGCTCGCGAGCGATCGCAGCGGCGGCCTCAGCGAATACCGTCGGCTCGGGTGAGTTCCGCGCCCAGCCTCGGGCGGCCTCGGTGGCGGCCAGCACCAACTTTCGCACCGGCTCGCTGAGCTTGCGCTCTCCAGCCGGGCCGAAGGCCTCAATGGTCTCGCCGTCTGTCTCCAGCACCGCCATGTCGACTGCGTCGAGGGAGGTGCCGGTCATGAATCCCAATACGCGCATCCGCCTTGACTGCCATGGCTGAGGCCCGCTAGCTAGCCGCCATGATCGCCGCCCGGACCTGCACTGGCCTCTATTACCGCGCCCCCTAAACGGCGCTGAGCGATCTCATGCGCCCACCCTCATGGTCGGCGCGCCCTTCGAACACCTCGAACCCTGGCGTTTCCGGCCGAGCTCACCGGAGACTTCAGATGACTCTCGAACTATCCGATCCCAGCGTGCTAGAGCCCGGACCTTCCCATTCGAAGTCCGGCTCCATGACCAGCGATCCTGCGTTCAAATCCGAATTCCTGCGTCTGATGCAGACGCGAGGCTACGTTCACCAGATCACCCATCCGGCGGAGCTGGACACGGCCTGTCTGAGCGGACCGATCGTCGCCTATATCGGGTTCGACGCCACAGCGCCCAGCCTGCATGTGGGACACCTCTTCTCGATCATGACCCTGCGACGGCTGCAGCAGAGCGGCCACAAGCCCATCGTCCTGATGGGCGGCGGCACCACAAAGGTGGGCGATCCTACCGATAAGGATCAGCAGCGCCCCCTGCTGACCGACGCCCAGATCCAGGGAAACATCGACTCCATCAAGACCGTCTTCCAGCGGTTCCTGACCTTCGGCGACGGGCCCACCGACGCGGTCATGGTCAATAATGCGGAGTGGCTGGAGAGCTTCGGATACCTGCAGTTTTTGCGCGACTACGGTATGCATTTCACCATCAACCGCATGCTGAGCTTCGACAGCGTCAAGACCCGGCTGGACCGCGAACAGCCGATGACCTTCCTCGAGTTCAACTACATGCTGATGCAGTCGGTGGACTTCCTGGAGCTTGAACGTCGCTACGGCTGCGTCCTGCAGATGGGCGGGTCCGACCAGTGGGGCAATATCGTCAACGGGGTGGAGCTGATCCGCCGGGTCGATCAGAAGCCGGCCTTTGGCCTGACCACCCCCCTGCTCTCCACCGCGTCAGGCCAGAAGATGGGCAAGAGCGTGGGCGGAGCCGTCTGGCTCAACGCCGACATGCGCAGCCCCTACGACTACTGGCAGTTCTGGCGGAACACTGAGGACGCCGATGTCGGTCGCTTCATGCGGCTGTTCACCGACCTGCCCCTGGACGAGATCGCCCGGCTCGAAGCCCTCGAAGGCGCACAGATCAACGACGCCAAGAAGGTCCTGGCCAACGCCGCCACCACCCTGCTGCATGGGGAAGACGCGGCGAAGGCGGCCGAGGCCGCCGCCGTGGCGGCCTTCGAGCAGGGCCAGGTCTCCGGCGACCTGCCGACCTTCGAAATCCCGAAGGCCGATCTCGAGGCCGGTGTCGTTCTCGCTGCGCTGGCGGCAGATGCCGGGCTGGCGGCGTCCCGCGGAGAGGCCCGCCGTCTCGCACAGGGCGGCGGCCTGCGGGTCAATGACAAGGCCGAGACCGATGCGAACCGGACCCTCGATGCATCCGATCTCGTGGACGGGGTCGTAAAGCTGGCGGCGGGCAAGAAGAAGATCGTGCTGGTGCGGCCCGTCTGAGCACGCGGCCCAATATGGAGACGAAAGCCATGGCTGAGCTGGATATCGGCGCCCCGGCGCCCGCCTTTGAACTCGAGGGGCCGACCGGCCCCATCCGTCTGGCCGACTTCGCCGGCCAGACCCTGGTGCTCTATTTCTACCCCAAGGACGACACGTCTGGCTGCACCAAGGAGGCGATCGACTTCTCGGAGCACATCGACGACTTCGCAGCCGCTGGGGCGACCGTGCTGGGCGTCTCGAAGGACTCTGTGGCCTCGCACGGCAAGTTCGCCGCCAAGCATGATCTCAAGGTTCAGCTGGGCTCTGACCCCAGCGGCGCCGTGGTCGAGGCCTATGGCGCCTGGGTGGAGAAGAGCATGTATGGCCGCAAGTATATGGGCATCGACCGCTCCACCTTCCTGGTGGATGGCCAAGGCAAGATCGCCGCGGTCTGGCGCAAGGTGAAGGTCCCCGGCCATGCAGCCGCCGTACTCAAAGCCGCTCAGGGCCTGAAGGCCTGACACGCCGTTTCCACGCCGGCCCCCGGGAACCTTCCTGGGGCGGACTGTGTTGTAGAATTGTCGCGACCCTGGGGAATGTCATTTGGCGCCCGGGGCGCCCGCCCAATCCGTGTGGCGAGTCAATTCAGTCTCGTTTAACGAGATGCTGCGAATGTGAGCGAAGCGGGGCTTTTGTTCCCTTGCGGCGCGAAGGCCCTTGCACGCGCCATTCATCTCATTGCATATCGTCGTCGCTGCTTCTGGTAACTGTAGCGATGAGCATGAAACGCATAACGCGCCTCCGCCGTTCGCTCGAAGAGCTCTTCCCCGAGCGCCATCTTTACGTCCGCTCCGGCGGCGAGATGCGCGCCTACGTCCTGACAACGCCCAAGCAGATCCTCGGCGCCAGCGCGGTGGCCGCGGCGGCCCTGTGGATGGGTGTCTGCACCGCGGCCATGATGGTCAGCGCCATGCAGATGTCAGCGAGCGATCAGGAGATCGCCCGCACCGAGGCCAAATACGAGCGCTGGATCGCCGATCGACAGGCCCGGCTGAACAGCGCCGTAGCGCAGCTGAACGCCACCAACGGCTCGATCGATGATCTGGCCCTGTCGGTTGAACGCCGCCACGCAGCCCTCGCCATGCTGCTGAGCGATTATAGAGACACGCCCGGCGCGGCCGAGGCCCTGGCGCCGGAAATCCAGCGCGCTGCGACGACACCGGAGGCCGCAGACCCGGTCCGACGTGTTGAGCTGGTTCGAGCCAGCCAGGAACGCCTGCTCGACTCGGCCGACAGTTTCGCCAAGGGGCGCGCTGAGCGCCTTCGGATGGCGTTCCGCCTGGCGGGGCTCAGCCCCAATGGATACGCCCCCAAGTCCGGCGCCCTGGGCGGCCCTCTGATCGAAGCCCGCGATCCCAAGGCGCTCGCCGCCGTGCTGGACGTGGATGAGGACTTCGCCTCCCGCATTCAGCACGCCGCAACCAACCTCTCCGAAGCCCGCGCCCTGGGCTCCGCCGCTGAGAAGCTGCCGCTGGCCAAGCCGACCTCAGGCGGCCGGCAGTCGAGCGGCTTTGGGGTCCGTTTCGACCCCTTCACCAAACGGCCCGCCTTCCATTCCGGCCTCGATTTCGGGGGCGGCTTCATGATGCCGATCCTGGCCACAGGCCCGGGCGTGGTTTCCTTCGCCGGCGTCCGTTCTGGCTACGGCAATACGGTCGAGATCGACCACGGGCAGGGCTTCAAGACACGGTACGCCCATATGCAGGCGATCGCCGTCAAGCCGGGCCAGCGGGTCGCGGTCGGCCAGCGGGTGGGCGGCATGGGCTCCACCGGTCGCTCTACCGGCGTGCATCTCCATTATGAAGTCTGGGTCAATGGCCGCGCCCAGAACCCCAGCCGTTTTGTGAAGGCGGGCGAGTATGTTCAGCAAGCAGCCGACTAAGTCGGACAATTCCAAGATTCCCGCGCGCCTCGATGGCCCGGCCCCGGTCATGTCCGAAGGGCCAACGGCCCGGAAGGCGCCGACCGTCGCCTCGCTCATCGCCGAGAACCTGACCGTCGAAGGCGGGATCAGCGGTGAAGGCGAACTGCATATCGACGGCATCGTCCGCGGCGACGTGCGCATCGGTAAGCTGACCATCGGTGACACCGGTCATGTGGAAGGTTCGATCTTCGCCGAGGCCGTGGAGGCCCGTGGCCGGGTCATCGGGGCGATCACCGCCAAGCAGGTCCGCCTCTATGGCACCTGCTATATCGACGGCGACATCACCCATGAGCAGTTGGCCATGGAGACCGGCGCCTTCTTCCAGGGCCGCAGCCTGAAATTCCAGCGCCCGCCGACGCCCGCGGCCGAGCCGGCCGCCAAGCCGGTTCAGGCCGCCCTGGAAGCCCCGGCGGCGCCCATGGCGGCGGCGGCGAGCGGCGCACCCCAGGCCAAGCCCGTCTTCTAGAGCGGCGCGGGGGCGAACCTTCAGTCCTCGCGGGTGATCCCAACGCGCTGAGCCAGTGACGCCCCCATGAAGGCGTCCAGATCGCCGTCCAGAACCCCATCGGTGTCCGAGGTCTCCACGTCGGTCCGCAGGTCCTTGACCATCTGATAGGGCTGCAGAACGTAGGAGCGGATCTGGTGTCCCCAGCCGATGTCGGTCTTCTGGTCCTCCAGGGCCTGCTGCTCGGCCTCCCGGCGCTGTAGTTCACGCTCATAGAGCCGGGCGCGCAGCATCTTCCAGGCCTCTTCCCGGTTGGCGTGCTGAGATCGGCCCGCCTGGCAGGCCACCACGACGCCAGTGGGAATGTGCGTCAGTCGCACGGCGGAGTCGGTCTTGTTGATGTGCTGCCCGCCGGCGCCTGAGGCCCGGTAGGTGTCGGTCCGCACATCGGCGGGGTTGATCTCGATCTCGATCGTGTCGTCAACGACCGGAAACACCCAGACCGAGGCGAAGCTGGTGTGGCGCTTGGCGTTCGAATCGAAGGGCGAAATCCGCACCAGACGGTGGACGCCGGCCTCGGTCTTCAGCCAGCCGTAGGCGTTGGGGCCCTTGACCTGCAGGGTGGCCGACTTGATCCCCGCCTGTTCGCCCGAAGTCTCCTCGATCAGTTCGACGCTCATGCCGTGCTGCTGGGCCCAGCGGCTGTACATGCGCAAAAGCATGCCGGCCCAGTCGTTGGACTCGGTGCCGCCAGCGCCGGAATTGATTTCCACATAGGCGTCGTTGCCGTCGGCCTCGCCGGACAGCAGAGCTTCAAGCTCGGCGCGGGCCGCGCGTTCCTTGATCGCCTTCAGCTCGTCACGGGCCTCGTCGAGGCTGGCCTCATCGCCCTCCTCGTCGGCCATTTCGGCCAGGGCCAGAGCATCCTCCAGGCCACGTTCCAGGGCGCGCACGGCGTCCACCTGCCCCGCCAGGCGCTGGCGCTCGCGCATCAGGGCCTGAGCCTCGGCCGCATTGTCCCAAAGGGTCGGATCCTCGACCCGGGCGTTTAGCTCATCGAGATGACGAAGGGCTGGTTCCCAGTCAAAGACGCCTCCTGAGCAGTCCAATGGACTGCTCGATGTCGGCCGCCATGGCCTCGACATCCGCTCTCATGGATCGCTCCTGGCAATCGGTGAACCCTCGCAACGCACGGCTGCGGGGGCATCAGGGGGCCGCGGGGATAACGCGGCCGAGGGGCTAATACAATCCGCTCATCTCATCGGCCGGGGCCGCAGCCTCACCGGCGTTGCCGGCCCCGCTCACCCGTCCGTCGGGCCAGACCTTGTTATAGGGCATGGGGCCGCTCGACCCAGGGGTCACGCTCTGGGTCGGGGCCCGGGGCTCGGTCCCCGGGCGGAAGGCTTCGCGGATGCCGCGGACCGTGGCGTACTTGGCGTTCTCCGGCGCCTGGAAGTCGGTCTCCGGGACGCCCTTGACGGCCTCCTGCATGAAGGCGGTGAAGATCGGCGTCGCCGCTGTGGTGCCGGTCTCGCCAAAGCCCAGGGGCCGGTTGTCGTCGAACCCGATGAACACGCCGGCCACGATCTGCGGCGTAAAGCCCACAAACCAGGCGCTGCGGTACTCGTTGGTGGTGCCGGTCTTGCCGCCCACCGGACGTCCCAGCACTGAGACCGAGGTCGCCGTACCGCGCTGAACCACGCCCTGCAGCATGGAGGTGATCTGATAGGCGGTGATCGGGTCCATCACCTGCTCGCCGGCCAGGGGCACACGAGGACTCTCGTCCCCATTGAAGCCGGCGGCGCACCGGGGACAGTCGCGGCGGTCGGCGCGATAGATGACCTTGCCCTCGCGATCCTGCACCAGCTCGATCAGGTGCGGCTCGACCCTGCGCCCGCCGTTGACGAAGGCGGCGTAGGCCGCCGTCAGCCGGAATGGCGTCGTTTCGCCGGCGCCCAGGGACATGGCCAGGACCGGGTCCATCTGATCGACGACCCCCATGCGGACCGCCAGATCGCTGATCTTGCGCATGCCTACGCCCTGCGCCAGGCGGACGGTCATGGCATTGCGCGACAGCTCAAGCCCGCGACGCAGGGTCAGGGCGCCATAATAGCGCCGGTTGTAGTTTTCTGGGGTCCAGGTCTCGCCCTGCCGCCCCTGCAGGGTGATCATCGAATCCATGACCACGCTGGCCGGCGTGTAGTCATCCTCCAGGGCCGCGGCATAGACGATCGGCTTGAAGGCCGAGCCGGGCTGACGCATGGCCTGGGTGGCGCGGTTGAAGTTCGACAGGGAGAAGGAATAGCCCCCGACCATGGCCAGGACCCGCCCGGAGTGAGGCTCAATGGCCACCAGGGCGCCGTTCACCTGAGGAACCTGCCGCAGCCGGAAGGGCCCGCCCTCCCCCTCGGTCGGCTCGACGAAGATCAGATCCCCCACGGCCAGGCCCTTGCCCGCCCGGGCCCAGGTTACATCCTGGCTCACCAGGGGACCGGTGGCGCCGCTTTCGGCGACCTCGACCTGGACATCGCCGCCGGCCACGCGGGTGACTGCGGCGGCGCGCCAGCGGCGGCGCTCTGCCGGCGCGGCCGCCTTGCGGGCGACCGCCTGCCAGCCGTCGTCCAACTCGACCTTGCCCCAGGCCCCCCGCCAGCCATGCCGGCGGTCATAGGCCTCCAGCCCGTCCATCAGCGCCACCCGGGCCGCTGTCTGCAGGGCCGGATCGAGGGTGGTGCGCATGTAATAGCCGCCCTCGTTGAGGCGCGGCCCCAGGGTCTCAAGGCCCCGACGACGGACTTCCTCAACGAAGTAGTCGGCGTCCCGGTACTTGGCCCGGGTGGGCGCCGCCTGGACCACCAGGTCCTGCGCCGTCGCCTCAGCGGCCTGCGCTTCGGTGATCCAGCCCAGGTCGGCCATTTCGCCGATCACCCAGTTGCGCCGGGCGATGGCGGCCGCCTTGCGCCGCTGGGGATGATAGTTCTGCGGTCCCTTGGGCAGCGCCGCCAGATAGGCCGCCTCAGCCACAGTCAGGTCGGTGATCGACTTGCCGAAATAGTTATAGGCCGCGGCCCCCACCCCATAGGAGCGGTACCCAAGCCAGATCTCGTTCAGATAGAGCTCGAGGATCTGCTCCTTGCTGAGCGTCTTCTCCAGACGCTGGGCGAGGACCGCCTCCTTGAACTTCCGACCGATGGTTGCGTCGCTGGTCAGCAGGACGTTCTTGGCCACCTGCTGGGTGATGGTTGAGCCGCCCTCGAGACGCCGCCCCTGAACGGCGTTGAGGACGTTCTTCATCATCGCCCGGGTCAGGCCCATGGCGTCGACGCCGCCATGCTGGAAGAAGTTGCGATCCTCAGCGGCCATGAAGGCCTGGACCATGTGCGGCGGCATCTGGTCGTAGGGCACATAGATCCGGCGCTCCCGGGAGAACTCGCCGATCAGGGTGCCGTCCCACGCATAGGCGCGCGTGGAGGTGGGCGGCCGGTAGTCCACCAGGTCGCCGGCGTCGGGCATGTCATGGAAAAGCCAGGCGGCGTAGATCGCCACGGCGAAGCCCGCCACGGCGATCAGGCTCAGAACCGCAACGCCGGCGATCGCGACCCATCTCTCTGGGGGATGCAACTGTGCTGACCTCCGCAGGCGCCCTCGCCCGTCAGACCGTCATCTAACGCGCAACAGCCCGGGCGCCAACGGCCGCGACGCTGAGCGCCGCGCAGGCCACGCCTCAGCGGGCCGCCAGTTGGCCCTGCTGGGCGAAATAGTCGTCGATGGCGTCGCCGATGCTGTTCATGAAGCGGGTCCGCCGGGCGCTGTCGAGCAGGTTGGCTTCGTCACTCGCATTGGTCATGAAGCCCATCTCGAGCAGGATGGCCGGCACATCAGGGGCCAACAGCACCACGAAGCCTGCGTCCCGGTGGCTGCGGCGCAGCAGGGGCATGTGCGGGTCGGCGCGAGCCAGCACCAGTTCGGCGAAAGTCGCCGAGCGATTCTTGGTCGCCCGTTGAGTCAGATCGAACAGAATGTCGCGAACGCCCTGATCGCCGCCGCTCAGGCTGGTGTTCATGAACCAGTCGTCCTTGGACACGAACTTGGCGGCACGGCCTGAGGCCTGTTCCGACAGGGTGTAGACCGACGTGCCGCGGGTGTTGGCGTCAGCGCCAGCATCGGCGTGCAGGGAAATAAAGAGATCTGCGCCGGCCCGCCGCGCAATCTGCACCCGGCTTTCCAGGGGCACATAGACGTCGGTGCTGCGGGTCATGACGACCTTGTACTTGCCGCTGCGCTCGAGCCGATCCTGCAGAGCCAGAGCCGCCGAGAGAGTCACGTCCTTCTCGAAGCCCCGGGCGCCCCGGGCGCCAGGATCGCGGCCGCCATGGCCCGCATCGATCACCACCACCTTTTTCAGCGGAAGCGGTTTGGCCGCAGCCGCCGTGGTCCGCCGAGCCGGACGGGAGATAAAGGTGGCGCTGGGCGGATTCGCCGAGGCGATATCGATGACATAGCGATAGTGGCTGACCCCATCGGCTGGGGGGAGCAGGAAGCGGCGCTTGATCACGCCAGCGCTGGTCAGATCGACCTGCAGCCGTGCCGACCCTTGCGAATTGTCGATCATCCAGGCCTTGACCAGCCCACGTCCGGAGCCCTGCAGGCTCGCCCGGGCGTCAACGCCCGGCAGAGAGACGACAACGCGGCCGCTCCCACCATCCTGGCTCACCTTGCCGGTGGCCCCGCGGTCCAGATCGATGACAAGACGGGTTTCGGCGCCATCGCCGCCCAGGCGCACGCCCAGCACGCCACCGCCGGGCGCCGCGGCATGCGACACAGCGACCGCCGCCAGGCCGCCCAGGGTCGCCACGGCGAGACCGGCGCACAGCAGACGCGCCTTCCTGATGACCTTGCCCAGCCTTGCGAGCATACGCTTACACACCCACCAAACGTTTCTGCGACGTTGAACCTCCCTTAGAGCCCATCCCCGTGGAAAAAGGGTTAAGCGACCCTGCGCCACGAGGACGGCTTTCCTTTTTTCCTTCGGTGTTGCAAAGTCGCCCCGCGCAAGGAGGGGCCTGACTCACATGCCCGCCATTCCGCGCGAACACCTGCGTCGGCCCGACCGAAGTTCGGCGACGACGCTCCACCGATCCCCGCCTTGCAGGCGTGACTAGGACACACCCATGGGCAGCGTCGCACGAGCCCCATTCCGGCGTCTGGCCGGCCTCGCGGCCGCCTCCGTCGCTGTGAACAGAGACCCTGCACGCGCCCTCATGATTAGCCGGCAGCGCCCGAACGCAAGTTTCGTGGCGCGCCTGGGAGATTCACTAAATGTCGAAGAAGATGCTTATCGATGCGGCCCACGCCGAAGAGACGCGTGTGGTTCTCATCGACGGAACACGCGTTGAAGACTTTGATTTCGAGAGCAAAAATCGGAAGCAGCTCAGAGGGAATATCTACCTCGCCAAGGTGACCCGTGTGGAGCCCAGTCTCCAGGCGGCCTTCATTGAGTACGGCGGCAACCGTCACGGGTTCCTCGCCTTCAATGAAATTCATCCTGACTACTACCAGATCCCGGTCGCCGACCGGGAAGCGCTCATGCGTGAAGAGGCCGAGGAGGACGACTCCTTCGAGCCCGCCAGCCGCAGCACCGATCCGGATGACGAAGACGCCGAAGCCGTCGTCGACGAAGACGACGTGATGGAGGAAGAGGTCGCCCGCCGTCGCCGGCGCCTCATGCGCAAGTACAAGATCCAGGAAGTGATCCGCCGCCGGCAGATCATGCTGGTTCAGGTCGTCAAGGAAGAGCGCGGCAACAAGGGCGCGGCTCTGACCACCTACCTCTCCCTGGCCGGCCGCTACGGCGTCCTGATGCCCAACACCGCCCGTGGCGGCGGCATCAGCCGCAAGATCACCACGGCCACTGACCGCAAGCGCCTCAAGAGCGTCGTCCAGGGCCTGGATGTGCCGCAGGGCATGGGCCTGATCGTCCGCACCGCCGGCGCCAAGCGCACCAAGGCCGAGATCAAGCGCGACTACGAATATCTCCTGCGGCTTTGGGAGAATATCCGCGAGAACACCCTGCACTCCATTGCGCCCGCCCTCATCTACGAGGAAGAGGACCTGGTGAAGCGGGCGATCCGCGACCTCTATGACAAGGACATCGACGGCGTGTTCGTCGAAGGCGAGGCCGGCTTCAAGGAAGCGCGCGACTTCATGCGCGTACTCATGCCGTCCCAGGCCAAGAAGGTGCAGCTCTACCGCGACCCCGAACCCCTGTTCGTCAAGTACAAGGTCGAGGACCACCTCTCACAGATCTACAGCCCCGTCGTGCCCCTGCGGTCTGGCGGCTATCTGGTGATCAACCAGACCGAGGCCCTGGTGGCCGTCGATGTGAACTCCGGCAAGTCGACCCGTGAGCGCAACATCGAAGCCACCGCGCTGAAGACGAACCTGGAAGCCGCCGAGGAGACCGCCCGGCAACTGCGTCTGCGTGACCTCGCGGGCCTGATCGTCATCGACTTCATCGACATGGATGAGTCGAAGAACAATCGCGCCGTGGAGAAGAAGCTCAAGGACGCCCTGAAGGACGACCGCGCCCGCATCCAGATGGGAAAGATCAGCGGTTTCGGCCTGATGGAGATCAGCCGTCAGCGCCGCCGCACCGGGGTGCTGGAAGGCACGACCCATGTCTGTGAGCACTGCAATGGCACCGGCCGTGTCCGCTCGGTGGAATCCAGCGCGCTGGCCACCCTGCGCGCCCTGGAGATCGAGGCCCTGAAGGGCGGCGGCGAAGCCACGCTGAAGGCGCCCCGCGCCGTGGCCCTCTACATCCTCAACGAAAAGCGCGCCCATCTGGCCCGCATCCACGAAACCTTCGGTCTGTTCGTCACCGTGGTGGTGGACGACGCCATGCCGCACGCCGATTACGAGATCGAGCGCACGGCCAGCGAAACCCGCCCCGACCACGCCATCCCGATCCCGTCAGCCCGGTCGCGCCTTGAGCCCCTCGAGGACGACGACTTCGACGATTCCTTCGAGGATGAGGAAGAGGACGAAGAGGACGAGGACGAGGACGAAAGGCCGGCCCCCGCCCGCTCGGCGGTCGTCGCGGATGACGATGACGAGGATGATGACGGCGAGTCCCGTGAGGAGGCTTCCGGCGAGGATGACGCTGATGGCCGAACCCGCGGCCGGGGCCGCCGCCGCCGCCGCCGGGGCGGTCGTCGTGACGAGGAAGAGCGCGCGCCCGCGCCCGAGGCCGACACCCGCCTTGAAGACGAGAATGGCGGTCGTCGCCGCCGTCGTGGCCGCCGCGGCGGTCGACGACTGCGCGAGGACCGGCCCGGGGAGGCGTTCGCCTGGGTCCGTCCCTGGGTCCCCTATGGCGAAGATCCCTTTGTCTGGTTCGACCTTTCTGAGGACCCCCGCATGGCGGTCCCGGAAGTCACGGCCGGGGTAAGCGTCGCACCGCCCCCCGCCGCCGATGCGCGCGCGCCAGCTGAGCAGACCGAAGCCCCTGTCGTCCGCACCCCGGCTCAGGCCGAGAGCCAGGACGACATGTGGGTCGAATTGCCCGAACCGGAGGACAAGCCCAAGCGCCGGCGCAGCCGCGGCAAGGCCAAATCCTCTGCCGTAGAGGCCGTGGCAGACGCGCCGTCCGAGCCGTCGGTTGACGCTCCCGAAGCTGAAGTCGAGGCAGAGGCCCCCGTCACCGTGGCCGAAGAGCCTGCGGCCGCGCCAGCCAAGCCGAAGCGGACCCGGACTCGCCGCAAGGCCGAGCCCAAGGCCGAAGCTGAGACTGAGACTGTAGCCGAGGTCCTCGCGCAAGCGGCGGATGACACCGTCCCCGTGGCGGCGGAACCCGCGCCGCAGCAGGCGGCTCAGTCCGAGCCGGAAGCGATCCCTGAGCCCGTGGCCACGCCGACGCCCCAACCGGCCGAGGTGGTTGCTGCAACCGCTGAACCTGCGGCCGCCGATCCGGCTGAAATCACCGCTCCGCCCGCCAAGCCCCGCCGTGGCTGGTGGCGGCGCGGCTGACGGGTTAGTCTGCAGATGGGTAGGGGGGATGCGAGCAAGAGAGTGTGCATGGCCTCCCCCCTGCCTGTCCCGACCCCCGGCGCGATTCTGCGCCATCTGAAGCCAGTTCGGCGCCTCGCCGGGCGGCTCGCCCTGGCCGCGACCTTGGCGCTTGCCCCCCTCGCCGCCCAGGCGCAGCAGGGGAAGGGCCTGTCCCTCATCCGGGACACCGAGATCGAGGCGATTTTGGAAGCCGACTCCCGGCCCATCCTTGAGGCGGCGGGCATCAATCCCGACAGCATCGAGATCCTGCTGATCGGCAGCCGCGAGCTCAACGCCTTCGCCGCGCCGGGAACCATGGGGTTCTTCACCGGCCTGATCCTCGAATCGGAAAACCCCAATCAGCTTCAGGGCGTCATCGCCCACGAGGTCGGCCACCTGGCCGCCGGTCATAGCGCCCGGTCTGGCGAGATGCAGCGGGCCGGCATGCAGCCCTTCCTGCTGACCATGGGCCTCGGCGTCCTGGCCGCCTTCGCCGGCGCCGGGGACGCGGCCATCGCCTTGATGGGCAGCGCCAGCCAGTTCGGGACCTTGGCGGCCCTCGGCTACAGCCGCGAGCAGGAAAGCCGCGCTGATCAGGCGGGCCTCAACATTCTTGACCGGGCCGGCCTCTCGGGTCGCGGCCTGGTCGAGTTTTTCGACAATTTCCGCTATCAGGAGGTCTTCCAGGAGGCCCGGCGCTACGCCTATTTCCGCAGCCACCCGCTGTCGTCTGAGCGTATCGACACCCTGCGCCGCAAGGCCGAGACCCTGCCCGACTGGGACAAGGTCGACAGCGAAGAGGCCATGGAGCGGCACCGCATCATGCAGGCCAAGCTGCAAGGCTTCCTCAATCCCCAGCGGGCCATCGTCGACTACAGCGAGACCGACAAGAGCTATCCGGCCCGCTACGCCCGGGCCATCGCCTACTACCAGATGAAGGAGCCCGACCAGGCCCTGCGCCTGATCGAGGCCCTGCTGACCGAGCAGCCGGAGAACGCCTATCTCTGGGAGCTGAAGGGTCAGATCCTGTTCGAGTTCGGCCGCACCGCAGAGGCCGAGGCGCCCCAGCGCCGTTCGGTGGAGCTGATGCCCGAGGCGCCGTTGCTGCGGGTCAATCTCGGTCAGACCCTGATCGCCATGAACGACGACGCCAAGCTGGACGAGGGCATCAACGAGCTACGCAAGGCCCTGACCCAGGAAAACGACAATGCGGTGGCCTGGCGGCTGCTGGCCGAGGGCCACGACCGCCGGGGCGAGGACGGCGCGGCCCGACTGGCGACCGCGGAGTACAATTTCCATGTGGGCGATCGGCAGCAGGCCCGGGTCTTCGCCATGCGGGCCAGAGATCTGTTGACCCGCGACACGCCCGAGTGGCGGCGGGCCACTGACATCGTCCTGACCTCAAATCCCTCCCGAGACGACCTGCGCGAACTGGCGCAGGAGGGCGCGATCCGCTCTGGCTCCGTTCGCTAGCCGGCGGCGGGGACCCAACAGGGTCGCAACCGGCGTCAAACATCCCTATCTGGTTTCCCGATGAGAAAAAACTTGCCTGTCCTCGCGGCGCTCTGCGCCTCCACCCTGGCGCTGGCCGCCTGTGACCGCACCGGCGACGACGCCTTTGGCGAAAAGGTCCGCGCCTATCTGCTCGAACACCCCGAGGTGATCGAGGAGGCCGTCCAGAAGCTGGGCGAAAAGCGCGAAGCAGAGGCGGCCCAGGCGGCCACCTCGGCGATCGAGACCCACCGTGCGGCCCTGGAACAGGATCCGCGGGACTTCGTGGCCAATCCCAGCGGGACCATCACCGTCACCGAGTTCTTCGACTACCGCTGCGGCTACTGCAAGATCGCCGCAACCGAGATGGCCAGCATCATCGAGCAGAACCCCGACGTGCGGGTGGTGTTCAAGGAATTCCCGATCTTCGGCGAACAGTCCGACGAAACCGCCGCCATCATGCTCACCGACCTGGCCAAGCCGAAGACGCTGGAGCTGCACGAGCGGCTGATGGCGGAAAAGTCCCTGGACGACGCCGCGCTCGACCGACACCTGCGCGCTGTCGGGATCGACCCGACCGCCGCCCGTAAGGCCGCTCAGGCTCCGGCGATCCAGCAGCAGCTGGTGGACACCCACGAACTGGCCGCCAGCCTTGGGATCAACGGCACCCCGGCCTTCGTGATCGGGAACCGCCTGATCTCCGGCGCGGACATGGAGGCCGTCAAGGCCGCCATCACTGCGGCCCAGGCCGAGAAGATCGCGGGCTAGATCAGGCCGGCCAGGGGCGAGGACGGATCGGCGTACATCCGCTTAGGCATGCGGCCCGCCAGGAAGGCCTCGCGCCCGGCGATCACCGCATGGCGCATGGCGCTGGCCATCAGGATCGGATCTCGCGCCTCGGCGATAGCGGTGTTCATAAGGACGGCGTCGCAGCCCAGCTCCATGGCCACCGCGGCGTCAGAGGCCGTGCCGACGCCGGCGTCCACCAGCACAGGCACCTTGGACTGCTCGATGATCAGGCCGAGGTTCAGCATGTTCTGGATGCCGCGGCCCGAACCGATCGGCGCGCCCAGCGGCATGATTGCGGCGGCGCCCGCCTCCTCCAGCTTCAGCGCATAGACCGGATCATCGCTGCAATAGACCATCACTTCGAAGCCGTCGGCGATCAGCAGCTTCAGGGCCCGCAGGGTCTCCTCCATGTCGGGCAGCAGGTGTTTGGTGTTGGACAGCACCTCGAGCTTGACCAGGTTCCAGCCACCGGCCTCCCGGGCCAGGCGCAGGGTGCGCACCGCATCCTCGCCGGTGAAGCAGCCGGCGGTGTTAGGCAGGAAGGTGAAGCGGTCAGGCTTAACATGGTCGACCAGCATCGGCTGGCTGGGGTCGGACAGGTTCACCCGCCGAATCGCCACCGTGACGATCTCAGCGCCAGCGGCCTCGGCGGCGGCGGCGTTGGTGGCGTAGTCCTTGTATTTCCCGGTGCCGACGATGAGCCGGGAGGTGAAGGTGCGGCCGGCGACCGTCCAGGTGTCCGCGGCGCTCAGGGTCGGGGTCCCGATGTCGTCCATGTCAGCCGCCTCCGATGAAGTGCACGATCTCGATCCGGTCGCCGTCGGCCACCGGGGTCTGCTCATAGGCCGAGCGCGGCACGATCTCCAGATTGCGCTCGATCGCCACCTTTCGGGGATCAAGCCCCAGGGTGGTGACCAGCGCGGCCAGATGCGGCAGGGGCGCCATGGCGCGGACTTCGCCGTTGATGGTCAGGTTCATGCTCAACTCTCGCCGCGCCTTGCGGCTTGCGGTGCTTGTGACCCCCGCCTGCGACCGTTACAAGACAGCGGAATCGCCGGCGGAGCCGAATGTCCAAACCGATCTATGTGCTGAGCGGCCCCAATCTCAACCTCCTGGGCGTCCGCGAGCCTCAGATTTATGGCAAAGAGACCCTGGACGACGTTCGCAAGGCCTGCGAGCGCCGGGCGCGGAGCCTTGGCCGGACGATTGAGTTCCGACAGTCCAATCATGAGGGTGTGCTGATCGATTGGGTGCAGGAGGCGCGAACCGCCGCCAGCGCCCTGGTGATCAATCCTGCGGGCTACGGCCATACCTCCATCGCTCTGCTCGACGCTCTGAAGACCCTCGAAGTCCCCATCATCGAGTGCCACCTTTCGAACCCGGCGGCGCGCGAGACGTTCCGCCGCCATACCTATGTGTCCCTCGCTGCGACGGGAGTCGTCTCCGGCTTCGGCGTGGCGAGCTATGAACTGGCCGTCGAGGCCGCAGCGCGTCTCAGCGCCTGACGCCTCCCAGCAGCAAGGGTCCTATCCATGGCTAGCAGCCCCAAGGCTTCCGCCGATCCGCTTGACGCACGTCTGGTGCGCACACTGGCCGACATCCTCACCGAGACGGGACTGTCGGAGATCGAGGTCGAGCGCGACGGGCTGAAGGTCCGCGTCGCCCGCCAGGTGTCGGTCACCGCCACAGTCGCCGCTCCCGCCCCTGCGCCTGTCGCCGCCGCGGCGGTTGAGGCCCCCAGCGCGCCTGCTGCGCCGGTGCGCGCGGCTGGTGACGCGGTGAATTCGCCCATGGTCGGCACAGTCTATCTCCAGCCCCAGCCGGGCTCCCCCAGCTTCGTCAAGGTTGGCGACACGGTCACGGCCGGCCAGACCCTGATGATCATCGAAGCCATGAAGACCATGAACCCGATCCCGGCGCCGCGCGCCGGCAAGGTGGTCGAGATCCTGGTTTCCGACGCCCAGCCCGTCGAGTTCGGCGAGCCGCTCGTCATCATCGAGTAGTTCGATGTTTGAAAAAATCCTGATCGCGAACCGGGGCGAGATCGCCCTGCGTATCCACCGGGCCTGCAAGGAGATGGGCATCTCCACGGTCGCGGTCCATTCCGAGGCCGACTCCGGCGCCATGTGGGTGCGGCTGGCTGACGAGAGCGTCTGCATCGGCCCGGCCTCGGCGGCCAAGAGCTACCTCAACATTCCGGCCATCATCGCGGCGGCAGAGATCACTGGCGCCCAGGCCATTCACCCCGGATATGGCTTCCTTTCGGAGAACGCCCGGTTCGCCGACATCGTCGGCGCCCACGGCTTCACCTTCATCGGGCCCAAGCCCGAGCACATCCAGATGATGGGCGACAAGATCACCGCCAAGCAGGCGGTGATGCGGGCCGGCATTCCGGTCGTCCCCGGCTCGGCCGGCGCCTTGACGACCGAGGAAGAGGCCATCGCCGCGGCCGACGAAATCGGCTTTCCCGTCCTGATCAAGGCCGCCGCCGGCGGCGGCGGGCGTGGCATGAAGGTGGCCCTCGATCGCGAGAGCCTGGCCGAGGCCGTGTCCACGGCGAGGTCAGAAGCCAAGGCCGCCTTTGGCGACGATGCGGTCTACATGGAGCGCTACCTCCAGAAGCCCCGCCATATCGAGATCCAGGTCATCGCCGACTCCTTCGGCAACGTCTGCCATCTCGGCGAGCGCGACTGCTCCCTGCAGCGTCGTCACCAGAAGGTGCTGGAAGAGGCCCCCTCCCCCGCCATTGATGCGGCCGCCCGGGAGAAGATCGGCAAGGTGGTGGTCGATGCGATCAAGGCCATCGGCTATCTCGGCGTCGGCACCATCGAGTTCCTCTACGAAAACGGCGAGTTCTTCTTCATCGAGATGAACACCCGCCTGCAGGTGGAGCATCCGGTCACCGAGGCCATCACTGGCATCGATCTGGTGCGTGAACAGATCCGCATCGCCGCGGGCCTGCCGCTGTCCTTCACCCAGGAGCAGGTGGTCTTCGAAGGCCATGCCATCGAGTGTCGGATCAACGCCGAGAACGCGCGGACCTTCACCCCCTCGCCGGGCCGGATCACCGACTTCCATGCGCCTGGCGGCCTTGGGGTTCGGCTGGATTCGGCGGTCTATGCCGGCTACGTCATCCCGCCCTACTATGACAGCCTGATCGGCAAGCTGATCGTGCATGGTCGCGATCGCGAGGAATGTCTGGCCCGGGTGAACCGTTGCCTGGGCGAGATGGTCGTCGGCGGGGTCGATACGACCATTCCGCTCTTCCAGGACCTGATCCACCAGCCCGAAATCATCGCCGGGGACTACAACATCCATTGGCTGGAAAAGTGGATCAAGGCGCAGGCTGACGAAGCCTGAGGTCATGGAAGCCTTCGGCCCGGCGCAGCTCCTGGCCTGCTACGCCCGGGGCGTCTTTCCCATGGCCGACGCCCGGGAGGACGACCAGATCTTCCTGGTCGATCCCGATCGCCGCGGGGTTCTGCCCCTGGTCGGCTTCCACGTCCCCAGGCGCCTTGCCCGGACGGTCCGGGCCGAACCGTTCCAGATCCGCTTCGACACCGCCTTCGACCAGGTTGTCGCCCTGTGCGCCGAGGCTGCGCCGGACCGCCGCGAAACCTGGATCAACCCGATTATCCAGGATCTCTACGCCCAGCTCTTCGCAATGGGGCGCGCCCACAGTGTGGAGTGCTGGCGCGACGGACGGCTGGTGGGCGGGCTCTACGGGGTATCGCTTGGCGGCGCCTTTTTTGGGGAAAGCATGTTCTCCCGCGCGACCGACGCCTCCAAGGTCGCCCTGGTGCACCTCGTGGCCCGGCTGATCCTCGGTGGCTACAGCTTACTGGACGCGCAGTTCATCACCGACCATCTGAGCCAGTTCGACGCTGAGGAAATCCCGCGCGCGGTCTATCACCGCCGCCTTGCCGCCGCCCTGGAGACGACAGGCGTCTTTGGCGATCAGCCCGCCCTGGCCGGCGTCGCCGCCCTGCAGGTGATCAGCCAGGCGTCATAGACTGGATGTTCCAGCGGGTTGAGGCCAGGCGCAGCGGCGTACATCCAGCCACGAAAGATCTGTCGGGCCGGCGGAGTCGGCCGCCCGGCGACCGCTCGGGGCTGTGAGTCGACCGTCATATAGGCCATGGCGTCCGGGGCCCGCTCATCGGGCGCTGAGAGCTCACAGGCTCGCACCGTGAAGACCAGGCTCTTGTATCGGATCGGCTGGCCCACCGGCGCTTCAAAGCGGATGGTCTCGGCGCTGACCTTGTCCAAGGCCTGGATGATCGCGACGTCGTAGCGCGCCCGTTTCATCGGCGGCTTTGGCTCGGGCGGCGGCTCCGGCGCGCGGGGCGTCTTGGCTGGAGGCTCGGCGGCGATTTCAGGCGCGGGTTCGGGGGGCGGCACAGGCAAGGGCGCCACCGCCTCAGGCGCGACGACCGGCGCCACTGCCGGCGAAGGCGCAGGCGTCTCCGGCGCGGTCTGGGCCACGACAGCGCCCGCCGCCGCGAGCGCGGCGAGGCTGACGCCCAGGATCAGGGGCCGCGGGCGGCGCATGGACTCGGCCCTATTCCGGCGTCCAGGGGATGTAATCGCCGGTCGCCTTCTGCCGCTCACCACCCCGGGCGAGAGAGCCCTGGGGTCGGTAGGCGTGGACGGTCCCGGTGAGGTTGGGGCGATGATCCTTCTCCCAGGCCTGCCGCAGGAGGGGCTGGACCGTAGGGGGCTCATCGAAGGTGTAGTGCAGCCACCCGTGCCATTCGGCCGGCACCTTGGAGGCCTCGGCGTAACCGGAATAGATCACCCAGCGGCGCTTGCGGCCGTCATAGGAATCCGAAGCGTCCTTCGCCTCGTAATAGCGGCTGCCATAGTCGTCCTGACCGACAAGAACGCCGCGGCGGCCGATGTGGAAGCGGGCCCCGAGGGTCGCGCCGTTCCACCAGGTGAAGATCGCTTTGAACACGTTGAACTGACCCGGCTGGCAGGAATTTCGCGCGGACTATAGGTCTCTGTCCGCACCCCGTCCAGCACCCCGCAGGCCTCAACATGTTGGGGATGAACGCTCATCTGAACGCAACATCTATTGCCCGACGAGACTCACCTTCCTAGGCTCGCCTTTGAGGGAGTCTGTCATGAGTCTGGAGAGCGGCAAGATGGAGCGTCGGACGCTCGAACGCAGCAGCGATGTTGTCGAGGTCCTGGCCCCCGCCGCCTGGCCCAACGCCCAGGTCGAGGCCTGGCTTGACTGGGCCGGGGGCGAGCCGGATCTGCCCGCCGCCATTTTCCGCTTCGCCGAGGACCTCGTCCAGGCCGGCCAGCGCCAGGGATTGTTCGAAGGCGTCGGCGCCCGCGGCCGGTTCCGTCGTGAACTTGGCGCGGCCTTGATGGCCGGCCGTATCGCCCTGCGACCTGTAGCCAGTCCCGAGCCGATCGCCCTGACCGAGGATCACGATCTGGTCGAGCGCCTCGGCCGTCTGCGGGCCGAACACCGGGGGCTCGCCGCCGCCCGCGAGGCGACCCTATCCATGGCCGCCAGCCGCCAGGGGGTGATGGACGCGGTCCACCGCTGCCAGGGCGACCCCGACGCCTGCGCCGATCCGCACCGCAACCCGAGCCTGGCGCGGGCCGCAGAGGCCGCCAGGGCCCAGGGCGCCTCCGACGCCGCCATCCTCGACGCCATCACCCTGGCGCGGGCCGGCGAGACCCGCCTGGCCGTCAACCTGCCTGAGCTGCCGGCCGCGCCCCCCGCCCTGGCCCTGGTCGGGCGCCAGGCCACCCCGCCCCTGCAACGGGCGCTTGGCCTCACCGCCTGGGAAACCGGCCGCCTGACCGTGGCCTTCGACGCCTCGGTCGAGGGCGCCGTGGCCCATGGCGCCCTGAGCCTTATGGCCTTCGGCGCCGGGGAGGACTTCGACGAGGACGCCTTCCACCGCACGGTCGGCCTGCTGGCCACCGCCCTGGCGGCCATGACTGATGGCGCGCCTGCGGCCCTCGGCCTGGCGGGCCTCGCCGACTGGCTCGCAGCCCACGGCCACGCCTATGACTCAGAGGCCGGCCGGGCCGCCGCCCTGACCCTGTTCGAGGGCGCTGGCCGCACCGCCCGCCTGGCCTGCCCACGCCTGACCGGCGGCCTGACCCTGTTCGATGACCCGGAACTCACCCTGATGCTGGGCGGGGCCAGCCCGGCCGGAGAGCCGTGGGAGGGTCCGGTCACCTTCGCCGAGACCGCTGATGGTCAAGTTGTCCGCGTGATGAGCGAGGCGGCCCTTTGTGGCCTGCGCGCCGTCGGCGCAGACCTCGACGCCGCCCGCTGGCGGCTGCTGGGTCATGGCACGCTTGAGGATGCGCCGGGCATCGATCATGCCGCCCTCACCGCCCGTGGCTTCACCGAGCATGAGATCGGCGCCGTCGAGGCCGCCCTGCCCTACTGCGCCTCCCTCAGCGAAGCCTTCCGGCCCGAGGTGATTGGCGAGGGCTTCCTCGCCGATGTGCTGGGCGCGCCCGGCGAGGACCTGCACGATCCCCGTTTCGACGCCCTGCGGGTCATGGGGTTCACCGACGCCGACATTCATCAGGCCGAGGCCTACGCCCTGGGATCCAGCCGTCTGGATGGACCGGAGCTCGCGGCTGATCAGCGCAGCATCTTCCTGACGGCAGATGATCTGGGCCCTGCTCCCTATCTCGCCATGCTGGCCCACCTGGGGCCAGCCCTGGCGCGTCCGGCCCAGGCGGACTTCACCCTGCCCTGGGACGCCTCGCCCCAGGACGTCGAGACCCTGCTGACCCAGGCCCGGGACGCCGGCGTGCCCTTGGTGCGGATCGCCAGAGCCGAGCCTGCCGCCTATCAGCGGCTCGACCTGCCGCCGACTCGCGAAGCCCCCCGCGCCGAAGCTGCGCCCCGGCCGCAGCCTGCGCCGGAACCGGCGGCGGAGCGCGTCGTCGAACGGGTGGTTGAGCGCGAACGGGCGCGGCGGAAACTGCCGGACCGGCGCAAGGGCTACATCCAGAAGGCCTCGGTGGGCGGCCACAAGGTCTATCTCCACACCGGGGAGTATGACGAGGGCGAACTCGGCGAGATCTTCATCGACATGCACAAGGAAGGCGCCGCCTTCCGTTCGCTGATGAACAACTTCGCCATCGCTGTCTCCATCGGCCTCCAGTACGGCGTGCCCCTCGACGAATTCGTCGAAGCCTTCGTGTTCACGCGCTTCGAACCTGCAGGGCCCGTGACCGGAAACGATTCCGTGCGCTCAGCGACCTCGATCCTGGACTATGTTTTCCGCGAGCTGGGCGTCTCCTATTTGGGCCGGGATGACCTCGCCAACGCTGATCCGGACGAGCTGAACGCCGACGGCCTGGGCCGTGGGAAGGCCGACGAAAACAGCCTGGCCGCCGGCGAGCCGCAGCCGGCCTCCCGCTACATCTCGAAGGGATTTTCCCGGGGCGCGGCGCCGGACAACCTGGTTGTCTTGTCCCTGGCCGATCACCGAGCCGCGCGAGCCGCCACCGCCCAGGCCGCCGATGTCTGCCCGGCCTGCGGCGACATCGCCGTCGTGCGCAAAGGCGCTAGCCTGATCTGCGAGACCTGCGGCGCACGGGCTGGACGGTTCGACGACGCTACGGGTTAAGCGGCGATTGCGCGAACACCTGGCCTTAAGCTTGCACGGGCTAGGGCCTTCGTTCCGTATGATGCAAGGCGCCGCCATGAGACTGCCTGGACTTTCCGCCCTTCTCGTCGCCCTCGCCCTGGCCGCGCCTGCGGCGGCCCAGAACGCCGGACAGATCAGCCAGGTCCGGGCTGGGGCTCACTGTCCCAAGTGCAACCTGTTCCAGGCGGAACTCGGCGGGCTAACGCTGAAGGGCAAGAACCTGGCCGGCGCCCGGCTGCGCCAGGCCGATCTCAGCCTGACGATCATGAATCGCACCAACTTCTCGGGCGCCGACCTGCGCGATGTCGAGGCCTATGGCGGCGTCTTCTCGAGCGCCAGTTTCACAGGCGCTGACATGACCAACGCCAGCTTCGTCGGGACCCATCTGGATGGGGCGAACTTTCGCGGCGCGCGGCTTTCGGGCGTCAACTTCTCCGGCGCCGAGATGGTCGGGGCGATCGGCCTCACCCAGGCTCAGCTGAACCAGGCCTGCGGCGACGCCGCCACCCGCCTGCCGGGCAGCCTGCGCATCCCGCCGTGCTAAGGTCGTAAATTACTAGGAATTAAGTGGTCTTTCCGGCCGCCCCGTCCCAGATGAAGCCTTGGACCAGGAGCACTGCGCCGCAATGACCCGGCTTTCTTGCCTGCTGACCTTCCTTGCCGTCTTCACCGGCCTCGCGCCGGGGATGGCGAGCGCCATGACCAGCGACAGGTCGGTGGCCAAGATGGTCGCCTTCGGCGGCTCCTGCGCCAAGTGCGAGCTTTCCGGCCGAAAGCTGGCCGGCGCACGCTTCATGGGCGCCGACTTCACCGCCGCAGCCTTGGTGGGCTCGGACCTGCGCGGCGCGCTCTTCCACGGCTCGGTGTTTGACAAGGCCGACCTCACCCGCGCCGACCTGTCCGAAAGTCAGATGATGGGGGCGAGTTTCGCAGGCGCCAGCCTGACCGACGCAGACCTTCGCAATGCCGAGCTGAATGGGGCCGACTTCAGCCGAGCCGACCTCAGCCGCGCCGATCTGCGAGATATTGAGGGGATGGGCGCAACCTTCGCCGCGGCGAATCTACGCGGCGCCCGCCTGGACAAATCCGAGCTGAACGCTGCGAATCTCGGGCGCGTCAACGCCCAGGACGCCAGGTTCGACGACGCAGAACTGACGGCGGCCAATCTCAGCAGCGGGCGCTTCGACGGCGCCTCCTTCCGGGACGCCGAACTCGATATGGCCAACCTGCGAGGCGCGGTGTTCACTGGGGCCGACTTGCGCCAGGCGAGCCTCGATCGCACGAACATCGCGGGAACGGACCTGTCGAAGGCCCGCGGCCTGACGCAGTCGCAACTGAGCGAGGCCTGTGGCGACGGCGCCACCAAACCGCCGCCCGGGCTGGTGGTCCGCTCCTGTAGCGGGCGACGGATCACGGTCCAGATCGCCGCTCCGCCCGCTCCGCCGGCCCCGCCCGCGCCTCCGGCTACGCCAAGACGCCTGGTCTCGGTCGACTAGGCAGGCTTCAGCGGCAGGGCCAGTCGCAGGCTGAGTTCCTTCAGCTGCTTCTCCTCGACCTCCGACGGCGCGCTCATCAGCAGATCCTGCCCCTGCTGGTTCAGCGGGAAAGCGATCACTTCGCGGATGGCGGTCTGGCCGGCCAGCAGCATGACGATGCGGTCGATGCCCGGCGCCAGGCCCCCGTGCGGCGGCGCCCCATAGCGGAAGGCGTTCAGCATGCCGCCGAACTGATCCTCGACCACCTGCTGGCTGTAGCCGGCGATCTCGAAGGCCTTGAGCATCACGTCGGCCCGGTGGTTCCGCACCGCGCCCGAGCACAGCTCATAGCCGTTGCAGACGATGTCGTACTGGTAGGCCAGGATATCGAGCGGGTCCTGGGTCTCCAGAGCCTCCATCTCGCCCTGGGGCATGGAGAAGGGGTTGTGCGAGAAGTCGACATGGTTCGACTCCTCGTTCATCTCGAACATCGGGAAGTCGACGATCCAGACGAATTCGAACCGGTCCTCATCCACCAGCTTCAGGTCGGTCCCGACCTTGGTCCGCGCGGCGCCAGCGAATTTGTAGAAGACCTTCGGATCACCCGCGACGAAGAAGGCCGCGTCACCCTGGCCAAGGCCCAGCGCGCCCATAAGGACGTCGGTCTTTTCGGCCCCCAGGTTCTTGGCGATGGGCCCGCCCCAGCCGCCCTGATCCTCGCTCCAGAAGATGTAGCCAAGGCCCGGCTGACCTTCACCTTGGGCCCAGGAGTTCATGCGGTCGCAGAAGGCGCGGCTGCCGCCCTTGGGCGCAGGGATCGCCCACACGGCGTTCTTGGCGTCTTCCAGGATGCGGGCGAACAGGCCAAAGCCACCGCCACGGAAATGGTCGGAGACCGCCTGCATCTGGATCGGGTTGCGCAGGTCTGGCTTATCCGAGCCGTACTTGGCGATCGCCTCCCGGTAGGGGATGCGCGGGAACGGATAGGGGGTCACCGGCTTGCCGTTCGAAAATTCCTCGAACACGCCGTGCATCACCGGCTCGATGGCCGCGAAGATGTCTTCCTGGGTGACGAAGCTCATCTCCACGTCGAGCTGGTAGAATTCCAGGCTGCGGTCGGCCCGCAGGTCCTCGTCGCGGAAACAGGGCGCGATCTGGAAATAGCGGTCAAAGCCCGCCACCATCAGCAACTGCTTGAACTGCTGCGGCGCCTGGGGGAGCGCGTAGAACTTGCCCGCATGCAGGCGCGAGGGCACCAGGAAGTCGCGAGCGCCTTCTGGCGACGACGCCGTCAGGATCGGGGTCTGGAACTCGTTGAAGCCCTGATCAGTCATGCGCCGGCGGATCGAGGCGATCACCTGGCTACGCAGCAGGATGTTGCGATGCAGGGTCTCGCGCCGCAGGTCGAGATAGCGGTGCTTCAGGCGAATCTCTTCCGGATAGTCCGGCTCGCCAAACACCGGCAGGGGCAGCTCGGCGGCTTCCGACAGCACCTGGACGCCCTTGACCTGCACCTCGACCTCGCCGGTGGGCAGGTTGGGGTTTACGGTCTCCGGGGTGCGGGCGACCACGACGCCGTCAACGCAGATCACGCTCTCGGCCCGCAGGCGCTCCACGGCGGCGAAGCCGGGGGTTTCCGGCGCCAGCACCAGCTGGGTCAGACCATAATTGTCCCGCAGGTCCACGAAGACGAGACCGCCATGGTCGCGCTTGCGATGAATCCACCCCGAGAGGCGGACGGACTGCCCTGTGTCGCCAGCGCGAAGCTGACCGCAGGTGTGGGAGCGATATGGGTGCATGAGGAGTCGCAGAAAAAGCAGGGAAATCGAGGCGCGGAAGGGCGCATGCGGGGCCAGCCTTGTCAAGGCGAAGGACCGGCCAGAAACCGGCCCTTCCGCCCCACAGACTACTTCGCCGGGTCGACCAGGGCCTGATAGACCAGGGTCCGGGTGGCCGTGCCGAGGTCTGGACCTCCGGTGCCGCCAAACCGCTGGATCATGCCGATGAAGATCACATCATTGGTGGGATCGACCCAGAACCAGGTCCCTGCGGCGCCGCCCCAGCTCATGGTGCCTTCGCCCTCCAGGCCGCCCGCCTTGCGGGGGTCCTTGATGACCATGAAGTCGAGTCCAAATCCCACCGCCTCGTTGAAGCGCAGGCCGACCGAGCCGTTGGACGAGACCAGGGCCTGGGCGGGAATCATGTCGGTCCCCATCAGCTCCACGGTCGCGGGCGCGAGGATACGGACCCCGTCCAGCACCCCGCCATTGGCGATCATCTGGGCGAAGCGGGCATAGTCGGTGGCGGTGGAGACCAAGCCGCCGCCGCCGGATTCGATGGCCGGGGGCTTGGTGAAGTCCTGGGCCGGCGCGCCGGCCAGTTCGCGGGCCTCAATCAGCTGGCCGCTCCTGGGGTCGCCCACATAGACCGCCGCCAGACGGCTGGCGGTAGCGGCCGGAACCTGGAAACCGGTGTCGGTCATCTTCAGCGGCGTGAAGATCCGCTCGGACATGAACTGGCCGAGCGTCTGGCCGCTGAGCTTCTCGACGATGCGGCCCTGGAGGTCGACGGCGATCGAATAGCTCCAGTCGGTCCCCGGCTGGAATTTCAGCGGGATGGCGGCGGTCTTCTCCACCATTTCCTGAAGCGAACTGGAGCCCAGGACGCGGGATTGCTGGAACATCCGATCCACCGGATGGTCGTCCGAGAGGCCGTAGCCGAAGCCCGCCGTATGGCTCATCAGCTCGCGCATGGTGGGCTCCCGGGCCGCCGGCGCCAGAACCGGCGCGCCATCGGCGTCGACGCCGGTCATCACCTTGAGGTCCTTGAGCTCGGGCAGGTAGCGGCTGACCGGATCATCCAGTCGCCAGCGACCCTCTTCGAACAGGATCATCATGGCTACGCCGGTGATCGGCTTGGTCATGGAGTAGATGCGGAAGATCGCGTCCTTCTCCATCGGCCGACCGTCGGCCAGGCTGGCCTGACCATAGGTGTTGAAGGCGACGATCTTGCCGTGACGGGCCAGAAGGGTCGTCATTCCGGCCACCCGGCCGTCGGCCACGACCTTGGCCATGGCGGCGTCCAGGCGCTCCAGGCGCTCCGACGAGAAACCCACGGATTCGGGGCTGGACGCCGGAGCCAGGGCCGCGGGCGCCCGTTGGGCCAGGACCGGCGCAGGCGCAACGGCAAGGGCCGTGGCGGCGAGCGCCATGGCCAGATGATGACGTCCAAACATATGATGGCTCTCCCCAAGCGTTCGGCGCCGAGCCTAGCGGAGAACACCGCTCCAGCAATGGCCAAGCTGCTTGGGGCTAGCCGCTATTTCGGCTTGAACCGCTTGCTTGTCGGGAAGCCCTTGGGCGCCAGCTTGCCCGCGCCGGCGCGGCGACCCAGCCAGTCGCGCCACTCGCCCCAAACCCGCGTGCGGCCGGCCGGATCGATCCAGGTCGCGCCAGTCTCGGCTGAGAACACCGCGGCGTCGCGCAGTCCCCCCTCGCGGTAGGCCTGCAGCTTGACCCCCTTGCCCCGGGGCATCTCCGGCAGTTCGGCCACGGGGAAGATCAGGATCTTTCCATTGTCGCCAATGACGGCCATGTGGTCGCCGCTGACAGCCAGAGTGGGGACGGCGCCGCGCTTGTCCACGGTCAGCACCTGCTTGCCCGCCCGGCGGGCGGAGACCGCGTCATCCTCGTTGAGGATGAAGCCGTAGCCGGCCTTGGAGGCCAGCACCCGGCGCACGCCCGGCTTATGGGCGAAGACATCGATGATATCGACCTGGTCTTCCAGGTCGATCATCAGGCGCAGGGGCTCCCCATGCCCGCGGGCCGAGGGCAGCTTGTCGCAACCGATGGTGAAGAACCGCCCGTCCGAGGCCAGGATCAGCAGCTTGTCAGTGGTCTCGGCCGGGACGATGAAGCCCAGCTTGTCCCCCTCCTTGAACTTCAGCTCGGAGGGGTCGTCCACCTTGCCCTTGGCCGCCCGGATCCAGCCTCGCTCCGACAGGATGACGGTGATCGGCTCACGGGGGATCATCGCCTCCATGGCCGCCTCGGCGTCCACATCGGGGGCGTCGGCGAAGATGGAGCGGCGGGCGCCCAGCTTGGTCTCCTGGCCGAGCACCTTCTTGACCTCCTTGAGGCCCACCCCCACCAGCTTCCACTGGCGCGGTTCGGACTCCAGCAACTTCAGCAGGCCGTCGCGCTCTTCCGACAGTTCGCCATGCTCGCGGCGGATCTCCATCTCCTCCAGCCGGGCCAGCTGCCGCAGGCGGGTGTTGAGGATGGCGTCGGCCTGCAGCTCGGAGAGCGTGAAGGTCTCGATCAGCTTGGCCTTGGGCTCGCTCTCGTGCCGAACGATGCGGATCACCTCGTCCAGATTGAGATAGGCGATCAGCAGGCCATCGAGGATGTGCAGCCGGGCCTCGATCTTGGCCAGCCGGTGCCGGGCCCGACGCACCAGCACCTCGCGGCGATGGTCAAGGAAGGCGCGCAGGGCCTCCTTCATGCTCATCACCCGCGGCGTGCCCCGGGCGTCCAGCACATTGAGGTTCACCGGGAAGCGGGTCTCAAGGTCAGAGAGCTTGAACAGGCTCTCCATCAGGACCTCGGGCTCGATATTGCGGCTCTTGGGCTCGAGGATCAGGCGGACATCCTCGGCCGACTCATCGCGCACGTCGCCCAAGAGGGGCGCGCGCTTGTTCTCGATCAGATTGGCCAGTTGCTCGACCAGATCGGCCTTCTTCACCTGATAGGGAATCTCGGTGATGACGATCTGGTAGGTCCCGCGGCCGGTGTCCTCCCGCGTCCAGGTAGCCCGGGTGCGGATGCCGCCCCGGCCCGTCTCATAGGTCTCGACCATCGAGGCGTGGGGCTCGACGACCACCCCGCCGGTGGGGAAGTCCGGGCCCTTCACATGGACCATCAGGTCGGCGGTGCTGACGTCCGGGGCGTCCAGCATCAACAGGCAGGCGTCGATCAGCTCGCCAGCGTTGTGGGGCGGGATCGAGGTGGCCATGCCCACGGCGATGCCGCTGGAGCCATTGGCCAGCAGGTTGGGGAAGCCGGCCGGCAGGACCACCGGCTCTTCGTCCTCGCCGTCATAGGTCGAACGGAAATCGACGGCGTCCTCATCGATCCCGTCCAGCAGAAGCTGCGCGGCTTCGGTGAGCTTGCACTCGGTGTAGCGCATGGCCGCGGCGTTATCGCCGTCGATATTGCCGAAATTGCCCTGGCCGTTGATCAGCGGGTAGCGCTGGGAAAAGTCCTGCGCCAATCGGACCAGGGCCTCATAGACCGCCGTGTCACCGTGGGGATGGTACTTACCGATCACGTCGCCGACCACCCGGGCCGACTTCTTGGCCGACGAGTTCGGGTCCAGGCGCAGCTGGCGCATGGCGAACAGCAGGCGCCGATGCACGGGCTTCAGGCCATCGCGCACGTCAGGCAGGGCCCGGCCGGTGATGGTCGACAGCGCATAGGCGAGATAGCGCCGCGACAGGGCCTCGGTCAGCGGCTCATTGATGATGCGGTCGCCGTCGTCATCGGACGGCGGAGGAACGTGCTTGCTCATTGATTCTCCGTGGGCGCGATTCTAGCGCGCCGCGCCCTCGCCGTCACAGTCGGTTCGCATCCGACAGCCGGTCGATCATCCAGACCCTGGCCGGGGGCAGCGGCCGGTTCAGGGGATTGAACACGAAGGCCTCCAGGAAGTGGCCGGTCAGATCGAGCCCGGCGCCGATATCGCCCGCCTCCAGCCCCCATTGCGCCGAGAGCATGAAGGGGGGCAGGCGCAGCAGCTTGTCCTTGTAGGGCTCGCCCGCCTGGGCGCTTACCGCACGGCCGGTGCGGGGGCTGACATAGATGAGGTCGTCCATGGAGCCGGTGGCGGCGCACTTGGACAGGTCCAGGCCAAAGCCCAGGTCCTGCAGCAGGCCCGCCTCGAACCGGACAAACACGGCGGGCCAGATGTCGGGAACGGCCAGCGCCGAGATCAGCGCCTCCAGGGCCAGATAGGCGCCATGGTGCGGCTCACGCTCCGGCAGGGCGCCCGCGGCCACGGCGGCGGCGGCCGAGAGGCCATGCAGGGCCAGCGGATCGTCGAACAGGGCGCCAGGCCCCTCCCCCATGGGCTCAAGGGTCGCAGCGCCCAGTTGCTCGGCCACCCGCGCCCGGAACCTCACCCGCACCTGGGCGCCCGGTTGCAGGAAGGGCTTCAAGCGTCGCGAGGCCCCGCCCGCCACATGGGCGGCGTAGCGGCCATGTTCGGACGTTAGCAGTTCGACAATGGCTCCGGCCTCCCCATGAGCCCGGGCCGAGAGCACGAAGGCGTCGTCCTCGAATTCCATCAGACGTCGAAATCGAGGCCCACGTCGCCGTAGAACTCGCGCTTGTCGGCCCAGGTCTCATCGACCTTCACGTGCAGGAAGAGGTGCACCTGACGATCGAACAGCTCGGTGAGCTCCTCCCGCGACTTCTGGCCGATCCACTTCAGGGTCTGACCATTCTTGCCCAGGACGATCGGCCGCTGGCTGTCGCGCTGGACATAGATGGTCTGTTCGATCCGCACCGATCCGTCGCGCCGCTCCTCGAAGGCCGTGGTGTCCACCGCCGCCGCATAGGGCAGCTCCTCATGGACCCGCAGATAGAGCTTTTCCCGGGTGATCTCGGCGGCCAGCAGACGGGCCGGCAGATCAGCGGTCTGCTCGGCGGGATAGAGCCAGGGGCCCTCCGGAACCAGCTCGGCCATGCGGCGCTTGAGGTCATCGACGCCCGAGCCGTCGGCGGCCGAGATCATGAACACCTCTGAATAGACGCCGGTGTCAAAGAGCCGCTGCGACAAGGCCAGCAAACGCTCGCGCTTGACCCCGTCGATCTTGTTGAGCGCCAGGATCGCCTTCCGGCCCGAAATCTTCAGGCCCTCTATGATGGTCTGGACGTCAATCACCGCCCGCTTGTCCGCAGGACTACCTTCAGCCACGCCAACGGCGAGCTCAGCCTGGACATCGATCAGATGGACGACCGCGTCAGCCTCCTCGGCCCCACCCCAGGCCGACCGGATCATGGCCCGGTCCAGGCGGCGGCGCGGCGCAAAGATGCCGGGCGTATCGACGAGGACAATCTGGCTCTCGCCCTCAATGGCCACGCCACGCACAGGAAAGCGCGTGGTCTGGACCTTCTGGGTGACGATGGAGACCTTGGCCCCCACCAGACGGTTGGTGAGGGTGGACTTGCCCGCATTGGGCGCTCCGATGATGGCGACGAAGCCGGCGCGGGTCATTGTGGTCCTTCGTGTTTCAACAGCATGGCCAGGGCGGCGGCCTTCTCGGCCTCCTGTTTGGAACGTCCCTGGGCGGCTTCGGGATCATAGCCCTGGACCCTCACCTCGACGGTAAAGGCGGGCGCGTGGTCGGGGCCCTCACGGGCGACCACGCCATAGGTCGGCAGAGGCAGGCCCTGGCCCTGGGCCCACTCCTGGAGCTGGGTCTTCGGGTCCTTGCCCCGGGGCGCATTGAGACCGGCGAACGCCTCGGCCCAAAAGCGCAGGAAGAAGGCGCGGGCGGCCTCGAATCCGCCATCCACATAGAGGGCGCCGATCAGCGCCTCGCAGGCGTCGCCCAGCACCGTGTCGGAGTTCCGCGCGCCGATCTTGGTGGCGCTGGCCGACAGCCGCAGGGCGTCTCCCAGACCGATATCCCGGGCCACGGTGGCGCAGGCCTGATAGTTGACCAGATTGGCCAGCCTGCGGCTCAGCTCCCCCTCCCGGGCCTCGGCGTCGAGCCCCATCAGGCGCTCGGCGGCCAGCAGGTTCAGGACCCGGTCTCCCAGGAACTCCAGACGCTCATAGTGGCGCACCTTGGTGGCGCCCTCGCCGACGCTGGCGTGGGTGAGCGCCCGCTCCAGAAGGTCGCGGTCCGAAAACTGGTGTCCGATCCTCGCCTCTAGCTGAGCGACCGCCGCCGCACGCCGGTTCATGGGCGAAGGATCACTGGAGGATGTTGAAGAACCGACCGGGCCGGGCTTCGGTCACCCAGGTCCAGGGTTTGAAGAGCGACGCGCCGCGCTCCCAGGACAGCAGGATCACCTGCGCCTTGCCCACCAGATGGTCGGCCGGGACATAACCAACCCCGATCTCCTGCGGCGCGCGGCTGTCCAGCGAGTTATCGCGGTGATCGCCCATGAAGAAATAGTGGCCTTCGGGCACCAGGAACGGACCCTTGTTGTCCATCTCCCCGTCAGGGCCGAGATCATAGGTCACATAGGTGCGGCCATCGGGCAGGGTCTCGCGATAGCGCATGACCTCGCGGGTGAAGCCGTAGCCGGTGTCGATGATCCCCGGAGACATGGCTTCGCGCGGAACCGGCTCGCCGTTGAGGATGATCTGGCCGCCGCGGATCTCGATCCGGTCGCCGGGCATGCCGATCAGCCGCTTGATATAGTCGGTGCGGCCGTCTCGGGGCAGCTTGAAGACCACGATGTCGCCGCGCGACGGATCACGCGCCATCAGCCGTCCCTCGAATAGCGGCGGGCTGAAGGGGATGGAATGGCGGGAATAGCCGTAGGAGTACTTGGAGACGATGATGTAGTCGCCTTCCAGCAGGTTCGGCTCCATTGAGGCCGACGGAATGGTGAAGGGCTGGAAGAACAGCACCCGCAGGACCAGGGCGATCAGGAGGGCGTAGACGACCGTCTTCACGATCTCGACGATCTCCTGGATGGCGTCTGGCTTCTCCGAAGCCGGCGCGCTCTGCACGTTCTCGCTCATGCGGTGTCCCTGGGGCGCGAAAAGAGCGCGCGGAATGGGATTAGCTATCGCCTGGACCGTCCCGTAGCAAGCCGAGCGCCCCAGAAGCGGGCCATATCGCCCATTCCCCTACAGCGTGATGCTATTCGGGCACGGCTTCGATGATCACAAAAGCCTGGGCATAGGGGTGATCGTCGGTGAGCGTCACATGCACGACGGCCCGATGGCCGGCGGGGGTGATCTCCTGCAGCCGCTTCAGAGCGCCATTGGTCAGCGCCATGGTCGGCGCGCCCGAGGGCATATTGGCCACCCCCATGTCGCGCCAGAAGACGCCGCGCCGAAAGCCGGTGCCCAGCGCCTTGGAGCAAGCCTCCTTGGCGGCGAAGCGCTTGGCGTAGCTGGCGGCCTTGTCCGGCTTGCGCTCCGAACGGCGCTGCTCGGTCTCGGTGAAGATGCGTTTCGTGAACCGCTCGCCGAACCGCTCCAGCGTCTTTTCGATGCGCCGGATATCGGCGAGGTCGGAGCCCAGGCCGATGATCACGCCGCCTTCTCCCCACGGACCTGATCCATCAGGGCCCGCATCTGGGCGATGGCGGCCGGGAGGCCGATGAAGATGGCTTCGCCGATCAGGAAATGGCCGATATTCAGCTCCACCACCTGCGGGATGGCCGCGATCGGCTTGACGGTCTCAAAATCGATGCCATGGCCGGCATGGACCTCAAGCCCCAGCCGCCCGGCCTCGGCCGCGGCGGCGGCCAGGCGCGACAGATGCTCAGCGGCGCGAGGATCGCCGTCACGCACGGCGTCGCAATAGGCGCCGGTGTGCAGCTCCACCACCTGGGCGCCCATGGCCTTGGCCGCGGCCACCTGGTCCAGATCAGCGTCGATGAAGCAGGAGACGCGGATGCCTGCCGCCGCCAGCCGGCCGACCACGGGCGCGACATTGTTGTGGCCCTTGATCAGGTCCAGACCGCCTTCGGTGGTCACTTCTTCCCGGCGCTCGGGCACGAGGCACGCCGCATGCGGCAAGTGGCGGAGCGCGATGGCCTCCATCTCGGCCGTCACCGCCATCTCGAAGTTCAAGGGCCGACCCCGACGCTTCAGGACCACGGCCAGGGCGTCGATGTCGGCGTCGGAGATGTGCCGGCGGTCCTCGCGAAGGTGCGCGGTGATGCCGTCGGCGCCGGCCATCAGGGCGAGCTCGGCCGCCCGCACAGGGTCCGGATAGGTCGCGCCGCGGGCGTTCCGGATGGTCGCCACGTGGTCGATATTGACCCCCAGACGCAGGAAACTCATCGATTCAGCCTCTTTGACCCAGGTTCTTCAGCCGGCAGAGCCGCCAGCTCGGGCGGCACCTCATCCGGCGCGTAGGACGGGAAGTCCACCGTGGCCAGGGCCACAAGCGGCCAACCGACATTGGCCCGCCCACCGGAGCGGTCGACAATGCAGGCGCAGCACAGCACCTGACCGCCCGCCGCCTCAATGGGCTCGACGGCCTCGCGGAAGGAGCCGCCCGTGGTGATCACATCCTCGACCACGACCACCTTGGCGCCCGGCGCGATCTTGAAGGCCCGACGCAGCTGGAACCGGCCATCCTCGCGTTCCACATAGATCGACGGAACCCCCAGGGCGCGCGCGACCTCATAGCCAGGAATGATGGCGCCTACCGCAGGGGCGACGATCACGTCGGGCTTGCCGAATTGCGCGACAATCTGATCGGCCAGGGCGCGGCACAGGCGTTCTGTGCGGTCGGCGTACTGGAATACGAGGTTCTTCTGGAGGAAGATGGGACTGTGGCGGCCTGAGGCCAGGACGAAGTGGCCCTCTCGCAGGGCGCCGGCGCCGCGGAATTCCTCAAGGACGTCGTCAGTGGTCATTTGGCCGCCTCCTTGGGGCGAATTATCTGAGGCCGAACTGGATGTCACCTCCGCCCGCCAATATGGGATTGGAGATTCGCAGGAGCCGAGCGCCCCATGCCTGGGATTATCACGACCGAGCGTCTGACGCTGCGCCCCGCCCAGGCCAGCGACCTGGAGGCCATGCACGAGATCCTGTCCTCGGCCCACGCCATGGCCTTCTGGTCCACCCTGCCCCACGAGACCCTGGCTGAGACCCGCCTTTGGCTGGAAGGCATGATGGCCACCCGCAACGACGACTTCATCGTCGTGACCAAGGCCGGCGAGGTCGTGGGCAAGGTGGGTTTCTGGGCCGATCCGGAGATCGGCTACATCCTGCACCCCAAGGCCCAGGGTAAGGGCTACGCCCACGAGGCGGTCTCCGCCGTGATCGACCGGGCGTTCAAGGACCGGGGCCTCAACGAGGCCACCGCCGACGTCGACCCCAACAACACCAGCTCTCGCCGGCTTCTTGAACGGCTGGGTTTTGTCGTGGTCGGCAGCGCCAAGAAGACCTACCTCCTCGGCCACACCTGGGCCGACAGCCTTTATCTGCGCTGCACGCCGGAGACCTTCCCAGGGGCCAAGACGCCCTGGACCTGGAAAGCGCCGCAGCCGGCCTGACGCACCGCGCCTCAGCCCTTCGCCCGGTCCACCGTCTCGACGCTCGGATTGGCGCGCAGGGCTGCGGCGATGTGGGTCAGGTGCTTGGCGTCCTTGACCTCCAGGTCGAAGTCCACGTCGAAGAAGTCCCGCTGGCGGTGGTGCATGCGCAGGTTGACGATGTTGCCGCCCGCCTCGCCGATCACCGTACAGACCTGGCCCAGCATGCCCGGCGCGTTCTTGATCGTGGCCACCAGGCTCGACCGCGAGATGGTGTTGCGCTCGGCCTCCGGCGTCCATTGCAGGTCGCGCCAGACCTCCTCGCGGTCCTCGTATTCGGCGAGCGTCGCGCAATCGATGGTGTGGACGGCCAGGCCGCCGCCTTCCGGATCGAGAATGCCGACGATCCTGTCGCCGGGCACCGGGCTGCAGCAGGGGGCGAAGTGCAGGGTCATGCCCTGGGTCAGGCCGCTGCCGCGCACATAGAGCCGGGCGCCGGCCCCGCCCTCAATCCGGCGCTGAGCGGTGGCCGCCTCGCGCTCCTGGGCGTTCAGGCCGGGGAAGATGACGTCCAGCACCTGGGTCGGCGTCACCCGGCCGCGGCCCACGGCCTCATAGAGGTCGTCCTCGGCGGCGGTCGCGAACCGATCCAGCGCCGGGCGCAGGGAGACGTCGGCCAGGCGCTTGCCGGCCCGCTCGAAGGTCTGCTCCACCGTGGCGCGGCCGAGCCTGGTGAACTCGTCCTTCTCGCTCTGGCGGATGTGGCGGCGGATGGCGGAGCGGGCCCGGCCGGTGACCGTCAGCGAGCGCCAGTCGGGCGGCACCACGGGCTTGGCCCCGCGGATCACCTCCACCACGTCGCCGTTCTGCAGCAGGGTGCGCAGGGGCCGCAGCTCGCCATTGACCTTCACCCCGATGCAGGTGTCGCCCACATCGGTGTGGACCGCATAGGCGAAGTCCAGCGGCATGGCGCCCCGGGGCAGGCTGACCAGCCGACCCTTGGGCGTGAAGACGAACACCTGGTCGAGGAACATTTCGAGCTTGGCGTGCTCCACCAGCTCGTCCACATCCCCGCCGTGCTCCAGGAGCTGCACCAGATGGCGCAGATTGACCAGCGGATCGCGCCCGCCGGCCGCGGCCTGGGCCTCGGCGTCGAAGCCGTAGCTCTCGTTCTTATAGCGCCAGTGGGCGGCGACCCCGTCCTCGGCCACCCGGTCCATGGCCTCGGTGCGGATCTGCATCTCGATGCGCATGCCGCGCGGGCCCACCACCGTGGTGTGGATCGAGCGGTAGTTGTTCCGCTTGGGCGTGGAGATGTAGTCCTTGAACCGCTCGGGCACGCTCGACCAGGCCCGGTGGATGACGCCTAGCGCCCGGTAGCAGTCCTCCTCGGAGTCGACGATCACCCGGAAGGCGTAGATGTCCGACAGCTGGGAGAAGCCGATCGATTTGCGCTGCAGCTTGCGCCAGATGGAGAAGGGATGCTTCTCACGGCCGAACACCCGGGCTGGAACCCCGCCCTCGGCCAGCTTGCCCAGCACCTCGTCGGAGACCACCGAGACCGCCCCGCCCTGCTCCTGGCGCAGGGCCGACAGGCGCCGGCCGATGGCGTCGCGGGCCACCGGGTTCAGGTGGATGAAGGCCAGCTCCTCCAGCTCGGTGCAGATGCGGTGACAGCCGATGGACCGCGCCAGCGGCGCATAGATGTCCAGGGTCTCCCGGGCGATCCGCTCGCGCTTGGCCGGGTTCTTGATGAACTCTAGCGTGCGCATATTGTGCAGCCGGTCGGCCAGCTTGACCATCAGGACGCGCACGTCCTTGGAGATGGCCAGGATGAACTTGCGCAGGTTTTCGGCCTGCCGGGTGTGTTCGGAATTGCCTTCCAGCTGCGAGAGCTTGGTGACGCCCTCCACCAGCTCGCCGATCTCTTCGCCGAACAGCTGGTCGATATCGGCCCGGCTGACCGGACAGTCCTCGATCACGTCGTGCAGCAGGGCCGTGACGATGGTCGCGGTGTCCAGCCGGTAGTCGGTGAGGATGCCCGCCACCTCGATGGGGTGGGCGAAATAGGGGTCGCCGGACGCGCGCTTCTGCGAGCCATGCATGCGCATGGCGTAGACATAGGCGCGGTTCAGCAGCGCCTCGTCGGCGGTGGGGTCGTAGGAGCGGACCTTTTCGATCAGCTCATATTGACGAAGCAGCTTGGGCGGACGCGCCGGAACAGGCGCGTCCTTGAGCTCGGCGACGGGGTGGGCCGCCTGGACGGTTAGAGGGTCTGCGCCTTCGGGGCTCAGTACCGCTCCTCCTGACCGCCATCCCGGTCGCTCTGCAAGGCCCGGATCAGTTCCAGCTCGCTCATCTGGGCGTGGGTCGGGTCGGCCAGCAGGGCCAGGGTTTCGGCCTCTTCCTCAGCCTCCGTGTGCTCGTCCACACGCTGCAGGCTGGAGATCAGGTTCTCGCGCAGCTCCTCGGCGTCGACCACGTCATCGGCGATCTCGCGCAGGGCGACCACGGGGTTCTTGTCGTTGTCCCGGTCCACCAGCAGCTGGGCGCCGGCCGAGATGCCCCGCGCACGATGGGCCGCCAGAAGAACCAGGTTGAAGCGGTTCGGAACCTTCTGGATGCAATCTTCGACGGTGACGCGGGCCATGAAATCCTCAGATCTGATCTAGAACCCGCCAAAATAGGCGGTTTGGTCCGATTGTGCAACGCCGCAGACAGGAGAGCTCACTGAACCGGTTCGGGGGTCATGATAAGGCGAGCAGCTTATCGAGATCATCAATCAGGAGGTCCGGCGACGCCATCTCAAGGGCGTCACGGGTCGCGTAGCCCCAGCTCACCGCCGCGACGGCCATGCCGGCCCGTCGCGCCGCCTCAATGTCACGGGTCTCGTCCCCGACCGTCAGGACGTCGTGCGGGGAGACACCAAGACGCCTCGCCGTGCGCGCCATCCTCGGCGCCTTGCCGAACATGGCGATCCCGGCCTCAACGTGATCCAGCCGGGCCCAGGCCGCCTCACCCAGGATCTGGCGCATGGCGGTTTCCCCATTGGAGGAGACGATGGCGACCTTCACGCCCCGGGCGTGGAGCTCCACCAGCAAATCGGCCACGCCATCGAACAGGCGGATCTCGTCGGCGGCGTTCCGGGCGAGCCGCCGAATGTGTGCGGCGATAAACGGCATCTTCCAGGCCGGCACACCCAGGCGCCCGATGATCTCCCGATTGCCAAGCGCGCGTAGCTTTTGCATCTCTTCAGCGGTGACGGTCCGAAAGCCGTAGCGCCGCGCAACGTCGTTCAAGACATCCGTGAACCACGGAAAGCTGTCTGCAAGCGTTCCGTCGAAGTCGAAAATGAGCAGGCGATAGGGCACGTGTGGGTCCTGAAGAGTCGACGGCGCCGACTAGGCCGCCGCCTTCTCATGGTCAAGCCGTGGTCGTTTTGGCGTCCAGCCCGACCTCCGCCTGCAGCGCCAGCTCTCCCGCGGTCTTTCCCGACACCGGATGGCGCCAGTCCGGGGCGATTTCGGCGAGCGGGCCCATGACGAACAGGCGGGTGTGGGCGCGGGGATGGGGCAGGATGAGGTGTTCGCTGTCGATCACCGCCCGTCCGTGGGCGATCAGATCGAGATCCAGGGTCCGGGGTGCGTTCCTTTCGCCCCGATTGCGGTTGAATTCCGCCTCGATTGAAAACAGGGTACGCAGAACCGAACTCGGTTCATTCGGCGTCTCGACAATGGCGACGCCGTTGCGATACTCCGGGGCCGAGGGGTCCGGCCAGGCGGCCGAGCGCCACCAGCGGGACCGATGAAGAACAGGCAATCCCGCCTGATCCAGACGCGCCAGGGCGGCTTCCAGAAGGGCTTCCGAGGACGAGAAATCTCCGGCGAGATTACTGCCCAGGGCGATCACCACCGCTCCGTCCCAGCCCGACCCCGCGCCGCTTTCAAGGAATTCCACGCTTATGACCTTCTACCCCACCGATCGGCTCGCCCTCTTTATCGACGGCGCGAACCTGTACTCGGCGGCCAAGGGACTCGGCTTCGACATCGACTACCGCAAGCTGCTGGAAGAGTTCCGCAAGCGCGGCGTGCTGGTGCGGGCCTACTACTACACCGCGCTCGTCGAGGACCAGGAGTACTCGCCCATCCGCCCGCTGGTGGACTGGCTGGACTACAACGGCTTCCGGCTGGTGACCAAGCCCGCCCGGGAATACACCGACGCGCAAGGGCGCAAGCGCTGGCGTGGCGACATGGACGTGGAAATCGCCGTCGACATGATGGAGATGGCCGAGCACGCCGACCACCTGCTGCTGTTCTCCGGCGACGGGGACTTCCGTTGTCTGGTGGAAGCGGTGCAGCGCAGGGGCGCGCGGGTCACCGTGGTCTCGACGGTCAAGTCGCAGCCCCCCATGGCGTCCGATGACCTGCGCCGCCAGGCCGACGCCTTCATCGATCTGGCTGACCTGTCGGAGATCATCGGCCGGCCCTCGCGCCTGCCCCGGTTCATCCAGGAAAGCCGGATGACCAGTTCCAGCGAGAACGAGGCGGATGCCGAGGCCTGAGCCGGCCGTGAGCTCCGCCGAACCGCCCCGCGACTGTCCGCTCTGCCCCAGGCTGGTGGCCTATCGGCAGGTCAATCGTGAGGCCCATCCAGACTGGTGGAACGGCCCGGCGAGGTCCTTCGGCGATCCCGCCGCCCGTCTGGCGGTGGTGGGGCTGGCGCCCGGACGCATGGGCGCCAACCGAACGGGACGCCCATTCACCGGCGACTTCGCCGGCGTGCTGCTGTTTGAGACCCTCATCAAGCAGGGCTTTGCGCGAGGGTCCTATGAGGCGCGGCCCGACGACGGGCTCAAGCTGATGGACTGCCTGATCACCAACGCCGTGCGCTGCGCCCCGCCGGGCAACAAGCCCGAGACCAGCGAAGAGAACACCTGCCGGCCCTTCCTGACCGCGCGGCTCGACCAGTTGCCGAACCTCAAGGTGATCGTCACCCTGGGCGATGTCTCCCGTCGCAATGTGCTGAAGGCCCTGGGTCTGAAGGCCAGCGCCGGCGTCGGCGGCCACGGGTCTGAATTCCAGGCCGGCCCCTACCGGGTGATCAATTCCTATCACTGCTCGCGGTTGAACACGAACACCGGCCGCCTGACGCCGCAGATGTTCGAGGACATCTTCATCCGCGCCCGCGAACTGCTGGACGCCTAGAGCCGCCAATAGTGGTAGCGCCAGAGCGGCGCAAAACCCGACCGGCCGTAGAGGGCGAGCGCCGGCGCATTGCCCGTCTCCACCTGCAGGAAGGCCTTGGTCGCCCCGCGCTCCAGGGCCGCGTGCGCCAGCCGCGCAACCGCCTGGCCGGCCAGGCCCTGGCCCCGGCGGTCCCGTCGGGTGCGCATGCCATGCAGGCTGGCCCAGCCCTCCGCGAGGCTGAGTACGCCCACCGCGTGAGTCCCGGTCTCGTCCCGGACGGCGGCGAACACCGCGCCAGGCGAGTTCGACAGCACCGCCACCCGCTGGGCGCCGTCCTCGGGATCGAACCCCTCGCCCAGAAACACCGAGGCCCAGGCCTCGTCCGGGCGCTCCAGCAGCATGGCCGGCCCTGGATCAGCCACCTCTGCCACCCTGGCCAGGTCGGCGCGCATCACCTGGGTGGGCTGGGTCGGGACATAGCCCCGTTCGGTCAAGGCCTCGGCGAGGCTCGACAGCCCCTCGACCTCGGGCAGGCGAAACACCGGCGACATCCCCTTAGCGCGGTAGGCCGCCTCGATCCGGGCGATCAGCCCATCATCACGCACCAGGCTATGGGTCAGGGGCGCAGCGGCGTGCGCCCGGCCGATGGAGCCCGGACGCAATCCCAGGATCCAGGGCCCGATCACCTCGTGGGCGTCATGGGCGACGGCTGCGATGGTCGCCCGCTCGATGGCCTCGATCTCGGCCGGGGCGGGTGCGTTCAGGCTCACCCCTTGTCGCGGAGCAGCCGGGCCTTGTCCCGGGCCCAGTCCCGCTCGGCCGAGGTTTCGCGCTTGTCGTGCAGCTTCTTGCCCTTGGCCAGCGCGATCTCCAGCTTGGCCAGGCCCTTGTCGTTCCAATAAAGCTTGGTGGGGACGATGGTGCGCCCCTCCCGCTGGACTGCGCCGATCAAGCGGTCGATCTGCTTGCGATGCAGCAGCAGCTTCCGCGGCCGCCGCGGCTCATGGTTGAAGTGGCTGGCTTTGGCGTAGGGCGGAATGTCGGCGTTGATCAGCACGATGTCGCGCCCCTCCACCGCCGCATAGGATTCGGCGATATTGGCCTTGCCCGCGCGCAGGGACTTCACCTCGCTGCCGGTCAGGGCCAGGCCCGCCTCCATGGCGTCGTCGAGGAAGTAGTCGAACCTTGCGCGCCGGTTCTCGGCGATGGGTTTTCCCGCCATGAGGTCCTCAGATCAGCCCGGCGTCATGCATGGCCGCCAGGACTTCCTTGCGCGAGGCCTCGGACGCCGGCGTGATCGGCAGGCGCGCCTCCTCCGAGCACAGGCCCAGATGGGCCATGGCGAACTTGGTGGGGCCAGGCGAAGCGTCAGTGAACAGAGCCCGGTGCAGGCGATAGAGCCGGTCCTGCCAATAGAGGGCGGTCTTCCAGTCGCCGCTGAGCGCCGCATTGTAGAAGGTCGCGCAGAGATCGGGCGCCACATTGACGCTGACCGAGATCGAGCCGTGGCCCCCATGGGCCATATAGCCGAGCGCGCTGGGATCATCCCCCGACAGCATCACCCAATCGGACCCGCACAGGAGCCGCTGCATGGTCGGCCGCGTCATGTCGCCGGTGGCGTCCTTGACGCCCACGATATTGGGCAGCTTGGAGAGCCGGCCCAGCGTCTCGTTGGAGATGTCCACCCCGGTGCGCGAGGGCACATTGTAGACGATCACCGGCAGCTGCACGGCCTCGTTGATCGCCGCATAGTGGGCGTACATGCCCTCTTGGCTTGGGCGATTGTAATAGGGCGTCACCACCATGGCCGCGTCCGCGCCGACCGCCTTGGCGTGCTTCACCAGTTCGATGGCCTCACGGGTGGAGTTCGACCCGGCGCCGGCGATCACCGGCACGCGGCCGGCGGCCGTCTTGATGCACAGATCGACCACCCGGCGGTGCTCGTCATGGGACAGGGTCGAGGTCTCACCGGTGGTGCCGACGGGCACCAGGCCGTGGACGCCGCCGGCGATCTGACGCTCGATAAGGGCCACATAGGTGTCCTCGTCCACCGCGCCATCGCGGAAGGGGGTCACCAGGGCCGGCATGACGCCCCTGAATAAAGGTTCGGACATTGTCTGCAAAAAGCCGTGAAAGCGCCGCATGCTGTTGCGGCCTATGATGTTGCGCGGACAATATGTCCGGCGCGGCCCTGGCCGCAACCGCCCGTATCGTCCCTGGGGGACGAGAGCCTGGAGTTCCTGTTTGCACGTCCTTGCGCCGAAGACCCTTCTGACCGCCGCCGCCCTGTTCCTGGTGGTGGGCGTTCCCCATGCGCAGACGCCGCGGGCCACGGCGAACGACCCGTTTCCCCGCCCCATTGAACTGCAGCCGGTCAACCGCGCGCCGCTGGCGCCTTTGTCAGTCAGCGAGAACCAGCTGCTGCGCCAGGCTCTGACCGCCGCCCGCCGCGGGGATGTGGCCGCCACTCGCAGCCTGATCGACGCCATGTCCGACGACATCGCCAAGAAGATCGCCGTCTGGGCGCTGGTGGATGTGGCCGGCGAATCGGTGGGCTTCTTCGAGGCCGACCAGGCCCGCCGCGACCTGGCCGCCTGGCCCCGCAGCGCCGGGCGCCAGGAGACCGCCGAGAAGCTGCTGGCCACCTCAGGTCTCTCACCCCAGCAGACCATCGCCTGGTTCGGCGGCGAGGCGCCGGTGAGCGCCCGCGGCGCCATGGCGCTGGCCAGCGCCCTCAACGCCACCGGCCAGCAGGCCGAAGCCACCGCGCTCATCCGCCGGTTCTGGCGGGATGAAACCTTCGAGGCCGGCGATCAGGCCTCCATGCTAGCCCAGTTCGGCGGCTATCTGCGTCCCGAGGACCATATGGAGCGGGCCGACCACCTGCTCTATGGGCAACAGGGCCCAGCCGCCCAGGCCATGCTTGGCCTGCTATCCCCCAGTGAGCGCGCGATCGCCGAGGCCCGCATCGCCCTGCGCAACCGGTCGGCCGGGGCCGAGGCGATGATCGCCCGCCTGACGCCCGATCAGGCCGCTCATCCAGGCATCGCCTATGAACGCGCCGCCTATTACCGGGCCCGGGGCGATGAGGCCCGCGCCTATGAGACCCTGGCCCCCCTGCCCCCTGGCCAGGGTCAGGTGACCGCAGCCGCAGCCCGCGTCTGGCGCGAGCGCTATCCGATGACCCTGGCCGCCCTGCGGGCTGGAAACTACCGCAATGCCTATCGCGCCTCGGCCAATACGGGCCTGACCGTGGGCGCCTCTGCGGCTGAAGCTGAGTTCTACGCCGGGTGGATCGCGCTTCGCCGGCTGAACAACGCCGAACTGGCGGACCGCCACTTCGCCGCCATCGCCGAGATCGGCTCCTCGCCCATCACCCGCGGCCGCGCGCTCTACTGGCGGGGTCGGGCCCATGAGGCCATGGGCGACGCCGCCGGCGCCCAGCGCTTCTACGCCGCCGCCGCCGAGCACAACACGACCTTCTATGGCCAGCTGGCGGGCGAGAAGGTCGGCGACGGGACCATGACCCTGCCGCCTGAGCCGGAGATCACCGAGTTCGACCGCGCCCGCTTTGAGGGCCGAGACGTAGTCCGCGCCGCCCGCCGCCTGAACGAGATCGGCGAGTCAGGCCTCTTCCGGACCTTCGCCCTGCACCTGAAGGACACCGTCCCCAACAGCGCCGAACAGGCCCTGATCGTCGACATGGCCCGCGGCTATGGAGACCAGACGGGCTCGATGCTGGTGGTCCGCGGAGCGGCCACCTTGGGCCACGTCCTGCCCCTGCGCGGCTATCCGAACCGGACCCCGCCACAGGTGCCCAATGCGCCGGAACTGGCGCTGACCCTGTCCATCACCCGGCAAGAGAGCGGGTTTGATCCGCTGATCCGCTCGCCGGTCGGCGCCCGGGGCATGATGCAGGTGATGCCGGCCACCGCCCAGATCGTCGCCCGCCAGATCGGCGTCTCCTACTCGGTCGGCATGCTGGATGACCCGGACTACAATATGCGCCTGGGCCAGACCTACATCTCCCAGATGCTGAACCAGTTCAGCGGCTCCTACCCCCTGGCGATCGCCGCCTACAATGCAGGGCCTGGACGTCCCAGCCAGTGGATCAGCTTCTGCGGCGACCCCCGTGGGGCCGGCACCGATCCGATCGATTTCGTGGAGTGCATCCCGTTCTCGGAAACCCGCAACTATGTGATGCGGGTCATGGAGGGCGCTCAGGTCTATCGCGCACGCCTGAACAACGGCACAGCCAAGATCACGATCTCACAAGACCTGGCCAAGGGCGGTTACGCCTATCCCCGACCGACGGCGGCTGTCGCGCGATAGCTGCGCTCAGTCGATGGTGATGCCGCTGAGCAAACCTTCGATGGTCACCTGGATCAGCTCGTCCTCAGACTGCCAGGGGAAATTAGGACGTGACAGCCGCAGGGCCACAACCCCGTGGCAGGCGGCCCAGAGGGCCTGGGCCGCGCTGTCTCCGTCGCCGAGCCGCAGCCGGCCTTCAGCGGCGATTTCGCGCACCACGCCGCTGAACTTGTCGTAGCAGGCGGCGGCAAGTTCGGCCGTGGCGTCCGTCCCATCGGCGCCCTGCGGGAAGGGGTGGGTCCCGGAAAACACCAGCTGGTAGGCGTTGGGATGCTCGAACCCCCAGCGCATGTAGGCGTCCAGCATCATGCGGGTGCGGTTCACCGCATCCAGGGGGCGTTCGGCGATCTGGCTGTTGCGGTCGAGCAGCTCCTGCATCACCCCCTGACAGATCTCCAGCAGGATGCAGGCCTTGTCGGGAAAGTGCATGTAGAGGGCGGTGGAAGACACCCCCACCTCCTCGGCGATCCGCCGGATGGTGGCGCCCTCATAGCCGTCAGCCACGAAGATTCGCTCGGCCGCCTGCAGGATCTCCGCCCGCCTCAGATGTCCGTCGCCCTTGGCCTTGCGGGCCGACCGGCGCCGTGTGGTGCTGACGCTCACCAACTCAAACTCCCCCTCGTACACAGCAGGTCAACGGAAACCAATTTCCGTCCTGTGACAACCCCGCGCCCGATTGCCGAGGCTTTTCAGCCGCCATGGACCATACCGCACCCTATAGAGTTTCATCCTCTGGCGCGCAGAGCGGGTTTTTCGTAATCGAGACCCTATGACAACCCGACGCCCCACCGTCGCCGAGACCCCCGGCGTGATGCGCACCACCGGATGGGCGGACTACGCCCTGCTGGATTCGGGGGATGGCAGGAAGCTGGAGCGCTACGGCCCCTACACCGTCGTCCGGCCGGAGCCGCAGTGCCTGTGGGCGCCGCGTCTGGACGCCGCCACCTGGGCGGCCGCCGACGCCATCTTCGATCCCAGCGACGAGGAAGACGCCGGCCGTTGGCGCTTCCAGGGCGCGCCGCTGGAGGCGTGGGCCATGTCCTGGCGTCAGGCGCGGTTTAACGCCCGTTTTACCGCCTTCCGGCACCTGGCGTTCTTTCCCGAACAGGCGGCGAACTGGGAATGGCTGGAGGCGCGCATCCGCAGCCAGATCCAGGCCGAGGCGGAGCCGCCCCGGGTCCTGAACCTGTTCGGATACACCGGGGTCGCCAGCCTGGTCTGCGCCGCGGCTGGGGCTGCGGTGACCCATGTGGACGCCTCCAAGAAGGCCATCGCCATGGCCCGGGAAAACGCCGAGCTGTCGAACCTTGCCGATCGTCCTGTGCGTTGGATCTGCGAGGACGCCCGCCGCTATGTGCAGCGGGAGGTGCGCCGCGGGTCGCGCTATGAGGGGATCATCCTGGACCCCCCAAAATACGGCCGTGGCCCCACCGGAGAGGTGTGGCGTCTGTTTGAGGACCTGCCTGAGCTTTCGGCCCTATGCGCTGAACTTCTTTCGGAAAAGGCGTCGTTCCTGATCCTCAATGCCTACGCCGCCCGGATCTCCGGCGCAGCCCTGGCCGGCCTGTTGTCCGACCGACTGGCTGAGCGTGGCGGAACCATCGAATGGGGCGAACTGGCCCTGGCCGAAGAGGCTGGGGAGCGACAGATCGGCCTGTCCTTCTACGCCCGGTGGGCCTCGTGAGCGGCCGCACCGTCACCTCCCTGACCAATCCCACGGTCAAGGCCGTGCGCGCCCTGCACCAGCGCAAGACCCGTGACGAGACCGGCCTGTTCGTGGCCGAGGGGCTGAAGAACGTCACCGAGGGCGTGGAGACCGGCCATGCGCCGGAGATCCTGCTCTATGGCCGCGACGCCGCCGATCATCCCCTCCTGCAGGCGGCCGCCGAAGCGACCGAAGACGCCGGCGGCGAGGTCATCGAGGTGACGGCTGAGATTCTCGCCAAGGTCTCCCGTCGGGACAATCCCCAGGCCGTGGTCGGCGTCTTCCCCCAGGTCTTCACCCCGCTCACCGCTCTGCAGCCGAGACTGGCCAAGGCCTGGGTCGCCCTGCACCGGGTGCGGGATCCGGGCAATCTGGGGACCATCATCCGCACCGCCGATGCGGCTGGCTGCGGCGGCGTGGTGCTGGTGGGCGAGTGCTGCGATCCCTATTCGGTGGAGGCGGTGCGGGCCACCATGGGCTCCATCTTCGCCGTGCCCATCGCCCGGGCCACCGAGGCCGAGTTCGCCGCCTGGCGCCGCGATTGGCCCGGGTCTGTGGTCGGCACGCTCCTGAGCGCCGAGGTCGATCACCGGAGCGCCGACTATGTACATCCGGCCCTGATCCTGATGGGCAACGAGCAACAGGGTCTGCCGCCGGAAATGGCCAGCCTCTGCGACGTCAACGTCAAGATTCCCATGCGCGGTCGGGCCGACAGTCTGAACCTGTCGGTGGCCACCGGCGTGATGATCTACGCCGCCAGCTAGTTTCTGGGCTTTGTCCGGGTGGTCGGGTCGGCCACGGACGGGTCTTCGGGCCAGGGATGGCGGGGGTAGCGACCGCGCATATCGGCGCGCACGTCCCGCCAGGAGCCGCGCCAGAACCCCGGCAGGTCCTGGGTCAGCTGAATGGGCCGCCGGGCCGGCGACAGCAGGGCGAGCGTCAGGGGCCGGCCGGCCACCATCGGATGCTCATTCAGGCCGAACACTTCCTGCACGCGGATGTCCACCCGCGGGCCGCCTTCGGCCTCATAATCGATCTGCGTCCGGTTGCCGGTGGGCGCGGTCCAGTGGGTGGGCAGTTCGGCCTCGACCCGCCGCTGGAGGTCCCAGGGAATGAGGCTGCGCAAGGCGCCGTCCAGCAGGTCGGGCGTGAGGTCGGCGAGCCCGCGGAGGTCGTGCAGCAGGGGCGTCAGCCAGTCGTCGAGCGCCGACAGGAGCGCCTGGTCCGACAGGTCCGGCCAGGTCTGAGGGTCGTGCTCACGAAGGAATGCGATCCGCTTACGCAGGGCCGCCGCCGCCGTCCCCCAGCGCAGGGCGCCGAGCCCCTCCCGTCGCAGCCGCGCCGCCAGGGCCTGGGCGACAACGTCAGCTGGCGGGTTGTCATCCAGGCTCTCGTGCAGGGCGAGCCGGCCAAGCCGTGTGAGGCGACGCACGCGGATCCGCCCCCCGGGGCTCTCCTCGATCCGGTCCTCGGTCTCCAGGATCGGCGCAAAGGCGTCGAGGATTTCGTCCAGCGTCAGGGGGGCGGCCAGCAGAATGCGGTCGCGGCGATCCCCGCCGCCCAACTCGGCCACCGCCAGCCAGGGCTCGCGGGCCAGGACATCTCCGGGCTCGATGAAGGCGCCGCGCCCGGTCGCCAGCTGGAACTCACCCTGTGGCCCCCGGGCCTTGGCGACCCGTTCGGGGTAGGCGAGCGCCAGCATCTGGCCGTCGCTGAGAGGGGCCGCGCGCCCCCCTCTCACCCCCCTGGCCCAGCGCTCGGCCAGGGCGCGAGCGTCGCGGGCCCGGGGCGAGCGATCGCGATCGAAGGCCTCCAGCCGATGGGTGAGGTGCGCCTCGCGCCCGCCGATCCCCCGCTCGGTGACCAGGGCGGCGATCCTGGCCGCGCGGTCGGCCTGTCCGTGCTCGGCGGCCCGCAGCACCATATGGGCCAGCCGCGGCGGCAAGGGCATGTCGGCCAGGGCCTCACCATGAGGCGTCAGAACGCCGGCCGCATCGACGGCCTCCAGCCTGCCCAGCAGCGCCTGGGCCTCCGCCAGGGCGGCCTTGGGCGGCGGATCGAGGAAGGCGAGTTCGTCGGCCGACTTCGCCCCCCATCTGGCCATGTCCAGGGCCAGGCCCGACAGGTCCGCGTCCAGGATTTCAGGATCGGCGAAGGCCGGCAGGGCGCGGGTCTCGGCTTCGTCCCATAGCCGGTAGCAGACGCCAGGCGCGGTGCGTCCCGCCCGCCCCCGCCGCTGGTCGGCGGCCGCCCGGCTGACCCGCACAGTGGCCAGGCGCGTGAGCCCACTGGCCGGGTCGAAGCGCGGCACGCGGGCCTGGCCTGAGTCGATCACCACCCGCACGTCTTCCAGGGTCAGGCTGGTCTCGGCGATGGAGGTGGCCAGCACCACCTTACGAACGCCAGGCGGCGGCGCGGTCACAGCGCGATCCTGGGCCTTGGGGTCCAGGGCGCCGTAGAGGGGGGCGATGAGCACGTCGTCGCGACGCAGACGCTCGGCCAGGCGCTCGGCTGTCCGCAGGATCTCCCCCTGCCCCGGCAGAAAGACCAGGACGCCGCCGGACTCCTCAGCCAGGGCCCGCTCGATAGCCCGGACCACGGCGTCCTCCAGCCGCAGGGTGTCGCTGCGCCCGAGATAGCGGGTCTCCACCGGATAGACTCGGCCCAGGCTCTCGATCACCGGCGCATCGCCCATCAGCCGCGCAACGGCCGCCCCGTCCAGGGTGGCCGACATGACCAGCAGACGCAGGTCCTCCCGCAGCAGCCCCTGGGCGTCCAACGCCAGGGCAAGCCCGAGATCGGCGTCGAGACTGCGCTCATGGAATTCGTCGAAGATCACGCAGGCCACGCCAGCCAGACCCGGGTCGCCCAGGATCATCCGGGTGAAGACCCCCTCGGTCACAACCTCGATCCGCGTGCGGGCCGAGACCTTGGACTGCATCCGCACGCGAAACCCGACCGTCTCGCCCACCGCCTCGCCCAGGGTGGCGGCCATGCGCTCAGCCGCCGCGCGGGCGGCCAGCCGCCGGGGCTCAAGCATGATGATGCGTCCGGTCCCTAGCCAGGGCGCGTCCAGCAGGGCGAGCGGCACGCGTGTCGTCTTGCCTGCGCCGGGAGGGGCGACAAGTACGGCGTTGAGCTCGCCCGCCAGCGTCGCCCCCAAACGGGGCAGAATTTGCTCTACAGGCAACATGCTCGCGAAGTCCTAATGCGTGAAAGGCCGCCCGTCACCGGAAGGCGTTGCGGCTGGCGCCGATGCTGCCTAACGTCCGGCATAGTTGCGCTGACAGGGTCGTCGGCCATTGGGGGAGCGAGACGAAATGTCCGCAAACGCCGCGCCACGCGGAAACCGGTTTTTTCTCAAGAAATCCATCGCCAGCATCCAGAAAGAGGCGGCGAAAAGTGAGCTGAAGCGCTCCCTTGGGCCTATCAACCTCATCAGTCTGGGCGTAGGCGCCATCATCGGCGCCGGCATCTTCGTGCTGACCGGCCAGGTGGCCTCGGCCAACGCCGGGCCAGCCATCATGCTGTCCTTTGTGGTCGCCGGCATCGCCTGCGCCCTGGCTGGCCTCTGCTATGCCGAGCTCGCCTCCACCATGCCGGTGTCCGGCTCCGCCTACACCTACGCCTATGGCACGCTCGGCGAAGTTTTCGCCTGGATCATGGGCTGGCTGTTGGTGCTGGAGTACGGCGTAGCGGCGTCCACCGTGGCCGTAGGCTGGTCGGGCTATGTGGTGAGCATACTGCATGACTTCGGCATCGTGCTGCCGATGATCTCGGTTGCAGGAAGCGAGGTGGTCCAATGGGGGACCCCCCTGATCCAGGCCATCCCCACGGATGCCGGAACGGTCGCCTTCCAGCTGACAGGCGGCCTCAACATCATCGCCGCCATTGGCATTTCCCTGGTGACCATGCTGCTGGTCATCGGCGTCAGCGAATCTGCCAACGTGAACAACGTGATCGTGGTGGTGAAGGTGTTCGTGCTGGTGACCTTCATCGCGGTCGGTATCGCCTATATCAACCCGGCCAACTGGCAGCCCTTCATTCCCGAGCCCACCGGGCAGCCGGGCGAGTTCGGCGTCGGCGGCATCTTCCGCGGGGCGGCGATCATCTTCTTCGCCTACGTCGGCTTCGAGGCCGTTTCCACCGCCGCGGCCGAAGCCAAAAATCCCAGCAAGGACGTCCCGATTGGAATCCTGGGGGCGCTTGTGCTCTGCACGCTCATCTACATGGCCGTCGCCGCGGTGATGACGGGGGTCGTGCCCTACAAGGAACTCGGCAGCCCCGCCCCCATCGCCGTCGCCATCGACCGCATGGGCCTTGAGTGGGCCAACCTGCCGATCAGCAACGCCGAGGGTCAGCAGTTCAATGCGATCAGCCTGTTGATCAAGATCGGGGCCATCACCGGCCTGAGCTCCGTCATGCTGGTGCTGGTCTATGCTCAGACACGGGTCTTCTACACGATGGCCCGCGATGGCCTGCTGCCGAAGGTGTTCGCCGCCATCCACCCCCGCTTCCGCACGCCGTGGATGGGCACGATCCTGCTCGGGACGCTGATCGCGACGGCCGCCTCGTTCCTGCCGATCAGCCTGCTCGGCGACCTGGTGTCTCTAGGCACCGCCATCGCCTTCTCGATCGTCTGCCTTTCGGTCATCTATCTGCGGGTGAAGCATCCGGAACTGCCCCGGCCCTTCCGGGTGCCGGGCGGCATCGCAACGGCGGTCGCAGGCATCTGCGCCTGCATGTTCCTGGCCTGGCAGAACTTCAAGCCGATGATCCAGCACGCCATGGACGACAATCCGCTGCCGCTGATCCTGCTGGCCAGCTACGCCGCCATCGGCGCGGTGATCTACATCACCTACGGCTTCTGGCACTCGAAGCTGGCCCAGGGCATCGACATCACAGAAGACGTCTCAATGCCCAGTCCCGCGCAGGCCATGGGGCGCGGCGTCGACGACATCAAGGACTAGCCTTGGATACTCGCCTGCCTGAAGGCGGCAGAGGCCCGGGAGCGATCCCGGGCCTTTGTCACGTGGAAGGCGCCTCTTTATTCCGAAGCCCTGACAACCGATCATAGGCCCATGAGCACGCCGCCCGCCCCGACCGAACCGCCCATCCGCGCCCTGATCGCTCCCGTCACGCCCCTGGCGCAGAACTGCACCATCGTGTGGTGCGTGAAGACGAAGAAGGCGGCGATCATCGATCCCGGCGGCGAGGTTCCGCGCCTGCTCCAGGCGCTCGAGGACCATGGCCTGACCCTGGAGAAGATCTGGATCACCCACGGCCATCTGGACCATGCGGGCGGGACCGCGGCGCTGAAGGCCGCGACCGGCGCCCTCATCGAAGGCCCCCATCGTGACGACGCCTTCTGGATCGATCAGATGGATGGCGACGGCGCCCGCTGGGGCATGCCTGAGGCCAGGTCCTTCACGCCTGATCGCTGGCTTGAGAATGGCGACGTGGTGACCCTGGGGGAGACCGAATTCGAGGTCTATCACTGCCCCGGCCACACCCCCGGCCACGTGGTCTTCTTCCATCGTCAGGCCAGGTTCGCCCAGGTTGGGGATGTTCTGTTCCAGGGCTCGATCGGCCGCACGGACTTTCCCAAGGGCAACCACCAGGACCTGATCGACGCCATCACCGGCAAGCTGTGGCCGCTCGGCGATGATGTGCGCTTCGTCTGCGGCCATGGCCCGATGTCCAGCTTCGGCGCCGAGCGACGGACCAACCCCTTCGTCGCCGACCAGGTGCTGGCGCGCTGATCGGTCTCAAGCGCCTTTTCAGGCGTGAAATCTGACCGTTACCCGGGAGGCCGAAGATAGCCCGCATGCAGACCTCTCCCACCGAAGGCCTCGGCCCCACCGCCAGGATTCTCATGGTCGACGACGATCCGGGCATCCGGGACGTGGTCTCCGACTTTCTCGGCCGCCACGGCTATGCGGTGACCACCGCCGGCGACGCCCGGGAGATGGAGCAGGCGCTTGAGCGTGACCCGGTTGATCTGATCGTGCTGGACGTCATGCTGCCTGGGGAGGACGGCCTGGCCATCTGCCGCCGCCTGGCTGTCGGCGACGCCCCGCCGATCATCATGCTCTCGGCGATGGGTGAGGATACCGACCGGATCGTCGGCCTCGAACTGGGCGCTGACGACTACCTGTCCAAGCCGTGCAATCCCCGGGAGCTGCTGGCCCGCATCCGGGCCGTGCTGCGGCGGGCCGAACAGACCCGCCATGGCGGCGGCGAAGATCTGGGCGCGGCCTGCGAATTCGCCGGCTGGCGCCTCGACCTGGTGCGCCGGGAACTGCGCTCGCCCCAGGGGGTGGTGGTCAACCTCTCCAGCGGGGAGTTCTCGCTGCTGCGCGCCTTCGTCGAGCGGCCCCAGCGGGTCCTGACCCGCGATCAGCTGCTGGATTTCGCCCGCGGCCCGGACTCCGACGCCTTCGACCGAGCGATCGACGTGCAGATCAGCCGTCTGCGCCGTAAGCTGGATGACGGCGGCGGCCATGACCTGATCCGCACCATCCGCAACGAAGGCTATATGTTCACCCCCAAGGTGAAGCGGCCTTGAGCGCCGCACCCGACCGACGCGCCACCGCCTCCCTGTTCGTGCAGGTGCTGATGCTGGTGGGTGTCAGCCTGATCACCGCCCAGGCGATCAGCGTCTTCCTGCTCTTCAATCTGCCGCCGCCAGTCCCGGATTTCTATCGTTTTTCCGAGATCGCCCAGGCCTTGCAAGGCCAGCCGGGCGACCTGATCGAACGGCGGGACCTGCAGTACGAGCTGACCCGCAGCCCGCCCGACGGCCAGTCCACCGCCGACAGCATGATCTGGGCCCGGGACCAACTGGCCGAAGATCTTGGGGTGGCCCAGAGCGATCTGGTGATCGCCAAGACCTACCGCCTGCCCATCTCCGACCGGCGCGTCTTCCGCATTGTCCGCGACCGCATGGAGCGGGCCGGCGGCGAGGGCCAGGAAGACCGCTTCCTGGTGGCGCCCTTCGAAATCGCCATGAAGCGCCCGGACGGCCAGTGGGCCGTGGTGCGGCCAGAGCGGGGCCTGGGCCTGAACGTCTGGCAGCAGCGGGTTCTGCTGTGGTTCCTGCTCTCAGCTCTGGTCATGGCGCCGATCGCCTGGATGTTCGCCAGGCGCCTGTCCAAGCCCTTCCGCCTGTTCGCCGAAGCCGCTGAGCGGTTGGGCCGCGATCCGGAAGCCCCGCCCCTGGCGATCCACGGGTCTGCGGAAATCTCAGTGGCCGTGCGGGCCTTCAATCAGATGCAGCAGCGGCTTCGTCTCTACGTCCAGGACCGGACCGCCATGGTCGGGGCCATCGCCCATGACCTGCGCACGCCCCTGACGCGCCTTCGGTTCCGCATCGAGAACGCCCCCGAAGACCAGCGGGCCAAGATGGCCTCGGACATCGACCAGATGGAGGCCATGGTCGCCGCCACCCTCGGCTTCGTCCGTGACGCCACGAAGCCTGGCCAGCGGACCCGGCTGGAGCTGGCCTCGCTGGTGGAAAGCGTCTGTGACGAGATGGCCGAGACCGGCGCCGCCATCGAGGTGGAGCGCGCCGAGAAAGTGGTGATCGAGGGAGACCCCATCGCCCTGCGCCGTCTGGTCACCAACCTGGTGGAGAACGCCATCAAGTTCGGCGACCGCGCCCGGGCCCGGGTGATCATTGAGGACCGCGCCGTCGTCATCGAGATCGAGGATGAGGGGCCCGGCATCCCTGAGGAGGACATGGAGCGGATCTTCGAGCCCTTCTATCGCCGCGAGCCCTCCCGCAGCCGGGGCACAGGGGGTATCGGCCTTGGGCTGGCCGTCGTCCGTTCCATCGCCCGCAGCCATGGTGGCGACGTCACCATGATCAACCGCGCCGGTGGCGGCCTGACCGCCCGGGTGCTCCTGCCGGCCTAACCGCCCGCGAAAATTCAGAGATTCGGGGACGCAACTCCTGGTGAGGCTCGCGGGTTGCTAGAGCGGAGCCTTATGGAGCCGTCCGGATTCGGAAGGTCGCCCGGGGCGCCAACGCCGCCTATTAGGAGTGACCCCCATGAGCATTGCCGACCAAGATCCCCCCCGCGCCCGCCGAGGCTTCGCCGCCATGAATCCCGAGCGGCGCCGTGAAATCGCGCGCAAGGGCGGCGCGAGCGTTCCGGGGGAAAAGCGCAGTTTCGCCAAGGACCGTGACCTGGCCGCCTCGGCTGGTCGCAAGGGCGGGGAAGCTTCCCGTGGCGGCGGCCGCCGCGAAGGCGAAGACACCCCCGAGTCCTGACGCCATGTCCCAAGCGAAATCTGATCCGCCCGGATCGGATTTCGCTTCGGACGCCTCCGCGCCCGTGGCGCGAGAGACGCCCACCTCCCCCGCTGTCAGTTTACGAGCAGGAAGAGGCCGAAGGCTGGTTCGGCGCTGACCCACTGACGCTCAAGCCGCCAACCCGCTTGGCCCGCCAGGCGGGAAATCTGTTCTGGGGTGAACTTATGGGAGTTCTCGGTGTGGATGGTTTCGCCGGCGGCGAAGTCGAACCGACGCCCTGCAACCCGCACGGTCTGGTCGCCCAACGACTCCAGGTGCATCTCCATCCGTGACATGGCGCCGTTCCAGACCGCCCGATGGGCGAAGGCGTCGAGATCGAAGTCGGCGCCCAGTTCGCGGTTCATCCGGGTCAGCAGGTTCAGATTGAACGCCGCCGTCACCCCTTGCGCGTCGTCATAAGCCGCCACCAACACGGATTCCGCCTTCACGAGATCGGCGCCGATGAGGAAGCGTGCGCCTTCTCCCAGCAGATGTCGCGCGTTGGCCAGAAACTCCACGGCCTCCTCCGGCAACAGGTTGCCGATGGTGGACCCTGGAAAGAACCCGAACGCGTCACGCCCCTTGGCCGCATCGGGCAGATCAAGGGCGATGGTGAAATCGTCGACCAGGGGGGCGACCGTCAGGTTCGGATAGTCGCTGCTGAGGCTCTCGACGGCGGCGTCGAGGGCGCTGGGGCTGATGTCGATGGGTGTGTAGACCGCGATCTGAGGCGCATGATCCAACAGACGTCGGGTCTTGAGGCTGGCGCCGCTGCCAAACTCCACCAGAGCCGCACCTTGCGGGACATAGGCCGACAACTCGGGCGCCACCTCCGCCAGCAGAGCAAGCTCGGTGCGGGTGGGGTAGTATTCCGGAAGTCCGCATATGTCTTCGAACAGGCGCGAGCCCGGCGCGTCATAGAAGTATTTGGGCGGCACAGCCTTCTGTCCCCGGGATAGTCCAGCCAGGACGTCGGCCTCGAAAGCGCTGCGGCGCGCGGGCGGCGCGGCGCCATCCCGCGCCAGCCTCAGGCCCGAGAACATCCACCGTTGGTGCGGGTGGAAGAAGTTGCGATAGGTGGCTCGCACATGGTCCGGCGGGGTCACACAGGCGCCGCCGCGCAGAACCATCTGCCCGCTCATGAACTTGCCATTGTACTCGCCCACCGCCCCCGGAGCCGACACAAAGCCGGGATAAGGGCTGTAGGCGCTGCGGGTCCATTCCCACAGATCCCCGAACATCTGCCGCGGGGCGCAGGCGTCGCCCGTCGCCGGCGCGGGCGCGGGCGTCACGCGGCCCAGGAAGGCGCCGCGCACCGGGGCCTGAGCCGCTGCATACTCCCACTCCGCCTCGGTGGGCAGGCGCGCCCCGGCCCAGGCGGCGTAGGCCTCGGCCTCGAAATAGCTGATATGACTGACTGGCGCGGCAGGATCGACGGCGCGGAGCCCGTAAAGGTCCATGGCGAGCCACCCCTTAGGCCCGGGCTCCCAGTAGAGCGGCGCGCGCCACCCCTCAGCCTGGACCCTGGCCCAGCCGTCGGAGAGCCAGAAGTCGGCGCGCTCATAGCCGCCATCGGCCATGAAGCTCAGCCACTCCCCATTGGTGACCAGCCGATCAGCCAGGCTGAACGGGGCCAGAAAGACCTGATGGCGGGGCCCCTCGTTGTCGAAGGCGAAGCCCTCACCGGCGTGACCGATCTCCACCAGGCCGCCCTCAAATCCCACAAATCCCGCCGGCGGAGGCGAAGGCGTGGCCATCGGCGCAGGCCCACGGCCATAGGCAGGCTTCAGCGGCGACTGGGCAAACAGGTGCAGAATGTCCATCAAGATAAGCTCCTGATGCTGCTCCTCGTGGGCGATCCCCAGATCCAGCAGGCCGGCGAAGGAGTCGTCGGCCGACGCCAGAAGCCGGCCCATCGCCTCATCCACGTGCGCGCGGTAGGCCATCACCTCCTGTAGCGACGGTCGGGTAAGCAGGCCTCGCTCGGGACGAGGCTGCCGGGGTCCCAAGGCCTCGTAGTAGGAGTTGAACAGGAAGCCGAACCGCGGATCGAAAGGCTGATAGCCCGGGAGGTGGGGCGTCAGCAGGAAGGTCTCGAAGAACCAGGTGGTGTGGGCCAGATGCCATTTGGTCGGACTGGCGTCGGGCATCGACTGGGCCAGCTGATCCTCCGCGGACAGGTCCCGCACCAGATGTTGCGAACGAGCCCGCAGGGCCAAGTACCGCTCCAGTCGGTCACTGGTGCTCTCGGCCCGCGGCCGATGGGTCATGGTTGCGTCGTCCGAAGGCGCCATTCCACCCCTCCCCTGAAGATTGGGCCCTGTCCCTCTAGGACCCGACCAACACTGCCCGCCTGCGAAAACGCGGGCCGAGGTTCAACGCCAAGCTGGCGCCTCGTGTTCCTAAGGTCGGGTCCAGCGCCGTCCGGCGCAACCCGGAACGGAAAAAGCGCGGCCACGTTGGACGTCGGACCGGGGCCAAGACGCCCCGTCGGAGTGTCACGAGGGCGCGATGACTGGGTTAGACAGCTGGCGAGACTCGGTCATTTCCATGATCCCGGCCCTGCGCGCCTTCGCGTGGTCCCTCTGTCATAACGGCGCCGACGCCGATGATCTGGTGCAGGACACGCTGATCAAGGCCTGGAGCAATCGGGACAGGTTCGAACCTGGCACCAACCTGCGGGCCTGGCTCTTCACCATTCTCCGGAACACCTACTACACCCAGCTCAATCGCCGTCGCCGGGAGGTCCGGGATGAGGATGGCGACTATGCGAAACTGCTGCCCAGCCCGCCGACTCAGGACTGGAGCCTGGCGATGCAGGACCTGCAATCGGCCCTGGCGCGGCTGCCGGACGAGCACCGCGAGGCCCTGATCCTGGTTGGAGCCGCGGGCCTGAGCTACGAGGAAGCCGCCGAGATCTGCGGCTGCGCCGTCGGCACGATCAAGAGCCGGGTGAACCGCGCCCGTATCAAACTGCAGCGCATGCTGGACGTGGACGACGCCCCGGCGGCGGACGCCCCGGGCGCCGCGTCGGTCTGAGCCGCCCTTCGGAACCGACGCCGCGGCAGGGAACGACTTTCCCATCCAGGGGGTTCAACCGGTCCCGCCACCTGTGCTGGAGCTTTCATGACCGACCACCCCAAGGCCCCCGCCTCGTCCCGCGCCCGCCTCGCCGACGAACCTGGCAAGACCACGCCGGGCGCGCAGGCCTATGGGCTTGGCGCGGAGGAAGCTCATCCCGAGCCCAGCGCGCTGGTCAGCGAGCACAAGGCCTATGTGAAAGAGCTCGGCCACAACACCGCCCCGGAGACCGATCTGGGTGAGCCCGCGGAGGCCACACCAGACCCCACCGAGCGCCCCTGAGGCCCCGTCCATGGGCGGCGTCGCCGAGCGGCTTGCCGCCCTGTTACAGAGTCACCCGGAGCAGGCCGGGCTGATCATCGGTTTGCTGGTCTTCGCCGAAAGCCTGGCTTTTGTCGGGTTCTTTGTGCCGTCGACACCGCTTCTGCTGGCCATCGGGGCCCTGGTCGGCGCCGGTGTCGTGACGCCCGGCCCCGTCCTGATCTTCGCTATCGCCGGCGCCGTAGCCGGCGACGCCATCTCGTTCGAGCTTGGCCGGTGGATGGGGCCTAAGGCCCTGCGCCACCGGCGGCTGCGTCGTCACCGCCGCGCCCTGGCCTGGGCGCGTCTCTTCATTCATCGGGCCGGCATGCTGGCCATGATCCTTGGCCGCTTCACCGGCCCGGTGCGTTCGTTCGTGCCGCTCGTCGGCGGCATGCTCAGCATGGGCCGGGTGAGGTTCCAGATCGCCAACCTGATCGGCGCCATCCTCTGGATTCCGGTCATGTTGGCGCCAGGCTATCTGGCGGCGCGGGGCCTCACTCTACTGCCATCCGGGGTGCTGGAGCCGACGCTGATCGCCGCAGCTTTCCTCCTCCTCGCCATTGCAGCTTGGCGTTGGGGGCGGCGACGGGCCTGAGCCGCAGGCTCAGGCCTCCTCCGGCGGAGCCTCGGCGCGGCGACGTCGAATCTCGGCGGAGATCTCCTCATGGCGCAGGCGCCCCACCGCATAGGGGGCGAACAGGACCATCGCGATGAGAGCCACCACGGCGGAGCCCGGTCCCCAGGCCAGCAGCAGACGGGTGAGCACATCGGCCGGCAGCTCGACACCCACGGCGCGACCTGCTTCCCGCGGGAACCGCATGGCGTCCAGGGCGAGGCCCGCCACCAGCACGCCGACGCCAGACGCCGCCTTGGCCGCAAAGCCAAGGCCCGCGAAATAGAGCCCCTCGCGCCTGCGGTGGAACAGAAACTCGTGCTCGTCCGCGGCGTCGGCCATCATGGAGGGATAGGCGATCATGGCGAAGCCGACGCCTATGCCGGCCATGGCGCTGTTGGCCGCCAGCATGATCGTCGCCGCCGCCCCTTCGGGTCTGTAGAGCCCGCTCACCCAGACGAGCGGCAGGACCACCCAGGACACCAGCACAAGGCCAAGCCCCACCAGCACCACCGTGCGTTTCTCCAGCCGACGGGTCAGCTGAGGCGTGACCGGGATGCCGGCCAGGATGCCGGCCAGATAGGCGTAGCCGACGAACTGCATCATCTCGGGCCGAAGCTTCCAGACGAAGAGCTGGCTGTGGGTGTTCAACGTCCCGTTGGCGCCGACCGCGGCGTAGAAGATTACGGCAGAGAAGAAGAGGATGCGGAACGAGCGGTTGCGCAGGATCTCCGCCACCTCGCCGGGCAGGCGCTTGGCCATGGAGGCGTCCACCGAGGCCACCTTTGGCAGGCTGGCGGCGAACCGATAGACGCCGAGACAACAGAGCGTCATGGCCGCCAGCACCAGGGCCGCCACCGACCATCCGAAAGCCGGATAGCGGTCTGGACTCTGCAAGCCCCCCTCGCCGGCGAAGAAGACCGAATAGGCCAGGGCCGTGATCAGGATGCTGGTGAGAATGCCCACCACCACCCGCCAGGCGACGATGGACGAGCGCTCCACATAGCCGTCGGCCATCTCTGCGCCCAGGGCGAGGTAGGGCACCCAGAAGACCGAAATGAAGGCACGGACCGCCACCGAGGTCACCGCCAGCCAGACAAACAGCAGGGTCGTCGACAGGCCGCTGGGCGGGGTGAACAACAGGCCAAGCGCCAGGGCCGTCAGCGGCGCGCCAATGAACATCAGGGGCGCGCGTCGGCCGAACCGGGACTGCAGATTGTCCGACCAGGAGCCGATGAACGGATCAACGCCGGCATCGGCGCACAGGCCGATGAACAGGGCCGCCCCCACCAGGGACCCCGAAAGCCCCAGGACCGCGGTGTAGTAGAAGAAGATGAAGCCCGCCGCGGTGGTGAACAGGGCGTCGCCGGCTCCGCCGAGGCTGTAGGCGAACTTCACCTTGCGAGGTGGCCGCAGGGGCGTGGATTCAGCGAGGCTCGGCGTGGGAATGGCGGTCATGCGCGCGGTCCGCCGAAATGATCCATGGCCTGCCGCAAGGCGCCGATGGGATCATCCCGGGGAATGAATTCATGTCCTACCCAGCCCTCATAGCCCAGGTGGCGCAGGAGGCCGGCCACGGCGGGCCAGTGGATTTCCTGCCGGTCATCCAGGTCCCTGCGGCCCGGCGCGCCGCCCGTATGGATGTGGCCGATCAGGGGCAGGTTGGCGCGGATCGTCCGCAGCAGGTCCCCCTCCATCAGTTGCATATGGTAGGCGTCATAGAGCAGCCGCAGGGCTGGCGAGTTCACCTGGGTGACGACCTGCGCGCCCCAGGCGGTGTGGTCGCACTGCTGGTCGGGGTGATCGACCTTCGAGTTCAACAGCTCCAGCAGCAGCATCACCCCGGCCGCTTCCGCCTCCTGGACCAGGGGCGCCAGGCCTTCGACCGTATTGGCGATCCCTTCGGCGTCGGCGCGGCCCTTTCGGTCGCCTGAAAAGACGATCACCTTTTCGACCCCATGGGTCCGGGCCAGCGCGATAGAGGCCCGGACCTTATCCTGCAATTTCAGATGATTGTCGCGATCATTGAACCCGACCTCGAGGGGCTGATGCCCCGTCAGGGTGACCAGGGAGAGGCCAGCGTCCCGGGCGGCGGGCCAGAGGGCCTCCGGCGCCATCTCCACCCCTTGCGCGCCGGCGGCGGCCATTTGCGCCAGGAAAGCTGGGCCGTCCACCTCGCGGCCGGCGGTGAACGACCACCAGGCGAAGGACTGCCGAAAGCCACTCATGCTGAAATCCCTGTCCAGGCGCCGTCGGCGGCGTGGCTCTTCACAACGGCCTCGATGAAGGCCACGCCCTCGACCCCGTCCTGGACGCCAGGGACGAGGCGGGCCAGCGCGTCAGGCTCCCGCCCGTCCCGGTGGGCGGCGACCCGTTCGGCGGCGTCGGCATAGATCTGGGCGAAGCCCTCCAGGTAACCCTCCGGATGGCCCGCCGGCAGACGGGTGGCGGCGGCGGCGTCCGCCGACAGCCCCGGTCCGCCCCGGCGCAGAAGTCGCGGGGCCTCGCCCAGCGGCGTAAACCGCAAAAGGTCCGGCTCCTCCTGCGCCCACTCGAGGCCCGCGTCCTCGCCAAACACCCGAAGGCGCAGGCCATTGGTCGCGCCCACCGCCACCTGGCTGGCCCAGAGCTGACCGCGCGCGCCGCCAGCGAAGCGCAGCTGCACTCGCACATCATCGTCCACCCGGCGCCCTGGAACGAAGGTCGAAAGATCGGCGCTCAACGCCTCAACCGGCGTCCCGGTGACGAACCGCGCCAGGTGATAGGCGTGGGTGGCGATGTCCCCCAGCGCGCCGCCAGGTCCCGCACGCTGCGGGTCGCCTCGCCAGTCGGCCTGCTTGTTGCCGGGCAGATCCCGGGCCAGCCAGTCCTGGGCGTATTCCACCTGAACGCCGCGCAAGGGTCCCAGACGGCCTGTGGCGACCAGCGAACGGGCCTCCCGCACCATGGGATAGCCGGAATAGTTGTGGGTCAGGATGAAGGGCAGGCCGCTCTCCGCCACTTGCTCGGCCAAGGCCCTGGCGCTCGCCAAATCCGTAGTCAGCGGCTTGTCGCAGATGACCGGAACGCCGGCGTCGAGGAAGGCCGCGCAGATCGGCGCATGCAGGTGGTTGGGCGTGACCACAGCCACCGCATCGATGCCGTCCTCGCGCTGAGCCTCGGCCCTGGCCATGGTCGCCCAGTCGCCATAGGCCCGCTCAGGCGGCAGCCCCAGGGACTGGCCGAATTCCGAGGAGGTCTTAGGATCGGACGAGAACGCGCCCGCCGTGAGAACCCAGCGGCCGTCCAGCCGCGCGGCCATACGATGGACCCCGCCGATGAAGGCGCCAGGGCCGCCGCCCACCATGCCCAGCCTCAGAACACTCAACGATCGAGGCCCAGCAGTCGGCGATTGGCCGCCTGATCGACATCCGTGGCCACGAAGTCGTCGAAGGCCCGGTCGGTGACGCGGATGATGTGATCGGCGATGAAGGCCGCGCCTTCCCGGGCGCCGTCCTCCCAGTGCTTCAGGCAGCACTCCCACTCCAGCACCGCCCAACCCGTGAAGTCGTAGGCCGCCAGCTTCGAGAAGATGCCCATGAAATCCACTTGGCCATCGCCCACCGAACGGAACCGCCCGGCGCGATTAATCCAGGGCTGATAACCGCTATAGACCCCCTGACGCCCGGTGGGATTGAACTCCGCGTCCTTGACGTGGAACATCTTGATCCGCTGGTGGTAGATGTCGATATATTCCAGATAATCAAGCTGTTGCAGCAGGAAGTGACTGGGATCGTAGAGGATGTTGCAGCGGGGATGGTTGTCCACCCGCTCCAGGAACATCTCGAAGGTCGCCCCGTCGAACAGGTCCTCGCCGGGATGAATCTCGTAGCAGAGGTCGACGCCCGCCTCTTCGAAGGCGTCCAGGATCGGCCGCCAGCGCCGGGCCAGCTCGTCAAACGCCGTCTCGATGAGACCGGCCGGCCTTTGCGGATAGGGATAGAGATAGGGCCAGGCCAGCGACCCTGAGAAGGTCACATGGGCGCTCAGGCCAAGCCTGCGGGAGGCCCTGGCCGCCATCATCAGCTGGTTTTCCGCCCAGGCCTGCCGGGCGACGGGGTTCCCCCTCACCTCCCTGGGCACGCCGCTGTCATAGAGCGGGTCATAGGCCGGATGGACCGCCACCATCTGGCCCTGGCTGTGGGTGGACAGCTCGCTGATCTCCACCCCGGCGTCGGCCAGCATGCCCTTCACGTCGTCGCAATAGGTCTGGCTCTCGGCCGCCAGCTGCAGGTCGAACAGCCGCCGATCCCAGGTGGGAATCTGCACGGCTACAAAGCCCATCTCCGCGGCCCAGCGCGCGATGCCTGGCAGGGTGTTGAACGGCGCATCGTCACTGGCGAACTGCGCCAGGAACAGTCCGGGTCCCTTGATGGTCTTCATGAGCTTCCGCCTTTCAGGTCTCGCCCGGCTGATCCGGGTCTTTGGGGTTCAGGCCGCCTCGGTCAGCTTGCGTAGATGATCGAGGCTTGCGGCCACGCTGTCCCAGGGCTCGGTGGGACGGTCATGCTCGACGATGAAATACTCAGCTCCGGCGGCCTTCGCCGCCGCCAGCAGGGCGGCGTAGTCCATGATCCCAGCCCCCACATCGGCCATGTCGCCGTCCTGGGCCATGTCCTTCAGGTGAACCAGCTTCACCCGGCCTTTCAGCCGATCCAGCATGGCCAGCGGATCCTCGCCGGCCTTGCGGGTCCAGTAGAGATCGAGCTCCAGCCCCACCAGGTCCGGATCGGTTTCGGCCAGGATGCGGTCATAGGGCCGCTGCCCCGCCGCCCCCTCGAACTCGAAATCGTGGTTGTGATAGGCGAAGCCAAAGCCCCCCTCGACCACTGTGCGGGCCAGGTCGTTCAGCGCCGGGATCACCTCGTCCCACTGCCGCTGCTCCGGCGTCAGATAGGGCAGCACCAGGTAGCGGCACCCCATCAGCTCGCCCATCTTCAGCACCTCGGCCGGCCGCTGGCGCAGATCATCCAGCCCCACATGGGCGGAAGGACAGGCCAGGCCGATGGCGTCCATCCGCGCCCGCAGGGCAGAGAAGTCCATGTCCAGCGGCGCGGCCAGCTCCACCTCGTCATAGCCGAGCGCCCGCACTTTCTCGAGGGTGTCCAGCGGATCGTCCCGGAAGGCCCGGCGCAGGGTGTAGAGCTGAAGGCCGAACTGCATGGTCAGAGCGCTCCATCGCGCAGGAGGTCAGCGGCGTGGTTCGCCGCCCGGGCGCTGAGCGCCATATAGGTGAGCGAGGGGTTCATCGACGCGGAGGAGGTCATGGCCGCCCCATCGGTGATGAACAGGTTGGGGACCTCATGGGCCTGGCTCCAGCCGTTGAGCACCGAGGTCTTCGGATCGCGACCCATGCGGGCGGTCCCCATCTCGTGGATGCGGTCGCCGGGCGGGGTGATCTTCTCGCCTGCGGCCTCCCAGGGGGTGATGTCCACACAGCCGGCGGCCTTGAGCATCTCATAGGCGTCCCGGGCGGCCTCGCGCATCATCACCTGCTCGTTGCGCCCATGGGCCGCGTCGATCACCGGCACCGGCGCGCCCCACTGGTCGGTCCGCTTTGCCGACAGGGTGACCCGGTTTTCAGCATAGGGCAGCACCTCGCCAAAGGGCGTCAGCGCCATGGACCAGGGCTTGCCGCCGCCGGCCTCCTCCCGCTCGGCGCCGCCCATGGCGCGGGCCTCGATCCGTCGGGTGCGCCCGGCCCCGCCCTGCATGCCAAAGCCGCGCAGATAGGGCTTCTCGCCCTCGGTGATCTGGGCGTAGCGGGGAATGTAGATCCCCGTCGGCCGGTCCGCCGGATCGTGCACATCGTTGAAGCCGGGATAGCGACCGGTGATGCTCTCACAGCTCACATGGTCCATCAGGTTGCGGCCCACCTGATCGCTGCCATTGGCCAGCCCCCGGGGATGGGCGTCAGACCGCGAATTCAGCAGGATCGCCGCCGTGGCGATGGTCGAGGCGTTGAGGAAGATGATCTTGGCCTCAAAGACCTGGCCGGCCTTGGTCAGCCGGTCGACGGTGCGCACGCCGGTGGCGCGGCCGGTGGCGGGATCATACTCCACCGCCGTCACGATGGTGTCAGTCATCACCGTCAGATTGCCGGTCTTCCGCGCAGCCGGCAGGGTGGCCGCAAGCGTCGAGAAATAGCCCCCCAGGGGGCAGCCATGGACGCAGCGCATCCGCTGCTCGCAGCGGCCGCGGCCCAGGTCCTGGTGGATCTTGGTCACCCGCGACAGCTGGGCGGCCCGGCCGATGATCATCCGGCGGCCGGGAAAGGCCTGCTCGATGGCCGCCTTGGCCGCCTCCTCCACCACATTCATCGGATAGGGCGGCAGGAAGTCCCCGTCGGGCAACTGCTCGATCTCGTCATAGTCGCCAGACACCCCGGCGAAGGCCTCCACATGGTCGTACCAGGGCGCCAGGTCGTCATAGCGGATGGGCCAGTCCACCCCATGCCCGTCCTTGAGGTTGGACTCGAAATCCTGCGGCGCCAGCCGGTAGGACTGCCGCCACCAGGTGATGGAGCGCCCGCCCAGGTGATAGCCGCGGATCCAGCGATAGGGCTTACCCGGGACGGTCTCGTACGGGTGGTCGTGATCGCTGGCCCAGAACTTCCGGTTGGAGTTGAACAGGGCGTAGCTGACGCCGGGATAATAGGGATGATGCAGTTCCCGCTCATCCACCGGGACCTGATCCTCACTGCGGCGCAGCTGGGCGGCCAGGTCATGGCTGTAGTCGGCGCCGTGCTCGATGTGCGGCCCGCGCTCCAGCATCAGGACCTTCAGCCCCCGCTCGCAAAGCTCCTTGGCCGCCCAGCCGCCGCTGATCCCTGAGCCGACAACGATCGCATCGAACCCCATGCCGTTTCCCCGTGCTTTTTTCTGAGCATGTCAGGGGGTCAGGGCGCGCGCAAACCGAACCTTGAGCCGCGCCGAACGGCCGCCAGGGTGACGTAGGGGCGCAAAGGGCCGAAGTGTCGGACCCCGGTAAGCTAGATCGCCGACGTCGGGCGCACGACGCGAACATCGCCCTCATCGCCGCCTTGCCCTTCTACGTGAGCCACCGAGACGATGGTGCCAGGGTGGGCCTCCGCGATGCTCACCGTGGCGTCCAACTGGTTGGCCAGGGCGTCCACAATGCTGGTGCCAAGGCCCGGCGTCGAACTGGCCGCGTCCTTGGGCATGCCGACCCCATTGTCGGCCACCGACAGGGTCCAGTTGGGTCCCTTCGACTGGTAGCCCACCTCGATCTTGCCCAGCCGGCCGCCGGGAAAGGCGTGCTTGAGGCAGTTGATCACCAGCTCGGTGACGATCAGGCCGAGGCTGACCGAGACATCGGCCTCGCTGGTGCTGTCGTCGGCCTTCACCTCCAGAACCAGCTGGTCGTGGTCGCGGATCATGGAAGCGCCGATGCTGTCGCACAGCTTGCGGAAGTAGGTGCGAAGCTCGACCTCGCCTAGGCGCGACGCCGAAAGCTGCTGCTGCAGGGCGGCCACCGACATCACCCGGTTATGGGCGTCGGTCAGATGCAGACGCGATTCGTCGGACGTGACCTTGCGAGCGCTTTGCAGGATGACGCTGGCGATGATCTGCAGGCTGTTGGCCACCCGGTGCTGCAACTCCTGCAACAGGATCGCCTTCTCCCGCAGCAGATCATCCTTAAGCTTGGCCGCCAGCCGCGCGTCGGTGACATCGACCACCGACAGCAGGATGAAGTCGGCGGTCGCCTCGCCGAAGGCCAGCTTCTGGGCGTTGAGGACCAGCCGGCGGGGCTCGCCCCGCCCGATGGCCAGATCCATCTCATAGGCGTCGATCTCGGCGTCGCCGGACGCGGTGGCCTGAAGCAGGGACCGAAGCTGGCGGACGTCCCACTCCCCATCCCCCAGCTCAAACAGAAGCCGCCCCGGCGCGGCGCTCGGTCCGATCTGAAACGCGCGGAAGAAGGTGACGCTGGCGCCGACGACCCGGAGGTCCCCGTCCAGCAGAACCAGCGGCGAGGTGGACGAGGCGACGATCGCCAGACCCAGGCTCTGCATTGCGTCGGGATGGACCGCCATAGCCGTCCTTTCAACTCGCCGGAGGCTCGCGGTGCGCGATCCATAGCCGGAAGACTGGTCGTAAAGGTAGAATCCGCCACCCCGAAAAACCCGCCCATATTCCAGAAGCTTAACACAGCACGGCCCCCGGCCGTGGGAATATCTGACCGCCCCGTCCACAACCTTATGGCGAACCGTCATCGCCACCGGCAACAAACGGGTTCAGGGCGCGTTTCTGACCCTACAGGGCGAAGCTTGGGCGCTCTGCCGAGCGACAGGCGGCTTCTTGGTGAAGCGCCCGAGCCCCCCTCCCGCCCTTGCGCGAAAGATCACCATGACCCGTTTGCTCACCCTGGCCGCCCTGACGGCCGGCCTGTTCGCCGCCTCGGCCCCCGGAGCGCAGGCTCAGTACCGATCCCCCACCGCCAGCCTTGGCGCCTCCTGCCAGAACATCCAGACCCTGCAGACCGGCTACGTCACCGCCGAGTGCCGCGACAATCAGGGCCGCTCCCGCTGGAGCAGCATCTATGCGCCGCAGTGCCGCAGCGACCTGATGAACCGCAGCGGCGTGCTCGCCTGCCAGGGCGTCACCGGCAATGCGGGTGGATATGTCGACCAACCGACCACCCAAGGCTCCACGGCCGCCAGCGTCTTCGGGGCGATCGCCCAGGCCCTGCTGGGCGTCGAGACCGATCCGTCAGCCAGCAACAGCGGCAATCCTGCCTGGGGCCAGCCCGGCTATGGCCAACCTGGGTCAGGCCCGTCCTATGGGGAGCCGGCCTGGGGCTATGGCGACAACGGGGAGTGGGTCCCGATCGCCAGCCGGCAGACCTGGCTGGAAGATCGTATCACTGCGGGCCAGCGCGACCGCAGCCTGACCAGCCGCGACGCCACCCGGCTCCGGTCAGAGTTCCAGACGCTCGCCAGGCTTGAGGTCCAGTATCGCCGGGGCGGTCTCACAAGCGCCGAGCAAGCCGACCTTGACCGCCGCTTTGACTCACTTAGGGCTCGCCTCCCCGCTCAGGGTCCTAATCAACAGTACGGCTGGCAGGGCGTCGCCCAGCGTCAGGTCGAGATCGAGGCGCGTATCGACGCCGCGCTGCGCAACCGCATCCTTACAACTCAGGACGCGGGCCGGTTGCGCGCCGAGTTCCAGGGGATCACGCGCCTGGAAGACCAGTATCGCGCCAACGGCTTGACCAGCGCCGAGCAGGCCGACCTGACCCGACGTCTTGAGGCCCTTGAGGCCCGCATTCCTGACCAGGGTCCATCGGGTCAGTACGGCTGGCGGACCATGGCTGAACAGCAGGCGCAGATCGACGCCCGCATCGATACCGCGCTGCGCGATCGCACCCTGACCATCCGGGACGCCGCTCAGCTTAGCGCAGATTTCCAGACGATCCTGCGACTGGAGAGCCAGTACCGTCAGGGTGGCGTGAGCCAGGCCGAGCAGGCTGATCTCGACCGCCGGCTGGAGGCCCTCAACGGCCGCATCCCCGGTCAGGGCCCATATGGTCAGTACGATCAGTATGGATGGAAGGGCATAAGCCAGCGTCAGCCCGCGGTTGAGGCGCGCATCGACGCCGCCCTGCGCAACCGCACCCTCAGCACCTGGGACGCCGCCCGTCTGCGGGCCGAGTTCAGTGAGATGATGCGGCTTGAGGGCCAGTACAGCCAGGGCGGCCTGTCCAGCGCCGAACGGGCCGACCTGGATCGTCGCTTCGACGCCCTCAGCGCCCGCATTCCGGGCGGCGCTGCCTACTGAACGACGGATAGACGACGCGTCACGCCCGGCGCCCCCTCAGGGGCTCCGCGGCGGGGCGCGACGGCGATGTCGGAAGAGAAGTGGCGGTGACGGAGGGATTCGAACCCTCGATACCCTTTCAGGTATGACGATTTAGCAAACCGTTGCCTTCAGCCACTCGGCCACGTCACCATTGTTTAGAGCCGGGTTGTCTCCCGCCCCTCGCGGCCTGTCGGGAAGGTGAATCCCCGGGCGGTCTCGAAGGAGGGACTGCATAGCCGAAACCCTGGCCCCGGGGCAACGGCTCAAAATCATGGGCATGGCAAACAGGGTAAGGCCGGCGGTTAACCTGTCGATCAGAGGCGCAGCCCATAATGGGCCGGAGCCTGAAGGGTCCCTTGCGCAGAATGTCCAACCTTGTTCGCCTTCCCCGACGTGACGACGGGCTGCAATCCGCCCCGGCGCCGGAGGCGTGGACGCCCGTCCTGGACGAGACGGACTTCGCCGCAGGGCATGATCACGCCCTGCCCCCGGCGGAGGCCGCGCCCGCGCAGGACCGCCGCGGCCCCATGCGGCCAGAGCGGCTCAGTCCCACCCGGCGTCGGTTGGACGGCCAGGCCTTCGCCTGGGCCTTCCAGGGCATAGACGGTCTGTGGCTCGGCGCCTGCGCCCTGGGGGCCTTCATCATGGGCGGGGCCCAGGCCGGCGTTTACGTCGCGCCGGCTCTGGCGGTGATGGTGACGCTCAGCCTGTTCGACCTCTACGCCTTCCGCAGCCGTCAGGGCCTGTCCTACCACCTGGCCAAGACCTCCGTGGCTGTGGCCCTGGGGGTCGGGGCCGCCGTGCTGATGTTGGCCGCCTTCCTGCCCCTGGTCCTGGTGCTTTCGCAGCTCGCCGTCTGGACGGTGGCGGCGTTCCTCGGGCTCTACGCCCTGCACGCCCTGTGGTGGCTGCGCGTGCGCCGCTGGCGCAGCGAAGGCCGTCTGACCCCCAATGTGGTCATTGTCGGCGCCACCAAGGCCGCCGAGCGTCTGATCAGCCAGGCGATGAAGTCTGGCGAGGTCAACGTGCTCGGCGTGTTCGACGACCGGCTGGCCCGGGCGCCAGACGCCCTGCGTGGCGTCCCCGTGCTGGGCGACACCCAGGCCCTGCTGAGCCACCGGATCATGCCTTATGTGGACCGGGTCATCGTGGCCGTGCCCACTGGCGCCCAGGAACGGGTCCGCCAGGTGATCGCCAGCCTGCGACCTCTGCCCAATGAAGTCAGCCTGTTGCTGGAGGACGAGCTCGTCCCCGCCGACGCCATCTCCCCCCACCATACCGCACCAATCAGCGACCTGCCGCTGGCCAGGGTCTCGGGCCTGCCGCGCCATCTCGGCCGCGCCATCGTCAAGCGGACCCTGGACCTGGTCATCGGCGCCGTGGCCCTCGTCGTCGCCCTGCCAGTCATGGCCCTGGTGGCGCTCGCCATCCGCCTCGACAGTCCGGGCCCGATCCTGTTCACCCAGCGGCGCCAGGGCTTCAACAATGAAGAGATCGTCGTCTGGAAATTCCGGTCCATGCGCCACGACGTGGCCGACGCCAATGCGCGCCGCCAGGTCCAGGCTGATGACGACCGCGTCACCCGGGTCGGCCGGCTGATTCGCAGCACCAGCCTCGATGAGCTGCCGCAGATCTTCAATGTGCTCAGCGGCGAAATGTCCCTGGTGGGTCCCCGCCCCCACGCCATCGGCATGATGACCGGCGATGTGGAATCCGCTCGCCTCGTGGCCGAATACGCCCATCGTCATCGCATGAAGCCCGGCATGACCGGCTGGGCCGCGATCCACGGCTCCCGCGGCCCGGTGGACACCCCTGAGGATGTCCGCCGCCGGGTCGAACTCGACATCGAGTACATCGAGCGCCAGTCCGTTTGGCTGGACCTCTACATCATCGCCATGACCATCCCCTGCCTGCTCGGGGATCGGCAGGCCGTGCGCTAGGCGGCGGAACATGTTCTGGCGCGGCGTGGTCGGCTACCTGCCGGTCAACATCATTCAGGGCCTGGTGGGCCTGGCGACCATCGTCACCTTTACCCGCCTGCTCACCCCGGCCCAGTTCGGCGACTACGCCCTGGGCTTTTCGGCCATGAGCCTGCTGCACACCGCCATCTTCACCTGGAACGAGGCCGCCATGGCCAGGTTCTGGGTCGGCGAGGCCGACAAGGGCCGCGGCGGCGACCATTCGGCCACCATTTATCGCACCTGGCTCGCCCTGCTCGTCGTCCTGCCGGTCGCGCTCGCCATCGCCCTGCTCCTGCCGCTCTCGCCGGGCCTCAAGCTGGCGGTGGTCTGTGGGGTGCTGGCCGTCCTGCCGCGCACCTTCGCCAAGCTCGCTCAGGAACGCCGGCGGGCGGCGGGCGAGGTGTCCGGCGCGGCCTCCATCGACATGATCCAGACCCTGGGCGCTTTCGGCGTCGGCGCTGTCCTCGCCTGGCAGGGCTTTGGCGGAGCAGCTCCCCTGATCGGCTTTGGCGTGGCCGCGGCCGTCTGCATGGCCTGGACCCTGCCCTCAGAGCTGCGCCACAGCCGCCAGGGACGCTTCGAGTCCCCGCGGGTGCGGACCTATCTCGGCTATGGCCTGCCGGTCGCCATGTCGCTGATCCTGGCCCTGGTGCTGTCGACCACCGACCGCTTCCTGCTGGCCGCCTTCCTCGATGAGGCCTCAGTCGGCCTCTATCACGCCGGCTACAGCCTCGCGAACCGCACCCTCGACGTCCTGTTCATCTGGCTGGGCGCCGCCGGCGGGCCGGCCTTGATCGCAGCCCTCGAGCGCGGCGGACCTGGCGAATTGAGTCGGGCGGCCCGGGAGCAGGCGAGCCTCATGCTCCTCCTCTGCGTCCCCGCCGCCGTAGGCCTGGCCCTGGTGGCCGCGCCGCTCGCCCAGCTGATGGTGGGCCCGGATCTCGCGGCCGGCGCGGCGCACGTCACCCCCTGGATCGCGCTCAGCGGCCTGCTTGCTGGCCTGACCACCTACTATTTCCACCAGGCCTTCACCTTGGGCCAGCGCACCCAGCTGTTGCTGGCGGCCATGGCGATCCCGGCGATCGCCAACCTGATCCTGAACCTGATCCTCATTCCACGCTTTGGCCTGGATGGCGCGCTCTGGGCGACCCTGGCCAGCTACGCTCTTGGCCTGGCCGCCTCCATGGCGCTCGGCGCCCGCAGCCTCGTCCTGCCCATTCCGTGGCTGCCCCTGGCGCAGACCCTGGGCGCGACCGCCGTCATGGCCCTGGCGGTCAGTCGCGTGCCCGCCCTCGGCGGCTGGACCGAGCTGCTGCTGAAGGCCGGTCTCGGCGGCCTGGTCTTTGGCGCCATCACCTTCGTCCTGGACACCGGCGCCCTGCGCAGCCGTGGCCTGACCCTATTGCGGGACTTAAGGGCGAGGCCGGCATGAGCGCGACCCTGTTCGAGAATGCGCCCTGGGCGACCGCCCGGCCCCGCCTGTCGGTGCTGATCCCGTTCAAGGGCGATGATCCCCGCGCCCTGCTCGCCGCCTTGGCCCAGGAACCCGTGGCCGTTGAAATCGTGCTGCTGGACGACGGCACAGGCGACAGCGCCCTCAGCGGCGCCCTCCAGGCGCTCATCGCCGACCTGAACGTGCCGATCCGGCTTGTCACCCTCGCGGTCAATGAGGGCCGCGCCAAGGGTCGCAACCGACTGGTCAGCCACGCCCGGGCCGACCACTTTCTGTTCCTCGACAGCGACATGGCGCCCGACAGCGGCGGCTTCCTGAGCGCCTGGCTGGCCCTGATTGCTCAGGACAACCCGGCCGTGGCCTTTGGCGGCTTCTCCCTTCAGCAGGTCGAGCCCCGCCGCGATCAGGCCCTGCACCGGGCCATGGCCGCCCACAGCGACTGTCTCAGCGCGGCTGAACGCCGTCTGTCACCCGAGAAGCATGTCTTCACCTCCAACCTCCTGGTGCGCCGGGACGTGTTCGCCGCCGAAGGGTTTGACGAAGGCTTCGCCGGCTGGGGCTGGGAAGACGTGGAGTGGGGCATGCGCGTCGCGCGCCGCTGGCCCATTGTTCACATCGACAACACCGCCACCCATCTCGGCCTCGATCCGGCGTCGGTGATCGCCGCCAAATACGAACAGTCCGCGGCCAATTTCGCCCGGGTGGTGGCCGCCCATCCCGAGGTGGTCAGCGCCTATCCCAGCTATCGCGCGGCTAAACTTCTCCGACGTGTTCCCCTGCGTGGCCTCTGGCGCCCGCTGATCAAGGCCTTCGCGCTCAATGATCTGGCGCCCTTGCCCAGCCGCGCCTTCGCCATGCGGCTCTACCGCGCCGCCCTCTACGCAGAGGCTGTCTGATGTCCCCTAAGCAAGCCTACCAGCCCGACCGGACCCTCAAGGGAAAGCTGCGCCGCCGGCTTGTCCGCCTGGCCCACCGCCGCCCCCTGGCGCGAGGGCCTCAGGCGCCCATGGTGTCCTTCACCTTTGACGATGCGCCGCTGACCGCCGCCGAGGCCGGCGCGCGCCTGCTGGAGGCCCGCGGCGCCCGGGGCGTCTTCTATGTCTCGGCAGGCCTGGCCGGAACCGAAGGCCCCATGGGGCGTTTCGCGCAGCCCGCCGACTATGCCCGGCTGGCTCAGGCGGGCCACGAGATCGCCTGCCACACCTACTCTCACCTGGACTGCGGCCAGGCCTCGGGCGTCGCCGCCGAGGATGACACCGCGCGCAACCGAACCGCCTTGGCCGAGTGGGGCGCCGGCCCGGTGAGCCACTTCGCCTATCCCTATGGCGATGTCGCCGCTGGCCCGAAGGCGGCCCTGGCGGGCCGGTACGGCGTATTGCGCGCCCTGCACCACGGGATAATTGAGGCGGGCACGGACCTTAATCAGGCGCCGGCCGTGGGGATCGAGGGCCCGGACGGCGAAGCCATCGCCGAGCACTGGCTGGCCAGGGCCAGGGCCCGTAACGCCTGGCTGATCCTTTACACCCACGATGTGCGGCCAGACCCCTCTCCCTGGGGCTGCACGCCCGACGCCCTGGCCCGCCTGATCGACCAAGCCCAGACCAGCGGAATGGAGATCGTCACTTTGGCCGAGGGCGCCCAGCGGCTGGGAATTGTTTCCGCCGCCGCGGCCTGAAGCGCCTCAGCCCTCTTCCTCAGCCCGGCGCCGGCGCCGCTCGGTTTTGGCCCGATTGGCCCATAGCTTGCGGTGGGCGATAGCTGCTGCGGGGTCTTCCTTCCGCTCGATGAAGGCCCCTTCGCGACCGAGCTTGCGATAGCTTTCCAGCCGCTCGATCGACAGTTCGCCAGATTTGAGCGCCGCCTGCACCGCGCAGCCCGGCTCCGCCACATGCCCGCAATCGCGGAACCGGCATTGGCGGGCCAACGCCTCGATGTCCTCGAAGGTCTGGGCGTTCGCCTCGCCAGGATCCCACAGCCCCAGCTCCCGCATGCCCGGCGTGTCCAGGATCAGGGCGCCGCCCGGCAAAAGGACCAGTTCCCGGTGGGTGGTGGTGTGGCGACCGCGGCCGTCCGTGGCGCGAACCTCCCCCACCGCCTGTCGCGCTTCACCGGCCAGGGCGTTGACCAGGGTCGATTTGCCGACTCCCGACATGCCCAGCATCACAGCTGTGGTCCCCGGCGTCAGATAGGCCCGCAAGGCTTCCAGCCCCTGCCCCGTTGGCGCCGACAGGGCCAGCACTGGCGCGCCCAGGGCCACGGCCTCCACCTCGGCGACCTTCTCGGCCACATCGTCCACCAGATCGGCCTTGGTCAGCACCACCACCGGCTGGGCGCCCGTGCCCCAGGCCGCGGTCAGATAGCGCTCGATCCGGCGCAGGTTGAAATCGGTGTCGAGGCCCGTGGTCAGCAGCACCACGTCGAAATTGGCCGCCACCACCTGGGGCTTGTCCACGACGCCGGCGGCCTTGCGGACGAACTGACTGGTCCGCGGCATCACCGCATGGATGGTCGAGACGCCTTCGCCCGCCTGCCGCGCCACCGCGACCCAGTCGCCCACCACCGGCAGACCCGTCGTCGAGGCGTTGTGCAGGAACCGCCCCGCGGTCTCGGCGGAGAATTCCCCGCCCTCCCCCATCAGCACGAACCGGGCGCGGTGCTGGATCACCACCCGCGCCGGGGTCAGGCCCTCCTGCGCTAAAGGGGCGAAGTCGCGGTCCAGCGCCTGCGTCCAGCCGTAGGAGGTCAGCAAATGGGAGCGTCCTTGGAGGCCGGCGGCAGGGGACTACGGCGGGAGGGCCTCACCCCCGACGGGCCTCGATCTCGCGGTCCGGCCAGGCCAGCTTCACCGCGATCGCCAGAAATAGCACCCAGCGGAAGTCATTATAGGTCACCGCAATGCTCTCGGTGATGGTCATCAGGCTGTAGACGATCAGGAAGGGCGCGGCGAGATAGGCGCCCTTGTCCCGAAACAGCGCCACCCCGGCGAGGATCACGGTCTGAGCGTACAGCAGGGCGAAGGCGGCCAGCCCCAGAATGCCCATGCCGAGCCACTGCTCGATCCAGGAATTGTGGGCGTGCTGCGGAGTGAAGCCGGCATCTTGGGTCATCTGGGCCAGCGGGGCCCAGGGGCCGAGATCATCCCACACCACCCCGAACCCGAACCCCGTCCACGGCCGGCTCTCGATCTGGGTCATGGCCGCAGCCCAGATCTCCGTTCGTCCTGTGAGGGTGGCGTCCTTGCCCAGCAGATCGAAGATGGCGTCGGCGGCCAGCAGCACCACGCCCAGCCCCATCCCGGCCCCAACGATAGCCAGCCAGAGAATGGCCACCCGGGTGGCCGGCCCGCGCCGGATGATCGCCACGAACACCAGACCGCCCAGGCCGAGGATTAACGCCACTAGCGAGGTCTTGGAGGTCGACATCAGGGTCAGCAGCAGGGCGAGCCCGGCAAAGCCCCACCACAGGAACCGCCGCTGCGGGTTGAGCATGGCCGCCGCGCCCATGATGGCGAAGCCCAGCGCCATATTGCCGCCCAGCGCATTCTTCTCCGACCAGACGCCGCGCCAGGCGCCGGGAAAGATCTCCTGCATGATCCCGATCGACGGGACGGCGAGCGGGACTAGGAACGAGATCACCGCCAGGATGGCGAAGGCCGCGCCGGCCACCTCTGCGAGCTCCGACCACTTCAGCCGCGAGGCCAGCACCACGCCACCCAGCGCCGAGCAATAGGCGGCGAACACCCGGCGCAGGGTCTGGTCGGGGGCGATGGACCACAGGGTCGAGGCCGCCACCAGCAGCATCAGGGCCACGAGAAACGGCTGGCGCAGCAGGGCCTGGAAGGTGGCGCCCGGCGAGACTGTCAGCAGCAGGAAGCCCGCCGCATAGGCCGGTAGATATAGGGCGCGGATCAGGCCGCCCTGGCTGACATCGGCTTGCGGCCCCATCAGGGGAAAGACCCAGGCCTGGCTGTAGACCAGCAGCAGGAAAACCGAGGCGGCGGCCAGAAGCAGCCGCCAGGCTGTCAGCGGCGGCGCAGGCGCCGGCGCCAGGGCTGACGCATAGGCCAGCCCGGTCACCGCAGGAATGCGCGGGCGAACGGCGGCTGCTCCACCGTCGCGCGGTTGAAGAAGAGGCCCACCACATCGGCGCCTGCGCCTGTTAGGGCGTCGCGCAGCAGGGCCGGCGCCCGGACATCGACCTCGTCGGCGGCCACCACCATCAGGGTCTGGTCCATGAACGGCGCTACGGTCATGGCCGCCTGAGAGCGGTCGGCAGAGGGACAGTCGACGATGATCAGGTCGGCGAAGCGCCGCAGGGCGCTCCAATAGTCCCCGTCGCCGAGGATATGGACGCTCTGGCGTCCGCGCAGGGCTTCGCGCCGAAACCGGGTCACCCACCAGCGGGCCGCGCCCACCCGATGGGCGGCGAGATAGCGCGCGTCGGGCCAGGGCTTTCCGTCAGGGCCCTGGGCCGGAGGCTGGATGGAGAAGAAGATCGAGCCGTCCGGGCTCGCCGCCGCCGGCTGGCCCAGCAGGCCATAGCGGTCGCTCTCGCCGGCCACGGCCGCGTGCTGTGGCGAGGCCATCAGGTCCAGGTCCACCAGCCAGACCGAGCGGCCGGCCCGACGGGCGGCGAAAAAGGCCAGCTCGCGCGCCACCGTGGAGGCGCCCTCGCCCCGCCGCGCCGACACGATCTGGATGGTGCGCGCGCGACCGGCCGCAGGCGCCCCGAGGGACGCCCAAAGTTCAGCCATCTCGGCGTTGAGGTTCACCATGACTCGAATCGCCGCGCACTCACTGGCGCGAGCCTACCGGAAAGCGACATGCCGCGCCGGAGTCATCGGTCAGGTCGCCTTCAGGGGCGCCATGCCCAGGACTGGCAGATCAAGGGTGCGCGAGGCCGAGGCCGGCGTCGGCAGGCCAGGCCGCAGGAACATTCGCAGCAGGCCGGCGCACAGGGCCGTGAAGCCCGCGAACAGGAAGGCCAGCACCAGGACCGGCTTCTTCAGGCTGGAACCCCGGGCCGGCGCGGTGGCCCGCTGGACGATGCGGATATTGTCGTTGGAGGCCGCGGCGATCTCTCGGGCGGCCCGGCTCTGTTCTTCACGGACGGCGAAGTCACGGACATTGGCCTGCAGCACGTCCCGATCGAGGCTCAACGCCTGGAAGCGCGGCTCAAGCTCCGCCAGCTTGAGCCTCCGATCGAGAAGCTGACTCATCTGGGTGTTCAGGGCGTCCAGCGACTGCCGCAGAGCGGCGACCTCAGCTTGAAGCTGGATGCGTTCGGTCTGCAGGGTCTGGAAGACCGGGTTGACCCCGATGCGGCGGGCGCCGTCGCCCGTGGTGCGGCCTTCGGCGATCCCCGCCTCCAGCCGCGCGATCTGAGCGTCCAGCTCGCGGACGGGCTGGGCGTCGGCGCGATAACGGCCCAGCAGGTCTTCCCGCTGCAGCTTGAGTTCGATCAGCTTGTCGGAGGCGGCGTTGTTCACGTCGCGATAAAGGCCGACTTCGGGCGCCACCTGCCCCATCTGGGCCTGCAGGGCCGCCAGCCGGCCGCTGCGATCCTGCAGCTGCGCCTCAGTCAGGTACTTCTGCTGTTCGATCTGCGACTGCAACTGCGACAGGGCGGCCTTCTCGGCGACGAAGTCGGCGATCCGGTTGCTGGTCAGGAAGTCCTCATAGGCCGCATCAGCTTCTTCCAGCCGGGTCTCGAAGGCCTGCCGTTGCAGGGCCATGGCCGGGGTGTTGGCCTCGACCAGAACGGTGCGCCGATAGATGAGGTATTCTTCCAGCAGAGTGTTGAGCACCAGGGCGGCGGTCTTGGGGTCCTCATGGGTGAAGATCAGCCGCACAATGGGTGTGTCCGGGGCCGTCTGGATCTTGAGACTGGTCTCCATTCCCCGGATCGCCTGACCCATGATCACGCGCTTTTCGGCGGCGGGGGCTCCGGCGAACTTCCTGGCCAGCTCGGGATAGATGCGCATCAGGCCCAGCCGGTCGATGACCCGCTGCTTGAGTTCGCTGGAGCCAAGGATCTCGGTTTCGGACTGGATCACCTGGTCGGAGTCCGGCACGGCGCCACGGCCAGCGTCGCCCGCCCGGGGCTCATAGACGTATTCCTGGCCCAGACGGACCAGAATGCTCGAACTGGCCGGATAGGTGGTCTTCAGCGTCAGGGCCAGAGCCGCGCCGATGACGAACAGGACGGCGAACACCGCCAGCATGAGGAAGCGCTCGCGCCACAGCAGCACGACGAAGTCGGACGGGGCATAGCGCGGCCTCGCCACCCACTCCGAGCGTGGCGTGGCGTCGTGCGATCTGACGGTCCAGGCGCTCGTGGCGGCCATAGCGAATCCAGTAATCCCAGGGGAGACTTCAGGCGACCGTGGCGGCCCGCGCTTAAGACTTCGTTACCCATTCCTGTTAACCCTGGCTCCATGCTGATCCGTCGCCGATATCGCGTCCTGACAAGCCTATCTGTCGCCCTCATCGCCTCGGGTTGCGGTGGGGTACGCGCCATGCCTGGCGCCGAACATGTCGGCCTGGCGCCGCCGGCCCATGAGGCCCGGTTCGCCAATATCCCCTATGCGCAGTGGACCGAGGACGAGCCGGCCTACCGATTCTATCCGGGCGATGAGATCGAGGTGGCGGTGCCCTCTGCGCCGGAGCTGACCAAGACCGTCACGGTCCAGCCGGACGGCCGGATCACCGTCCCGCTGATCCCGCCGGTGATGGCGGCCGATCGCACGACTCTGCAACTTGAGGCGGCCCTATCCCAGGCCTATGGGGCGCATCTCCTGCGCCCTGACGTCTTCGTCACCGCCAAGGCTGCACCGTTGAAGGTGTTCGTCGGCGGCGAGGTGGGCGCGCCGGGGGTCTATGACATGCAGGGCGATGGGGACGCCCTAAGGGCGGTGATCCAGGCTGGGGGGTTCCGGCCCACCGCCGATCGCAGCAAAGTCATCATCATCCGCCGGGGTTCGAATGGCCAGGGCATGATGCGGACCGCTGATCTGCTGTCGGGGCTGCGGCGGCCCACGGCCGACCTGGTGCCCCTGCGGCGCTTCGACATCATCTATGTGCCCCGCAGCGGGGTCGCCAACGCTGGACTGTTCGTCCAGCAGTACTTCCGCGATCTCTCGCCCATCCAGTTCGGCTTCAGCTATGCGCTGGGCGAGACTGGCGTGAACTGAAGCCGGCCAGGCCTCAGCCCTGGGCCAGCCATTCGCGGGCGGCGCGCTGGGCCTCGGCCACCTCTTCGGACGCCATCTCCTGCGACAGTTCCTTGCGGTAGATCTTGGCCTCGATCGAGCCCTTCATGGCCGCCAGGTTGAACAGCATGTGTGCCGAAACATAGTCGAGCGGCGCGCCGCCCTGGCCCGTCGAATAGAGCATGCCCAGCCGGAAAAGTTCGTCCCCCGAGGCTTCGGGGCCCGGCAGGGGAAGGCCTTCGGCTTGTCCCACTTCCACGTTCGCAAACATGACTTCCACGTCCTCATCCAGCGGTGGGCGGCGTTCTGACGCCCCTGCCCCGCTATCCATGGCGCTACAAAAGTCGAGATCGACTGAACATATGGTTAAGTCCGAAAAGAAGTCGAATTCATGCGACATTCTGGCAGACTTCGGCCTGCTTACTGCTGCGAAACCTTCATCTACGCACAGTTAACGGCGCCTCATCCAGCGCTTCCGACCCCGCCCCTCCAGCGCCCGTGACATCCGCCGGGAGCCGACGCGAACGCCAGACGTTCCCTGAGAGAGGGACATGCAGAAGGAGCCTGCGATGAAGTCGATCTTGATCACCGCCGCCGTAGTTGCGGTTTTGGCCTTGCCCACCGCCACGATGGCCGATCCTGGACATGGGCGCCATCACGACAAGGGCGCAGGCAAGGCTCACCCGCACGGCATGCCACCCGGACAGGCCAAGAAGCAGTGGGGGCGTGGTGACCACATCCCGCGCGCCTATGTCACGGAGCGCACCTACTACATTACTGAGCCGGCGCGATATCGCCTCAGCCGTCCGCCGGTGGGGTATGAATGGGTTAGGGTCGGCGACGACGTCTATCTCGCCCAGACCCAGACCGGTCTGATCGCTGACGTCGTGCGAAGCCTGTTCAACTAAGGCCGCATCCCGCGCCCGCCGCGGGCCGGATGGTGAACCTGACTTAACTGTTCAGTTTCGGTTCAGGGGGCGCGGCTCACCTTTAGGCCATCGGGGGATGTGGCGGCCCGCTCGGTCGGGCCCGCAGAAAACGGAGACGTAGAATGAGACGTCTGATCTTGAGTCTCGCGGCCATGGCTGCGGTTGCGGGCCCGATTGCGGCGTCGGCCACCGCAGCGCACGCCCAGTCGTGGGACCGCCGGGAGCATCATGCTGACCGTCGGGGTGATCGCTGGGACCATCGGGATGATCGCCGGGACCATCGCTATGACCGGCGCGACCACCGGTATGACAACCGGTATGACAACCGCCACTACCAGCCGCCGCGGGCCCAGTCCTGGGATCACCGCCGCTATAATGGCTACTACTACCAGAACCGCTGGTCCTACGGCCCGCCGCCGACGATCTATTACAGCCATCCGCAATACCGGCCGGGCTATGTGGCCTGGCGGCGCGGGGCGGTCCTGCCGCCCCACTACCGCGGCTATGTGGTGCACGACTACCACCGCTATCGCCTGCGGCCGCCGCCGCGGGGCTATGCCTGGCACCAGGTGGGCAACGACTACCTGCTTGCCGCCGTGGCCACCGGCATCATCTTCGAGATCATCAGCGGTCGCTGATCGTCCTGAACGGCAAGGGCCCCGGATCATCGATCCGGGGCCCTCTTCGTTTGATACGCCATCCAGCGCCCGTCAGAGGCCGAGCTTGGCCTTGAGAAGCTGGTTGACCGTCCCGGGATTGGCCTTGCCGCCGGTGGCCTTCATCACCTGGCCAACGAACCAGCCGATGGCCTGGGGCTTTTCCTTCACCGACTCGGCCTGGGCCGGGTTGCCAGCGATCAGGCCATCGATGATGGCTTCCAGCTCGCCGGTATCGGAGACCTGCATCAGGCCCTGCTTCTCGACGATTTCGGCGGGCGCGCCTTCACCGGCCCACATGCGTTCGAAGACGTCCTTGGCGATCTTGGATGAGATGACCCCGTCTTCGATCAGCTTGACCAGATCGGCGATCTCGCCGGCGCTGATCGGGCTGTTCTCGATGTCCAGGCTCGCGGCGGTGAGCCGCGCGGCCAGATCGTTGGTCACCCAGTTGGCCACCAGCTTGGCGTCGCGACCCTTGGCGGCGGCCTCGAAGAAGTCGGCCCTGGCCTGGTCGCCCACAAGCACGCCGGCGTCATAGGCCGACAGGCCATACTGGCTCTGCAGGCGCGCCTTCTTGGGGTCGGGCAGTTCCGGCAGGCTGTCCTCGATGGCCTTCACCCACGCGGGATCCAGTTCCAGGGGCAGCAGATCCGGATCGGGGAAGTAGCGGTAATCATGCGCCTCTTCCTTGGAGCGCATGGACCGCGTCTCGCCCTTGCCAGGATCGAAAAGCCTCGTCTCCTGGTCGATCTTGCCGCCGTCCTCCAGGATTTCGATCTGCCGGCGGGCCTCATACTCGATGGCCTGCTGGATGAAGCGGTAGGAGTTGACGTTCTTGATTTCGCAGCGCGTGCCCAGATGGCTGAAGTCGCCTGTGGCGCGGAACTTCTCATAGGCGCCCGGACGGCAGACCGAGACGTTCACGTCGGCGCGCAGATTGCCCTTCTCCATATCCCCGTCGCAGGTGCCCAGATAGACGAGGATGGTCCGCAGCTTCTTCACATAGGCCGCAGCTTCCGGCGCGCTGCGCATATCGGGGCGCGAGACGATTTCCATCAGGGCGGTGCCGGCCCGGTTCAGGTCCACATAGGTGGAGTCCGGGTCCTGGTCGTGCAGGGACTTGCCGGCGTCCTGCTCCAGGTGCAGCCGCTCGATCCGCACGGTGATGGTCTCGCCGTCATCCAGCTCCACCAGGACCTCGCCCTCGCCGACGATGGGCTCCTTGAACTGGCTGATCTGATAGCCTTGAGGCAGGTCGGGATAGAAGTAGTTCTTCCGGTCGAAGGTCGACTTCAGATTGATCTGCGCCTTCAGGCCCAGGCCCGTGCGCACGGCCTGCTCCACGCAGCGTCGGTTGATCACCGGCAGCATGCCGGGCATGGCCGCGTCCACCAGGCTGACCTGGGCGTTGGGCCCGGCGCCGAAGCCGACGGCCGCGCCGGAGAAGAGCTTGGCGTTGGAGGCGACCTGGGCGTGGACTTCCAGCCCCAGGACCATTTCCCACGGACCCGTCCGGCCCTGGATCAACTTGGTGTTCTCAGTCATCCGCTCTTCCTAATCCCAGCCGCCGCCCTGCGGAAGCGGCCAAGTTAAACCCCTTGCGAAACGCCCGCGCCTGCCGCTCACTCCGCCTCGGCAACAACGCCGTTCCAGGGAGGAACTCCATCCATGCGCAAGGCTCTTATGACGGGCGCTCTCGCCCTTTCGCTGACCCTCGCCGCCGTCTCCGGCGCCGCGGCCGCGGCGCTCAGCATCGAAACCAATTCCGTGGCCGAGCTGGTCGCCGACGAAAAGGCCAAGGCCGTGCTGGAAAAGCACATTCCCGGCATCAGCACCCACCCCTCCTACGACATGTTCAAGGGCATGACGCTGGTGGAGCTTAAGCCCTTCTCCGAAGGCCTGATCACCGACGAGACGCTGGCGGCCATCAAGAGCGAGCTGCCCGCAGACTAAAGCCCGGCGTAACCGCTTCCGTCCGGCGCCTCGTCGGCCGGACGGAGGCGCCTACCACCAGCGGTCCGGACGGGCCGTGAAGCCCGCGGCCTGTTCGATCACTCCGCCCAGGGAGAACAGCGACCCCTCGTCCAGGGCCCGGCCGATCAGCTGCAAGCCCAGCGGCAGCCCCCTGGCGTCGATTCCGGCCGGGACGCTCATCCCCGGCAGACCGGCCAGGTTCACAGTCACAGTGAAGATGTCGTTCAGGTACATGGCCACCGGATCATCGGCGTTCTCACCCAGCGGGAAGGCCGCCGAGGGCGCCGTCGGCGTCAGCAGCGCGTCCACCCGCTCGAAGGCCTGGTCGAAATCGTCGGCGATGCGCTGACGGACCTTCTGGGCCTTGAGGTAATAGGCGTCGTAATAGCCGGCTGAGAGCACATAGGTGCCGATCAGGATGCGGCGCTTGACCTCTTCGCCGAAGCCCGCGGCGCGGGTCTGCTCATAGGTCTCGGTCAGATTGGCGCCATCGACCCGAAGGCCGTAGCGCATGCCGTCATAGCGGGCGAGGTTGGACGAGGCCTCGGCCGGGGCGACGATGTAATAGGCCGGCAGGGCGTATTTGGTGTGCGGCAGCGACACCTCGACGATCTCGCAGCCGGCCTCCTTCAGCCAGGCGATGCCCTGTTCCCAGAGCTGCTCGATCTCGGCGGGCATGCCATCGACGCGGTACTCTTTGGGGATCCCCACCCGCATGCCCTTCACCGACTTGCCCACGAAGCTGGCGAAGTCGGGCGTGGCCACGTCCAGGCTGGTGGAGTCGCGGGGGTCGTGTCCGGCCATGGAGGTCAGCAGCAGGGCTGCATCCTCCACGGTCCGGGCGATGGGGCCGGCCTGGTCCAGAGACGAAGCGAAGGCCACAACGCCCCAGCGCGAGCACCGGCCATAGGTCGGTTTGATCCCAACCGTGCCGGTCAGGGCGGCGGGCTGGCGGATGGAGCCGCCGGTGTCGGTGGCCGTCGCGCCCAGGCACAGCTGAGCGGCCACGGCGGCCGCCGAGCCCCCGGAGGAGCCGCCCGGCGTCAGCGGCGTCGTTTCGCCCGCCCCGCGCCAGGGATTGATCACCGGGCCAAAGGCGCTGGTCTCATTGGACGAGCCCATGGCGAACTCATCCATGTTGAGCTTGCCGAGCATCACAGCCCCGTCCCGCCAGAGATTGGCGGTGACGCTGGACTCGTAGGTCGGCTTGAAGTCGCCGAGGATCTTGGAGCAGGCCGTGGAGCGGACGCCCTCGGTGCAGAACAGGTCCTTGATCCCCAGGGGCGCGCCGTCCAGGGCGCCGGCCTGGCCTTGGGCGCGGCGGGCGTCGCTGGCCTGCGCCATGGCCAGCGCCTTGTCCGGGGTCTCCAGCACATAGGCGTTCAGCGCCCTGGCGGATTCCACGGCCTCGATATGGGCGCGGGTCAGCTCAACGGACGAAAAGGCCTTAGACTCAAGGCCTTCCAGGGCGGACTTGAGGGTGAGCTTGGTCAGGTCGCTCATCTATTCCACCACCTTGGGGACAACGAAGAAGTCCTTGGCCGCCTTGGGCGCATTGGCCAGCACCTTGGCCGGATCGCCGCCCTCGGTGACCACGTCCTCGCGCATGGGCAGCCCCTGATGGACCACCGAGGTCATGGGTTCGATCCCGTCGGTGTCCACCTCGTTGAGCATCTCGATCCAGGTCAGGATGCCGTTGAGTTCGCGGGCGAGCGGCTCGATGCGCTCTTCTGGTTCGGCGATGCGCGCCAGCTTGGCGACCTTGCGCACGGTCGCCGCGTCGATGGCCATGGGGGCCTCCTTGCAATCTGACCCGTGGGTTAGCCGTGCGACGCCACCTTTGACAAGCCGCCGCGACGCAATCGCGCGCCTAGCGTCCGTCGGCGCCGGGAGCGCGACTCTAGACCGCCCCGCCCGACGCCAGCCAGCCGGCGCATTCGGGCCCGAGTTCCGCCATCGCCCGGGCCTCGTAGGCGGCGATGTCGGCTGGGGTCAGGACGTCACGCCAGCGGCCGTTGACGCCCTTGTTGATGAAGGTCTGGGCGCCGCCTTCGAATATGGCGCCGCCGAGCGGGGCGACATTCTCCGCATGGGCCTTCATCCAGTCGAAGGAACAGTGCTCCAGGATCGTCAGCCAGCGGTCCTCGGGGATATCGCAGTCCAGGAAGGCAGCGATTTTGCGCATCTCGCCCTCCAGGTCCTGCTTCAGGTCGTTGAAATGGACCAGCATGACATTGGGCAGATCGCGGATCGCCCACCAGGTGGCGATGTTTTCCCAATAGGGCCAGAAGGGCGCGCCATCCTGCTCCAGCCAAGTCAGGAAGTAACGGCGGATATCGGGGTCGGCGCGCTCGACCGGCGGCCCCACCCGGCCGGGGGTGTCGTTGATCGCCTCGTACCAGAGCGCATTGGCGTTGGCGTGATGGTTATAGAGGCTCCACAGCACGTCGCGGCCGTCGCGCCCGATATAGATGTAGCGGGCCTTGGGCGAGAAGGTGAGCGCATCGACGGGCAGGTGGGTCTTGAGAATGCGCCGGTGCGTCTGGGCCTCAAGGATGTCCATCAGGTTGGGCGGCATGATCCGCAGGTCGACCCATGGCGAGATCTCGGCGACCTTAACCTCAGGATCACCGGCGAAGACCAGCTGGCCCACGATATGCTGCGTCCAGGTGGTGCCGGACTTGGCGTAGGTCGCCACCACCACATCGTCGTCCCGGAAGTCGATCCGGTCCCAGACGGTGGAATCCATATGGTGGTTGTGGATATCCCGCGTCTTGCGCGGCCAGTCGGTCGTTCCTGTCGTCGGCATATCAGCCCCCCGCCTTGCTTGGCTGATCTACGCTCAAGCTTCGCCGCCACCAATACCGGAGATCGATGAACCGACGGGCAAAGGCCCTGAAATCCCGTGGCGCGCCGGGGCGCCGATGGTATGAGCGGCCCATGCCCGTTCTCGACCTGCTGGACCTGCCTGCCGCCCTCCCCCCGATCGCGCCCGTGGTCGGGCTGGACCTGGGCGAGAAGACGATAGGGGTCGCCGTGTGCGACGGCATGCGGATGGTCGCCTCGCCGCTCGCCCTGATCCGCAAGACGAAGTTCACAGACGACGCCGAGCAGCTGTTTTCTCTGATGGAGGGCCGCGGCGCCCTGGCCCTCGTCATCGGCCTGCCGGTCAATATGGATGGGACGGAGGGTCCGCGCTGTCAGTCCAGCCGCGCCTTCGCGCGCAATCTGCTGCGCCTGCGCGACCTGCCCATCGCCTTCTGGGACGAGCGGATGTCCTCGGTAGCGGTCAACCGCATGCTTGTGGACGAAGTCGACATGAGCCGGGCCCGCCGGGGCGAGGTGGTCGACAAGACCGCCGCGGCCTGGATCCTCCAGGGCGCCCTGGAGCGCCTGCGCAACCTGCCGGCGGCGGAGGCCTAGGGCGAATGGTCGGGCGCAGGACAGACGTCTTGGCGAGACCGCCCAGCCCCCTTAAGAGGACGGCCCCATGAGCGCCCCCGATTCCGGTCTGATCGACGTCCTGGGGAAGACCTTCCCCTTCCCCAAGCGCCACTTCCTGTCGGTCCTGGACCTGAATCCGGTAGAGGTGACCGACCTGTTGAACCTGGCCGACGGTTTCGTCGCCCTCAACCGCCAGACCTCGAAGAAGCTCGACCTGCTCAAGGGTCGCACGCTGATGAACCTGTTCTTCGAGAACTCCACCCGGACCCAGAGCTCCTTCGAACTGGCTGGCAAACGGCTGGGCGCCGATGTGGTCAATATGAGCCCGCGGGCCTCGTCCATCTCCAAGGGCGAGACCCTGATCGACACCGCCGTAACGCTGAACGCCATGCAGCCCGACCTGCTGGTGGTGCGCCACGCCTCGTCTGGCGCGGCCTCGCTCCTGTCGCAGAAGGTGTCCTGTTCGGTGATCAACGCTGGCGACGGTCAGCACGAACATCCGACCCAGGCTCTGCTGGACGCGCTCTCCATGCGCCGGGCCTTTGGCCGTATCGCCGGTCTGCGCGTGGCCATCTGTGGCGACGTGCTCCACAGCCGGGTGGCGCGCTCAAATGTCGGCCTATTGCAGATGATGGGCGCCGAGGTCCGCCTGGTGGGCCCGCCGACCCTGATGCCCGCGGAAGCCGATCGCTGGGGCTCGGCGGTCTATCACGACCTGCGCAAGGGCATCGAAGGCTGCGACGTCGTGATGATGCTGCGCCTGCAGCTGGAGCGCATGGACGGCGTCCTGGCGCCATCGCAGCGGGAATATTTCCGTTTCTTCGGCCTCGACCGGGAGAAGCTGGCCTGCGCCGCCCCCCACGTCCGGGTCATGCATCCGGGTCCCATGAACCGCGGGGTGGAGATCGATTCCGAGGTGGCCGACGACCTGGCCGTCAGCCTGATCCAGGATCAGGTGGAGATGGGGGTCGCCGCCCGCATGGCGGTGCTCGCCGCCCTTTCGGCAAGGCTGGATAACGACTGATGGCTTCCCGTCCCCTGGCGATCCTCAACGCCCGCCTCGTTGATCCCGCGTCCGGCCAGGACGAACGCGGCGCTCTGCTGGTCAAGAACGGCAAGATCGCCGACGTCGTCTTCGGCGGCGATCTGGGAAGCCTGTCCGACGAAATAGAGGCCCTGGACGCCCGCGGCGCCATGCTCAGTCCCGGCCTGATCGATCTGCGGGTCAAGACCGGCGAGCCTGGCGCCGAGCCCAAGGAGACGCTGAAGTCCGCCGCGCTCGCCGCCGCCGCCGGTGGCGTCACCTCCATCGTCGTCCAGCCCGACACCTCGCCGGTGGTGGATGATCCCTCGGTGGTGGACTTCATCCTGCGCCGGGCCCGCGATATCGAGCTGGTCCACGTCTATCCGGCCGGCGCGGCCACCAAGGGCCTGGCAGGCGAGCGGATGGCCGAGATCGGCCTGATGCGCGACGCCGGCTGCGTCTATGTCACCGACGCCGACCATCCCATCGTCAATTCCAAGGTCTTCCGCCGCCTGCTGGCCTATGCCCGCAGCTTCGGGGTGCTGGTGGCCCACCGGCCGGCCGATCCCTGGCTGTCGGCGGGCGCTGCGGCCACGGAGGGGGAACTGGCGGGCCGCATGGGCCTGCCGTCCGTCCCGCCCATCGCCGAAAAAATCATGCTGGAGCGCGACCTCGCCCTGGTGGAGCTCACCGGCGGTCGGCTGCTGGTGGACCAGATCACCACGGCCTGCGCCCTGGAAAGCCTGGAGCGCGGCAAGACCCGGGGCCTGGACGTGACCGCCACCACCTCGATCAATCACCTGTCCTTCAACGAGGTGGACATCGGCGACTACCGCACCTTCTGCAAGGTCGACCCGCCCCTGCGCGGCGAGGACGACCGGCAGGCGACCATTGAGGCCCTGGCCTCAGGCCTCATCGACATCGTCGTCTCGGCCCACGCTCCCGCGCCCGCCGAGGACAAGCGCCTGCCCTATGACGAGGCCGCGCCGGGTGCGGTAGGCCTGCAGACCCTGCTGCCGGCCCTGCTGGCCTTCCACCACGAGGGCCGCATCCCGCTCATCGATCTGATGGCCAAGGTGACCAGCCGTCCCGCCGCCCTGCTGGGCTTGCCCGCAGGCCGCCTGGCCAAGGGCGCGCCGGCCGACCTCGTCCTCTGCGACCTGGCCGCGCCGATGGTCGTGGAGCTGGCGGACCTGAAATCCAAGTCCAAGAACTCCCCCTTCGACGGCCGCCGCCTGCAGGGCGTGGTCCGCATGACCCTGGTCGATGGTCGGGTCGTCTATCGCCGGGACTGACGCCCGCGCCATCTTGCCAAACGCCGCGGCCTGGAACAAAACAGAAACATTAAGCGCGGCGGTGACGGCGGCCCGGGGCGGGTCTAGGACTAGGCGAACGGACGCGCCACAGAAGCAGACGACGGGGGACACGCCATGCCGACCGACCAGCTCAGCCCGATGCTCATCGCCATCGCCGTGATCGGTGGTTACCTCCTGGGCTCCATACCCTTCGGCGTCATCGCCACCCGCCTGGGCGGAGCCGGCGACGTCCGGTCCATCGGCTCCGGCAACATCGGGGCGACCAATGTCCTGCGCACCGGGCGCAAGGACCTGGCGCTCGTCACCCTGCTGGGCGATGGGGGCAAGGGCGCCATGGCCGTCTTCATCGCCTGGTTCCTGACGAAGGACGCGCCGCAGGCGGTGCAGGCGACCCTGACGGCCCTGGCCGGCGGGGCGGCCTTCATCGGCCACATCTTCCCCGTCTGGCTGAAGTTCAAGGGCGGCAAGGGGGTGGCCACCTTCTTCGGCACCCTGCTGGCCGCGGCCTGGCCCGTGGGCATGCTCGCCGGCGCCACCTGGATCTTGATGGCCCTGATCTTCCGCATGTCGTCCCTGGCGGCCCTGACAGCGGCGGTGGCGGCCCCAGTCTATGTCTTCCTTACCGACCGGCCCTATCCGGTGGCGGTGCTCGCCGTGGTCATGGCGGTGCTGATCTTCATCCGCCACAAGGACAATATCGGCCGCCTTCTGAAGGGCGAGGAACCGAAGATCGGCGGCAAGAAACCCGCCACGTCTGCGGATCCTGCATGAGCGAGGCCCTGTCGCCCGAGGCCAGGCGGGACTGGCTGCGGCTGGCCCGTACGGAGGGCGTGGGCCCCGTCACCTTCGACCAATTGATCCGTCGCTACGCCGAGCCCGCCCGGGCCCTTGAGGCGCTGCCGGAGCTCGCCCGTCGCGGCGGGCGCAGCCGTGCGCCGGCCATCCCGACAGCGGCTGAGGCGCAGGCCGAACTGGACGCCGGCGAGGCCCTGGGCGCCCAGTTGATCTGCGCCTGCGACCCCGACTTCCCTCAGGCCCTGGCGGCCCTCGACCCGCCCCCGCCCCTGCTCTGGGCGCGAGGGGACGTCAGCCTTATCGACCGCTCGGTGATCGCCATTGTCGGGGCGCGGGTCGCCTCCGCCGCCGGCCAGCGATTCGCCCGCGGCCTCGCCGCCGAGCTCGGCCAGGCGGGTCACGTGATCGTCTCCGGCATGGCCCGCGGCATCGACGGCGCCGCCCATGAGGGCGCTCTGGAGCATGGCACGATCGCCGTCCTGGGCGGCGGGGTGGACGACATCTACCCCCCGGAACATCGCGACCTTTATCAGCGGCTTGTAGCCGATGGCTGCGTGGTGGCCGAGCACCCCCCCGGCCGCCAGGCCCAGGCGCGGGACTTCCCCCGGCGCAACCGGATCATCGCCGGCCTCTCCCGCGCCGTGGTGGTGGTCGAGGCCGAACTGCGCTCCGGCTCCCTGATCACCGCCCGTCTCGCCGCCGAGCAGGGTCGCGAGGTGCTGGCGGTGCCGGGCTCACCACTCGATCCCCGCGCCCGCGGGACCAACGACCTGATCCGCCAGGGGGCGGCCCTGTGCGAAGGCGCCGGCGATGTCATCAGGGCCCTGGAGACCCTGGGCGGACTCGCTGAGCCGGGCGCCGGCTTCCGGGGCGCGTCAGACATCACAGACTCGGACCACGGCCTCACAGAGAAGGTGGCCGCCCTGCTCTCACCGACCCCGGTGTCGCGCGACGAGCTTGTCCGCGCCACAGGCCGCGAGCCAGGCGCGGTGGCGGCCGCCCTGGTGGAGCTAGCGCTGGCTGGACGAGCCGAACTGCTGCCCGGCGGTCTGGCGGCGAGCGCATGAGGCCTCACATTTCGGCGTCGGGCGCTCCGGCCGAGGCGCGGGCCGCTTCCAGGGCGGCGACCATCAGGGTGGTGGCCAGTCCCCGATATCCCTTCACCGCCGCCAACTCCGAAAGGTCCCTCAGGATCTCCTCAATGAAGAGGGCGACCTGTTGCGGCGAGGCGTCGGGCGGCAGCGGGGCGAGCATCAGACACTGTCCTTATGCGGATTCGCCATCCACACCAAATACGGTCGCGAGAACACTTCAGGTTGAGTTTTCAGCCCGGTTGACACGGCCCTACCCCCCGGCCCACCTTTCGCGCCTTTGTGTTCCGGGCGTTTTGCTCGCGGAACCTTCAGTCAAAGCTCCATAAATGAACGTCGTCGTCGTCGAGAGCCCGGCCAAGGCCAAGACCATCAATAAGTACCTGGGGTCGGACTATATCGTCCTGGCCTCCTACGGCCATGTGCGAGACCTGCCCCCCAAAGACGGTTCGGTCCGGCCCGACGATGACTTCGCCATGAGCTGGGATGTGGACGCCAAGTCCGCCAAGCGGCTCAATGACATCGCCGACGCCATGAAAGGCGCCGACCGCCTGATCCTGGCCACCGACCCCGACCGCGAAGGCGAGGCCATCTCCTGGCACGTGCTGGAGGTCCTTCAGAAGAAGAAGGTCATCAAGGACGCCAAGGTCCAGCGGGTGGTGTTCAACGCCATCACCAAGTCCGCCGTCACCGAGGCCATGAAGGCCCCACGCGACATCGACATGGAGCTGGTGGAGGCCTACCTCGCCCGCCGCGCGCTGGACTATCTGGTGGGCTTCACCCTCTCGCCCGTCCTGTGGCGCAAGCTGCCCGGCTCCCGCTCGGCCGGCCGGGTTCAGTCGGTGGCCCTGCGGCTGATCGTCGACCGCGAGCTCGAGATCGAGCGCTTCAAGACCCAGGAATACTGGACCGTCGACGCCGACGTCTCGGCCGGCGGCGATCCCTTCGTCGCCCGGCTGGTCAAGCATCAGGCCAAGCGCCTGACCAAGTTCGACCTGGGCGATGCGGCCGCGGCAGAAGCCGCCAAGGCCGCCGTCCAGGCCGCCAGCTTCACCGTCGCCTCAGTCGAGAAGAAACCGGCCAAGCGCTCGCCGGCCCCGCCCTTCACCACTTCGACTCTGCAGCAGGAGGCCTCGCGCAAGCTCGGCTTCTCGGCCCAGCGCACCATGCAGGCCGCCCAGAAGCTCTATGAAGGCGTCGATATCGGCGGCGAGACCGTCGGTCTGATCACCTATATGCGGACCGACGGCGTGCAGGCCGCCCCTGAGGCCCTGGACGAGGCCCGCCAGGTGATCGCCGGGGTCTATGGCAAGGACTACGTCCCCGACCAGGCTCGCATCTATCGCACCAAGGCCAAGAACGCCCAGGAGGCCCACGAGGCGATCCGCCCCACCAGTCTTGGCCGCAATCCCGGCTCCCTGCGTCTCGACGGGGATCTGGGTCGACTTTACGAGCTGATCTGGAAGCGGATGATCGCCTCGCAGATGGAGAGCGCCCGCATCGAGCGCACCACCATCGAGCTGGAGAGCGCCGATGGCCAGACCGGCCTGCGCGCCACTGGCCAGGTGATCCTGTTCGACGGCTATCTGGCCGTCTACGAAGAGGGCCGCGACGACGCCGACGACGAAGAATCCGGCCGCCTGCCCCAGGTCAGCCAGGGCGCGAGCGCCAAGGTCGCCGCCGCCCGGGCCGCCCAGCACTTCACCGAGCCGCCGCCCCGCTATTCGGAAGCCAGCCTGGTCAAGAAGATGGAGGAGCTCGGCATTGGGCGGCCGTCGACCTACGCCTCGGTGCTGACCGTCCTGCGCGACCGCGACTATGTGAAGATGGACAAGAACCGGTTCGTGCCCGAGGACAAGGGCCGGCTGGTCACCGCCTTCCTGGAGCAGTTCTTCCGCCGCTATGTGGAGTACGACTTCACCGCCGCCCTTGAGGAAAAGCTCGACCTTGTCTCGGCCGGCGATCTGAACTGGAAGGTGCTTCTGCGGGAGTTCTGGCAGGATTTCCACGCCGCCGTGGGCGAGATCTCCGAGCTGCGGGTCACCAACGTCCTGGACGCCCTGAACGAGGCCCTGGGTCCCCACATCTTCCCGGCCAAGGCCGATGGATCAGATCCCCGGGCCTGCCCCACCTGCGCCACCGGCCAGCTGTCCCTGAAGACCGGCAAGTTCGGGGCCTTTATCGGCTGCTCCAACTATCCCGAGTGCCGCTTCACCCGCCCCATCGCGCAAAGCGAGGGCGATGAGGCCGATGCGGCCAACGCCGACCGCGAATTGGGGACCGACCCTGAAACCGGCTTGATCGTCCACCTGAAGAACGGCCGCTTTGGCCCCTATGTGCAGCTCGGCGAGGGCGACAAGCCCAAGCGCTCCAGCCTGCCCAAGACCTGGTCGCCGGCCGCCATGGACCTGGAAAAGGGCCTGCGCCTGCTGCGCCTGCCCCGTGAAGTGGGCGAGCACCCGGAGGACGGCCAGATGATCCTGGCCGGGCTAGGCCGCTACGGGCCGTTCGTGCAGCACAACGGCGCCTACGCCAATCTGGAGAGCATCGACGAGGTGTTCGAGGTGGGTCTCAACCGCGCCGTAGCCCTGATCGCCGAGAAGAAGGCCGGCGGCAAGGGACGCCGGGGCGAGGCTGCGGCTCTGAAGGACCTGGGGGTCCACCCGGCCGACGGCGCCCCGGTGCGCATCCTGTCGGGACGCTTCGGCCCCTACATCAAGCACGGCGCCACCAACGCCAACATCCCCCGGGGCGGCGATCCCCAGGAGGTGACCCTCGAACAGGCAGTCGCCCTGCTGGCCGAGCGCGAGGCCAAGGGCGGGACCAAGAAGAAGCCGGTGAAGAAGGCGGCCGCCAAGCCCAAGGCCGAGAAGGCTGAAAAGGCGCCGGCCGCCAAGACGACCGCGAAAAAGGTGGCGGCGAAAAAGCCCGCGGCCAAGAAACCTGCGGCCAAGAAGGCGCCCGCAAAGAAGACCGCGGCGAGTTAAGGCCGGTGGACCTGCCCGCCCGCGAGGTCTCGGTTTCAGGCTACCGGTCGCTGCGGGCCATCACCTATCCGATGTCGCGGCTGGACGTGTTTGTCGGCGCCAACGGCGTCGGCAAATCCAACCTCTACCGGGCGCTCGACCTTTTGCAGGCCGCCGCCCAGAACCAGCTGGGCGCGCGGCTGGCGGCCGAGGGCCTGGACCTGGCCATGTGGGCCGGCCCCCGCAAGGGCAAGGAACCGAGCCGTATCGCCCTGTCGGTCAGCCTGGCCGCGCCCGGCGCCCGCAACAGCGCCTTCCGCTACGAGGTGGAGGTGGGCTTTCCGCAAAGGGTCACCGCCGCGGCCTTCGACCTGGAGCCCCAGGTCAAGGTGGAGACCCTGACCTATCTGTCAGGTCAGCGCCGCTCACGCCTGGTGGAGCGCCGCAACGCCTCGGTGATGGCCAGGGACGCCGAGGGCCGGCCGGCCGAAATCGACATCGACCTGCTCTCTTCGGAGACCCTGCTGGGCCGGCTGGAGGATCCGGGCCGCTATCCGGAACTCGACGCCGTGCGGCGGACCCTGCTGGAATGGCGCTTCTATCACGACGTGCGCACCGATGCGGATTCGGCCCTGCGCCGGCCCTGCGTGGCCGTGGCCGCCCCGACGCTCGCCTCCGACGGCTCCAACCTGGCGGCGGTCTTCGCTACGCTCGCCCATATCCGGCAGGATCGGAGCGACCTGGACGAGGCGGTGGCCAGCGCCTTTCCAGGGGCGGTGCTCAGCCTGCCCTTTCCGGACCGCACCGCCACCTTCGGCCTGCGCCTGCCGGAGTTTCCACAGCGCGTCTTTGAGCCCGCCGAGCTGTCGGACGGGACCTTGCGCTTCCTGGCCCTGGCCGGCGCGCTGCTGGCCTATCGCCTGCCGCCCTTCATCGCGCTCAACGAGCCCGAAGCCAGCCTGCATCCCGATCTGATGGAGCCCCTGGCCGCCCTGATCGCCAAGGCCTCTGAGCGGACCCAGGTCTGGCTGGTCACCCACTCCGAGCGTCTGGCCCAGGCGCTCATGGACCAAGGCGCGGTGCGCACCGTCCGCAAGAGCGACGGCGCCACCACCATCGATGGCCTGACGCTGTTCGGCGCCTTCAAGGACGATGACGACTGAAGCGTAAGCGCGATTCCCGCGTTACAAGACGCAATGGTCAAGACCCGAACGCCCAAGTCCGAACGTTTCGCCGCCGCCCGCCCCGCGGGCCTGCCCGACCGCGAAACCCTGCTGCGCCACATTCGCGAGACCGGCGAGACAGACCGCTCTGAACTGGCGCGGACCTTCGGGCTGAAGGGCGCCGACCGCCGAGCCCTTCGCGAGATGCTGGGCGAACTGCAGGCCGACGGGACCTTGAGCCGCCGGGGCCGCAAGGGCGTGGCCGAGACCGGTGCTCTGCCTCCGGTCGGAGTCGTCGACGTGGTCGAGCGCGACACCGATGGCGACCTCCTGGTGCGCCTCACCAAGGGCGCGGAGGACACGCCGCTGGTCCATCTGGCGCCGGACAAGGCCGAGGCGGTGGCCGGTGCGCCGGGCCTGGGCGACCGGCTGCTGGTCCGCTTCGTCACCCTGGAGAGCGGCGAGACCGAGGCCCGGCTGATCAAGCGTCTGGGCCAGAGCGCCCACAGGGTGCTGGGCGTGGTGCGCAAGCACCGCCGCGAGGTCCGCATCGAGCCGGTGGACCGCAAGTCCAAAGAGAGCCTCATTGTCTTCGATGACGGCCAGCTCAAGGACGGCGACCTGGTCCTGGCCCAGGTGGGGACCGCCGAGCGCCACCACGGCCCCAAGCGCGGCAAGGTGCTGGAGGTGGTCGGCCGCGAGGACGAACCCCGGGCCGCAAGCCTTATCGCCATCCACAGCCACGGCATTCCCACCGGCTTTTCCGATGAGGCTGTCGCTGAGGCCGAGGCCGCCCAGGCACCGACCCTGGCCGGTCGGGAGGACCTGCGCGACCTGCCGCTGATCACCATCGATCCCGCCGACGCCCGCGATCACGACGACGCCGTCTTCGCCCAGGTCGACGAGGACCCGGCCAATGAAGGCGGCTGGATCGTCTGGGTCGCCATCGCCGACGTGGCCGCCTATGTCCGCCCGGCCGGCGCCCTGGACCGCGAGGCCCGGGACAAGGCCAACAGCGTCTACTTCCCCGACCGGGTGGAGCCCATGCTGCCCGAGCGGCTCTCCAACGGCCTCTGCTCCCTGCGGGAGGGCGAGACCCGGGCCTGCATGGCCGTGCGCATGGTCTTCGACCGCCAGGGGCGCAAACGCAGCCACAAGTTCGTCCGCGGCTTGATGCGTTCAGCCGCCAAGCTCGCCTACGAACAGGCCCAGGACGCCATCGACGGCCGCCCCGACGACAAGGCCGGCCCCCTGCTCGACCCCATCCTCAAGCCCCTGTGGGCCGCCTACCTGACCCTCAAGAAGGGCCGCGAAGCCCGCTCGCCGCTGGCCATCGAAAGCTCTGAGCGCCGCATCGTCATCGGCGACGACGGGAAGATCGATTCGATCACCCCGCGGCCGTCCCTCGAAGCCCACAAGCTGATCGAGGAGATGATGATCCAGGCCAATGTCTGCGCCGCCGAGACCCTGGAGGCCAAGCGCACGCCGCTGATCTACCGGATCCATGACGCGCCCAGCCCGGAGAAGCTGGACTCCCTGGCCGAGTTCCTGGGCTCGATCTCGGTGAACTGGTCCAAGGGCGAGGCCGCCCGCACCGACCGCTTCAACCGCCTGCTGGACCTGACCCGGGAAGGACCGCACGCCGAGATCGTCAACGAGGTGGTCCTGCGCACCCAGATGCAGGCCCATTATTCCACCGACAATATCGGCCATTTCGGCCTGAATCTGGCCCGTTATGCGCACTTTACGTCGCCTATTCGCAGGTACGCCGACCTCATCGTCCACCGGGGCCTGATCAGCGCGCTTGGCCTCAACCTCCCCGGCGGCCCCGACGGTCTCAGCGACTGGGACATCTCCCACATGAAGGCCACGGCCGAGGAGATCACCCATGCCGAGCGCCGGGCCATGGCCGCCGAGCGCGACGCCACCGACCGCTATGTGGCGGCCTTCCTGTCCGACAAGGTGGGCGCGACCTTCCTCGGCCGCATCACCGGGGTGACCCGATTTGGCCTGTTCATCCGCCTGGCCGAGACCGGCGCCGACGGCCTGATCCCAATCTCCAACCTTGGCGATGAGTTTTTCATCCACGACGAAAAGATGCACGCCCTGATCGGCGAGCGCTCCGGCGCCCGCTGGCCGCTCGGCATGAGCGTCGAGGTGCGGTTGCGCGAAGCCACCCCGATCACCGGCGGCCTGCTGTTCGAAATGCTGAGCGAGCCCGCCGCCCCCGACCCCACCGCCCCGCGCCCGCGCCTAGGCATCCGCCGCAAGGCCGGCCGCCCGCCCCTGCCCCGTCAGGGCGGCAAGCACCGGCGGCGGTGAGCCGCACGAAATTGACCTAAGGTCAGCCTTCCTAAGGGTCCGGCGGCGGTCATACAGTTGTTTCATGACTGACGCAGAGATTCCCCGCCGCCCCGAGGGGGGCCGGATGCGCCCCGAAGGCGCCCGAGCCGTGAAGCCGCGGGATGCGGCCACCATCATCCTGGTCCGCCGGGACGCCGCCAAGCCGCGGGTCCTGATGGGCAAGCGCAACAGCGGCCACGACTTCATGCCCAATCTCTGGGTGTTTCCGGGCGGGCGCATCGACCGGGCCGACTTCCGCGCCCCCCACGCCACCGACCTGCGCCCTGAGGTGGCGGCCAAGTTCGATCGGCACATCAAGCCGGGCCGTGGCCGGGCGCTGGCCATGGCCGCCATCCGCGAGACCTTCGAGGAGGCCGGCCTCCTGCTGGCCAAGCCTGCGCCGCCGAGGCCGGGCGTCGGCCCCTGGCGGGAATTCCTGGCGCAAGGCGCCATGGCCGATCTGGAGGCCATGGAGATCATCGCCCGGGCGGTCACCCCGCCCATGCTGGCCAAACGGTTCGACACCTGGTTCTTGATGGCCGACGCCGAGCGGCTGATCAGCCTCGACCGACAGCCCGACTGCGGGGAGCTGGAGGAGATCGCCTGGGTGGATTTCGACGATGCGCTCGGCCTTGAGCTGCCCATGGTCACGCGGACCATGATCAAGGAAGCGGTGCTTCGTCTGGATGATCCGGAGCGTCCGTCCCCCTATATGCGTTTCGGCGTGAAGGGCCATAAGCTCGGCCACCTCTAGAAACCATCCAGGAGTCCGCATGTCCGATCGACCCAAGGTCGCCGTCATCATCGGCAGTCTTCGCGCCAAGTCCGTGAACCGGCGTCTGGCTGACGCCATCGCCAAGACCGTCGCCGGCAAGCTCGACCTGCAGATTGTCGATTATGCCGATGTGCCGCTCTACAACCAGGACCACGAGGCCGATCCGCCCGCTGCGGTCATCGCCTTCAAGGACGCGATCAAGGCCGCCGACGCCGTCCTGTTCGTGACCCCGGAATACAACCGCTCCATGCCCGGCGTGCTGAAGAACGCCATCGACTGGGCCTCGCGACCTCCGGGCCAGGGGGTGTGGTCGGGCAAGCCTGCGGCCATCGCTGGCGCGACGCCGGGGGCGGTGGGCACGGCGGCGGCCCAGGTGGACCTGCGCAATGTGCTGACCGCCATCAATGTGGCGGTGATGGGCATGCCGCAGATCTATTTCACCCACAAGGACGAGCACTACACGGCTGACGGCGGCTTCTCCGATCCCAAGTTCGCAGCCTTCATCGAGGGCTGGGGCGACAAGTTCGCCGCCTGGATCGCGAAGGTCGGCGGCTGAGCCGATGGCGCTTGCGATCGACCGCATCGAGACCGCCGGCCCCCGCAATGTGCTGGGCCCCCGCCACCAGAACCGGCTGATCATCGCGCCGCAGGCGCATGCGCCCTACAGCCCCTTCCTGTTTCTGGCCGAGGATTGGTTCGCCCCGCCGGCCGGCTTCCCCACCCACCCGCACCGGGGAATGGAGACGGTGACCTTCATCCTCGAAGGCCAGATGCTGCACGAGGACCACACCGGCGCCCATGGCGAGCTGGAGGCCGGCGACGTCCAGTTCATGACCGCCGGTGGCGGGGTGATGCATTCGGAGATGCCAGGGCCGCGGGGCGTGCACTCCCTGCAGCTGTGGCTGAACCTGCCGGCGGCGAAGAAGATGACGCCGGCCCGCTATGGCGACCAACGGGCGGCAGAGGCCGCCCGGGTCACTGGCGAGGCCTATGAGGCGCGGCTCTACGCCGGACGCCTGGGCGAGGCCGAACGGCCCCACGGCAGCCTCTGGCCGCTGGCCCTGATGGATCTGCGTCTGGAGGCCGGCGGCACCCTGGACCTGCCCCTGCAGAAGGGCTGGCGGGGCTTCGTCCTGGTCCTGCAGGGTGAGTCCAAGGTCGGCGACGCCCAGACCGTCGTCCGCGCCGACCAGCACGCCTGGGTCCACGCCCGCGAGGCCGACGACGTCCTGGCGCTCAGCGCCACGACGACCGTCCGCGCCCTCTTCTACGCCGCCCCCGTCATCGACGAGCCGGTCGTCGCCCACGGCCCGTTCGTGATGAACACGGTGGAGGAAATCCGCCAGGCCTTCGCCGACTACCAGAGCGGCCGGCTGACCACGGCGGGCGCCTAGGGTTCGGCAGGCGGCCGGCGCTCGGTCTGCCAGATCGCCTCGACATTGTTGCCGTCAGGGTCGAGCACAAAGGCCGAGTAACAGGTCGGGCGGCGATAGCCTGGCCCGCCGTTATCGATCCCGCCCGCAGCCAGGGCGGCTGTGTGGAAGCCGTCCACGTCTGCGGGACCGCGGGCTGTAAAGCCAAGATGAATGCGCGAGCGCCCGGCCTGAGCCGCCATCTCCGCCCCGCCCTCCCCCAGCCACCAGAAGATCGGCGAGCCAGGACGCATGAAGATGGCGGCGTTGAACCTGGGCTGCTCCTCGGTCACCACGATGCCCAAGGGCGCCAGGCAGGCGCGATAGAAGGGCAGGCTGACCGCGGCGTCGCGGCAATAGAGTCCGAAGTGATCGAGCATGAACCGCCTCCCCGCCCCACGGCCTATCCTGATCGAGGCCGGCGACAGAACCATGTCGTACGACAGCTGCGCCCTCCCGCATTGACTTTGGTCTGCGGATTCGTATTGTCCGCGGCTCATTCGAAATGACTGCCGGGGTAAGCGCGCTTGCCCGGCCCCGCGAGGACCGACCATGGCGAAGCCAGCTTCCATCAAGATCCGCCTGAACTCCTCGGCGGACACCGGCTTTTTCTACGTGACCAAGAAGAACGCCCGCACCAAGACCGACAAGCTGGTCATGAAGAAGTACGACCCCGTCGTGCGCAAGCACGTGGAATTCCGCGAAGGCAAGATCAAGTAGGATCGCCGCGCACAAGCGAACAAGGAAACGCCCGGCTGGATCAGCCGGGCGTTTTGCGTTTCGTCCCTAAGTTCGTTCTCGTTTAGCCCACGGGTCCTTTAAGCCGCCCGGGATATGACCTTGTTGCGGCCGGAGGACTTGGCCTCATAGAGGCCCTCGTCGGCGCGCTTGAGCAGGGTGTCAGGGGTGTCGTCGGGGCCGAGGGTGGCGGCCACGCCGATGGAGATGGTGGCGGTCAGGAGCTCGGTCCCCTGGGCCACCCGGAAGGGCGAGCCGGCCACGTGCAGGCGGATACGCTCGGCAATGCGTTCGGCGTCCTCGATCCGGGTGCCGGGCATGACCACCACGAACTCCTCGCCGCCATAGCGGCAAGGCAGGTCCACGGCCCGGACATTTGAGGCCAGGCGCACGGCGAACTCCCGCAGCACCTCGTCGCCCACATCGTGGCCGTAGCCGTCATTGATCTTCTTGAAGTGGTCGATGTCGATGAGCAGGGCCGCCACCGGTTCGCCCCCATGGGCGGCGCGCTTGACGAGGGCCTCGAGCTGGCCGGTCATGTAGCGGCGATTGTGCAGGCCGGTGAGCTGGTCGGTGACCGCCAGCTCCAGGGAATGGTCGAGATTGTCCCGCAGATAGTCGGTGTAGCGCTTGCGGCGGATCTGGGTGCGCGCCCGGGCCGACAGCTCCTGGGGGTCGATGGGCTTGGACAAGAGGTCGTTGACCCCGATGTCCAGGGCCTTCATCAGCCGCGGCCGCTCGTCGAAATCGACGATGGCCAGGATGGGCAGGTGGCGGGTGGCCTCGTCCGAGCGCAGCTGGGCGCAGAAGCGCAGGCCATCGAAGCTGCGGGCGGTGACGTTGACGATCACCAGGTCCACGGGGCCGCGGGCCGTCAGCAGGGCCTTTTCCGGCTCCGACTCGATGACCGGGCGGTGTTCGATGGAGAGCTCGGCGGCGACCCGCTGGGCCTGGCGCTCATGATCATCGACGATCAGCACCCGGCCCCCTGTGCCGCCCAGGCGGGAGCCTGCGCCGGCGATGACGCCGATGCGGCGGCCCGAGGCCTCGCGCACCCGCAGCTCGTCGATGACGGTCTTCAGCCGGGTCAGGCTGCGCACCCGGGCGAACAGCATAACGTCGTCGATGGGCTTGGTCAGGAATTCGTCGGCCCCGGCCTCAAGGCCCGCGATCCGGTCGGCGCGGCCGTCCAGGGCGGTGACCAGCACCACCGGCACATGGCGGGTCTCCGGATCATCCTTCAGCCGGCGGCAGACCTGGAAGCCGTCCATGCCGGGCATCATCACGTCCAGCAGGACGATGTCAGGCTGCTCGGCCGCAGCCATGGCCAGCGCCGTGGGGCCATCATAGGCCGTCAGCACCTCGTAGTACTCGGCGCTGAGCTTGGCTTCGAGCAGCCGGACGTTGGCCTCGATATCGTCCACGACCAGGATGCGTGCGGACATGGCGGCCTACCCCAGGAGTCGGCGAATCGTGTCGAGGAAGTGCGACACCGAAATCGGTTTGGAGATGTAGGCCTCGCAGCCGCCTTCGCGGATACGCTCCTCATCGCCCTTCATGGCGAAGGCGGTGACGGCGACGACGGGAATGCCCGCCAGCTCGTCGTCTTCCTTGAGCCATTTGGTGACCTCCAGCCCAGAAATCTCCGGCAGCTGGATATCCATGAGAATGAGGTCGGGACGGTGCTCACGGGCCAATGAGAGGGCTTGCAGGCCTTCGCGGGTCTGCAGGGTCTCATACCCTTGCGCGTCGAGCAGATCATGAAACAGCTTCATGTTCAGCTCGTTATCCTCGACGATGAGGACCTTCTTGGCCATGGTCATCCCGACGATGCTCTTGTCGGCCAGCGAATCTGCCGCCGACCCCACCTTTGGTTCCATTGATCCCACGGATATCCTTAAACTGGCGTTAGCCGCACGAGAGAGCCAGTGGTCGACACGCCGCACCCCGTCCCGCCCGTCCCTGACCCTGTGACCACGTCACGGGCGGCTGGCCCTGCGCCGAGCGCCCGGGACCGCGCCCGCACCCCGCAGGTGGAGGCCCTGGGGCTCGATCCCTCCCGCCCCCTGGTGATCGTCGATGTGGACGAGGTGCTGGGGCATTTCATGGAGGGCTTCGGCGCCTTCCTGGAAACCCGCGGGCTGGAGTTCCGGGTGGAGCGGTTCGCCCTGTTCCAGAACATCTATCGCCCGGGCGAAGAGACCCATCTGGCGATCGAAGAGGGCCGTCGGCACTATGACGACTTCTTCCGCTATGGGTCGGGCGAGATGCGGGTGGCCGAGGGCGCGGCCGAGGCGCTGCACCGCCTGGCCGAGCAGGCCGGGGTGGTGATCCTGACCAATGCGCCGGGCCAGGGTCGTCTGGCCCGGGCCCGCTGGCTGGGACGCAACGGCCTGGACTATCCCCTGCTGCTCAATACGGGGCCCAAGGGGCCGCTGGCCGCGGCCCTGGCCGAACAGGTGAAGGGGCCTGCCGCCTTCATCGACGACCTGCTGCCCAACCTGGACTCCGTGGCCGAAACCGCGCCGGCGGTGAGCCGCTTCCAGCATGTGGCCGATGAGCGCCTTCGGCCCTTGGCGCCGGCCGCGCCGGACCGGCACACCCGGATCGATGACTGGGACGCCCTGCGCATCGCCATCGCCGATTCGATCTCCTGACGTCGACACGACCATGATCCGCATCGGGGTCGATTTCGGCGGCACCAAGATCGAGGCCGCCGCCCTGGCCAAGACCGGCGCGATCATTGCGCGCCTGCGAAGACCCAATCCCGGGGCCTATGGGCCAGCCCTTGCGGTGGTGACCGAACTTGTGGCCGCGGTGGAAGCTGAGGCTGGCGCGACGGCGGCGCGGGTCGGCGTCGGCATGCCGGGCTCGATCTCCCCGCGCACCGGCCTGAGCCGGAACGCCAATTCCGTCTGGCTGAACGGAGAGCGGTTCGGCCAGGATCTGGAGGCGGCGCTAGGCCGCCCCGTGCGCCTGGCCAACGACGCCAACTGCCTGGCCCTGTCGGAGGCCGCCGATGGGGCAGGCGCGGGCGCAGGCGTGGTGTTCGCCGCCATCCTGGGCACCGGGTGCGGCGGCGGGCTGGTGGTGGACGGGCGTCTGATCGAGGGGCGCAACGGCGTGGCCGGCGAATGGGGGCACACCCCCCTGCCCTGGGCCACGGCGGAGGAGCATCCCGGGCCCGCCTGCTGGTGCGGACGCCGCGGCTGCCTGGAGACCTGGATCTCCGGCCCGGCCCTGGCCGCCGACCATGGGGCGGGTCTGTCGGCCCCCGAGATCATTGAGGCGGCGCGGGCGGGCGATCCTGACGCCCGGGGCGCCCTTTCGCGCTATGTGGACCGGCTGGGCCGGGCCCTGGCCGGCGTGGTCGACCTGATTGATCCCGACGTCATCGTGCTGGGTGGCGGGATGTCCAATGTGGGCGAACTCTATGAGCGTCTGCCGGGCGCCATCGGGCCGCATGTGTTCGCCGATGGGTTCGACACGCCCATTCGATGGGCCGTCCACGGGGACTCCTCTGGCGTGCGAGGCGCGGCCTGGCTCTGGCCGCTCGAGGCGCCATGAAGGCGCTCTGCCGCGACTGCATCTGGACCGGCGAGGCGCCGGCGACCCGGCGTTGCCCGTCCTGCGGCTCGCCGCGACTGGCGGCCCACGTCGAGCTGTTTGACCTCTCCATGGCCCATATGGACTGCGACGCCTTCTATGCGTCGGTGGAGAAGCGCGACCGGCCAGAGCTTCGAGACCAGCCGGTGATTGTCGGCGGCGGGGTCCGGGGGGTGGTGACCACCTGCTGCTACCTGGCCAGGGTCTATGGGGTGCGCTCGGCCATGCCGATGTTCAAGGCCCTGGCGGCCTGCCCCCAGGCCGTGGTGATCAAGCCGGACTTCGCCAAGTACAAGGCCGAGAGCAAGATCATCATGGGCCTGCTGGCGGAGCTGACGCCGCTTGTCCAGCCCCTGTCCCTGGACGAGGCCTGGATGGACCTTTCAGGCACCGAGCGCCTGCATGGGGCGCCGCCGGCTGTGACCCTGGCCCGGGTGCAGGCCCGCATCGAAGCGCAGACCGGGCTCACCGTCTCCATTGGCCTGGCCCCCAACAAGTTCCTGGCCAAGATCGCCTCGGACCTGGACAAGCCCCGGGGCTTTTCCGTGATCGGGGCGGCTGAGGCGCAGAGCTTTCTGGCGCCGCGGCCGGTGGGCCTGCTGCCAGGCGTGGGGCCGGCCATGGTGAAATCCCTGGAGGCCGCCGGCCTGAAGACCATCGGCGACCTGGCCCGCTGGGACCAGAAGGATCTGGCGCGCCGCTTCGGGGCGCATGGCCTGCGGCTGCACGACCTGGCGCACGGGCGCGACACCCGGCCCGTGGACCCCGACCAGGTGCGCAAGGGAATCAGCGCCGAGACCACCTTCAACACCGACATCGCCGCCTATGAGGCGCTGGAGGACCGGCTTTCACCCCTCTGTGAACGGGTGGCGATCCAGGCCCGGGCCGCCGGCGTCACCGGCCGGGTGGTGACCCTGAAGCTGAAGACCCCGGATTTCCGGCTGCTGACCCGCCGGCGGGCGCTTCCCGAACCGACCCAGACGGCCAGGACCCTGTTCACCGCCGCCCGTGAGCTTCTGCGTCGCGAGGCTGATGGTCGCACCTTCCGCCTGATCGGCGTGGGCCTCAGTGAGCTGACGCCCGCCTCGCAAGGGGCTGGCGAGCTGTTTGGCGGCGAGGAACAGCGAATCCTCATCGGGGAGAAGACCGCCGACGCCATAAGGGCGCGATTTGGGCCCCAGGCCCTGACAAGAGGCCGCGCCCTGCGTTCAAAACCCCCTGTTCGGGATTGAGGCAGGGCAAAAACGGCGCTAGGCGCAACGATAAAAAGATGGGCGTCGGCTGCTTGGGGTCGGGCTTCGACGATTTCAACCCTTTCAAACGCGCCCCTTTTCCATATCTAATCCCTTAGCGGCGGGAACCAGACTCCCGCCAGGAGACGTTTTCGATGGCCGAGCGCAAGCAAGGTGATGTGTCGACGGGCGTCAAATCGGCGGTCATCACTCAGACCAAGCCGAAGACGCAAAAGCCGTCCATGTACCGAGTCCTGCTGCTGAACGACGACTACACGCCGATGGAGTTCGTCGTTTACGTCCTGGAGCAGTATTTCAACAAGTCGCGCGAAGATGCGACAAGGATCATGTTGCACGTTCATCAGTATGGCGTGGGCGTTTGCGGTGTCTTCACCTTCGAGGTGGCCGAGACCAAAGTCGCGCAGGTCGTAGATACCGCCAGGCGGCATCAACACCCGCTTCAATGCACCATGGAAAAGGATTGAGAGGCTCAGATTGCCCTCGTTTTCGCGCCCCCTAGAAGAATCACTGCATCGCGCGGTCGCTTACGCCAATGAGCGAAAGCATGAATATGCGACCCTGGAGCATCTGCTCCTGGCGCTGATCGACGATGAGGAAGCCGCAGCCGTCATGCGCGCCTGCGACGTCGACCTGGGCGCCCTTCGGGCCACCCTCACCGGCTATGTGGACAATGAGCTCCGCTCGCTGGTGGTCGATGACGGGGAGGACGCCAAGCCCACGGCGGGCTTCCAGCGCGTGATCCAGCGCGCGGTCATCCACGTCCAGTCCTCGGGCCGGGAGGACGTCACCGGCGCCAATGTGCTGGTGGCCATCTTCTCCGAGCGCGAAAGCCACGCCGCCTATTTCCTGCAGGAGCAGGACATGACGCGGTACGACGCGGTGAACTACATCGCGCATGGCATCGCCAAGAAGGCCGGCGCGAGCGTCGAGGGCAAGCCCGTCAAGGGCGCCGACGACGAGGAGAAGCCCACCGTCAAGACCGGCGGCGAGGCGCTCGAGGCCTACTGCGTCGATCTCAACGAGAAGGCCAAGGAGGGCAAGGTCGATCCCCTGATCGGCCGCGCCGCCGAGGTTGAGCGCTGCATTCAGATCCTGTGCCGGCGGACCAAGAACAATCCGCTGCTCGTGGGCGACCCGGGCGTCGGCAAGACCGCCATCGCCGAGGGCCTGGCCCGCAAGATCGTCAACAAGCAGGTGCCCGAGGTCCTGGCCGGGGCGACCATCTTCTCCCTCGACATGGGGGCGCTGCTGGCTGGCACCCGTTATCGCGGGGACTTCGAGGAGCGGGTCAAGCAGGTGGTCAAGGAGCTGGAGAACCACCCCGACGCCATCCTGTTCATCGACGAGATCCACACGGTGATCGGCGCCGGCGCGACCAGCGGCGGGGCCATGGACGCCTCGAACCTCTTGAAGCCGGCCCTAGCCTCAGGCGCCCTGCGCTGCATGGGCTCGACCACCTACAAGGAGTTCCGTCAGCACTTCGAGAAGGATCGGGCGCTCGTCCGTCGCTTCCAGAAGATCGATGTAAACGAGCCGACGCTCGAGGACACGATCAAGATCCTGAAGGGCCTGAAGACCTACTACGAGGAGTTCCACAAGCTCCGCTACACCAACGACGCCCTCAAGGCGGCCGTCGAGCTGTCGGCCAAGTACATCAATGACCGCAAGCTGCCGGACAAGGCGATCGACCTGATCGACGAGGCCGGGGCCAGCCAGATGCTGCTGCCGGAAAGCCGTCGGAAGAAGACCATCGGGGTCAAGGAGATCGAGGCCGTGGTGGCCAAGATCGCCCGCATCCCGCCTAAGTCGGTCTCCAAGTCCGACACCGAGGCGCTGAAGCAGCTGGAGACCGACCTGAAGCGGGCGGTCTATGGCCAGGACGAGGCGATCGACCAGCTGTCCGCGGCCATGAAGATGGCCCGGGCCGGCCTGCGCGATCCCAACAAGCCGATCGGCTGCTACCTCTTCTCGGGGCCCACCGGCACCGGCAAGACCGAGACCGCCCGTCAGCTGGCCTCGACGCTGGGCATCGAGCTCCTGCGCTTCGACATGTCGGAGTACATGGAGCGGCATACGGTCAGCCGCCTGATCGGCGCGCCTCCGGGCTATGTCGGCTTCGATCAGGGGGGCCTGCTGACCGACGCCGTCGACCAGCATCCCCACGCCGTGGTTCTGCTGGACGAGATCGAGAAGGCCCATCCGGACGTTTACAACATCCTGCTGCAGGTCATGGACCACGGGGTGCTGACCGACTCCAACGGCAAGAAGATCGACTTCCGCAACGTGGTGCTCATCATGACCACCAATGCCGGGGCGGCCGACGCGCAGCGCAACACCATCGGCTTTGGCCGTGGCAAGGCTGACCACGAGGCCGAAGAGGCGATCAAGCGGGTCTTCACCCCGGAATTCCGCAACCGCCTCGATGCGGTGGTGGCCTTCCGTCCGCTGGACTCCTCGATCATCCGCCAGGTGGTGCAGAAGTTCGTGATGCAGCTCGAGGCCCAGCTGGCCGACCGGCACGTGACGATCGAGACCAGCGACGAGGCGGCCGGCTGGCTGGCCGACAACGGCTTCGACGAGCTCTACGGCGCCCGGCCTCTGGCCCGGGTCATCCAGGAGCACATCAAGAAGCCGCTGGCCGACGAGATCCTGTTTGGCCGACTGGTCAAGGGCGGCCACGTCCGCGTGGTGCTCAAGGACGGCAAGCTGGACTTCGAGATCGAGGGCGACGACCGCGAGCCCGGCGCGCCGACGATCGAGAACCCGTCCAAGGACGCGGCCACCGAACTGGCCGACTGATCCGGACGCACCTCAAAACGTCAAAGCCCCGGCCATCGGCCGGGGCTTTTTCGTGGGCGACACCGCCGCCCGCAGCTCAGGCGATCCTCTGCTCAGGTGATCTGGGCGGCGATCTGCTCGGCCAGGGCCTTGAGTTCGGCCGGATCGGCCATGCCGCCTGAGGCGTGACGGCCGACCGCCACCCCCTCCCAGCGGGGCAGGATGTGGAAGTGGGGATGGAAGACGGTCTGGCCGGCCGCTGTCCCGTTAAACTGGGTGATGACCAGGCCGTCGGGCTCAAGCGCCGCACGCACCGCCCTCGCCACCCGCTGAACCCCCAGGATCAGGGGGGCGAGCACTTGAGGGTCTTCCTCCAGGAGGTTGCGGGCGTTGGAATGCTTGGGGATCACCAGGGTGTGTCCCTTCACCTGAGGGAACACGTCCATGAAGGACAGGACGTGGTCGTCCTCGAACACGCGCGCGCAGGGCGCCTCGCCGCGCAGGATCTTGGCGAAGATGTTATTGGGGTCGTAGGTCCCGTCCAGGCTCATGGCGCGCTCCTTGATTTCCTGTTCCCTTCCTAGCGGGTTCGCATCCGAGAGGGAATCGCGCCGCCGCCAGCCCTTGCGGCGTAAGGGATTTTTCTCACTTCCGACAAATTTCGCCATGTCACCGCTCCGTCGCGGTTCCATCATTGGACCGTCAACGAGCGCCCCTATCGCAACGCCGATTAGCAATTGCAGCAAAGCTGCAGGGGGATTTCCACATGCACCGCAAGAGCCAACTTCTGCTGGGCGCCGCCCTGGCCGTCCTCGGCCTGGCGACCCAGGCCCAGGCCCAGTCGGCGACCGCCGACACGGTCGTCGACGAACTGATCGTCACCGCCCAGCTGCGCGAGCAGAAGTCCATCGACGTGCCGATCGCGCTGACCGCCTATGGCGCTGGCCGGCTGGATGACCTGGGCGTCCAGGAGTTCGAGGACCTGGCGCTGTTCGTCCCCGGCTTCGAGGTGCAGAACCAGTCCCCCAACAACCCCGGCTTCGTGATGCGCGGCATCACCTCCGACTCCGGCGAGGCGACCAACGAGCCCCGGGTGTCGGTGTTCCAGGACGGCGTCTCGATCTCCAAGTCGCGGGGCTCCTATGTGGAGCTGTTCGACCTGGAGCGGGCCGAAATCTCCAAAGGTCCCCAGTCGACCCTCTATGGGCGTGGCGCCCTGATCGGGGCCGTCAACCTGGTCCAGGCCAAGGCCGACCCGAGCGCCCTGAAGGCCGCCTCCAAGGTCGAGGTGGGCAACTACGGCTACGCCATGGTCGATGGCATGCTGAACATGCCGTTGAGCGAAACCTTCGCCGTGCGGGTGGCCGCACGCCTGAAGGCCCGGGACGGCTTCGTCGAGAACCTGCTGGGCGGCAAGGACTTCAACTCCACCGACACCCAGGCCTTCCGCGTCGCCGTCAACTGGGCGCCGAACGACCAGTTCAACGCCGACCTGATCGTCAACTACCAGCAGGACAATCCCAGCGGCACCTCGTTCAAGTCCCTGACCTTCCTGCCCACCAACCCGACCACCGGCGCGGTGATCGGCGACCTGGGCCGCAATTCCGGCGCGGCCCTGTCCAGCGGCATGGGCTTCCTAGGCGGCAAGGATCTGGGGCTCGATCGCAACGTCTGGGGCGCGACCCTGCTGGCCGATTACGCGATCAACGACAGCCTCAGCCTGAAGTCGATCACCGCCTATCGCGAGTTCGACAGCCTGGAGATCTTTGATCCGGACGGCTTCTCCCTGCCCCTCTTCGTCTTCGGCGAAGACGCCGTCGGCGAACAGGCAAGCCAGGAATTCCGCCTGAACTACGACGCAGGCGGCCGTCTGACCGCCTTCGCCGGGGTCGGCCTGTTCCACGAGGAAGGTTCGCAGACCGTCCCGCTGCAGTTCAGCGAGAAGATCTACGCCCTCTATTCTACCGGCGCCCTGGCGCCGCCCCGCGGCCTGCCCCTGCCCGTGATCGAGGCCGTCGCGCCCGCCCCGCTGAAGTCCGCCCACCGCGAGACCTACGCCAACTTTGGCGAGACCACCGCCTATGACGTCTTCGCCGACGTCACCTACCAGCTTACCGACGCTCTCGAACTGACCGGCGGCGTCCGGTACACCACCGAAGACAAGACCAGCGGGTATCAGGCCCAACTGATCAATGGCGGCTCGGTCCTGGCCGGCAGCACGCCCACGGTGGGCCGCGGCCTGTTCGTCCAGCCCACGGCTGGCGGCGCTGTCGAGAGCCGCGACATCTCCGACGATGGCCTGACCTATCGCGTGGTGGCGCGCTACGCCCCCACCGCGACCTTCAGCGCCTACGCCTCCTACGCCAAGGGTCGTCGCCCCAAGGTGCTGAGCGCAGGCTCCCCGACCACGCCGGGCGGTCCGGTGCGGTTCACCGAACTGCCGGCCGAAGAGGTGGACTCCTTCGAGGTGGGCGTGAAGAGCGAACTGTTTGAGCGCGCCCTGTCCCTGGAAGGCTCGATCTACCGCTACGACTACCAGAACTTCCAGACCTCCGTGCTCAACAGCGCCGGCCAGATCGTGGCGGCCAACGCCGGCGAGGCCGACGCCACGGGCTTTGAAGGTCAGTTCACCTGGCGGCCGAGCAACCGCTTCGAGGCCTTCGGCACCTATGGCTACAGCGACGCCCGGTTCGGCAACGGCCTGTTCAAGGGCAACCAGTTCCGCCTGGCGCCTGACCATGCGGTCTCCCTCGGTTTCCGGGCGGCCATGCCCCTGGCGGGCGGCGAGCTGGCCTTCATCCCGGCCTACACCTGGCGCTCGGAGGTCTTCTTCGACAACAACAACGACCGCTCCAGCCTGCAACCCCAGGACCGGATCGTCGACGAAGTTCAGGAAGCCTACGGGTTGCTGAACCTGCGGATGGTCTATCAGCGCGACAACGCCCCCTGGACCCTGGGCGCCTTTGTCACCAACGCCCTGGATCAGGACTACATCAAGGATGCCGGCAACACCGGGGACGCCTTTGGCATCCCGACCTTCATCGCCGGCGAGCCCCGCTACTACGGCGTCTCCTTCGCCGTGAGCTACTAGGTCCGGATAAGCGCGATCCGTCCCTCAAGGGGGCGGATCGCGTCTTCGACCGCGCTCTACCCCTGGCGGAAGGGGGAGTATTCCTCGGCCAGCCACTCCATCTCGCCATCGACGGCCGCCTTTTCCCGGGCGACGAAGTCCTCGACGGGCCCCCGCAGGGCGGGATCAGCGATGTAGTGGGCGGAATAGACGGGCGTCGGCAGATAGCCCCTGGCGATCTTGTGCTGGCCCTGGGCGCCGGCCTCAACCCGCGTCAGACCCCGACCGATGGCCCATTCGATGGCCTGGTAGTAGCAAAGCTCGAAGTGCAGGAAGGGCACGTCCTCGACGCAGCCCCAGTTGCGCCCATAGAGAGCGTCGTCCCCAACCAGGTTCAGCGCCCCCGCGATCCACCGCCCGTCCCGCCTGGCCATGATCAGCAAGACCTTGTCGGCCATCCGCTCGCCGAGCAGGGAGAAGAACAGCCGGTTCAGATAGGGCTGGCCCCACTTGCGCGAGCCGGTGTCCATATAGAAGCCGTAGAAGGCGTCCCAGGCGTCCTCGGTCAGATCGGCCCCGGTCAGCTGCAGGATCTCCAGCCCCGCCTGGGCGTCACGGCGCTCACGGCGGATGGTCTTGCGCCGGCCCGAGGACAGGTCCGCCAGGAAGTCGTCGAAGATCCCATAGCCCCGGTTGAACCAGTGGTACTGCTGGCCCTGGCGCTGGGCGAGACCCTGGGCGCCGAGCCAGTCCCACTCGGCCTGCGGTGGGAAATTGATGTGGACCGAGGACACGCCCATCTGCTGGCACAGCGTCAGGGCGCCCCCCAGAAGCATCTCATTGCCCGCCTGAACCGGAATGTCGGGGCGAACCAGCAGGCGAGGTCCCGTGGCCGGCGTGAAGGGCGCCGCCGACAGCAGCTTCGGATAATAGCGCCCGCCGGCCCGCTCATAAGCGTCGGCCCAACTGTGGTCGAAGATGTATTCGCCCTGGCTGTGGGACTTCAGATAGAGGGGCATGACCGCCCCTACCTCCCCGGCCTCGTCCTCGATGGCCAGATGCTGCGGCCCCCACCCGGTGCGCTCGACGGCGCAGCCGGACTGTTCCAGCACATCAAGGAAGTCATAGGCCACGAAAGGGTTGCCGCCAGGGGCGGCGCAGGCCTGCCAGGCCGCCTTGCCGATGTCGGCGATGCGGCGGTTCACCCGGACCGCCGGCTTGAGGCTCACGGGTGGAAACCCTCGAAGATCAGGTTGTCACAGTGGTCCTTCACCGCCTCCCACTGCTCGGGCTGGCGGACGGTCCAGGCGACCACCGGCATGCCGTCAGCGCGATAGGCGTCGGCCCGTTCGCTAGGAAGCATGTCGAGGCCAAGGGCCAGGAAATGCGGGCGGGCGATCGCCACCTGCTCCAGACGGGCATAGGCCTGTCGCTCAACCTCGCTCAGGTGCTTCACGTCCTTATAGCTGAACGAGTCCAGCCCCCGCAGGACGCCCGGATAGTGGTCGGCGAACCAGGCGTGGGAATAGGGATTGAAGCCGATGATGCAGAGCGGTCCGGCGTGATCGATGATGATCTCGTGGACCCGGCGCTCCAGGGGACCAACCTCGCCCCAGTGGGTCTTGAGCTCGATATGCACCATGGCGCGATGGCCGATCAGGGCCAGGGTCTCAACCAGGGTCGGAATGGTCTCATCGGTCCCCTTTAGGGACATCTCGCCCAGCTCGGCGGCGGTGTGATCGCGCAGCCGTCCCTCGATCCCGGTCATTCGGGCCAGGGTGTTGTCGTGGAAAACCATAGCCTCCCCGTCCGAAGACAGGTGAACGTCGAGTTCGATCCCGTAGCCGGCCGCGCAGGCGGCCTGGAAGGCGCCGAGGGAATTTTCCGGGGCGCCGTCCGGCGTCCACAGGCCCCGATGGGCCACCGGCGGGTGGAACAGAAGATCCCAGGCCTCGCCGAAGCGGTCCCTCACGACAGCTCCACCACAGCGTCGACCTCAACGGCGAAGTTCATGGGCAGCCGGTAGACCCCCACCGCCGAGCGGGCGTGGCGGCCGATGTCGCCAAAGGCGTCGACCATCAGATCAGAGGCGCCGTTCACCACCTGGGGAATGTCGAAGAAATCGGGGCCCGCCTGGACGAAGCCGCCGAGCTTGACCACGCGGACCACGCGACCAAGGTCGCCGCCGCAGGCGGCCTTCATCTGGGCGATCAGGTTTATGGCGCAGAGACGGGCGGCGAAGCGCGCGGTCTCCATGTCGACATCCTGGCCGACGACGCCAGTGACACCGCCCTGGGCGTCCCGGGACACCTGTCCGGAGATGTGCAGGAGGCTGCCGGCCCGGACGAAGGGCACATAGTTGGCGACCGGGGTGGAAGGCTCGGGCAGGCGGACGCCAAGCGCGGCCAGACGTTCTTCGACGGTGCTCATGCCTCTGTCTGTAGCGCCCGCGCCGCCATGAGAAAAGCCCGGTCCGTCGCCGGACCGGGCTCTTGCAGATATAGGCTGCGCCCGGGGGCGCGGCCGCGCCTTAGCGGGCGGCTTGCAGACGCTCGACGGTCGCGGTGACGCGCTCGTTGATCGGCTTCAGGGAGTCCTTCATCGAGGCGGTGAACAGCTCCGACATGCGGGTCATTTCCGACATGTAGGATTCCATCGCCTTCTTGGTGAAGGCGGTCTGGAGTTCCATGGCTTCCTGCAGGCTCTTGGCCGAGGCCAGGGTCTTGGCGGCGGCCATCTGCTCTTCGACGTTCTTCTTGGCGAAGGCCAGAGCCTCGGCGCCGACGGCTTCCGCGCCCTTGGCCGCAGCGGTGGCCGAAGCCACCAGGGCCTCGAGGTTCTGCTTGGAATAGGTGTTGGTCTCGGCCAGGGCGGTCATGGACTTCTCCATGGCGTCCTTGAAGGCGTGGTTGCCGGCGAGGGTGAATTCTTCGGCGGCGGTCTTGGCGGTCTTGGCGTTGTCGGCGGCGGCCATGGCTGAACTCCTTCGGAAGTCAGATGCGCGGCGGGCCGCGCGGGGGATGTCAGGAAGCGCGGCGGCGGCCGCGCGAACGCTTGATCGAAAACTGGGCTTTACGCATCCGCAACATCCCATGTTGCAGCGCAGCAGTCAACCTTGTTTTTGTGCACCGCACAATGAACGCGGCGCTCGCCTGTCAGGCGGGCAATGCGACGATTTGGGGTGCTCAACAGGTGTTTACCCTCGCGCAAGGCGGGACATGCCATGTTAGCCTCTGATCCTTGGCGCGCACCTCGGGGGGCGCGGCAGAAACCCAAAACGTGACGGACGACGCGATGCTCAAACACGCCCGCCGCCAGATTCTCGCCGGCCTCATGGCCGCGGCGACCGTTCTCGGCTTCGCAGCTCCGGCCGCCCAGGCCCAGATCCCGTATCTGCAGCTGCCCGCGCAGCAGCCGAAGTACGCCTCCATCGTCGTGGACGCCGAAACCGGTGAAGTCCTCTATGGCAAGCGCGCCGACAGCGCCCGATATCCGGCCTCCATCACCAAGGTGATGACGCTCTATCTGATGTTCGAGCAGCTGGCGTCCGGCAAGATGACGCTGGATGACCGGGTCGTCTTCTCGCCCCGGGCCGCCGCCGCGCCGCCCACCAAGCTATTCGTCAAGGCCGGCGACTCGATCACGGTTGAAGAGGCCATGCACGCCCTGGCCATCCGCTCGGCCAATGACGTCGCCGTGGCCGTGGCCGAGAAGCTGGGGGGCAGCGAAGCGCGATTCGCCGCGCTGATGACCCTGCGGGCCCGGGAGCTCGGCATGGACTCCACCACCTTCGTCAACGCCTCGGGTCTGCCCGACAGCCGTCAGCTGTCCACAGCCCGGGATCTGGCGGTGCTGTCGCGGGCGATCATGCGGGACTTCCCGCAGTACTACACCCTGTTCAGCACGCCGGAGTTCAACTTCCGGGGCACGCAAATCCGCGGCCACAACAGCCTGCTGCGGCGCGAGCTTGGGGTGGACGGTCTGAAGACCGGCTACACCAACGCCTCAGGCTACAACATCGCCATTTCCGGGGTGAAGAATAACCGCCGCCTGATCGTGGTGGTGCTCGGCGGCGCCTCAACGGCGGCCCGGGACAACCACGCCCAGGATCTGCTGCTCACCGGCTTCGACGTGGCCGACCGCAGGTCGCGGGGAGAGCGGATCACCGTGGCCCAGAATCTGTTCGAGCCTGAGCCCACCGGCCCCATCATGCGCCCGTCGCGGGAACAGGGGGACGGCGAGCAGGACGGTCTGAAGATCGTGCTGGCCACCGCCCCGCCCCCGCCAGCCCCGACCCGGGCGGCCGCCCAGGCGCCGCCGGCTGGCCAGTGGCAGGTGCAGGTGGGCGCGTTCAAGTCCAAGGCTCTGGCCCAGGAGCAGCTGAAACTGAGCCGCCGTCGGTTCGCCGAGGCCTTTTCGGGGGCCGGCACTCTGGTCACTGACGCGACCGCCGGCTTCTACCGCGCGCGGTTCTCCGGTCTGACCGAGGCCCGGGCCAAGGCCGCCTGCGAAACCCTGAAGGCCAAAAACCAGGCTTGCATGGTGATCGGGCCGGCCTGAGGCCTGGCCTCAGCCTCGCAGCAGGCGATCCCGGGCGGCGTTGATCTGCGCCGCCAGTCCGGCTGAGCCCCCCGCGTCGGGATGAGTGCGGCGCATCAGGCGGGTATAGGCCGCCTGGATCTCATCGGAGCCGGCCTCAGGCCCGACCCCCAGGATATCGCGAGCCTCCCGCTCGCTCATGCCGCCCTTGCCACTGGCGCGCCCACCGCCATCGCCGCCCAGGCCCGGACCTGCGCCGGCGCTGCGGGCGCTCATGGCCAGCCAGAGCCCGATGACCAGCAGAACAGGGGCGAAGGCCCAGCCGCCGCGCACGGCCAGGAAGGCGGCGGCGGCGAAGGCCGCGACGCTGGCAAGGCCAGAGAGGATTCGCCACTCCCGCCGCTGGAACATCGGCCGGCCGCGGCGGCCCATCCACACGAACACGGCCAGGGCTACGCACCCCAGCGCCAGATAGAGCATGGGCCTATTCGGCCGCCATCAGGGTCTGCCCGGTCACTTCGCCGAGGCCGAGCGCGCCGATCAGGGCGCGGAGTTCCTGGCGAGCGGCCACGTGCTGCAGGGAGATCGCCACGGGGCGAATAGCCGGCGACAGGTCAGCGATGGTCAGGCCGAAGGGGTAAAGTTCGCGATAGATCACTCGATCACGCAGGCCTGGCCCGACGCGGAAGCCGACGCGGCGGGACAGGGCCTTGACCCGCTCATCCAGGCGACGGCGGTTGCGGGCTTCGGTGGGCGCCAGACGGTTGCGCAGCACCACCCAGTCGATGGAGCGGCCATCGGCCACGGCGCGGGCCTTGCGGCTATCCCAGACGGTGACGGAGTAGAGGCCCGGCCGCTTCAGATCCAGCGAGACGGGATCGACAACGCCCAGCATGTCGAAGTCGACGAAGCTGTCGTTCATCGGCGTGACGATCAGATCAGCCAGGCCATGGGCGGCCCGCGAGATGGCCGTGTCGCCGCCGGGGGTGTCGATCAGCACGAAGTCGGCGGCCTCATTGGCCGCCTCGAAAGCCTGTTGGAAGGCCGCCAGAGCCTCCCCGTCCGTGGCCAGGGCGAGGTCCGGGCTCAAGGGGAATTCCAGAGGCATCGGCGCCTCGACCTCGTTGGCCGCCAGCCAGGCGCGCCGGCTGGCGAAGAAGTGGCCCAGGGACTGCTGGCGCAGGTCCAGGTCGAGCACGGCCACCTTGGCGCCGCCATACATCAGGGCCACGGCGAGGTGCAGGGCGATGGTGGACTTGCCAGCACCGCCCTTCTCATTACCGACGACGATCACACGGGGTTGGGACATGAGTCCTGCTCCATCGATTCGGCCAGGCGGGCCTATAGGTTAACGAGAGGCTTATGCCGGCCGCCACGTCAACTTGGCAGGCCCCCGCCCTTGTGGACGGATGGACGCACCCCCCGCGGTTCGGCCATAAGCCGCAGGCTGTTTTCTCCGCCAGACGAGGCTCCATGTCCGCGCAAACCCTGCCCATCGTCCGCACCGTCGCTGCGCTTCGCGACCAGGTCCGCGCCTGGCGGGCGGCCGGCGAGACCGTGGCCATGACGCCCACCATGGGCGCCCTGCACGAGGGGCACCTGTCTCTGGTGCGGCTGGCCACGACAAGGGCCGACCGGGTGGTGGCCAGCATCTTCGTCAACCCCGCGCAGTTCGGGCCCAATGAGGACTTCGAGCGCTATCCCCGGGACGAGGCCGGCGACGCCCGGCTGCTGGCCAGCGCCGGCTGCGACCTGCTCTATGCGCCGGACGTCAGCCAGATCTATCCGCCGGGTTACGCGACCAAGGTCAGCGTTTCCGGAGTGAGCGAGCCCCTGGATGGGGCCGCCCGGCCCGGTCACTTCGACGGGGTGGCGACCGTGGTGGCCAAGCTGCTCAATCAGGCTCAGCCTGATGTGGCGGTGTTCGGCGAGAAGGACTTCCAGCAGCTGCAGCTGATCCGCAGGCTCGCTCGCGACCTCGACCTGCCGGTGGAGATTGTCGGCGCCCCCATCGCCCGGGACGCTGACGGCCTCGCCCTGTCCTCACGCAATGCCTATCTCAGCGTTGCGGAGCGTCCGATCGCCGGCATGATGAACAAGGTGCTGGCCGATGCGGCGACCCGACTCAAGGCCGGTGACTCGGTGGAGAAGGTGGAGGCGACCGGCCGCGCGGCCCTGGAGCGGCACGGCTTCCAACGGGTCGATTACTTCGAGGTCCGACAGGTCGAAGACCTCTCGCCCGCCGGCCCGCCGCCCCACGAGGGCCGGGTGCGCATCTTCGCCGCCGCCCATCTGGGCAAGACCCGGCTGATCGACAACATGGCGGTCTAGAGGCCCTACCAGAGGCCGGCCTCGCGGAGCTGACGGGCCAGTTCCGGCGGGGTCTCCTGGCCGATGTCGCCAACGAGGTCCGGCGGGGCGTCCTTGGGCTCAAGATAGCGCCAGCCCTGGAAGGGCCGCCGGGGCGTCGGGGCGACCCGCACCAGGGTTTCGTCCAGCAACATCTCGCAGCGGGCGTCTTGCCCCTCTCCTACCGTGGTCACATCCAGGATCAGCTGCCGGGTGAGGATGGCGCCCTTATAGACCCGGTAAAGGGAGCCGCCGTCGGTGAGCTCGGCCGCCCGCTTGGGTGTCTGGCGGGTGCGCAGGATCCAGGGCTCGCCGGCCTGCGGCGCGCGCCAGTCCAACAAGTCTTCCACGGTGTCGCAGCCGACGACGAGCTTGATCAGATGAACGGTCATGGGGCTCGGTCTAGGCGGCCGGGGCCAGTCGCGCCAGCACGACGCCCTCGCTGACCTGGGCGCCGACGCTCGCCGAAACCATCTCGACCACGCCGTCGAAGGCCGCGGTCAGGGCGTGCTCCATCTTCATGGCTTCGAGCGTCACCAGGGTCTGGCCGCGGACGACCTTGTCCCCCTGGACCACCGCCACAGCGACCACCTTGCCCGGCATGGGCGAGATCACCGCGCCATCGCCCGCAGGTCCCTCCCCGGCGACGGCCGCCGGGGCCTGGCCGGAGAAGGCGAAGGCTTCCCCGGCCTCGAACACGATGATGGCGCCGGCCGCGTCCAGCAGGACATCGGCCGACAGGGGCCCCGCCTCCATTGGCGCATCAATGGCTACGCCGTCTCGGTACAGGCGCAGGCTCGCCTGCGGGGCCGCGTTCAGGCGGAAGCCGGTGAGCGCGCTCCAGGGGCCGCCCGGGTCGGCGGCGGTTGTCGGAGCCTGGGACAGCAGCCCCTGGGCGGCCGCAGACAAGACCGCCAGGCTGGGCTCAGGGCTCATGGCCAGGGCGTCGTGGCGCGCGGCGATGAAGCCGGTGTCCACCTCGCCGCGCAGAAAGTCGGGCTCGCCCAGGCAGCGGGCGAGGAAGCCGGCATTGGTCCGCACGGGCCAGACCTGCACCTCGCCGCAGGCCTTCTGCAGCCTGCGGGCGGCGGCCTGGCGCGTCGGGCCATGGGCGATCAGCTTGGCGACCATCGGGTCATAGTGCGGGCTGACGGCGCCGCCAGGCTCGACGCCTGTGTCCACCCGGATGCTGTCGGGCAGTACGAAGTGCTCCAACTCACCGATGGAGGGCAGGAAGCCCGCCGCCGGGTTTTCAGCATAGAGCCTGGCCTCCATGGCCCAGCCGTTCAGGGAAATCTGATCCTGGCTCAGTGGCAGGGGTTCGCCAGCGGCCACCCTCAACTGCCATTCCACCAGATCTTGGCCGGTGACCGCCTCGGTGACCGGATGCTCCACCTGGAGGCGGGTGTTCATCTCCATGAACCAGATGCAGTCGGCCCGCAGGCCCTCGCTGGCGTCGGCGATGAACTCCACCGTGCCGGCGCCGACATAGTCCACGGCCTGGGCCGCCCGGACGGCGGCGGCGCAGACCGCCGCGCGCACCTCGGGGCTCATGCCCGGGGCCGGCGCCTCTTCAATCACCTTCTGGTGGCGGCGCTGAAGGGAGCAGTCGCGCTCGAACAGGTGAACCACCTGGCCATGGCTGTCGCCGAACACCTGCACCTCGATGTGCCGGGGCCGGGCCACATAGGTTTCCAGCAGCACGCGGTCATCGCCAAAGGCCGCTGCGGCCTCTCTCTTGGCTGAACCCAGAGCCTCGGTGAAGTCGGCGGCGCGCTCGACCTTGCGCATGCCCTTGCCGCCGCCGCCGGCCACGGCCTTGATCAGGACGGGATAGCCGACCTGCTCGGCCTGGGCGGCCAGATGGGCGGGGTCCTGGTTCTCGCCGTGATAGCCCGGCGTCACCGGCACCCCGGCCTTGATCATCAGGGCCTTGGCCGCATCCTTCAGCCCCATGGCGCGGATGGCCGAGGGCGGCGGCCCGACCCAGGTCAGCCCCGCGGCCATCACCGCCTCGGCGAAGTCGGCGTTCTCCGACAGGAAGCCATAGCCGGGATGGATGGCGTCGGCGCCAGACGTTCGGGCGGCCGCCAGCACAGCCTCGACGTTCAGATAGCTCTCCCGGGCCGCCGCCGGCCCCAGGCGCACGGCCTGATCGGCCTCTCGCACATGAGGGGAATGGGCGTCGGCGTCGGAATAGACTGCGACCGTGGCCAGGCCCATCCGCCGGGCGGTGCGGAAGATGCGCCTGGCGATCTCCCCGCGATTGGCGACCAGGAGGGTCGTGATCATTCGGACCAGCTGGGCTTGCGCTTCTCGAGGAAGGCCAGCACGCCCTCCTGCCCCTCATCGCTCACCCGGACCCGGGCGATGACCTTGGCGGTGTCTTCCATCAGACCGTGGTCGATCTCCTGATAGGCGACGTGTTCGACGATCTTCTTGGACTCGATCACCGCCATGGGGCCGCAGGCCATCATCTCTGTGGAGAGGCTCGCGATGGCGGCGTCGAGGGCTGTGTCATCGGCCACCACCTGGGTGATCAGGCCAATCTTCTCGGCATGGGCGGCGTCAAAGGTCCGCCCCGTGGCGAACAGGCCCCGCGCCGTGCGGGGGCCGATGGCGGCGACCACATAGGGGCTGATGGTGGCGGCCACGAGGCCGAGCTTGACCTCGGCAAAGCTGAACTGGGCGTCGGCGGTGGCGATGGCCATGTCACAGGCCGCCGGCAGACCGGCCCCGCCGCCATAGGCGCCGCCCTGCACGAGGGCCACGGTCAGGGCCGGGATATCCCAGAGGAGCTTGAGCATCTTCGCCATGGCCATGGCGTCCTCGCGGTTGTCGTCCTCGGTGTGGCCGGCCGCGGCTCGCATCCAGTCGAGGTCGGCGCCGGCGCTGAAGGTCCCGCCGGCCCCGCGCAGGAAGACCAGGCGCACATGTTCGGCGCCGTGCAGGGTCTCGAAGGTTTCCGACAGGGCGGCGATCAGGGCCGCGTCAAAGGCGTTGCGACGCTCGGGCCGGTTGATGGTGACGATGGCCACGCCCTCGACGGTCGCCTCCAGGCGCACCAGCGGCGAGGTGGCGTCGGTGTCGAGGCCTTCGACCAGGGGATCGACGATGGGATTGCTCATGGTCTTTAAGGCTTCCTCACATTCGGAAGACGCCAAACCGCGTCTCCGGCACGGGCGCATTGAGCGCCGCAGAAATCGACAGGCCAAGCACGTCGCGGGTCTGGGCGGGATCGATGATCCCATCATCCCACAGGCGGGCGGTGGCGAAATAGGGATCGCCCTCGGTCTCGTATCGTTCCCTGACCGGGGCCTTGAAGGCGGCTTCGTCCTCATCGGACCAGGCCTCGCCGCGGGCTTCCAGGCCGTCGCGTCGAATAGTGGCCAGGACGCTGGCGGCCTGCTCCCCGCCCATGACGCTGATCCGGCTGTTGGGCCAGGTCCAGAGGAAGCGGGGCGAATAGGCCCGACCGCACATGCCGTAATTGCCGGCCCCGAAGGAGCCGCCGATCAGGACGGTGAACTTGGGGACCTCGGCGCAGGCCACCGCCGTCACCAGCTTGGCCCCGTCCTTGGCGATGCCGCCGGCCTCATAGCGGCCGCCGACCATGAAGCCCGAAATGTTCTGCAGGAAGACCAGCGGGATCTTCCGTTTGCAGGCCAGCTCGATGAAGTGGGCGCCCTTCAGCGCGCTCTCTGAGAACAGCACGCCGTTATTGGCCAGGATGGCGACAGGATAACCCCAGATGCGCGCAAAGCCGCAGACCAGGGTCGTGCCGTAAAGCGCCTTGAACTCGTCGAAGTCCGAGCCGTCGACGATACGGGCGATGACCTCGCGCACATCATAGGGCGCACGCACGTCGCCGGGGATGAGGCCGTAGAGCTCCTCCGGATCGAAGGCCGGGGGTCGTGGCTCGGCCAGGGCCATCTCGTGGCTCTTGGTGGTGTTCAGGTTGGCGATGATGGACCGGACGATGGTCAGAGCGTGCTCGTCGTTTTCGGCCACGTGGTCCACGACGCCCGAGCGGCGGCCGTGGGTGTCGGCGCCGCCCAGCTCCTCGGCGCTGATCACTTCGCCGGTGGCGGCCTTCACCAGAGGCGGGCCGCCGAGGAAGATGGTCCCCTGCCCGCGAACGATCACGGTCTCGTCGGACATGGCCGGCACATAGGCCCCGCCGGCGGTGCACGAACCCATGACGCAGGCGATCTGGGCGATGCCTGCGGCGCTCATCTGGGCCTGATTGAAGAAGATGCGGCCAAAATGGTCTCGGTCGGGAAACACCTCGGCCTGATGCGGCAGGTTGGCCCCGCCGGAATCAACCAGATAGACACACGGCAGACGGTTCTGCAGGGCGATCTCCTGGGCCCGCAGGTGCTTCTTCACGGTCATGGGGAAATAGGCCCCGCCCTTCACCGTGGCGTCGTTGGCGAGGATCATCACCTCGCGGCCAGACACTCGACCGACGCCGGCGATCACGCCTGCGCCCGGCGCCTCGTCGTCATAGAGACCGTGGGCGGCCAGGGCGCCGATCTCCAGAAAGGGCGCACCGGGGTCCAACAGGCGCATGACCCGGTCCCGGGGCAACAGCTTGCCCCGTGATTCGTGCCGCTCGCGCGCGGCGGCCGGTCCGCCCAGGGCGGCTTGCGCCATCTGCGCCCGAAGCTGGTCAACCAGGCCGCGATTCAGCTGAGCCTGGGTCTGAAATGCCTCGGAAGCCGTGTCGATGGAGGAAGTTAGCCTCGTCATACGCATGGCATAGCCCCGCGCGCCGTCACACGCTAGGCTCTCCGACTGTGGCACGACTGCCGGACCTTCCCAGCGACACGGCCCTGGCCCAGCTGTTCTTCGATGAGCAGGTGGAGGGCGATGCGACATGGTTCTCGCTGCCTGGCGGCGGGGTGCTGTTCGAGCCGGGCGAAGCCGCTGATCATCTCTATTTCGTGCGCGCCGGCCGCCTCGGCGCCTTCCGTCATGAGGACGGCCAAGAGCCGGAATTTCTGGGCGTGATCCGTCCAGGGGAGCCGGCCGGGGAAATGTCCCTGTTGTCTGGCACCCCGCACACCGCGCGGGTGGTGGCTCTGCGGGATTCCGAAGTCTTCGCCCTGCCCCGGGACCTGTTCCTGGAAGCCGCCGAGGAAGACCCAGCCGTCATGCTGGAGCTCGCCCAGCTAATCGTCAGGCGCAGCCGTCGCCAGACCCATCGCACCGCCGGCGGCGAGCCCTCGGTATATGGTTTCGTCACGGTGGGCGAGCCTGTGGCGGTTCGCCCGCTGGTGGACCGGATCGCCCGCCACATCATGCGCCAGGGCTACACGGTGACCGTCGTCGGCGCCGAGGCGGCGATGGCGCCGACCGAATGGTACTCCGAGGTCGAACGGACCCACGACTTCGTCCTGTACGCCGCCGAGGGTCAGGACCTGGGCTGGCGGGCGGTGGTGGCCCGGCAGGTGGACCGCCTGTTCCGCATCGGCAAGGCCGCCGCCCAGCCGCCGTCCAACATCATCCTGCACCCTGCCCAGCCGCTTCAGGCGCACCAGCTGGTCGACCTGATCCTGCTGCACCCCCGGGACGGCCCGGCCCCGCGGACATCGGAGGCCTGGGTCAAGGCCGCCCAACCGGCCCGGCTGTTCCATATGCGCCGGGACGACGAGGCCGACGCCGCGCGTCTGGCCCGGGTGCTGACCGGCCAGTCGGTGGGCCTGGTCCTGTCGGGCGGCGGCGCCCGGGCCTATGCCCATGTCGGCGCGATCCGGGTACTACGTGAACGCGGCGTGCCCATCGATTTCATCGGGGGCGCCTCCATGGGGGCGATCGTGGCGGCAGGCCTGGGCATGGGCTGGTCGGACGAAGAGGCCGACCGCCGGATCCGTGACGCCTTCGTCTCCTCCAGCCCGCTGGACGACATCGCCTTCCCCCTCCTGGCCATGACCCGCGGGGAGAAGGTACGAGCCAGGCTGTACGAGCACTTCGGCGACACCAGCATTTCCGATCTATGGCTGCCCTTCTTCGCCGTCTCCTCGAACCTGACCACCGGCGCCTATCAAATCCATCGCAGCGGCCGGCTCACCGACGCCCTGCGCGCCACCATCGCCCTGCCCGGCGTCATGCCGCCGGCGACCCAGGGGGATGACGTGCTTGTGGACGGCGCGGTGCTGAACAACTTCCCCGCCGATGTGATGAGCGCCATGCACCTAGGGCCTGTGGTCGGCGTCGATGTCACCCGAGGCCGCAGCATCACCGCCCGGGACGTGGCCAGGCCCTCCTCGGTGCTGCGCTGGGTTCTCTCAGGCGCGTGGCGGCAGGGCCCGCCGATCGTGTCACTGCTCATGCGGGCGGCCACGGTGCCTACAGGCCGCGATCTGCGGGCGGCGCGCGAAAGCGTCGACCTGCTGGTCACCCCCGACATGACCGGGGTCGAGATTCGAAACTGGGAGGCCTACGACCCGGCGGTCAATGCGGGCTACCTGGCCATGGGGCAGGCGCTGGACCGGCTGACGGTCCCTGTCACCGAGCTCCGGCGGCGCCAGGCGCTCAGCGAGGGCGGCGGAAAAGGCTGGCGCTGAAACGTCGCAGCGATCACGCACACTTGGGTTTGCCAAACCCGAAATCCCATCCCATATTCGTTGTGGTGTTCAACAATTGAAAGGAGGTGATCCAGTGTCTCATTGTCATCTGTCGCAGTCGGTGACCGTAGCCTGGGCCTCCCATGAGGTTCGCGCCTAAGCGCTGCTAAGGTTGCGGGCCGCCGCACTAGCGGTCCGACAATGGAAGGGCCGGCCCCAACAATGGGCCGGCCCTTTTTTGTATCTCGACTTGGCCAGAAGCAGGCGGACGACTAGGTCCGGCTACGGCGTGGACTAGTTCCGGCGAGGCGTGGTCGCCGCACCGGCGACACCACCGATGGCCGCGCCGGCGGCCGCGCCGCTCAGATCACCGCTGACCGCTCCGCCGACGGCGGCGCCGCCGAGGGCGCCGGTGGCCGCGCGTTCAGTCACGGTGGTGCCGCAGGCCGCGAGGGCCAGGGCGGAAAAGGCGATGGGGATCACAATCAGGGTCTTGCGCATGGGGAGGCTCCTCTGGGTTGCCCTAGTGGAAGGCGCCAGCCCCTGTCGGAGTTCCCGGAAAGTCAGTAGGCCAGACAGGCCGTGCTGACGCTCTGCAGGACGGCGTCCTGCGAGAACCGGGTCTGGTAAGCCGCCCGCACCGCTGCCAGGGCCGCCCGGTCGATCGCGCCCTCTTGAGCGAGGATCACCATCTTTGACGCCTCCGCCATCAGGACGCCGCGATGGGACCAGCGGCCCTCGGCGTCCAGGATCGTCATGCCGTCGGGAAACCGCGGGGCCAGTTCGCGGGCGACAAAATCCTGAAACGCCGCTTCGTCCACGCCAGGCGCCGCACCAATGTTTCGGCCAAAGAACAGGTGTGCGGTCTGGCCGGCGCGCTCGTCGGGTCCACAGGTCGAGACCGTGGCGCAGCCCGTCAGGACCAGGACCCCGAGGAGCATCACCAACAGGCTCCTCATCCGCCGATCAGCTCCCGACCGATCAGGAAACGGCGGATCTCATTGGTGCCCGCGCCGATGTCATAGAGCTTGGCGTCCCGCAGCAGGCGCTCCACCGGATAGTCCCTGGTATAGCCCGCGCCGCCCAGGGCCTGGATGGCCTCCAGGGCGCATTTCACCGCATTCTCCGAGGCCATCAGGATGGCGCCGGCCGCGTCGAACCGGGTGGTGAGGCCCGCATCGCAGGCCCTGGCCACCGCATAGACATAGGCCCGGGCCGAATTCAGGGCGACATACATATCGGCGACCTTGGCCTGCATCAGCTGGAAGGAGCCGATGGGGGCGCCGAACTGTTTGCGCTCGCGGACATAGGGCAGCACGGCGTCCAGACAGGCCTGCATGATTCCGAGAGGGCCGCCGGCCAGGACGGCGCGCTCATAGTCGAGGCCGCTCATCAGAACGCCGACACCGCCGTTCAGCGGGCCCAGCACGTTCTCCTGCGGGACCTCACAGTCCTCGAACACCAGTTCGCCGGTGTCGGAGCCGCGCATGCCCAGCTTGTCCAGCTTCTGGGCGCAACGGTATCCCTTGAAGTCCTTCTCGATCAGGAAGGCGGTGATGGCCCGGCCCGTGACCTCCGGATCGGTCTTGGCATAGACCACCAGGACGTCGGCATGGGGGGCGTTGGTGATCCAGAACTTGGTCCCGTTCAGCACATAGCGATCGCCGCGCGGCTCGGCCCGCAGACGCATGGAGACCACGTCTGAGCCTGACCCGGCCTCGCTCATGGCCAGGGCGCCCACATGCTCGCCACTGATCAGCCGCGGCAGGTAGCGCTGCTTCTGGTCCTCGGACCCCCAGCGACGGATCTGGTTCACGCAGAGATTGGAATGGGCGCCGTAGGAGAGGCCCACCGAGGCTGAGGCCCGGCTGACCTCCTCCATGGCCACCACATGTTCGAGATAGCCGAGGCCGAGGCCGCCATAGGCCTCCTCAACCGTGATCCCATGCAGGCCCAGGGCGCCCATCTGGGGCCAGAGGTCCCTTGGGAACGTGTTCGAGGCGTCGATCTCGGCCGCTCGCGGGGCGATCCTGTCGGCGGAGAACCGGGCGGTGGTCTCACGGATGGCGTCGGCGGACTCGCCGAGGCCGAATTCGAGCGAAGGGCCAGACTGCAGGGTCATGGCCAAGGGCTAGCACGGGCCGCGGCGAGCCGCGAGAGGACAAACGCCCCTCAGCTCGCCCATGACTCAGCAGGTCATGCCCTGCCGACCGTGGCGACGCCGTCAGTTCAACCCGTCTTCGCCCTCTTCCAGGTCGTCGTCGCCGCCCAGACGCTGCAGCACCAGATAGGCCGCAACGCCGAAGAAGCCCACTCCGGCGATGCCGGCGATCCAGCCCACCGTCAGCGGGCTGATCAGCCCACCTTCGGTGACCCGGGCGTTGAACGCCCAGAACAGGCCGCCAGCGAACAGGGCGAGCCCTGCCCCGGCGAGGGTGATCAGAGCGCCCAGATCCCCCCGGTTGATCGACCGGGGAACCGGCTCAAAGGACATGGTCGAGGGCGGCTCAAGGGTGTCGTCGATCAGCAGCCGGGGCGGCGCATCATCCACCGTTCGCGCCTCCGGCGGGGCGGCCGGGGCCTCGAGGGGATCGTTGGCCGCCTGGATCGACGGAGCCACCAACCGGGGCGGGTCCACCTGCGCCGGCTGCGCCACGGGCGCAGCGGGCTCGGCCTCTTCAGGGGGCGTGAGGACGAAGGCGCGCTCGGCGCCGCCGCCGATCAGTCCGACTGTGCCGCCCCAGCTGGCCGCCGCCGCCGCCCGGGGGGCGTCCGGCTCTTGCGAAGGGGGCGGCGGGATGTCGATCGCCGCCTCCGGCGCAGGCAGGGCGTCGGTCAGCGACACCGGAGAGGTCGGCTCATCCTGATCCTGGCTTTCGGCCACAGCGGGCGCCTCGGGAGGCGCCGCCGCCTCGGGGGCGGCGTCAGCCGCCGGCGGCTCATCCTTGAAGATGGCGGCCAGGCGATAGCTCACCGCTGCGGCTGCGGCCTGGGCTGGACTCGGGGCCAGGGCCTCCTCCTCCGGCGGCGCAGGGCGCAGGGTGGCGGCGGCCGGATCGCGTTCAGCCACGGCGTTCAGACCGTCGAGAGCCGCGCGGACCGCCAGCGGGGTCTCCCGCGGCACGATCCCGGCGATGTCGGCGTCCACATTGGGTCGCAGGATGGGCGATGGCGCCGGCACCCAGCCGTCCATGGGCGTCAGGAACAGGGTCTTTTCGGCGGCGCGTCTGCGCACCAGGGCGTCGATGACGATCCGCTCGCCCTCGAAGTCAGCCTTGCGCCAAAGCTCCATGGCGCAGGCGGCCTGCAGCAGCTGGCCCTCATTGATCCGGCGCAGGACAGAGGATCGGCGGAAATTGTCCAGGCCGATATTGAAGGCGAAGCAGCACAGGGCGTCGAACTGGTTCTGGGTCAGCGGGGCGTAGGTGACCTCATTGACCAGGTGCGCCACGGCGATCAGGTCATAGAGCAGCAGGGCCTCAGCGTCCCGTTCAGAGACTTCCGCCCCCTCCCGCGCCGTCAGGGTGTGGCCATAGCCAATCGTCCAGTGGCCATCAGCCAGCCTCGCGGCCTTGGCGCGGTAGCCTTCGAAGCGCTTGATCAGCTCGATCGCAGCGCGGGAGATCTGGTGACGCGGTTTCATGGCCGTCCTGATCCATGTTGAGACACAAACACGGGGTCCGGGCCTCAAGCCGCAAGATAGAGGCCGCTTACAACAGGATCAGGGCGGCGATCCCCAGGAAGGCGAAAAATCCTGTGAAGTCGGTGACGAAGGTCACAAAGACGGCAGACGACACCGCCGGGTCGCGTCCCATCCGCTCCAGGGCCAGGGGCACCAGGGCGCCAGCTGCGGCGGCGACGAACATGTTGATGACAATTGCCGCGCCAAAGGCCAGCGACAGTCGCAGGTCGCCGAACACCAGATAGATGGCGAGGCCCGTGACCACGGCCAGGACCAGGCCATTCACCAACCCCACCAGCATCTCGCGGCTGACTGTCCGGACGGCGTTCACCGCCGAAAGTTCCCGGCTGGCCAGGGCGCGGACGGCCACGGTCAAGGTCTGGGTCGCGCCATTGCCCCCCAGGGAGGCGACGATCGGCATCAGAACCGCCAGCGTCACCACCTGGGCGATCTGCGCCTCGAAGGCCTGGATTACGCTGACGGCCAGGGCTGCAGTCAGGGTGTTGAGCAGCAGCCAGGGCAGGCGCGAGGCGACCATGTCCCAGACCCCGCCGTGGCGGCCGCTATCGGAGACGCCGGCCAGGGCCAGGATGTCCTCGCGGCTCTCCTCGTGGATGACGCCGACAATGTCGTCGACCGTGATCTGGCCGACCAGACGGCCGCCTGGCTCCACCACGGGCGCAGAGATCAGGTGGTACTTGTCAAAGATGTAGGCCACTTCCTCCTGGTCCATATCGACCGGGATTTCGGACAGCGACTCCATGATCTGGGCCAACGGCACATCACGCCGGCTGCGCAGCAGGGTGCTGATCGGCACCGCGCCTACCGGCTTGTAAGCCGGATCGACCACATAGACGTCGAAGAACAGCTCGGGCAGGTCGTCGGCTTCCCGCCGGAAATGGTCGATGGCCTGGCCCACGGTCCAGAACTGCGGCGCGGCCACCACCTCGCGCTGCATCAGACGCCCGGCGGTCTCCTCGCCATAGGACAGCGCGCTCTCAATGGCGGCGCGGTCGCCCTCCGGCAGGGCGGCCAGGACCTCGGCGCGCTTGTGGATCTCCAGGTCCTCGACCACGTCGGCGGCGTCGTCGGAATCCAGTTCGCCGAGCGCTCGGGCCAGGACCTCGGGCGAGACCGCCTCGAGAATCTCCTCGCGGATTTCGTAATCCAGCTCCGACAGGATCTCGGCCAGGGCCTCGGGGTCGAGGTGCGGCAGGATTTCCTTGCGATCCTCGGCGGCGAGGAAGCCGATCAGGTCGGCGACGTCGGCGGGATGCAGGGCGCTCAGCAGCTCCCGCAGGCGATCGGAGTCGCCGCGATCAGCGGCGTCCACCACCATGGAGACGAACTGCGGGTTGAGCGCATAGTCCTCGCCCAGGGCGAGGTCTTCCAGGTCTTCTTCGCGGTCGATTTCGAGTTCAGCGGCAGGGTCGGCCCGTTCACGGCTCATCTGGCCCTCCCCTGCGCTTTGGTCGAAATCTACCGCTTCTGCTGTTCCTGGTTCACTGGTGCGGTCGAGAAGACTCGAACTTCCACGGGTTGCCCCACAGCGACCTCAACGCTGCGCGTCTACCAATTCCGCCACGACCGCTCGTGGTGAGCCGCGGGGCGTAGCAAACCGCCGCTGCTTTGTGAAGGAGAGTTTTGCGCCCTCAGCTTCCGCCGGCCATGTAGTCGAACACATTGGCCCCGCGGGTCACGGCGATGGCGATCTTGTCGTCGCTGATCTGGATCTCGCCCCGGGCCACCGGATGGTTGTTGGCCAGGATCCAGACCTCTTCGTTGACCGTGGCGTCGAGGGGAATCACCGCCCCGCGGCCCATGCGCAGCAGTTGCTGCATCGGGAGGGAGGCGCGGCCGAGTACGACCGAGATCTCCACATTGACCGCCTGAACCTGACTGGACAAACCCACACCCCTGAGCGCCGCCTCATCTGCGACTTTGCAGCTGGCGGCCTTAAGCCCCACATTGGCCCTGCCATGCTTGACCACGCGTTAAATCCTGAGCCCCCGGCTATAAAGTTTCAGCGCCAGGACGGCGCGCCCGTCGGCTGGGCTGTGTCCCGCGGGCTCTTGGACTATGAGGCCGCCGTCGGCGTGATGGAGGCCCGCGCCGCCGCCATCGCCGAGGGGCGGGCCGGGGAACTGGTCTGGCTGCTGGAACATCCGCCGCTCTATACGGCCGGGGTGTCGGCCAAACAGGATGACCTGCTGACGCCCGACCGATTCCCGGTGTTTCAGAGCGGCCGCGGGGGTCAGTTCACCTATCACGGGCCAGGTCAGCGGGTGGCCTATGTGATGCTGGACCTGACGGCCCGAAAGCGCGACGTGCGGGCCTTCGTGGCTGCGCTGGAGGCCTGGGTGATCGAGTCGCTGGGGCGGTTCAATGTGGACGGCGCCGTCCGCCCCGGACGCGTAGGGGTGTGGGTGGAGCGCCGCGCTCCTGGGTTTCCTCCGCAGGAGGATAAGATCGCCGCCATCGGCGTGAAACTGCGCCGGTGGGTGTCGTTCCACGGCATTGCGCTCAATGTGGAGCCGGACCTCAGCCACTTCTCCGGCATCGTCCCCTGCGGGGTGACCGAGCATGGGGTGACCAGCCTGGTGGACCTGGGCTTGCCGGTGACCATGGATGAAGCCGACGCGGCTCTGCGCGCCGGCTTCGAGTCCGTGTTCGGGCCGAGCGCGGAGGTCGAACCTCCGCCCCTTCCCTGAGGTTCAGGCCCTAGGCGGCGGTGGCGCCGTAATAGCCGGCCACTTCGGAGCGCCAGCCATAGTCATCGCTGCTGAAGCGCGCCTTGTCGTAACCCGGCGCGCCTTCCAGGGTCTCCTTCTCCAGGGCGACAACGAAGCCGTCCTGCTCGGTGTCATAGGTCAGGACCGACCAGGGGAGCGGATAGTGCTTTTCGCCCATGCCCAGCAGGCCGCCAAAGGCCATGGTGGCGTACTCAGCCTGGCCGGAGCGCTTGTCGATGAAGATGTTCTCCACCGTGCCCAGCTTCTCCCCCTGGGGATTGTAGACACTGACGCCCTCGACCTTGTCGGCGGCGATCAGGCGCATGTCGGTGCGGTCGGCGGGATCGTTTGCCATGTCAGGCTCCTCTTGAGGTGGATTGCCTCAAGGGAACCCTCCAGAGAGGCCTCTGTTCCGACGGCTAAGCTGAGACGTCGGTCAGGCGAACTCGGCCAGGACCTCGTCGGCGGCGACGGAGTCTCCGGCCTTGGGACCAACCATCTTGACCGTGCCGTCCCGCTCGGCGCGGATGATGTTCTGCATCTTCATGGCCTCGATGATGGCCACGACCTCGCCGGCCTTGACCTCCTGGCCTTCCACCACGCTGAGGCTGACCACCAGGCCCGGCATGGGCGAGAGCACAAGTTTGGCGGTGTCAGCGGCCTGCTTGGCTGGCAGGCGCTTGTGCAGCAGGGCCGAAACCGGCGTCAGGACCAACACCCGGGCCTCGGCGGCCCGGTGGCGGATGACAAAGCCCTCGGCCGCCGGGCGCACCTGGACGCTGAACCGGGCGCCGTCCAGGGTGGCGGCGAACACCGGCTGGCCCGGCCGCCAGTCGATGTCCGACAGGACCAGGCGACGGCCGACCTCGGTCAACTCCACGCTCACTGTGTCGGCGTCCAGGCTCAGGCGCACGGGGTGGTCCACGTCGCCGAGATTGACCACCCAGTCATGGCGGCCCCGGCCGGGCCAGGCGCGCTCGCTCATCACCTGATGCATGGCGCAGGCCGCCGCGATCTGGATATCAGTCTGGCGTGGTGTCGGCGCAGTGCCGTGGAAGCCCTCGGGGAACTCGTCCTTGATGTAGCTGGTCGACAGCTGGCCGGACCTGAAGCGGTCCTCGTCCATCACCGCCACCAGGAAGGGAATGTTGTGGCCCAGGCCTTCAATGTGGAAGGTCTCCAGGGCCTCGCCCATGGCGTCGATGGCGGCCAGCCGGGTCGGCGCCCAGGTGGACAGCTTGGAGATCATCGGGTCGTAGAACATGGAGATCTCGTCGCCCTCGCGGACGCCGGCGTCATTGCGCACGGTCAGCCCGTCGGCCGCCTGCTCCTGCGGCGGGCGGTAGCGCACCAGCCGGCCGATGGAGGGCAGGAAGCCGCGATAGGGATCCTCGGCATAGATGCGGCTCTCGATCGCCCAGCCGTTGATCTTCAGATCGTCCTGCGTGAAGGCGAGCGGCTCGCCGGCGGCCGAGCGGATCATCTGCTCCACCAGGTCCACCCCGGTGATCAGCTCGGTGACCGGATGCTCAACCTGCAGGCGGGTGTTCATCTCCAGGAAGAAGAAGCTGCGGTCCTGGCCAGCGACGAACTCGACGGTGCCTGCGCTGTCGTAGCCGACCGCCTTGGCGAGCGCGATGGCCTGGTCGCCCATGGCCTTGCGGGTGGCCTCATCCAGCAGCGGGCTGGGCGCCTCCTCGATGACCTTCTGGTTGCGGCGCTGGATCGAGCATTCCCGCTCGAACAGGTGGACCACATGGCCGTGCTTGTCCCCCAGCACCTGGATCTCGATATGGCGCGGGCTCTCGATGAACTTCTCGATGAAGATGCGGTCGTCGCCGAAGCTGGACTTCGCTTCGGCCTGGACGGCGGGGAAGCCCTCCTCCACGTCCTTTCGGGTCCAGGCCACCCGGATGCCCTTGCCGCCGCCCCCGGCCGAGGCCTTGATCATCACAGGATAGCCGATCTCCTCGGCGATCTGGACGGCGTGGGCGGTGTCGGAAATCTCGCCCACATGGCCCGGCACCGTCGAGACGCCGGCGCGGCCAGCGGCCTTCTTGCTCTCGATCTTGTCGCCCATGGCCGCGATGGCCTCAGGATTGGGACCGATGAAGACAATGCCCTCCTCGGCCAGCCGCCGGGCGAAGCCGGCGTTTTCCGACAGGAAACCAAAGCCCGGATGGACGGCCTGGGCGCCCGTCTCCCGGCAGGCGGCGACGATCTTGTCGGCCACCAGATAACTCTCCGAAGCCGGAGCCGGGCCGATGAACACCGCCTCGTCGGCCATCTCCACGGCCATGGAATCGGCGTCGGCCTCGGAATAGACCACCACCGTGGCGATCCCCATCCGGCGGCAGGTCTTGATGATACGGACAGCGATTTCGCCGCGATTGGCGATCAGGATCTTGGAAAACATGCTCACCGAACTCAACGCAGCTTCACCGCCGTACCCGAGGCGCTGACCATCAGCATCCCGTTCTCAACGCCCAGGGTCTCGTAGTCGAGATCGACGCCCACCACCGCGTCAGCGCCAAGGCTGCGGGCCTCGTCGCACATCTCCTTGAGCGCAATGTCACGGGCCTCGCGCAGGGCTTTTTCATAGCCGCCGGCCCGGCCGCCGATGATGTTGGTGATGCCGGCGAAAAAGTCCCGGAAGATGTGGGCGCCGATGATGGCCTCTCCGGTGACGACGCCCAGGGTCTGGGCGGTCTCGCGCTCGGCGAGGCTGGGGGTGGTGGCGGTGATCATTCCTGGGCTCTCCGACATCGCCCCCATTTGACAGGGGGTCCTTCCGATCCGTCGGGGGCGACCTTAGATTGGCTCACATGACCAAACCAGCCGAGTCCCCCGCGACGCCCTTTGATCTGACGCCGCCCGACCTTGCGGAACGCAAGACCCTGGAAGGCGACCTGACCCTCGAAGAGGCTGACGTCCTCCTTCGCCACGGGACGGAGGCCCCGTTCTGCGGCGGCCTGCTCGATAACAAGGAGGACGGGGTCTATTGCTGCCGCCTCTGCGGGCTGCCCCTGTTCCGGGCCCACACCAAGTTCGAAAGCGGCACCGGCTGGCCGAGCTTTTTCGCGCCGATGAACGAGGCCCATGTCATTGGCGTGCGTGATGTGAGCTACGGCATGGTCCGGGTCGAGACCCGCTGCGCCCGGTGCGACAGCCACCAGGGTCACGTCTTCCCGGACGGCCCGCCGCCGACGGGCCTGCGCTACTGCATCAATTCGGTGTCTCTGGAGTTTGTCGGCGACGGCGAGCCCCTGCGCGATCCCCTGGGCCGCGGCGATAACGCCCATCTGCGAGCGGGCTAACTGGCCTCAAGGATAGCGAGCATGGCTCGGGGCGCCGCCGGGTCTGTCCCGTCCTGGGCGTGCCAGGCGGCCGATAGGCCGGCATGGGCGTGGGCCCAGGCCCTCAGTCGCGCAGGCTCCAGCTCGGCGGTCTTCGCGATCTGGGACAGGCGCGCGGCGACACGGTCCGGGGTGACCGAGGCCAGGTCCGGATTGGGGAAGATGTTGGCGTAGTCATAGGCCCGCTCGCCCACCAGTCCCCAGGGGTCGATGGCGAGCCAGCCGAGGGCGCCAAAATCGAGCACATTGCCGTGGTGGATGTCCCCGTGCAGCAGCACCGGATCGCGGGATGTCTCCAGCAGGGATGAGGCCACGCCGCGCGCACCGGCCAGGGTCGGGTCAGTCGATTGGAGCAATGCCGCGAACAGGTCGTCCAGGGGCGGCGCGGTCGGTGGGGCTGAGCCTCGCGGCGCATGCAGCCGGGCGACCACTTGGCAGAGGATCGCAGTGGCCGCCTCGTCCCGTCCGGCCTGAACCATGGGGACCAGGGCGCCGCCCGGCGCGCGCAGCATCAGCAGCGCCTGGTCCTGGAACGCCAGCACAGGGGCGGCGCCCTGCCCGTCCCACCACGCCATGATGCTCGCGCCCCGCCGCTCGTCGGCGCTATGGGCCAGCTTCAGCATGGCCGCCTGTTCCCCGGCGCGGACCGGCAGCAGGCGTGAGCGTGTCACGGGCATGGACATGACATCGCCCTCTGGAACGAGGGTCCAGAGGGCGAGCCAGGGTTCGAAATCCTTCAGATCAGCGCCCATTCCGCCAGCCTAGGTCGGCGGCGGCCTCGGGCGCAATCTGGCGCTACTCCTCGCCGTCGGTGACCTTGGCGAGTGTGGTGTTGGTGGCCATGCGCGCCGGTTGGCCGGTGACCGAAGCCTGGTCCACCCGGGGCTGGACCCGAAGATTGTTCTGCACGTGCTTCACCCCGTGGATGTCCTCCACGCAGTGTTCGGCCCGGTGCTTGGCGCGACGGTCATCCACCGTGCCGCTTAGGGTCACCTCGCCGTCTTTCACCTGGACCTGGATTTCCGAGGCGTCGAGCCAGGGATCGTCGGTCAGATGGTGATGGACGTCGTCGCTGATCCGGTCGTCGGGGCGAATGTAACCCTTGGGCCCACGACCGCGGTGGCTGCGGGCATGGTCCTGCTTGCGGCGACGCTCGGCCTCGTCATCCCCGAACCACGACGCCACCTCGTCGGTGGTGCGATCCCAGAAGCCGCGATCATCCCCGCGGTCGATGCGCCGCTCGTGCCCCCCGTACACCCGAGCATAGGCGTCACGGGTGGAGGCGCGCTGTGGGGCGGCCGGGCCGCCGAAACCACCACTCTCCATGGCGTAGCCCTCCTGCCCGAAGTGGCCTTCGCCATAGATTCGATCGCGGTCGTAGCTGTGGGACTCGTCCCGGACCGGCAAGCGGCCGCCGTCCTGGCGACCATATTCGGCGCCGGTTTCGCGCTCGCCGAACACAGGACCACGGCTGGACGGGCGCGGCGCGAAGCTGCGACCCTCGTCCTCACGCCAGCCTGAGGTGGAGCGGCGTCGATCCTGGTCTCCGCGCATTGCACGGATGCGTTCGTATTCCTGCTCTTCGGTCCACCTGTCGGTCATGGCTGGTTCTCCCGTTGTTGGCTGGCTGCGCGTCACGCGCGCTCTCCCAAGACAACAGGTTCAGGCCGACCTTGTTCCGAGACGCCGCGGGTGGGCGGCCGGTTCAGAGCGGGATATTGTCGTGCTTCTTCCAGGGGTTGGACAGGGTTTTGCCCTTGAGGGAGCGCAGGCCGCGGACAATCCGGCGGCGGGTGCCGTGGGGCATGATGACATCGTCGATATAGCCCCGGGCCGCGGCGACGAACGGGTTGGCGAACCGCTCCTTGTACTCCGCCTCCCGGGCGACCAGCTCCTCGGGCGTCTGGTTGCGGAAGATGATCTCCACCGCGCCTTTTGAGCCCATGACGGCGATCTCGGCGGTGGGCCAAGCATAGTTCAGGTCGCCGCGGATGTGCTTGGAGCTCATCACGTCATAGGCGCCGCCATAGGCCTTTCGGGTGATGACGGTGATCTTCGGCACCGTGGCCTCGGCATAGGCGAACAAAAGCTTGGCGCCATGGCGGATCAGGCCGCCCTGCTCCTGCCGGGTGCCCGGCATGAAGCCCGGCACGTCGACGAAGGTCACCAGCGGGATCTCGAAGGCGTCGCAGAAGCGCACGAAGCGGGCGGCCTTGCGGCTGGCGTCGATATCCAGCACCCCGGCCAGGACCTGCGGCTGATTGGCGACGATCCCCACCGACTGGCCATCCATGCGGGCGAAGCCGCAGATGATATTTTTGGCGAAATCCGGCGAAATCTCGAAGAAATCGGCCTCGTCCACGACCTTCAGGATCAGCTCCTTCATGTCGTAGGGCTTGTTGGGATTGGCCGGGACCAGGGTGTCGAGGCTGGGCTCCTCCCGCTCGGCTTCGTCGAAGCTCACCCGCACTGGCGGGCGCTCGCGATTGGAGGTGGGCAGAAAGTCCACCAGGCGGCGCACCTGGGTCATGGCCTCCAGGTCGTTCTCGAAGGCGCCGTCGGCGACACCGGACTTCATGGCGTGGACCCGGTAGCCGCCCAGATCCTCGTGGCTGACGTCCTCATGTGTGACCGTCTTCACCACGTCGGGGCCGGTCACGTACATGTAGCTCGTGTCCTTCACCATGAAGATGAAGTCCATGATGGCGGGCGAGTAGACGTCGCCACCGGCGCATGGGCCCATAATGACGGCGATCTGCGGAATGACACCGGAGGCCAAGGTGTTTTCCAGGAAGATGTCGGCATAGCCGGCGAGCGAGTCCACGCCCTCCTGGATGCGGGCCCCACCGGCGTCGAACAGGCCGATGATCGGGGCCCCCATCTTCAGGGCCTGGCGCTGGACCTTGAGGATCTTCTGCGCGTGCGCGCTGGAAAGAGATCCGCCGAAGACCGTGAAATCCTTGGAGAACACGAAGACGGTGCGGCCGTTAATCGTGCCCCAGCCGGTGACGACGCCGTCGCCCGGCACCTTCTGCTCCGCCATCCCGAAGTCCGTGGCGCGATGCTCGACGAACATGTCGAACTCCTCGAAGGAGCCCTCGTCCAGCAGCAGATCGACCCGCTCGCGGGCGGTCAGCTTGCCCTTGGCGTGCTGGGCTTCGATCCGCCGGGCGCCGCCGCCCTGCCGGGCGGTTTCCCGCATGGTTTCGAGCTGCTTGAGGATCTGCTTCACGCTGCGTCCCGTCCCTGAAGACCACTGATGAACTCAGGCGTAATGGGCGCCGCGAGGCCGCGCAAGTTCACGCGGCGTCAGCAGAATTAGCCCTTACGCCGCGTCCAGGGCGCGGAACCAAGCCTCCAGCATGGCCGACTCCACTGACAGGCGCGCGACCCGCTCGGCGGCCTCCTCATCGACGCCCCAGGCCTCTTCCTGGAAAATCTCGTCCAGGCGCGAGAGGGTCAGCGCCTGACCCCCATCCAGCCAGCCCCGTTGCAGGGCCAGCGCCAGGACGCCGGAGCCGTAGAGGGAGGCGCCGAAGGCGACCCCGGCCAGTCGGAAATCATCAAGGGCCGCGGCCAGGTCACACACCTTGGCCAGGGTTTCCTCTGGCTGGGGCCGGTGGATGATGCCTGCGGCGCGGACGAAGCTGAGGCCAAGCTCCCCCTCGGCGCGCTGCAGGACCGGCTCCCAGTGGGTGGTCTGGCGGGCCACCAGGGCCTCGGGCTCCTCCGCAAAATAGCAGAGCAGGTCAGAGCTGGCGTAGTCAGCCACGGACTGAGCGGTGGCCGCCCGCGCCTGTGGGATGGAATCGATGGCGGTGTTGGCCAGCCGGGTCGCATGCATGCCGGGCACGTCCAAGGTCTCCCCCTGGGATTCCCATTCCCGGGCGATCAGCTCGGCGAGGGCCCGGGTCGGGGTGACCAGCCGGCCGCCCCTCGGCCCGCGGACCTGCCGCTCGTCCAGCAGCACGGCATGGCCGCCGTCGGCCTCTGTAACCGACACAGTTTTGTAGAATCGACGGGGCCGGTCGGAGGCCTCTTGAAATCCACGTCTCAAATTCGACTCCATGGCGTGCGACGGAGATGGGGCGGATAATCGTGGAATGGGGGATCGCCCCACCGCGCGCAAGGAGGCGCCTTATGGCCCTGCCAGACCGTGAGCTCCAGGCCGCAATCGCTGCGACCAGGTTTGGCCTGGGCGCCCGTCCAGGTGAGATCGCCGCCGCGCGGGGCGATCCCCAGGCCTTTCTGCTGGCGCAGACGCGGCGAATGGACGCCTCAGGTCCAGTCCGGGCCCTGCCCCGGGAGCGCGCCGAGGCCCTGCAGACCTTCCGCCAGGCGCAGGCGGCCTTCCTTGAAGCCAACCAGCGGCAAGATCGCAAGGCCCTCGACCTGCGGCCGGAGCTGAACACCGCCCGCTCAGTCCTGCGCGACCAGATCGCCGCCGACGTCCTCGAAAGGGCTGCGCGGGGGGCGACGACCGAGGCTGGATTTGCCGAGCGCTGGGCCCTGTTCTGGGCCAACCATTTCAGCGTCGGGGCCGGCAATTTCGTGCGAACGGCGACCATAGGCCCCTATGAGGCCGCCGCCATCCGGCCGCATGTGTTCGGCAGGTTCGCCGACCTGCTGGTGGCCGCCGAAACCCACCCGGCCATGCTGATCTATCTGGATCAGAACGGGTCGGTCGGCCCTGACAGTCCGCTGGCCCAGCGGATGGCGAGGGGAAAGGCGACCCAGCGGCAGGTGGGCCTCAATGAAAACCTGGCCCGCGAAATCCTGGAGCTGCACACGGTCGGCGTGGACGGGGGCTACACCCAGGCCGATGTCACCGAGTTCGCCCGGGCGCTCACCGGCCTGACCTTTCGGGGCTTCAACGCCCCGACCGAGCAGGTGGGCGAGACCTATTTCCGCCAGATCGCCCATCAGCCAGGGCCAAGGTCGGTGATGGGCGTGACCTATGAGGTCGAGGGCGAGGCCCAGGCCCTGGCCATCCTGAACGACCTGGCCGCCCGGCCACAGACCGCCAGGTTCATCTCCCGCAAGATCGCCCGCCACTTCGTCGCCGATGATCCGCCGCCGGCCCTGGTGGCGCGCCTGGAGGCGGCGTGGCGGAAGACTGACGGAGCCCTGGACCAGGTGGCCGCGGCCCTGGTCACATCGTGTGAGGCCTGGGCGCCCGAGCCGGCCAAGTTCAAGACCCCCTACGAATTCATGGTCTCCAGCTGGCGGGCGGTGGGCGCAGCGCCCCGCAAACCGGCCGATCTCGCCATGCTGACCGCCATGGGTCATCGCCCCTTCTACGCCCCCTCCCCCGAGGGCTGGCCAGAGGAGGCGGCCGCCTGGGCGACGCCGGACGGCGTCATCAAGCGGCTGGTCTGGACACAGGACTACGCCCCCCGCGCTATCGGCGCGGCTGATCCGTCGAAGATCGCCGTCGAAGCCTTGGGCGCACGCCTAAGGCCGGCGACCGCCGCGGCCGTAGCCCGGGCGGAATCCCGCGCCGAAGGCTTCGCCCTCCTGCTCATGAGCCCGGAGTTTCAGCGCCGATGACCTCCTCCACCCAGGCCTTTGCTTCCTCAGCCCTCTCCCGGCGCCGATTGTTGGCGGCCGGGGCCGGCCTTGGCCTTGCTCTGCAGATGTGGGGCCCTCGCGCCCTGGCGGCCCCGGGACGCCGGAAGTTCGTGCTGGTGATCCTGCGCGGGGCGGCCGATGGCCTTTCGATCACGCCGCCGGTGGGGGATCGCGCCTACGCGCCCCTGCGCCGTGAGCTGGCGATCACCGAGGCGGCCTTGCCCCTGGATGGCGACTTCGGGATGCACCCGGAGTTGAAGACCGTCCACCGCCTGATCGGCGTGGGCCAAGGTCGGTTCGCTCCAGCCGTGGCCATGCCAGCGGCCGGCCGCTCCCACTTCGAGGCGCAGGACCATCTGGAGTGCGCCGCCGGGGACGATGTGAGCTCCGGCTGGCTGAACCGGGCCATGGCCAGCCTGGGGCGTGGCGCGCCCGTGGAGGGGCTCTCCGTGGGCCCGGTGGCGCCGCTGGTGCTACGCGGTCCGGTGGCGACCTCGTCCTGGTCCCCCGGGCGCGCTGTGGAGACGGCCGCGCGGCTGCCCATGCTGGTTCAGGACCTCTATGCCGATGACCCGATGCTGGGTCCCGCACTGGCCCGAGGGCTGAAGACTGAGGTCCTGGCCCAGGCCAATCTCGCAAGGCTGGCGGCTGACTCCGCCGATACGCCCGAGGCGCCCAACGCCCCCCGGGTGAGCCGCGGCCTGCTCGGCGACAGTCGGGAGGCCGCCACACGCCTCGGCGACGCCGTGGCCGGCTTCATGCGAGAGGAGTCCGGCGCCGACGTGGTCGCCATCTCCCTGGACGGCTTCGACACCCACGCCAATCAGGCGGGCGCATTGTCTCGGCGGCTGGCCTATCTCGACTCGCTGCTCGGGGGCCTGCAAAGCGGCCTCGGCCAGGGCTGGGGTGAGACGGTGGTTCTGGTGGTGACGGAGTTCGGACGGACCGCGAGGGTGAACGGCACGCTCGGCACCGACCATGGGACGGCGTCCACCGCGCTCTTGCTGGGCGGCGGCCTGAAGCCCGGCGGCGTCATCGGCGACTGGCCGACCTTGCAGGAGTCCCGCCTGTTCGAGAACCGGGACCTGGCGTCGACCACCGACCTGCGCAGCCTGTTCAAGGGCGTCCTGGCCGCACATATGGACGTCGATCGCCGAGCGTTGGACACCACGATCTTCCCCGACAGCGCCAAGGCGCCGCCGATCCTCGGCCTCGTCTAGCGCCGCTTGCGGCCGAAGGGCTCGGGGTCGGCCTCGTGCTCGTCGAAGCCGAAGCGGGCGAACCCGGCCTTCATCTCTGGGCTGAGGGGCGCCTCGAGGATCAGCATGCCGCTTGAGGGGTGCGGCAGGGTCAGACGCCTCGCGTGCAGCTGCAGCTTGAGCTGACCCGACAGCTGGGCCGAGGCCTCGTCGCCATACTTGGGATCTCCCAGGATCGGGTGGCCCATGGCCTTCATGTGGGCCCGCAGCTGGTGGGTGCGCCCGGTGTGGGGGCGCAGGGCCATCCAGGCGGCCCGGGGGCCCGCCCGGCTGATGGTGACGAACTCCGTTTCGGCGGGATCGGCTTCTTTGTCGCCCTTCTCGGCCGGCACGATCATCTCGCGATCGCCGACGCCGCGCTTGATCAGAGGCAGGTCCAGCACACCTTCGGTCGGCCGGGGATTGCCCATGACCAGGGCCCAGTAGGTCTTCTGCGCCTTCCGGCGGGCGAAAGCGCCGGCGAGCTTGGCGGCCGCCGAGGGGGTCTTGCCCAGCACGAGGACCCCGGAAGTGTCCCGGTCGAGCCGGTGGACGAGTCTCGGCCGCGACAGGCCCTCGCCCCAGGCGCCCAGCAGGCGGTCCACATGGCTGTTGGTCTTGGTGCCGCCCTGGACCGCCAGGCCTGAAGGCTTGTTGAGGACCAGAACCTCCTCGTCCTCATAGATGACGAGGCCCTTCACGAAGGCCACGTCCCGGGGATGCAGCTCGACGGCCTTGCGGCTGTCGCCCTTGGCCGGCGCGTCAGGCAGGGGCGGCACGCGGACGGTCTCGCCGCCCTCCAGACGGGTGTCGGGCTTGGCGCGGGCGCCGTCGATGCGGACCTGGCCCGAGCGGATCAGCTTGTGCAGCTGGCCCTGGGTCAGGTGGGGCCAGCGGCGGCGGAACCAGCGGTCCAGACGCACCCCGCCCTCGGCGGGATCGACCACCATATTGCGGACCTCACGCATCAGGCGAACCTGCGCATCAGGATCAGGCCTGCGAAGAGGGCGGCGATTGAAAGGACCACCGAGACCAGCACATAGCCCAGGGCCTCGCCATAGGCGCGGCGCTCGATCATCAGGACGGTCTCCAGGGAAAAGGCGGAAAAGGTGGTGAAGCCCCCCAGCAGGCCAACGCCCAGCAGCAGGCGTAGGCGCTCCTGATCGCCGCCGCCGCGCAGGGCGAGCCAGCCTACCAACAGCCCCATCAGCAGGCCGCCGAAGACGTTAGCAGTGAAGGTGCCCGCGGGCCATGACAGGCCGAACCGGTGCAGGCTGGCGACGCCGAGCAGGTAGCGCGCAACAGCGCCGACTCCACCGCCAAGCGCGACCAGAAAGAGCTTATCCATGGCCCCTTATGCAAGGGGAGCCTCGACGTCGCCAAGCGCCGAATGGCGCCAGAGGGTCAGACGCGGGGTCGCAGGGTCTCCTGGACGCCGCGGGCGTCATAGGCGTTGGGGTCGGGCGGACGCTGACCGTGGCCCATCACCACCTCCAGGCTCTGGATCGCCGAGGGCCCGCCCCCCAGCGACATGCTGGTGCCGACTCCCACGCCAATGGCGGTCCGGCCGCCATAGGACCCGCCGCCCGTGCCCACCGACAGCCGTGGGCCGCCGCCGGGGCGCCCGGACGTGGCGCGATCGGTGATCTGGAACCAATCGTAGCCCTGGGTGAGGGTAAGCTCTGCGGCCCGTAGCAGCGCATAGTCGGCCACCTGCTGCGGCGGCGCGCCGGGACCGCCCTGGTAGGTGACCCGAAAGCGTCCGGGCTCAATCTGGTATTCCGAATAGCCCGCCCCACGCGGGCCATAGGCCGGCCCATAGGGTGAGGCGGCCATGGCGCACCCGCCGAGGACCACACAGACAGACAGACAGGCGAGAAGACGCTTCATGCGGCCTTAACGTGCCGCGCCTGACCGCCGTTCCGCAACAGCCTCAATAGGTCGGCGGCGTAAGGCCAAGACCCGCGCAAAAGGCGCTCATGTCCGCCGGAGGTGGGGCCGCAATGCGCAGGCGTTCCCCGCCGGCCCGGGGCACGTCCAGGCCCGCGGCGTGCAGCATCAGCCGCGAACAGGACTGCCCACCGAGGCTCAGCGCCCCGCCATAGCGCACATCGCCGGCGATCGGCCGACCGATGGAGGCCATATGAACCCGCAACTGGTGCATACGGCCGGTCTTCGGCGACAACTCCACCAGGGCGGCGGTGGGCGTGGCGCTCAGGGTCCGGTAGCGGCTCTGGGCGGTTTCGGCGCCTTCGGCGTCGGGGGCGCAGATGCGCATATAGGCTTCGCGCCCGATCTCTTCACGACGCATGGGCTTGTCGATCAGGCCTTCCCGGGGCTCCGGCGCGCCGGGGGCCACCACGGCCAGATAGGTCTTGCCGAACCGCCGGGCCATCATCGCCTTGCCCAGCGTCGAGGCGGCGGGCTTGGTCTTGGCCGTGAGGATGACGCCGGAGGTGTCCCGGTCCAGGCGGTGGATCAGCCGTGGCCGCGCCTTGCCCGGCTTGGCGAAGGCGAACAGCAGTTCGTCCAGGGTGTGGACCTGCCCCCGCCCGCCCTGGCTCGACAGGCCAGACGGCTTGTTGAGGGCCAGGAGATCGTCGTCCTCGTAGATCACCAGGCCGCGCACGAAGGCGACTTCGTCGGCCGAGAGCTGGATGTTGCGTTGGGACTTCACCCGCCTCCCTTAGCGCAGAACCCCCCGGCGGGTCATCGCCCATGCATAGGCGAGCAGAAACACCCCGATCCCGGCGATCACCAGGGTCATGATCCCGCCCATCAACGCCCAGCCGCCCGGCGTGAACATGGCGTAGCCATTGCTGCCGACAATCCCCAACAGGGAGAGAATAAAGGCGTGAAGGGCGAACCGGCTGCGCAACAGCAGCAGCACCGAGCCAGCCACAGCGCTCCAGACCCCCAGCGCCCAGACCCCATGCATCCAGGCGGGATAGGCGGCCATATAGGCGATCTGGGCCTCGCTCATCCCCACCTGGCGATAGAAGGCTTCGCCCTGCAGATGGCTCATCAGGTAGTCATATCCGCCGAAGCTGTTCCACAGCAGCGCGACGACCCCGACCACCCACAGATGCCAGGGAGTCGCCCTGGCGTTGACGGTCTCAGACATATCAACCTCCCCGATCTCGACGCGAACCTAGATCGCGCCGCTTGGGAGAACAATGGTCTTTGAGTCAGGCCTTGCCGTTGCGGATCGCCGCCCAGCGCTCCAGCCGGGCCTTGATGGGCCCCTCGGCGCCCTCGCCTTTCGGGCGGTAGAAGACCGGGCGCTCCATCTCGTCGGGGAAGTAGTTCTGGCCGGAGAAGCCTTCCTGGGTGTCGTGGTCGTAGGCGTAGCCCTTGCCATAGCCCAGGTCGCGCATCAGCCGGGTCGGCGCATTGCGGATATGGGCCGGCGGCATGAGGGAGCCCGTATCCTTGGCCGCCTTCTGGGCTGCCTTGAAGGCCACATAGACGGCGTTGGACTTAGGCGCGGTGGCGAGATGCACCACCAGCTGGGCCAGCGCGATCTCGCCCTCGGGGCTGCCCAGGAAGTCGTAGGTGTCCTTGGCGGCGTTGGCGAGGACCAGCGCCATGGGATCGGCGGCGCCGATATCCTCGGCCGCCGTGCGGATCAGACGCCTCGCCAGATAGAGCGGGTCCTCCCCGCCCCCCAGCATCCGGGCCAGCCAGTAGAGGGCCGCGTCCGGATCCGAGCCGCGGATCGACTTATGGAGGGCCGAGATGAGGTTGTAGTGCTCCTCCCGGTCCTTGTCGTAGGCCGGGCTGCGCTTCTGCAGGATGGCCCCCAGCTCCTTGGTCGACAGCGCCTTGGCCGTGCCGATGTTGAAGAGGGTCTCGGCGAGCGTCAGCAGGTAACGACCGTCCCCGTCGGCCAGGGCGACGAGCGCCTGACGGGCCTCGGGCTCCAGCGGCAGGGCGCGGCCCTCGAAGGCCTCGGCCTTGGCCAGCAGCGTGGTGAGCGCCTCGTCGTCCAGGCGCTTGAGCACGAAGACCTGGCAGCGCGACAAGAGCGCCCCGTTCAGCTCGAAGGATGGGTTTTCGGTGGTGGCGCCCACCAGGGTGACGATTCCCTCCTCCACAAAGGGCAGGAAGCCGTCCTGCTGGGCGCGGTTGAAGCGGTGGATTTCGTCGACGAACAGCAGGGTCGACTGGCCGGCCAGCCGGCGGGCCCGGGCCTGCTCGAAGGCCTTCTTCAGGTCGGCGACGCCGGTGAAGACCGCCGAAAGCTGCTGGAACTCATAGCCCGCCGCCTTGGCCAGCAGCCGGGCGATCGTAGTCTTGCCGGTGCCCGGCGGCCCCCACAGGATCATGGAGGCGAGGCGATGAGCCTGGGCCATGCGGCCGATGGGGCCGTCCTCCCCCAGCAGATGGTCCTGCCCCACCACCTCGCCCAGGGTCTGCGGACGCAGGCGGTCAGCCAGCGGCGAGGGCGCGTGCGGGGTCAGCCCGGCGGCTTCGAAGAGATCGGCCATCGGCGACTCATAGCAAATCCGCGCCTGCGCCGCGCGGCCACGATCCTAGAGTCGGAAGTTGGCGGTCACCGGCTGGCCGTTGCGCTGGATGGTCACCTGCCAGGCGCCGGTCTCGGCGCCGGCCGCCGTAGCGGCGGTCAGGTCGCGGACCGTGCGGATCTCCCGGCCATTGACGCTCCGGATCATGTCACCGGGACGCAGACCGGCGTTCATGGAGAAGCCGCGTCCCACACGGATCACCATGACGCCCGGTCCCTGGAATGGATCGACGCCGAGTTCATCGGCGACGGCCGGCGACAGATTGACCACGGTGGCGCCGTCGAAGGGATTGCGGCCACTGAGCACTTGCTCGTCCCGGGCGGGCGTGGCGGGCGGGGCCTCGGCGCGCAGGTTGAGCGTGGCGGTGCTTCCGTTTTCCCGGCGCACGCCCAGGCGCAGGGTCTCGCCCAGTCGCCGGGTGCCCACCGCATAGTTCAGGCCGCCGACGTCGCTGACCGCCTGGTCATCGACGCTGAGGATCACATCGCCCTGACGCAGGCCGGCCCGGGCCGCGGCGCCGCCAGCCCATATGTCGGCCACCAGCACCCCTTGCGGCGCGCTCATGCCGATGGAGCGGGCGATTTCGGCGGTGACGGTCTGGGTGCGCGCGCCGAGCCAGGGGCGCTCCACCCGCTGGCCGCCGCCGACGGCGGTCTCGACCACCCGGCGGACCATGGCTGCGGGCATGGCGAAGCCCACCCCGCTGGAGGTGCCAGAGCGGGAGACGATGAAGCTGTTGATGCCGATCAGGTCGCCGTCCATGTCCACCAGGGCGCCGCCGGAATTGCCCGGATTGATGGCCGCATCGGTCTGGATGTAGCTGGCCGCCGCGTCGCCGCTGGGATCGGCGGTGCGGTTCAGGGCCGAGATGATGCCGGTGGTCACCGTCTGACCCACCCCGAACGGATTGCCGATGGCCAGGACCAGGTCGCCGACCTCGGCGTCGGTGGAGTCGTCGATGGCCAGGACCGGCAGGCGCTCCTCGCCCAGGTCGATCTTCAGGACGGCCAGATCGGTGCGCTCGTCGGCCAGCAGCAGCTTGGCCGGGAACTCCCGGCGGTCGGCCAGGGCGACGATGATCTCCTGGCCGCCGGCCACCACGTGGTTGTTGGTGACGATCACCCCGTCGGCGCGGACGATGACGCCTGAGCCCAGGGAGCCCTCCACCCGGCCCCGCGGCGCGCCCATGCCAAACAGGTCCCAGAAGGGATCGGCCTGACGGCGCACGACCCGGCGGGCCGAGATGTTGACCACGGCGGGCGCCGCCTTCTTCACCACGGGGGCGAAGGAGGTCTTCATGTCCGCCTCGGTCTCCGGCGGTGAGCGGGTCGGTTGGGCGAGGGCGGGCTGCGCCTCGCTGCGAGCGGCGGGATCGGTGCAGGCGGCCAGAAGGACCAGGGCCGGAAGAAGCAGACGTGCGGCGCGCATGGAGACTCCGTGGGACAGTCGGACCTCGCCGTTTGGCGAAGCTTTCGGGCGCAATGATGACGCGGCCTATAGCATGGCCTGAGTTCAGGCCGTCGCGGGCGCCGTAGCAGACGGCCGTGCGACCCGGGTCCCGAGGACCAGCGCTACCACCAGCAGGGCCGAGGCCAGATAGATGGCCAGGCCCGGCGCCTGAAGCTGGTCAGCATGGCGGATCGACCAGGCGAAGGTCAGGCCAAACAGGGCTGGCCCGACCATGGAGGCGATGCCCTGCAGGCTCTGATTGGCGCCCTGCAGCTGGCCCTGCTGGTCGGGCGCGACCCTGCGGGTCATCAGGCCCTGGAGCCCCGGCATCAGGAAGTTCATCAGGGCGAAGACCGGCACGCCGGCCAGATAGAGCAGGCCCGTGGGCGCAAACCCGTACCAGGCAAAGCCGATCGCCCCAGCCGCAGCCCCCAGCATCAGGGCGCCGCGCTCACCGATGCGGGCGACGACTGGCCCCACAAGCAGGGTCTGGACGACGACGCCGGCCACCCCAGTGGCCATCATGGCCAGACCCATGGTCGAGGGGCTCCAGCCATAGCGATAGCCCGTATAGAGCACGAAGATGGCCGGCAGCACCGTGTGGGCGAGCTGGAACAGGAGGCCGATGGTCGCCAGGCCCAGCAGGTCGGGGTGTGAGCGCAGCAGGCGAAGCGAACCCAGGGGGTTGGCACGGGCCAGATCAAAGCTCTTGGTGCGACGCTCCGGCGGCAGGGATTCCGGCAGGACGAACAGACCATAGAGGCCGTTCACCAGGGCGAGGCCCGCGGCCACATAGAAGGGCAGCCGCAGGTCGATATCGCCCAGGGCGCCGCCGACCGCCGGGCCGATCAGAAAGCCGAACGAGAAGGCCGACCCCATCCAGCCAAAAGCCTTGGCCCGACCCTCCGGCGGCGTAACGTCGGCCACATAGGCGCCGGCGGTGGCGAAACTGGCCGCCGTCATGCCGTTGAGGATCCGCCCGACCAGCAGCCACATGAGATTGGGGGCGACGGCGATGATGACGAAGTCCAGCGCCAGGCCGAAGATGGAGACCAGCAGCACCGGCCGGCGCCCGATCCGGTCGGACAGCAGGCCAAGCAGCGGCCCGCAGATGAACTGCATGGCGCCCCAGGTCACGGCGAAGACCACGTTCCATTCGGCGGCCTCCGCCGTATCGCCGCCGGTGAAGGCCTTGATGAGGTTGGGCAGGACCGGGATGATCAGGCCGAACGAGATGCTGTTCATCAGCGCCGTGGCGAAGATGAAGCCAAAGGCCGCCCGCCCGCCGCGCTGAGGCCCGCCGTCCACGCCCTCGCCGATCACCGCCATCGCACGCTCCCCCCGGACCCTCTAGAAACAAAAGCGGAACGATCCCTACGCCTGAGCGGCGTGGTCGTCCAGGCTCGCCAGTTGGCTGCGCCACCACTCGGCCAGACGCATCTGCAGCGCCTGGTCGGGGAAACCATGGCGCGCCGCGCTCTCGGCGGGAACCCGCGTGAAGCCGCGATGCTCGATGCTGACCCGGGTCTCCCCGCCGACCGGCTCGAACTGCGCCTCCACCTCGGTGTGAAGGTCGGGTGGGAAGGTCGCCTGACGCCAGGAGAAGACCAGCCGGTGGGGCGGCGCCCAGGTCACGATCCGGCCGATCTCGAAGACCTTGCCGTTCGCCAGCGTCTCGGTCAGGCGGCCACCCTCCCCGGCCTCAAAGGCTAGGCGCCCCGGCGCACGCGGTGTGGTCTGGAACAGCGGGCTTGGCCGCCACCACTGGCCGATCTCATCGACAAAGGCCTGAAAAGCGCGTTCGGGCGAGGCCCTCACCCGCAGCGCCACATAGACCTTTGGCGTCATGCTTCGGACTCCAGGTGGGCCTTGAAGGCCTCAAGCTGAGCGCTCCACAGCTGCTCACTCTCCTGCAACCAGCTCATCAACTCCGACATGGGTTCGTGGCGCAGGGCATAGATTCGCACCCGGGCGTCAAAGCCGGGGTGGGAGTCCTCCACCAGGCCGCTTTCACGCAAAGTCTTCAGGTGGCGGCTCATGGCCGGGGCCGACAGGCCCACGGCGCGGGCCAACTCGCCGGCCTGGCGGGGTCCCGCCCTCAGAATCTCAACGACCTGCCGCCGATGGGGATCGGCCAGGGCGGCCAGGGTGCGATCCAGGGCGGCGCTCATCGGGTCGAGGGGCGCTGGGTGGTGGACGTGCCAAGCTCGGCGTCCCACTGGGCGGGGCTCATCGGCGCGACAGTCTGGCCGAACGACCAGACATGGCCTTCCAGATCCAGCGCCAGATAAGTGCGGTCCCCATAGGCCTGGGTCTCCAGGGGGCGGATGACCTCCGCCCCGGCCGCCACAGCGCGGGCGTGATGGGCGTCGATATCGTCGGCCAGTTGCAGGTGAACCGTTTGAGTGTTGCGGCCCTGGACATCTGCCGGGGTGGCATGGCGGTCAGACCACGCACGGGAGACGCCGATGGTCTGACCCCGAAAGGCCATCTCGGCATGGACGAGGCCGCCCGCGTCGTCCGTCACATAGATCCGCGGCTCCAGGCCGAAGGCCGTCTCCAGCCAGGCATAGGCGGCCTTGGGATCACGGTAGGAGACATAGGGGGTGACGGCCGAGCGGGCCTCGTCGGCCGGCTTCGCGGGGTCTTCGCCGCCCACGGCGTAGATCAGCCCGGTGGCCGCGGTGATCTCGGCGGAGCTGACGGTCCGCCGGGGCTGGCTGAAGTTCCAGACATGGCCTTCGAGGTCCAGACACCGGTAGGTCCGGTCGCCGTAGAACTCGTCCTGGGGCGCCTGGGTGATCTGGGCGCCGGCCTGACCCGCGCGGGCGCAATGCTGGTCGATGTCGATCTGGGGCGGCAGCTCGATCCGGCAGAACTGGGTCCCCTGCCCGTCCAGGCTGGCAGGACTCCGCATTCGCGCTGGCCCAAGGACGCCGCCCTCCCATTCCCCCGCGACCCCGAGCTTGACGCTGTGCAGCTCCATCTCCGCATGGGCCAGGCGCCCCTCGGCGTCGGTGAGCAGGATGGTCGTCTCGAAGCCGAAGGCCTCTGAAAGCCAGGCCAGGGCGGCGTCGGGATCACGATAGAAGGCGACGGCAGTCACCTGAGCCTGGGCGGTCATGGGCGTCCTCGGAGACTTATCGGTTTCCGAAATATTTCTCTCATCTTGCAACTAAATGGTCAAGCGAGCGGACGGCCTGCGATCTGGCGGCTTCAGTCGTGGGCGAGCCCCGCCGCCAGGACGCTGGCGCTCCCCTGATGGGGTGCGGGCCCGATCGCCAGGAGGCGGGCCAACAGGGGGTAGATGTCCACATTGTCGATCCGCGGCAGCTCAATCCTGGATCTGAAGGCTGGACCGGCCGCGACGAAGACCGCGGTCATGGTTAGATCGTCTGGATCGAAGCCATGAGCTCCCCCGGACACGGGACGTCGGGCCGCCACATCCCTGGGCAGGATCTCCCAGCCGGTCTCCGCCAGACAGAACAGGCTGGCCACACGACGGTGCCGGCCATAGGCGAACCGCGCCGGCAGGTCAGCCTTGCGCCAGCAGGTCATGTGCTCATGGTTGCGCAATAGGGCCGCCTCCGCCTGGGCCTGGCGCCCCTCGGCCGGTTCGAACGTCAGGTGGGGTCCAGTGGACAGCACCTGGCCATCCTCCGGCGATACGAGGTCTTCGAGCGCGATCACCCGGTCGCGGGAAGTCTCGGCCATGCCATGATCCGAGACGATCACGAGATTGGTCTGGCCCAGCAGACCCCGGCTCTCCAGCCCCTGTGTCAGCCGCCCGATGGCGGCATCGGTGCGGGCGACGGCTGCGTTCAGCTCAGCGGAGTCAGGGCCGTGGTGGTGGCCATAGGTGTCCACCTCGTCAAAATAGAGGGCCAGGAAGGTGGGGCGTTCGGCGGCGGGCGCGTCGAGCCAGGCGAGCACCTGATCGACCCGCGCCTCGGCGCTCATCGTCTGGTCGAAGGTCCACCAGTGCGTGGGGCGCACCCCATGGATTTCCGCCTCGGACCCTGGCCAGAACAGCGTCGCGGTGGTGAGGCCGGCCCGCTCGGCGCTCACCCAGATGGGCGTCCCGTCGTTCCACCAGACCGGGTCGGTGACCTCCGCCCGGTTCCCCAGGCGAAACACCCGCCCCGGCAGCTCGGGGTCCTGCATCACGTTATCCACCAGCCCATGGCGGTCGGGGCGCAGCCCTGTGACCAGGGTGTAGTGGTTGGGGAAGGTCTTGGTGGGAAAGGCCGCCCGCATGTCAGCCCGAACGCCTCGATCAGCCAGGGCGCTCATGTGGGGCGTCACGCCCCGGTCCAGATAGTCGGACCTGAAACCGTCCACCGAGATGAGGATCACCGGGCCGGCGGCGGCCGACGGCGCCTGGGCGGGCCCCATCCCATGACCGGCGCAGGCCGACAGGCCTAAAATCAAGAAAAGGCCGAGAACGCGAAGGACGGAAGGTCTCATGGAGGGGCTCCATATCCCCGGCGAATGACGACTTGACCAAGGGCCATGAAAAAACCCCCGGGCGTCGCCACCCGGGGGTCATTCGATTCAACAGACCAGCAGGACCTTAGTCCTCGCCGTAGACCTCGGCCTTGGGGCCGCTGTCCTTGCCCTTTTCGGACGGGTCGCGGTCCACGAACTCGATCACGGCCAGGGGGGCGTTGTCGCCGTAGCGATAGCCGGCCTTGAGCACGCGGATATAGCCGCCGCTGCGGGTGCTGTAGCGGGGGCCGAGGGTCGAGAACAGCTTGCCCACCTGTTCGACGTCACGAACGCGGCTGATGGCGATACGACGGGCGTGAAGGTCGCCGCGCTTGGCGAGGGTCACCAGCTTTTCAACGAAGGGACGCAGTTCCTTCGCCTTGGGCAGGGTGGTCACGATCTGCTCGTGCTTGATGAGGCTGGCGGCCATATTGGCGAACATGGCGGTCCGGTGGGCGCTGGTGCGGCCCAGTTTACGGTGCGCATAACCGTGACGCATAAGAGTCTCTCCTGGGCTTACCGCCCGCCTGGCGCGCCCGCTTCTGTGGGGCGACGCCTTGTCTCACCAATCCCAGCCTGTGCTCCCGCCTGGGTCATTACGAAGCGCTGGGACCCTCCACCGCTGGTGCGGCTTCCTGGGGTCCTGGCCGCCGAAGCGGCCCGGAGTCAGCGCGGATAGGGACTACATCTGGTCTTCGAACTTCTTCGCGAGATCTTCGATGTTTTCCGGCGGCCAGTTGGGCACATCCATGCCCAGGTGAAGCGCCATGCCGGCGAGGACTTCCTTGATCTCGTTCAGCGACTTGCGGCCGAAGTTCGGGGTGCGGAGCATCTCGGCTTCGGTCTTCTGGATCAGGTCGCCAATGTAGACGATATTGTCGTTCTTCAGGCAGTTGGCCGAACGGACCGACAGCTCGAGCTCGTCGACCTTCTTCAGCAGGGCCGGGTTGAACGGCAGTTCCGGCTTGGCCTCGCCTTCGACCTTCTTCTTCGGCTCTTCGAAGGTGATGAAGATCTGCAGCTGGTCCTGGAGGATGCGGGCGGCATAGGCCACCGCGTCAACGGGGCTGACCGCGCCGTTGGTCTCCACTTCCATGATCAGACGGTCATAGTCGAGGCTCTGGCCCTGACGGGTCGGCTCGACGCGGTAGGCGACGCGCTTGACCGGCGAATAGAGGGCGTCCACGGCGATCAGGCCGATGGGGGCGTCCTCGGGCCGGTTCATCTCGGCCGGGACATAGCCCTTGCCGGTCTGGACGGTGAACTCCATGCGCACATTGGCGCCGTCATCCAGGGTGCAGAGCACATGGTCAGGATTGAGGATCTCGATGTCCGAGGGGGTCTCGATCTGACCGGCGGTCACCACGCCCGGGCCCGTGGCGCGCAAGGTCATGCGCTTGGGGCCTTCGGCGTGCATGCGCACCGCCAGTTGCTTGATGTTCAGCACGATGTCGACGACGTCCTCGCGGACGCCCTCGAGGGAGGAGAACTCGTGGACGACGCCGTCGATCTGGACGGCGGACACGGCCGCGCCCTGAAGGGAGGAGAGCAGCACACGCCGCAGGCTGTTGCCCAGCGTCACACCAAAGCCACGCTCGAGAGGTTCAGCAACGATGCGGGCCTTGCGGCTGGCGTCGGAACCGGTCTCGATCTGCGGCTTTTCGGGACGGATGAGCTCGTTCCAGTTTCTTTCGATCACGGATGGGTGTCCCTAAACGCAGGATCGCCGGCCGCGAAACGCGGGCCGGCGTTGGGGGATGCGAAACGCCAGTCCTTAGACTCGCCGGCGCTTGGGCGGACGGCAGCCGTTGTGCGGGATCGGGGTCACATCACGGATGGTGGTGATGGTCATGCCGACCGACTGCAGCGCCCGAAGGGCCGATTCCCGTCCCGAACCCGGGCCGGACACGTTCACTTCCAGGGTCTTGACGCCATGCTCGGCGGCCTTGCGGCCCGCATCCTCGGCGGCCATCTGGGCGGCGTAGGGGGTCGACTTCCGCGAACCCTTGAACCCCATCATCCCGGCCGACGACCAGGAGATGGTGTTCCCCTGCGCATCGGTGATCGTGATCATGGTGTTGTTGAACGAGGCGTTCACGTGCGCCACGCCGGAGGTGATGTTCTTGCGCTCACGCCGTTTGACGCGCGCCGGTTCTTTGGCCATCGGCTAAGCTCTCTTATTATTTCTTCTTGCCGGCGATCGGCTTGGCGGGGCCCTTGCGGGTGCGCGCATTGGTGTGGGTCCGCTGACCACGGACCGGCAGACCCTTGCGGTGGCGCAGGCCGCGATAGCAGGCCAGGTCCATCAAACGCTTGATGCTGACCGCCGTCTCACGGCGCAGGTCGCCCTCGACAAGATAGTCGCGGTCGATGGTTTCACGGATTTGCAGCACCTCGGCGTCCGTCAGCTGGTTCACGCGCCGCGCGGGCTCGAGACCAACCTTCTGGACGATTTCGGCGGCCTTAGCCTGACCGATGCCGTGGATGTACTGCAGCGCGATCACGACGCGCTTGTTAGTCGGAATGTTGACGCCTGCGATGCGGGCCACTGGGGTAATCTCCTGGTCACGCAGAGATGCGCGAACGGCGCCTGGCGACCCTGAGGCTGCCGTGCGTCCTTCGCGCCCTTTCGCGGAAGCGCCCCGTTATATGGATCGTTGCGTTTCCGTCAATGGCGGAACGTCACATTTCTGTGGGTTCCGTTGGGCGAAGGTGAGGACTCCGGGAACCCCGGAGACCTCGTAGAAGGGTTTTGCGAGCCGCAGCGTCCTTAGGACGCCGAAGCCCCCATGGCCCGGTCGATGGCCTGAGCCACCGCCTCGATCGTCTCCATGCCGTCCACCTCAACCAGTTTGTCCTGGCCTTGGTAGTAGGGCAGCAGGGTGGCGGTCTGTTCGTTGTAGGCCCCGAGGCGAACCTTGAAGCTGTCGGGATTGTCGTCGGGACGGCCGGTTTCCGCATAGCGGGTGGCGATCCGTTCCATCAGAGCCTGGTCGTCAACCTTGAGTCGGATGACCAGGTCAATCTTTGCGCCCCGCGAGGCCAGCATGGCGTCGAGCGCCTTGGCCTGGGCGAGCGTCCGCGGGAAGCCGTCGAAGATGGCGCCCCCGGCCTGTTCGGTCTCGGGCAGGCGCTCCTCGATCAGGGCGATGACGATCTCATCGGAGACCAGCTCGCCGCGCTGCATGATGCCTTCGACCCGCTTGCCCAGCTCAGAGCCCGAGCTGATGGCCGCGCGCAGCATGTCGCCGGTGGAGAGCTGGACCATGCCCTTCTCGCTCACCAGCCGCTTGGCCTGGGTGCCCTTCCCCGCCGCCGGCGGTCCGAACAGAATCAAGTTCATTTCGAAATACCCTCCCCCACCGGCCTGAAATGGCGCGGCGTATGGCGAGCAGCCCTCCTTTAGGACCGCCCGCGACCGCCCCGCAGCTTCGACTTCTTGATGAGGCCTTCGTACTGGTGGGCGAGCAAATGCGATTGAATCTGGGTCACGGTGTCCATGGTGACGGTGACCACGATGAGGATCGAGGTGCCCCCGAGGTAGAAGGGCGCGTTGTAAAATCCGATCAGCGCCTCAGGCAGCAGACAGACGATGGTGATGTAGGCCGCGCCGATCACCGTCAGACGGGTCAGGACATAGTCCAGGTACTCCGCCGTCCGCTTGCCTGGCCGGATCCCGGGCAGGAAGCCGCCGTATTTTCGGAGGTTCTCGGCCGTGTCGTCCGGATTGAAAACGATGGAGGTGTAGAAGAAGCAGAAGAAGATGATCAGGGCGCCGTAGAGCACCATGAAAAGGGGTTGGCCATGCTGCAGCGCGCCGACCGTGCCCGGGAGCCACTGGGCCCAGGGCGGCAGGTCGGCGGTGGCCAGGAAGCCCATCACCGTCGTCGGCAGGAGCAGCAGGCTGGAGGCGAAGATCGGCGGAATGACGCCGGCGGTGTTGATCTTCAGCGGCAGGAACGAGGTGTCCCCGCCGACCATGCGGTTGCCCTGCTGGCGCTTGGGATACTGGACCAGCAGGCGGCGCTGCGAGCGCTCCATGAAGACGATGGCGATAACCACGGCGATGGCGATGGCCATGATCAGCAGCATGCCGACCCCCGACAGGGCGCCGGTGCGGGTCATGGAGAACATCTGCCAGATGCCCCGCGGCAGGACCGCGACGATACCCGCGAAGATGATCAGCGAAATGCCGTTGCCGACCCCGCGGCTGGTGATCTGCTCGCCCAGCCACATCAGGAACAGGGTGCCGCCCGTCAGGGTGACCACGGTGGAGATGATAAAGAAGGGCCCGGGGTTCTGAACCAGCCCCTGGCTGGCGGAGAGGCCCATGGCGATACCGGCCGACTGGAAGACGGCCAGCACGACGGTCAGATAGCGGGTGTACTGGTTGAGCGTCTTGCGCCCGGCCTCCCCACCCTCTTTCCGGAGCTTCTCCCAGGGCGGATAGACCGCACCGAGCAGCTGCACGATGATCGAGGCTGAGATGTAGGGCATCACGTTCAGGGCGAAGATCGCCATACGTTCCACGGCGCCGCCGGAGAACATGTTGAACATGCCGAGAATGCCGCTGGCCTGGCCTTCGAAGGCCTGGGCGAAGGCGATCGGGTCGATGCCAGGGATCGGAATATAGGTGCCCAGGCGATAGACGATCATCGCCAGGAGCGTGAAACCGATCCGCTTGTGCAGCTCCGTCGCCTTCTGGAAGGCGCCGAAGTTGAGATTGGCTGCGAGTTGTTCGGCGGCCGAAGCCATTTAGATCCCCGCGTTTAAGAACCGGTCACACATAGGGGAGGCCCGGGCGCATGTCATCTGGCGAGGGCCAGATGCGCGATGAAAGCGCCCCTGCCCCCGCCGGTCGCCCGGCGGAAGCGTGAGGCGCTTAGGGGCGTCCGTCGGCCTCAGCCTTCCGATTCGGCTTCAGCCTGCGGGCGCAGGGTGGTCACCTTGCCGCCCGCCTTTTCGATCGCGGCGATCGCCGAGGCCGAGGCGGAATAGACAGTGATGTCGATCTTGGACTTGATCTCGCCCTTGCCGAGCAACCGGACGCCGTCCTTTTCGCGACGGAGCACGCCCGAAGCGATCAGAGCCTTGGCGTCAATGGCCGACTTGGCGTCGAGCTTGCCGGCCGCAATGGCCTGCTCCAGACGCCACAGGTTCACCTCGGCGAAGTCCTTGGCCCGGTGGACGTTGAAGCCGCGCTTGGGCATGCGCATGTGCAGCGGCATCTGGCCGCCCTCGAAGCCGGCGATGGAGACGCCGGTCCGGGACTTCTGGCCCTTGACGCCGCGGCCCGCGGTCTTGCCCTTGCCCGAACCCGGGCCACGGCCGACGCGCATACGGCCCTTGACGGAGCCTTCGCGGGGAGAAAGTTCATTAAGCTTGGTCATAGTCGCCTCTCCTGACGAGATCTGTCGCCGGGGCCATGGCCCCGACTCGGCTGAAATGGGCCCCTCAGATAGGGCCAAAGGTCTCGGGGTGGAAGGCCTAGCCTTCCACCACCTCAACCATGTGCTGAACCTTGCGGATCATGCCGCGCACCGAAGGGGTGTCGTCCAGGGTGGCGACACGGCCGACGCGGTTCAGGCCCAGGCCCACCAGGGTGGCGCGCTGGTCCTTTGCCCGGCGGATCGGGCTGGCGGTCTGACGAACAGTGATGCTGGCCATATCGCTTATCCTTCGGCGTCGGCGGCGACGGCGCTTTCGGCCGAGGCGCCGTCGGAACGGCGGCCGATCACGTCGCTGACCTTCTTGCCACGCTTGGCGGCGACCTGGCGCGGAGACGCCTGGGCCTTGAGGGCCTCAAAGGTGGCGCGCACCATGTTGTAGGGGTTGGACGAGCCCACCGACTTGCCGACCACGTCCTGGACCCCGAGGGTTTCCAGAACCGCGCGCATCGGACCGCCGGCGATGACGCCGGTGCCGGGAGGCGCCGCGCGGACCATCACCTTGCCTGCGCCCCAGCGGCCATTGCCGTCGTGGTGCAGAGTGCGGCTCTCGCGGAGCGGCACACGGATCATGGACTTCTTGGCCTCTTCGGTGGCCTTGCGGATGGCTTCCGGCACTTCACGCGCCTTGCCATGCCCAAAGCCAACCCGGCCTTTCTGGTCACCGACCACCATCAGGGCGGCGAAGGAGAACCGGCGGCCCCCCTTCACGGTCGCCGCGACGCGGTTGATGTGCACCAGCTTCTCGACGATGTCGCTGTCGGCGCGATCGTCTGCGGGGTTCCCGCGATTGCGGTCCCGGCGATCGCCGCCGCCGCGTTCGTTTCCACGAGCCATTCGCTTACCCCTAGAAGTTCAAGCCGGCTTCACGCGCGGCATCGGCCAGCGCCTTGATCCGGCCGTGAAAGATATAGCCGCCCCGATCGAAGACGACGTCCTTGACGCCTTTTTCGATGGCGCGCTGGGCGACCAGGGCGCCGACGCGAGCGGCGGCGTCCTTGTCGGAGCCCTTGGTCGGCTTGTCGCCTTCCAGGGACGAGGCCGCAGCCAGGGTCACGCCGCGTTCATCATCGATGACCTGGGCGTAGATGTTCTTGTCCGAACGGAAGACCGACAGACGCGGACGGCCGTTGGAGAGCGCGCGAAGACGCCGGCGATTCCGCTCGGCGCGGCGCTTGGAGGTGTCACGAGGAGAGAGCGCCATGGCTTACTTCTTCTTGCCTTCCTTACGACGGACCTTTTCGCCCGCGTAACGAACACCCTTGCCCTTGTAGGGCTCGGGCGGACGGATCCGGCGAATGCGGGCCGCAGTCTCACCGACCAGCTGCTTGTCGATGCCGCTGATCTTGACTTCGGTCTGCTTGGGCGTGGCGAAGGCCACACCCTCCGGGGCTTTGATCTCGACGTCGTGGCTGAAGCCCAGCTGCATGGAGAGCATCTCGCCCTTCATCGCCGCGCGATAGCCGACGCCAACCAGTTCCAGGGTGCGCTCGTAGCCCTCGGTGACACCGACGACCATGTTGCTGACCAGGGTGCGGGACAGACCCCACATGGCCTGGGCGCGGGTGGTCTCGACCTTCTTGACCAGAACCAGCTCGCCGCCCTCCTGGCGGATTTCGATCTCTTCGGCGACCGTCCAGGCGAGTTGGCCCTTGGGCCCCTTCACCGTCACGGTCTGACCGGCGATCGTCACCTGCACCCCGTTCGGGACGGGAACCGTCTTCTTTCCGATACGAGACATATCAGTAGACCCTGCAGAGCACTTCACCACCCACATTGGCGTCGCGGGCGGCGGTGTCGGACATGACGCCCTTGGGCGTCGACAGGATCGAGATCCCAAGACCGTTCTTCACGGGCTTCAGGTCCTTGATCGACGAATAGACGCGGCGGCCCGGCTTGGACACGCGACGGATCTCAACGATCACCGGCGCGCCGTCGAAGTACTTGAGTTCGATCTCGAACTCCGGGAAGGCGCCGGGCTTCTGAACCAGCTGGTAGCCGCGGATGTAGCCCTCGTCGGCCAGGACGTCGAGGACGCGCGCGCGCATCTTCGAAGCCGGCGTGGAGACCTTGCTGCGGCCGCGCATGGCGGCGTTCTTGATACGGGCGATCAGATCGCCAATGGGGTCGTTCACCATGGGCCCCTCCTACCAGCTCGACTTGACGAGGCCGGGGACAAGCCCCGCAGACCCGAGATCGCGCAGGGCGATACGGCTCATCCTCAGCTTACGATAGTAGCCGCGCGGGCGGCCGGTGACGTCGCAACGGTTCCGGATCCGAACCTTCGACGAGCTGCGGGGCAGCTCGGCGAGCTTCAGGCGAGCTTCGAAACGCTCTTCCAGGGGCAGGCTCTCGTCATTGGCGATCGCCTTCAGCGCGGCGCGCTTCTCGGCGTATTGCTTGACGAGGGCTTTGACCTTCTCGTTGCGGTTGACTGCGCTTTTCTTGGCCATGTCTTCTATCCTTCCCCGTTCCTAAGCGTTGAACGGGAACTGGAATTCCCGGAGAAGCTGTCGGGCTTCGTCGTCGGTCTTCGCAGTCGTGCAGACGATGATGTCCATGCCCCAGACCTGATCGATCTGGTCATAGTTGATCTCGGGGAACACCAGGTGCTCCTTCAGGCCCATGGCGTAGTTGCCACGGCCGTCAAACGAGGTCGGCTTCAGGCCGCGGAAGTCCTTCACCCGCGGCAGGGCGATGGTCACCAGGCGGTCGAGGAACTCGTACATCCGATCCTTGCGCAGGGTCACCTTGGCGCCGATCACCATGTTCTCGCGCAGCTTGAAGCCGGCGATGGACTGGCGGGCGCGGGTGGGCGCGGGCTTCTGACCAGCGATCTTGGTCAGGTCGGTGATGGCCGACTGGATCTTCTTGCTGTCGGCCACCGCTTCGCCGACGCCCATGTTCAGGACGATCTTGTCCAGCTTGGGGATCTGCATCTCGTTGGTGTAGCCGAACTGTTCCTTCATCGCCGCGCGGATGCGCTGGCGATATTCGGTTTTCAGCCGGGGTTCGTAAGCCTGATCAGCCATTGATAACCTCGCCGGTCGTCTTGGCGACGCGAACCTTCTTATCGCCTTCAACCTTGAAACCGACGCGGGTCGGCTTGCCGTTGGAGTCGACGATGGCCACGTTCGAGACGTGAAGCGGCGCTTCCTTGTTCTTGATCCCACCCTGGGGATCGCCCTGCGTCGGACGGGTGTGACGCTGAACCATGTTCAGGCCTTCCACCACGACGCGCTCTTCCTTCGGCATCACGCGGACGACGGAACCCTGACGGCCCTTGTCCTTGCCGGTCAGGACGACGACGCGGTCGCCCTTCTTGATCTTTGCGGCCATCACAGCACCTCAGGGGCGAGGGAAATGATCTTCATGTGGTTCTTGGCGCGAAGTTCACGGGGAACCGGGCCGAAGATCCGCGTGCCGATCGGCTCGCTCTGCTTGTTGACGATCACCGCCGCGTTCTTGTCGAAGCGGATGACCGAACCGTCCTTTCGCTTGATGGCCGACGAGGTGCGAACCACGATGGCCTGCAGGACGTCGCCCTTCTTCACGCGGCCGCGCGGGATGGCTTCCTTCACGGAGACGACAATCTTGTCGCCCACGCCGGCGTAACGCCGACCGGCGCCGCCCAGGACTTTGATGCACATCACACGACGGGCGCCGGAATTATCGGCGACTTCGAGGTTAGTCTGCATCTGGATCATTAGAAGCGATCCTCTCTTATGTCGCTGACTGGGCGGTCTGCTTTGGCAGGACCTCCCAGGTCTTGAGCTTGGACTTCGGTGCGCACTCGATGATCCGGGCGCGCTCGCCGATCTTGTAGGTGTTGCCCTCGTCGTGCGCGTGATAGCGCTTCGAACGACGGACGATCTTCTTCAGGACCGGGTGCAGAATGGTGCGTTCGACACGGACCACGATGGTCTTGTCGCCCTTATCGGAAACGACCACGCCTTCCAGAATACGTTTCGGCATCAATGGTCTCCTTAGGCCGAAGCCTGCTTGCCGCGCAGGATGGTCTTCAGCCGGGCGATGTCCTTGCGGATCTCGTTGACTCGGTGGGTCTTCTCCACCTGGCCGGTCGCCGCCTGGAAGCGCAGGTTGAACTGCTCCTTCTTCAGGTTCAGCAGCGACTCGGCGATCTGATCGGGGGTCATGCCCCGGACGTCAGCGGCTTTCATCACGCGTGCTCCGCGATAGGATCGATGCGGGTGACGATACGGGTCTTCACCGGCAGCTTGGCGGCGCCAAGGCGCAGGGCTTCACGGGCGATATCGTCGGGAACCCCGTCGATCTCGAACATGATGCGGCCGGGGTGAACCCGGGCGGCCCAGTATTCCACCGAGCCCTTGCCCTTGCCCATACGGACTTCGGCGGGCTTGTCGGTGACGGGAAGGTCCGGGAAGATCCGGATCCAGACCCGGCCCTGACGCTTCATCTGGCGAGTGATCGCCCGACGAGCGGCCTCGATCTGGCGCGCGGTGACGCGTTCCGGTTCGAGGGACTTCAGGCCATACGAGCCGAAGTTCAGCGTGAAGCCGCCCTTGGCCGCACCATGGATGCGACCTTTGAACTGCTTCCGAAACTTGGTCTTCTTAGGAGACAGCATGACTAGTAATCCTTACGCGCCAGCCTGGTCGCGGCGGTCGCGACGCGGGCCACGGTCTCCACGATCGCCACGTCCGCCGCCCTCGCCGGCCGGGCCGGATTCGGTGGCCAGGCGCTTGTCGAGAGCCATCGGGTCGTGCTCGAGGACTTCGCCTTTGAAGACCCAGACCTTCACGCCAATGATGCCGTAGGTGGTCTTGGCTTCGGCGAAACCGTAATCGATGTCCGCACGCAGGGTGTGCAGCGGCACGCGGCCCTCGCGGTACCATTCCATACGGGCGATTTCCGCGCCGCCCAGACGACCCGAGACGTTGATCCGGACGCCCTTGGCGCCGAGACGCATGGCCGACTGCATCGAACGCTTCATGGCGCGGCGGAAGGCGATCCGGCGCTCGAGCTGCTGGGCGATGTTCTCGGCCACCAGCTGGGCGTCGGTTTCCGGCTTGCGGATCTCGACGATGTTCAGGTGCACGTCACCGTCCGTCAGGGCCGACAGATCCTTGCGGAGCTTGTCGATGTCGGCGCCCTTCTTGCCGATGATCACGCCAGGACGCGCCGCGTAGATGGTGATGCGGCACTTCTTGTGCGGGCGCTCGATGATGATCCGGGAAACACCGGCCTGAGCCAGGCGCTTCTTCAGTTCCTTACGGATCTTCAGGTCTTCGTGCAGCAGCCGCCCGTAGTCACGGCCGTCGGCGAACCAGCGGCTGTCCCAGGTGCGGTTGATGCCGAGGCGAAGCCCGACTGGATTGATTTTCTGACCCATCAGGCAGCCTCACCAAGTTCGCGGACCACGATGGTGATCTCGGAGAAGGGCTTCTCGACCCGCGAGGCGCGGCCACGCGCACGGGCATGGAAACGCTTCATCACCAGGTTCTTGCCCACGAAGGCCTCGGCGACGACGAGCGAGTCGATGTCGAGGTTGTGGTTGTTCTCGGCGTTGGAAACGGCCGAATACAGCGCCTTGCGGACATCGCGAGCGATGCGCTTCTGGCTGAATTCGAGCTCGTTCAGCGCCTGCTGGACCTTGAGGCCGCGGATCGACTGGGCCACCAGGTTCAGCTTCTGAGGGCTGATCCGCAGGGTCCGCACCTTGGCCATGGCCTCGACGGACGCCAGGCGGCGCGCTTTCGCTTGCTTGGCCATGACTACTTCCTCTTGGCCTTCTTGTCGGCCGCGTGACCCGGGAAATACCGGGTCGGAGCGAATTCGCCGAACTTCATGCCGACCATCTCTTCAGAGACCAGGACGGGCACATGCTTGTGGCCGTTATGGACGCCGAAGGTCAGGCCGACGAACTGCGGCATGATGGTGGAGCGACGCGACCAGGTCTTGATCGTGTCCTTGCGGCCGGAGCTTTGAGCAGCTTCGGCCTTCTTGAGCAGGTATCCGTCGACGAACGGACCTTTCCAGACGGAGCGGGTCATGACTTAGCGGGCCTTCCGAGCATGGCGCGAGCGGATGATGAACTTATCCGTCGTCTTGTTGGTGCGGGTCTTGCGCCCCTTGGTCGGCTTGCCCCACGGGGTCACCGGGTGGCGACCGCCTGAGGTCCGGCCTTCACCACCACCATGGGGGTGGTCGATCGGGTTCATGGCCACGCCGCGGACGTGGGGACGACGACCCTTGTGGCGCGACCGACCGGCCTTGCCGAGGACTTCGTTCATGTGGTCCTGGTTGGACACCGCGCCGACCGTGGCCATGCAGGTGTCCTGGACCATGCGCAGCTCGCCGGAGTTCAGGCGGATCTGCGCGTAGCCGGCGTCACGACCGACCAGCTGGGCGTAGGCACCGGCCGAACGGGCGACCTGGCCGCCCTTGAGGGGCTTCAGCTCGATGTTGTGGATGATCGTGCCGATGGGCATGCCGCGCAGGGGCATGGCGTTGCCCGGCTTCACGTCAGCCTTTTCGGAGGCGATCACCTCGTCGCCGGCCTTCAGGCGCTGCGGGGCCAGGATATAGGCCAGCTCGCCGTCGGCATACTTCACCAGGGCGATGAAGGCGGTGCGGTTGGGGTCGTATTCCAGACGCTCCACAACGCCGACCACGTCGAACTTGCGACGTTTGAAGTCGACCTTACGGTACAGGCGCTTGGCGCCGCCGCCGCGGAAGCGGACAGCGATACGGCCACCGCCGCCACGCCCGCCGGACTTGGTCAGACCCTCGACGAGGGACTTCTCAGGCCGGCCCTTGTGGAGCTCGGACTTGTCGACCAGCACCAGGCCGCGACGGCCGGGCGAAGTCGGATTGAATTGCTTCAAGGCCATCGGATCAGAGCCCCGTGGTGATGTCGATCGACTGGCCTTCGGCCAGCGTCACGATGGCTTTCTTGACGTCGGAACGACGACCGGTGATGCCGCGGAAACGCTTGGTCTTGCCCTTGACGTTAAGGGTGTTGACCTTGGTCACATTGACCTTGAACAGCGTTTCGACAGCGGCGGCGATCTCATCCTTGGACGCGTCGGCGGCGACCCGGAAGACGACCTTGTTCTGCTCCGAGAGCAGGGTCGCCTTTTCGGTGATCACCGGCGCGAGGATGGTGTCGTAGTGGCGGGCGGTCGGCTCAGCCATCACGCAGCTTCCTTCTCAGAGAACCGCGCATTGATCGCTTCCACCGCGTCCTTGGTGAGGACAAGGGTGTGGCGACGCAGCACGTCATAGACGTTCAGGCCGGCGTTCGGCAGGACGTCCACATTGGGGATGTTGCGCGCGGCCAGGCGGAAGTTGCCGTCAACTTCGGGACCGGCGATGACCAGAGCATTGGTCCAGCCGAGCTTGGCGAAGTTGGCGCGCAGCGCCGCGGTCTTGGCCTCCGGGATGGCCGCGGAGTCCAGCACCACGAGGGCGCCGGCCTTGGCCTTGGAGGACAGGGCGTGACGGAGCGCCATGGCGCGGATCTTCTTGGGCAGGTCGAAGGCGTGGCTTCGGACCACGGGACCGTGGGCCTTGGCGCCGCCGACGAACTGAGCCGCCCGGCGCGAGCCGTGACGGGCGCCGCCGGTGCCCTTCTGCTTGTACATCTTCTTGCCGGTGCGCGAGACTTCGTTGCGCACCTGGATCTTGTGCGTGCCAGCGCGACGCTTGGCGAGCTGCCAGGTCACGCAACGCTGAAGAATGTCGCCGCGGATTTCTTCGATGCCGAAGATGGCGTCGGAGAGCTCAATGGAGCCGCCCTTGCCGCCGTCGAGGGTGATGACGTCGAGCTTCATTATTCCTGCCCCTCCGCAGCCGGCTCTTGAGCCGGGGCTTCTTCGGCCGCAGGCGCGGACGCCTGGGCGCCGGACTTGCGGACGCCAGCCGGCTTCGGCGCGTCAGCCGGAAGGGCCGACTTCACCGCGTCGCGGATCTTGACATAGGAGCCTTCCGAGCCGGGGACAGCGCCCTTGACCAGGATGAGGTTGCGCTCGGCGTCCACCCGCCAGACCGTCAGGTTCAGGGTGGTGACGGTCTCGACCCCGTAGTGGCCGGCCATCTTCTTGCCCTTGAAGGTCTTACCCGGATCCTGGCGCTGACCCGTCGAGCCGTGGGCCCGGTGGGAGACAGACACGCCGTGGGTGGCGCGCATGCCGCCGAAGTTCCAGCGCTTCATGGCGCCGGCGAAACCCTTACCGATGGTCACGCCGGTCACGTCGACCTTCTGGCCGGGCACGTAGTGCTCGGCGCTCAGTTCGGCGCCAATTTCGACCAGGTTGTCTTCGGACACGCGGAATTCGCCAAGCGTGCGCTTGGGTTCGACCTCGCCCTTGGCGAAGTGACCGCGCAGGGCCTTGGTGGTGTTCTTGGGCTTCTTGAAGCCAGCGCCGAGTTGGAGGGCGACGTAGCCGTCCTTCTCCTGGGTGCGCTGCGCCACGACCTGGCAGCCTTCGAGGCTGAGGACGGTGACGGGAACATGGACGCCGCTTTCATCGAAGAAGCGCGCCATGCCCAGCTTTTTGGCGATCACGCCGGTACGCATCGGCTTGGTCCCCTTAGAGCTTGATCTCGACGTCCACGCCAGCGGACAGGTCGAGCTTCATGAGCGCGTCCACGGTCTGCGGGGTGGGGTCGACGATGTCGAGCACGCGCTTGTGCGTGCGGATTTCAAACTGCTCGCGCGACTTCTTGTCGATGTGCGGCGAGCGGTTGACGGTGAATTTCTCGATGAGGGTCGGCAGGGGGATGGGACCCCTGACGGTGGCGCCGGTGCGCTTAGCCGTGTTTACGATCTCGCGAGTGGAATGATCCAGCACGCGGTGATCGAAGGCCTTGAGCCGGATGCGGATGTTCTGACGATCCATATCGCTCTTAATTTTCCCTACAGACGGCGGTCCGCCCGCGTGACTTTGACCATTTCAAAGACCAACTCCGGAGCCTCCAAAGTGAAAGGCGCCGTACGCGTAGCCCGCAAAAACGAATTCGGCCCTCGCGTCGCCGCGAAGGCTACCCCCAAGATCGCCGTGATAACGGGCGATCCCGGGTCGTTCTGCGGACCGCGTCTGCGACAGAAGCCGCACAGCCGGTCCAACAGGAAGCGCGGTAGTACAGAGGCGACTCGCCTGCGTCAAGGCCTGCGAGGCGTCCCCTCCCCTTAAGAGCCCTGTCCGACGCGAACTTCGCCCGATCCGATGACCGAACGGTCGACCGCGCCGCGGACCCGGCGGACGCGAACATCGCCAGAGCCGACGATGGAAGCCTTGAGCGCGCCGGCTTCGCCGTCAAAGCGGACATCCCCGGAGCCGGCGACGGTCGCCGACATGGTCTCGACGCGGCCGGCGCCGACCTCCACGTCCCCCGAGCCGGCCACCCGGGCCTGCAGGCGGGGTCCATTAAGGGTCGCCACCTTGATGTCCCCCGAGCCCGCCACGTCGGCCTCCAGGGGCCCGCTGACCTGACGCAGGGCCATGTCTCCGGAGCCCGCCACCCGCAGGACCGCCGAACCCGCCGCTCCCATCCGCATGTCGCCGGAGCCGGCCTGGGAGGCCTCAAGCGCCCCCGCGACATTGGCGATGGTCCAGTCGCCACACCCGGCGTTGGAGATCTTCAGGCTATGGCTGCGACCGACCGCCCCGAACACGGCGCCGCCCAGCTGGATGTTCACGTCCCGCGGGGTGCGGATCACCACCTGGGGCATCTCCGCATAGGCCACCTCGCCGAGGCCGGCCACGGTGACCGACGGCCGCCCGCCACGGCTGCTGCAGGCGCGGATGCCCCGGTCGAGATCGCCATCAATGATCACCTTATCCCCCACCGTTCGCACGATCAGAGGCAGGCTGGCGTTGGTGGTCAGGAATTCCACGCGGACATCACTACGAGCCTCCGGGGCGACCACAACCCGGGCGACCGCGTCCCGGATTTCCACTGAGGCGGCCTGGGCGGCGCCGGCCAGGGACAGGCTGGCGGCGGCGAGGCTGAGGACGAGAAATGAACGGGCCATGCGCCGCTCCCTTGATTGATCTGTCGCGAAGCTAGCGGCGGAGCGACGAGGGGGCAGCTTAATTCGAGGTCATGACCTGATGGTCATCTTGGCCGGGCGGCGGCGCTCTTCTCGAAGGCCGCCAGCAGGGCTTCATGGCGCCACTGCTCCCGGGCCTTGTCGCTGGCCTCCACCAGGGTCGCACAGGCGCCCCGGGGCGCGGCTGCGCCAATCTGGCCGCGACAGACCTGCGCCGGCCGAACGTATAGGCCTGGATCGGCCCAGAGCCCCTCCCCGCTCAGGAACGAGAAGGCCAGAGCGTTGCGGGCCGAGCGCTTGAGATCCTCATAGGTCGCGCCATAGGCGTGGGCCCGCTCATACTCATGGGACAGGTCGATCCGCAGCAGACCCGCGTCGTCGGTGGACAGGCTCACCGGTACGCCGCGGTCGCGCAGCCAGGCATAGGGGTGCTCATCGGGACCGAGCTCCAGGATGACCGCATTGGAGGTGAGATTGACCTCCACCAGGACGCCATCCTGGGCCATCTCGGCCACAAGGGTCTCCGCATCCATCTCGTGAGGCAGGTCCACTCCATGGCCGATGCGCCGGGCGCCGGCGGTGCGCACCGCCTGGGCGATATGGTCGCGCAGGTGCTCAGGGGGCGCATAGTCGAAGGTGAGCTCGCCGGCGTGCAGGGCCACCGGCGCCAGCTGACCGCGGCCGGTGAGGAACCCCACCATCTCCATATGCCGGCTGTAATTGGCCAGGGCCGTCGGGTGATCTTCCGGGGCCACCATCTGCAGGCCAACCCAGCGGGGATCGGCCTGGACCAGGGCCACGCCGAGCTGCAACTGGGCGAAGGTGGCCTCCCGCGGCAGGACACGGATGGTCTGCACAAGGTAGCGGACGGTGACCTGGCACCCGGGCCGGCGCGCTGGCGTGTCACAGGCGAGCACCTGGCGGGCGCGGGCCTCCATGACGTCGGTGGCCGTGATAGCGGCGCGCACGAGGTCTGGAAGACCCGCGGCGTCGATCTCCGCCTTCATCTGCGCCAGATCATCCTTGTGCCCGACCTTCAGGCCGAGCGCGGCTGCTGGACCGCCCTGAGGGGTGATCATCGCCTCGAGGTAGAAGGTGTTCTGGTGGGCCAGGTCATCCATGACCACAGCCAGCATGTCGCCCACCCGGCCAGGTCCCAGCCCGCCGATCCGGTCGAACACCCCGAAGAACTGGTCATGGCCTGAACGATCGAGGAAGCCCGGCTGCCGCGTGCTGAAACTGTCGAGGAGATCGGAATAGAGCTCGCCATTCACGATCGCCTCAGCCGCGGGGCGAAGGCCAGGGCGATCGCAGGGCGGCGGCGCCAGGGCGAGCTTCGGGACATCCACGCAGCGCCCGTCCTCGACCGCCCAGGCCAGGAGGGTCTCGGGAAACACGGCGCCGGAGATGTGATTGTGCAGCTCGCCGCCCTTGGGCATGGCCTTGGTGAAGGCGATGCGCTCGCCCGCGCTCATGGCGGCCAGATCTGGCGCCGCGGCGGATGAGCTGGCGAAGCCGAGGACGAGGATGAACGCCGCCGCGCCGATGAAGGTCTTCCGATGTCCCATGGCCCCCGCCCCTGACTACCCACGCTTCGAGCCCCTAGGCCGATAACGCACCGCCCCCATCAAGCCAGGGAGTCCCCCAAAGGAAAAGGCCGCCTGGGTTTCCCCTGGCGGCCTTGGCCTTAGGTCAGGCTGTGAAGCCTTGGACTATTCGACGATCTTGGCCACGACGCCGGCGCCGACGGTGCGGCCG
>JAIXZX010000010.1 GCA_027489335.1 Caulobacteraceae bacterium | reverse complement strand
CCTGGGCAATGGACGCAGCCGCAATTGGCGTCGTCGAAAATTCGGCGAAAAGCTCTTCCGGCGGCGCGCCCAGATCGATCGTCAGCTGTTCGCGCAAATGGTCGAAGGGCACTGGAGCCCCGTCGTCGTGAAGCCGGCCGAGCCGCTCGGTTAGCTCTGGCGGAAGCAGGTCGGACCGTGTCGCCATGATCTGGCCTAGCTTCACGAATGTAGGGCCTAGGGCCTCAAGTGCCGCAACGAAGGCCTCATATGCCGAGCCCTCGTTCGCCTCGTCGGAAGCCGCGCCCCGGAGCAGACCCAGCCGCACCAAGACCGGCCGCGCGGCTGTAGGGGCTAAGGTGTGGATCACCTTAGCGAGACGACGATAGTCGTTGGGCGAAAGGGTCAAGGGTGACATAGAGCCTCGATGCTTGGTCGGCCCTGGGGGCGCAAGACCCTGGGCTCGAACCGGTGGGCCCCTCACGGGTTATCTCTGGCGGCCCATGTGGAGGATCAGTTTTTGACTAGCTACATGATCGGCGGGCTGAGCGCTCTCATGATTGTGGCGGGCGTTGCGGGCCTGACTTTCGCCATCAGACGCCTTCGAGATTAGAAGGCAGAGGATTATGCATTTGAGTTCACTCGCGATGATGGTGATCAAGCGAACGGTGAGGTGATCCTCCCCCGTTTTGGTGGACTGATCTTCCGCCGAAGTAGTGGACGGGGTTAGGCGGCTCTGCGCTCGGCGGCGGCTGGGGCTGATGTAGCCCAGGGCTGAGTGCAGGCGACGGGGATTGTTAGAAGCCCTCGATGTAGTGGAACAGATCCCGGCGGGGCTGGTTGCGCGTGGCATAGACCCGATGATGGACCCGTTCGGTCTTGAGGGTGGGGAAGAAGCTCTCCATTGGGGCGTTGTCCCAGCAGTCGCCCTTGCGGCTCATCGACGGCGTAATCCCTTGTCGTGACCTGCTCCCGGAAAACTGGTCCAGTTTTCCGGGAGCAGGTCACACGCGCAGGCCACCTTGAATATCAGCAATCAGCCTACGTTTTCAGCATTGACGGTGTTTTGAAATGAAACCCCGTATGCGCAACTCGGTGCAAGGGATTACGTTTTCCGTCCGATTGGAGACGATACATCTCGAAAGATCCATTCTAGGAACAACGCCTAATTATTATACGAATCTCAGAAGCATAACTTTTTGCTGGCTGGCGTGACGGTATTTTCGCATGAGAAGATTTTTTGTCCTGCAGAATCAAAGGGGTTGTGCATACCCGAACAATCGAGTGGGAATAGGGCCGGGCGGCCGTGGCCGCTAGAAGGTCCGTTGGCCGGAGCGATCCGACGACATGATGGCCGCCGACATCTGCGGGATGTCGGCGATGACCCGGGAGGCCTCGTCGATCGCCGTCTGATAGCGCTGACGGGTGGCGGCCTTGATGCAGGACCGCGCCAGGTGCTCGGCCGTCACCGGATGTCCCCGCTGCGCCATGATCTTGGCGATCAGGGCGCGGAGCGAGACCTTGCGCAGCTCCATGCCATAGCGGGTGGCGACCATCAGGGCGTCGGTGGCGTAGCGAAGGGCGCCGTCGAAATCGGCCATCCCCAGGCGGGGCTGGGCGGTGACGGTGGAGGCCTCGCAGCGCACCCGGTGAACCTGAGTGTGCAGAGCGTAGGTGAGGGCGTCATCCAGGTGGCGGTGGGCCCGCTGGCGCAATTGGACCGATGAGGTGTCGGATCCGAACAGATAGGACTCGGCGAGCGTCACCTGCAGCCTGTGGACGATGTCCATCTGGACCGCCGACTGGGCGAGGTCGAGGGCGGTTTCGAGGCGCGACCGCCGTTCATCAGGGCGGTTCAGCATTCCAAGAGCGTTGGCGTAGAGCCGTTCCACATAGGCCTGAGCCCGGATTTCCCCCAGCTGCGACAGGGCCTCGCAGGCTGGAGCATAGTCTGCGATGGCGCGGTCAGCCTGGCCGCGCAGGTGCAGACACCAGCCGCGCAACCCCGTGGCCAGGGCGACCGCAAGTCGATCCTCCCTGAGGTGAACGCCGGCCTTGCTGACCTGGATGATTTCCTCACACTTGCGCTTGGCGAGGCCGATCTGGCCCATCTCCACATCCACGGTGATCTGGTTTAGGCGAATACGTCGCCAATTGTGGCTTCGCTCGTCCCGCTCGACCCACTGGCGATTGATCAGAAGCGCCTGATCGAAGGAGCGCCGCGCCTCATAGAGGTCGCCCATGGCCAGCCGGACCACTCCCAACTCGTTGTGAAGCCAGACCAGTTCGTCGGCATAGAAGGGCTCAATGTTCGAGAGATGGCTGGCGTCCGGAACCTTGAATCTGAGCTTTCGGCGCGCCAGAATCTTCTGAAACGCCTTACGGGCGAGGCAGACCTTGCCATAGGCGTCGATCAGGTCGTCCAGCCGTTCGGCGTGTTCCAGCAGAACCCCGTCATGGCCTTCCCGGAGCAGTCGGGCGCCGGTGTCGAGGGTCAATAGGCCAGTCGTGGTGTAGTAGCTTCGCACCAGCGCCAGGGCGGTGCGCAGGGCCTGGGCGTGGCGGGGACCACACAGGCGCTCCATGTCCTTCCAACCATCCTTCTGATCACTCGCGCCGCAGGCGATGGCGACCCCCCGAAAGATGCCCTGATAGGCGGTCTCGGGGACGCCCAGCGCCTCCGCGCGATCCTTGACCGTCTTTGGCCCGGAGTCTGGCAGGCGGTAGGAGCCGACGAGCTGGTCGATCGCGTCCCCCAGATCGTCATGTATGTCTGTGTCAGGGATGTCGCCGTCGATAGGCTGGGCCACATAGAGGGACATGTTGAAGGCGGTGGAGAGCTTGGCCTCGCTGAGCGGGATGCCATAGCGATAGCGGAGTTCCGTCAGCAGGGACCGGTGCAGGGCGTAGCGTGGGTTGAGAGGACTCGTCTCCTCCCGGGAGGGGTCCGGTGGGGGCCGGTAGGACTCGAGGGTCAGAACCAGCTGCGCCGCCCGTAGTGCGTCCAGGTGTTCTTGCAGCCGCGGCTTCCCGTGGAGGGCCGGCATCAGGTCCAGCACGTCGAATTCAATCGGAATGCCGATGAAGGCCAGGGCTTTGAGGATCTCCCGCCCCAGGGCTGGGTCGGGGTCAGGGCAGGTCCTGGCCAGCAGCGCCCTGAAGATGTGGTCGTGGAACAGCTCCCCGAAGAGGGCGGCGCGCATCTCGATGGAATCGCCACTGATCCTCCCGCTTCGGTTGGCCTCATAGCGCTCGACTTCCTGCCTCAGGGCGGCGGGCATGGTGACGTCCATTTCCTCCACCCCGGCCCACACCGCCTTCAGGTATTTGCCCGGAATCTTGGAACCACCGGTGGTCGAGGGGGGGACGTGCTGGAAGTCGCAGACCTTGGCCCCGAGGGCGCCCATGTAGCGACGGACCCGTTCGGTGCCGAAAATGACCCAGCGCACCTTGGGCTGGTCCTGTTCGCCGGCCCTGTCATAACTCTGACGCGCCTGGGCCAGCAGTTCATCCAGCTCTGCGCTGAGCGGTTCGCCCCCGGTGTCAATGAACCGCTCCATGCCGTTGATCACGATCAGGGCGGTGACGCCGTCCGGGGCGGGCCTACCGAGGTCGAGCTGCTCCAAGAAGCTGGATCGGGACTGGAGCGGACGCTTGTGATCTTGGTGATCGACATAGGGCGTTGCGAACGTCTTGCTCAGGAAGCGCGCTATACCGTCCAGCACCGTGTCGGTGTCGAACGAAAAGCAGCCATTGATCATCATGCAATGGGCTGGCGAGCGGAGGCCGAGCTCTGCCGCGCTCGCTTCGGTCAGGGCGCGGGCGGCGCTGCCCTTGCCGGCCCCCTGGGCGCCGATCACACACAGGACCTGTGACGTCTTGATCTCTGAAAACCAATGTGGGGCAGGGGGAGGAGGAGTGTCGGGCGGCGGGCTCTCCTTGCGAACCACGTCCCAGAGCACGACGGGTTGGCCGGCGGCCGCAGCGGCTTCGATCCGGCCTTCCATCGTGCGCCAGGCGTCACCGATCTGGTTGTGGCGGAGGGCGGGATTGATGATCGGGTCCGCCTTTTCGGCGAGCCCGGCGGCCAGGCTCGAGACGGACTGCGTCAGGCGCTTCAGTTCCGGCGCCTTGGCGGTGTCAACCTTGGCATAGGCTTTCTCCGTGTCGATTTGGTAGAGCGAGACTTTGTCGGGCGTTGGCTTAGGGGCTGTCGTCGGCAAAAGGTCGGCGCCTTCACCGAGGTCCCCGTCAAAAATCGTCAGAACCCCAAGTTCGCTCAGGAACTTGACCCGCATGGCCGCCTGACGCTCGGTGTCGTCCGACGATGACCAGAGAAGAAAGGTCGGCGCCACCCGCTGGTAGGGATTGTTGCTGATGAACTCCCGCAGGTCGCGGTTGAGGTCCTCCTCCTTCATCCCCAGACCGACGAACAGGATGGGGTTGCCCCCCATCATCAGCCGCTTGGCGAATTCGAACGGCGCGCGATTGAGGTCGTTGCGGCGGTAGAGGCGGTCATAGTCCCGGTGGGTTACGATCATCGAGCGCCAGTCGCAGGCCCGGCCATGGACGTGCAGAATATGCCCGTCCACATCGTCCGCACCGATGGCGAACTCAATCATCAGGTCAATGCGTTCCCGGTTGAGCAGGTCGCTCTCCACGGCCCAGCCATCGGCGAAGACCCTGCGGATGCGACCGCTGCCCAGGTCCCATGAGAAGTTCTCATTGGCGGAGCCGCGCATGGCCCGGAGGTCGTCAAACGGGGAGTCCGGCCAGGCGCAGTCCGGCGCCATGGTCAGACGTTCGATCTCAAAGTCATAGTTCGTGGTGATGAAGCGCCGGATCCCCAGGTCCACCCACAACCGGCGTAGAGCATTGGTGTCCTCAAGGGCGCTTTCCCCGACGCCCCAATCCGACCGAGGTTCGCGAAACCGCGCGGCGAAATTGGCGCGCATCGCCTGGGTGAGGTTCTGAGGATTGTCCAGCGACCAATCATAGGTCCCTTTCGGCCGGGTATCCGGAAGCCGGGCGACTAATTCCTGTACCAGACTAAGGCCCACCTGCACCGGCCATTGATTGTTGGTGGAGCGGGCGTGGAACGACTCGACTTGCTTTTTGATATCAGCGATCTGATCGCCGAGGGCATGGGTCCGGGGGTCTGCCTGCTTCTTCTTCAGATCAGCCTGGGCCTGTTGGACTGCCCCGAGAGCCTCCTTGGCGAAGCTCGCCGCCAGGCGGTCCCAGTCGCCATATCCGAACGCCTCGGTGGCCATTGAGCCGACGAAGGCCACCATTCGGTTGGTGGACAGCGCCCGATAAAACTCAAGCTTAGCGCGCTGCGCGAGCTTTTCGTCTTTCAGGTAATACTTCTTCAGAAAGCTTTCGCGCATCTGTCAGGCCCCCACCCGCCTTCACGAAGACAGATATGGGAGGGCAAGACAAGTCGTCGCAAAGACAGGCGTCAGGCGCCCCGGCCTCAGGCGCAGACGCGAACGAGAAAGAGCGGCGCCCCCAGCCAGGCGGTGGACAAGGCGCCGATGACCGCGATGGCCATTGTGGATCGCCGCAGGAACCCATCCTTCGCCGGCCGTCGCCATGTCCAGAGGGCGAAGGCCGCTGCGGCCAGCGTCAACGCCGCCCAGACCCCGATCAGGGTCAGCCGCAGGGGCCAGGGATCATCGGCGTTGGCCCAGCCCGCTGCGCAGGCGGCGCCATGCACCCCGTAAAGGGCGATGAAGGCGAGGCTCCAGATCAGGAAGGCGGCGATGAGAAGCACCAGCCGCCAGAAATCACGCCAAGGGGCTTTCATGACATCCACGCCGGGCCGTGCAGGAGGGCGAGGCTGATCAGGCCGGTAGCCCCCAGATAGAGCCACCAGAGGCGCAGGGCTGAGAACTCCACCGCCCGTTGCGGGGAGATCCAGCCGTCTCGGGAGCGCGCCCAGGCATAGGCGCTGAGGATGGCGGCGATCAGCCCATGGAAGGCCAGATAGCCGCTGATGAAGGTCACCGCTGCGGCGTAGGCGTGGCTGTTCGGAGCCGGGGCTGTGAAGATTGGCACGGCCAGGGCGCCGCCGGCGATCACCGCGCCGGCCGCCGCTGAGACCAGCAGCCAGGTCTGGCTGTCTGCGGTGCGGCTCTCGCCGTTCGCCCGGGCGCCTCGCCAGACGGCCGCCAGACCTGTGGCGAGTCCGGCCAGGACAAGTAGCGGCGTCACGGGCTCACGGGCGAGCAGGGCCGGGGGCGGCCAGGCGGGGGCCACCACCCAAAGGAAGAGGTAACCGAAGATGAGGGCGCCGAAGAACACCCCGTTGGCCATCAGGGTGAAGACCATGCCCCACAGGGTGGGGGGATCGGCGGTCATGGCGTGCAGGGGCGCGGTCTGACCTCGGCCGATGTCCACCGGGGCGGCGTCCTCCCGCAGCCCGGACGCCCACATCCACCGCCAGCCGCAGATCACGATCAGGACGAAGGCGATGGCCGAGAGGGGATAGAGCTTGAACAGGAAGCTGACGAAGAACATGCCAGTGGCCAGCGCCGTCCAAAGCGGGATCAGGGTCGGGCCCGGCAGCAGGATGACCTGATCGGGCTCGCCGCTCAGCATGTGGACGCTCAGGGTCTCGCGCCAGCCGTTGCGCGGTTGGCCGAGGTAACCGTCGCCTCGGGCCAGGGCGGCAGGCAGGCCTGGATCATCCTCCAGCGGGTCGCGGCTCGTCACATGGGGCTGGGAGCCGATATTGTAGGCGGGCGGCGGCGTGGGCATGCCCCATTCCAGGGTGCTGGCGCCCCAGGGGTTTCGCCTGGAACGGCGGCCGAACCGCGCCACCTGCACGACATCGACGACCACCAGCGCAAACCCGATGGCCAGGATGAAGCCCGACACAGAGCTGATCAGGTTCAACAGGTCCCAGCCCATCTCTCCGCCATAGGTGAAGACCCGCCGGGGCATGCCCCAGAGGCCCGTCAGATGCATGGGCAGGAAGGCGGCGTTGAAGCCGATCATGATCAGGGCGAAGGCTGTGCGGCCCAGGCCCTCCAGGTGCTTGCGACCGGTGAAGTGGGGCAGCCAGTAGTAGATCCCGGCCAGCACCGGAAAGACGAAGCCCCCCATCAGGACATAGTGCAGGTGGGCGACGATGAAGTGGGTGTCGTGGGCCTGCCAGTCGAAGGGCACGACGGCGACCATGACGCCGGTCAGGCCGCCGATGACGAAGGTCGACAGGAAGCCGTAGAAATACAGCATCGAGAGCGTGATGCGCGGCCGCCCGCTGAGCAGGGTGGCCAGCCAGGCGAAGATCTGCACCGCCGTGGGGATCACCACCAGGGTGCTAGCCGCCGAGAAGAAGGCCAGCGACAGGTGCGGGATGCCTGTGGCGAACATGTGGTGGGCCCAGATGCCGAAGCTGATGAAGCCGAGCGCAATCAGGGCGACGATGATCCAGGCGTAGCCCACCAGCTTCTGGCCGGTGAAGACCGGCAGGATGGTGGAGATGATCCCGGCGCCTGGCAGGAAGATGATGTAGACCTCAGGGTGGCCGAACAGCCAGAAGAGGTGCTGCCACAGGAGCGGGCTGCCCCCCCGGGTGGGATCGAAGAAGGGCCAGTCGAAGGCGCGCTCCAGCTCCAGAAGCACGCTGCCCAGGATCAAGGGCGGGAAGCCGAACAGCATCATGGCGGCGGTGACCCACAGGTACCAGACCATGATCGGCATGCGATGCAGGGCCATGCCGCCGGTGCGGATCTTCAGCACGGTGGTCATGAACTCCACCGCCGCGCAGACGGCCGAAACCTCCACGAAGGTGACGCCGATCAGCCAGACGTCGGAATTGATCCCCGGCGAATAGGGCTTGGACGACAGGGGCGTGTACATGAACCAGCCGCTGTCAGGCGCCACCCCGCCCAGCATGGCCAGGATCAGGATCGAGCCGCCGAACAGGTAGCACCAGTAGCCAAAGGCGCTGAGCCGGGGAAAGGCGAGGTCCCGGGCGCCCAGCAGCTTGGGCAACATGTAGAGGGCCAGACCCTCGATGGCGGGAATGGCGAACAAGAACATCATCACCGTGCCATGCATGGTGAAGACCTGGGCGTAGGCGGCCGCGTCCAGGAAGTCGGTCTCCGGTCCCGCCAGCTGCGCCCGGATCAGCATGGCCAGCACGCCGCCGATCAGGAAAAAGACGAACGACGTGATGATGAAGCGCAGGCCGACCGTGGAGTGGTTCACCGCTGACAGGGCGCCCCAGCCAGGCGGCGTTCCCCAAAGGCGCTCCAGAGCCTTGTGGCGGCCGATGGCGGAGAGCGGCGCCGGCGCGCCCGGGGTCTGGTCGGTCATCGGGCGGCCCCCTGTGCGGTTCGCCAGGCGGCATAGTCGGCGGGACTATGGGCTTCGACGGTGAAGTCCATCATGGCGTGCGCGTTTCCACAGAACTCCGCGCACTGGCCGCGATAGATTCCCGGGGCGTCAGCCTGGAGGCGGATGACATTCACCTGGCCTGGAATGGCGTCGATCTTGCCCCCCAGCCGGGGCGCCCAGAAGCTATGGATGACGTCCTGACTGCTCACCTGCACCTCGAAGGGGCGTCCCACCGGGACATGCAGAACCCCCTCGGTGGTCGGCTGACCGGGCAGATCGGGATAGCGGAAGGTCCAGGCCCATTGCTGCGCCTGGGCTTCGACCCGCAGAACGCCAGGTTCACCCCGCGGGCTCAGACGGTCGCCGACCATGAGCGCCGCGACCAGCAGGGCCAGCAGAACCACTCCTGGAAAGAGCAGCCCGCCGCCAATCAGCATGGCCCGAGGCGCAGGAGCGCCCCATCGGCGCAGGATCAACGGCAGCAGCGCGGCGCCGACGACGCCCAGGAAGATGATCACCGACCCGGCGAGCATCACCCACCAGAGGGTGGCGATGGTCTGGGCGGCTTCGCCCGCCGGGGCCAGGGTTGAGAGCGGACCGCCGCAGCCGCCGACAACAAGCGCCGCTATAAGCGCGGACCCAATACGGCTCAGCCGCGTTGGGCTCCCATGTCGCAGCTTCAGGAGGCTCCCGTGTCGCAGGATCGATCCGAAGACCCGTTCGTCGGCAATGTGGCTTCGAGCATCCAGGTGGCCGGCCACCCTATCCATGTGATGCTGGTGACCTTCCCCATCGCCCTGGTGTGCGCAACCCTCGGCGCTGATCTGTTCTACTGGTGGAGCGCCGATCCCTTCTTCGCCCGCGTGGGCCTTTGGACCAGCGGCTGGGGCTTTGTGATGGGCGGAGCCGCCGCCCTTAGCGGCACGGCGGAGCTGCTGCTGGTGCGGGGCATCCGGCGCAGCGCCGAGCCCTGGAGCCATGCCGTGGCCGCGATGATGCTGCTCAGCGTGATCGGCGCCAACTGGGGCCTGAGGCTCTTCGACCAGGAGGCCGCGATCCTGCCCTGGGGCCTGTTCCTGTCGGTCCTGGGCCTGATCTTTGTCGGCCTGGCCGGTTGGCATGGGGGCAAGCTGGTGTTCGAGCATCAGATCGGCGTCGAGGTCAGCAAGGACTGAAGCCCGCCGGGCTCCAGCAGCCATGACGGCAGGCGGCTCGATCCGAGGAAGGGCTTCTCCAGGACAAGCCAGAGGATGGCGGTCATCACGGCGAAAACCAGACTCCATACCGCCAGCAGCCGCAGGCGGGGCGGCTGGGATCCTGGCTCCGACAGGGCCGACAGGACAAAGCCGTACTGGACGTGGGCCATCACCAGCAGGCCCACGAGCGCCAGCTTCACGAACATCCAGCCTTGCAGAACCCCAGGCGCCAGCAACAGCAGGGCCGTGCCCGCGCCGATCGCCACGAAGGCGGCGGGGGAGGTGATGGCGTTGTAGCTGAACCGGCTGGCGTTCCTGATCCGGATGAAGTCCTCGCGATTGGTCATCGTCCGGTGGGCCAGCAGCAGGCCAGGCAGGTAGATCAGTCCCGCGCACCAGATCAGCAGGCCGGAGATGTGCAGGAATTTCAGCCACGCCACGCCATCGCCTCATCGTTTTCCAGGCCTTTCAGCCAGCGCGCGGCCAGCCAGACCACCGCGGCGAAATAGGGCAGGGCGCCAGGCGCCCACATGATCAGGCCAGCCAACTGCTGGTCTTCCAGCGGGGTGAGGCCGAAGGCCTGGGTGGTGGCGAGGTGGGGGCCGAACAACGGCTGCTGGGCGAAGGTGATCAGCGCCGCCAGCAGGCCCATCTGGGCCATGGTGAGGATCAGGGCGAGGATCACCGATGGGGCCGCAGCCCGGCGGGCGAGCGCGGCGCTCCAGAAGGCCACGGCGCTGGCCAGCAGGGTGACCTCCATCAGCCAGTAGCTGGTGACCCCCTCAACCGCCCAGCCATAGGCGAGCGGCGCATGCCAGAGCCACAGCAGCACCATGTGGCCGAGGGCCGCCGCCGTCAGCCAGCGGCCCGGCAGGGCGCGGGGCAGGGCGTAGGCAAGGAGGGGCGCGGCGACCGCCACCATGAGCATGTGATGGGCGATCCGAGCCGAGAACAGGGCCACGCTGAGGGCGCAGAGCGGGCTGACAAAGGCGACGAGCAGCACCGCCTGGGCGCTAAGGAAAGCCGTCCGCTGGCGCGCTGTCGCTTGGCTGCGCCACAGATAGACCGCCGTCGTGGCGCCAAGGACGCCAAGCAGCACGGGATCGAAGTTCCACGTGGTCGCGAGCTGTGCAGGTACCGGTGGGGGGCCGCAATAGGCTAGGTCGAGGGCTTCCGGGCCGGCCATGCGGGACACACCCCTCCTGCTGTCAGAACTCAGGCTTGAGTATTGAGAACAAGCTTGGGCGCAGAGCGTTCCGAAAATTCCGGAGGATCGTCTTCGATTGCCCCGCGCAGTCCGGCTCGGTCGTCGACAACCCGCGGCGTCTTGGCTAGGCCGAAGGGAGCGGCAACCAGGAAGGCGCGAGCGTGATGAAGCAGTGGACCATTGGCGTCATCGGCGGTTCTGGACTGTACGACCTTGACGGCCTGCGCAATCGCCAGACCCTTTCAATCGCATCGCCCTGGGGCGCGCCTTCCGATGAGCTGGTCACCGGCGAGCTGGATGATGTGCGTCTGGTCTTTCTTCCCCGGCACGGTCGCGGCCACCGCATTCCCCCTGGCGCCCTGAACGCCCGCGCCAATATCGATGTGCTCAAGCGGGCCGGCTGCACCGACATCCTGTCGGTTTCGGCGGTAGGATCGCTGCGAGAGGAGTTGCCGCCTGGGACGTTCGTCCTGGTGGACCAGTACATTGATCGCACGGTGTCACGCCCGGCGTCCTTCTTCGGGGAGGGTCTCGTCGCCCACGTCTCCATGGCTGAGCCGGTCTGTCCGCGCCTGTCCGCCGCCGCCGCCGCCGCCGCCCGCGCGGCGGGCGCTCCCACCGTCGAAGGGGGAACCTATCTCGCCATGGAGGGACCGCAGTTCTCCACCAAGGCTGAGAGCCATCTCTACCGCTCCTGGGGCTGTTCGGTGATCGGCATGACCGCCATGCCCGAGGCGCGCCTGGCCCGCGAGGCGGAGCTGCCCTACGCCAATGTCTGCATGGTCACCGACTATGACTGCTGGCGCGAGGCCACCGCCCATGTGGAGGTGTCGAACGTCCTGGAGGTGCTGCAAAGCAACGCCGATACCGCCCGACAGATGATCGCCGCCCTGGCCCGAAGCCTGCCGGAGATCCGTGAACCATCCCCCATCGATACGGGGCTGGACTATGCGGTAATCACTGATCCTGGCCTGTGGGATCCTGCGCTGGCCGCCAAGCTGGCGGGGATTTGCCCACGCAAGTTCAGCGCAGCCGCCGTGGGGTGAGCGCCCGCCGCAGGGTTGCGCCATCATCCACGTCCTCGCGCACCTGAAGCAGGGCGTAGGGCGTTTCGCCCAGGGCATGGATCGTGTCCTGGAGGGTCTGGTCGCTGGACCACCGAACACCATCGAAGGGCCGGGGCTCCCGCGGGCGTCGACGCAGCCCGATCAGCCAGTAGCCGCCGTCGGCGGCTGGCCCAAGGACCGCCGCCCTCGGGCCAAGGGCGGCGAAGGCGCGGGCGACGTCCGTGCGCGTCACACCGGGCGTGTCGGCGCCGATGATCACGACAGGGCCAGGGGGCAGGGCTTGTGTCACCCGCCGAAGCTTCGCCCCAAGATCTCCTGGACCCTGAGGCAAGGGACGACCTCGGCGGACCCAGCGGGTCGGACGATCGGGCGAGGTGGCGACCCACAGGGTCCAACGGGGATCTGAGCCCAGCTCCCGCCATAGCCGCTCCAGGGCGTAGCGGCCAAACCTCAGGGCGGCGAGGTCGCCCACATCGGCGGCCAGCCGACGCTTGCCGACCCCAAACCGGGGCTGGCGAGCGAAGATGACCAGATGTCGACGGGTCCGGTCAGCGGCCATAGATCTGGGCGATCCTGGCTGGCGGCGTCCCGGTCAGATAGAGGGCGAGGCATCGCAGATTGAGCAGGCTCTGCCGCGCCCAGCCGCGCTTGCGCCAGCGGGCGGCCGAGGTGAGGGCCTGGCCCTGCAGCAGGCGCAGTCGCCGGCGTCCCAGCCTGCGGACCAGATCGATGTCTTCCATCAGTGGCAAGGCGCTGTAGCCGCCGATCGCCTGATAGAGGTCGCGGTGGATCAACAGCCCCTGGTCGCCATATGGCAGGGCCAGAAGCGCGACCCGAAGCCGGACGCCCCATTCAAGCAGCCGGGCCTGCCAGGCTCGATCGTCCAGCCGAAAGCCGAAGACGGCGGCGATCTGCGCGCCGCCGGGATTTGACAGGTGCGCCTCCAGGGCGGCCCAGGCCCTGGGGTCTAGCCGGGTGTCGGCATGGAGGAACAGAAGCCACGGCGCCTTCGCCGCCACCGCCCCGGCGGCCAGTTGAACGCCGCGTCCGGGCGGGCTTTGCACAACCTCGGCTCCTCCGGCTAGCGCGACCTCGACCGTGCGGTCGGTTGAACCGCCATCGACAACGATCCGCTGGGCGACGGGCGGCAGGGCGGTCAGGGTTGTCGCGAGCCCCACCTCGGCGTTCAAGGTCGGAATGATCACCGCCAGGGCGGACCTGGCTTGGCTCATGCGCTGCAGCTGGCGCCGCCCAGGACACAGAACTGCGCGCAGAAGGGGTGGTTCAGGCTGACCGGAGCAGCCGCGCCGGCGAGGGTCGTCGAAAGCTCGAACTGCGGATCGTAGGGCGTCAGGGTGCAGGCGACGACCACTGGGCCAGGCGCGCCACGCCGGCGGACAACCATGCGGCTGGTGGCGCACATCATTTCGTCGGGCGACCGGTTGAGGATTCCCCAGCAGGCCTCGGTAATTTCTGGAACCTCGGCCTCGGGCTCCATCTCAGGGAAGAGCACGAGCTCTCCGGGGTGGGCGGCGTTCACCTTCAGGCCTCTCGCGCCGAAGAGCGTGGCGAACGCCGCCCTGGCGTCGTCCTCGGTCTCGTCGGCGATGCGTCGCCCGGCGATCGCGATCCTCGCCCGCTGCTCGTTCAACCAGGCCAGACCCGCCCAGGCCTTGCCCCAGGCGCCGGCGCCGCGCTCGGCGTCATGCGCCGTCTGGCTATGATGGTCGAGGCTGACCCGGAAGGTGAGCTGCGGCCCGGCCCTGGCGATGAGCGCGGCCAGGCGCTCGCCCCATCGCATCATCGGACGCATGGCGTTGGTCAGGACCAGCACCTGACGGCCGCTGGCCAGGGCCTGATCGAGCATGACCAGAATGTCGGGGTTCATGAAGGGCTCGCCACCGGTGAATCCGATCTCGCGGGTGGGCAGGGCGAGCCGCTCGATCTCGGCCAGATAGGCCGCCACGTCGCCGGCGGTCAGATAGACCAGGGCGTCGTTGGTGGGCGAGCTTTCGATATAGCAGTTCAGGCAGGCGATGTTGCAGAGGCTGCCCGTGTTGAACCACAGCGTCTCGAGGGCCCTGAGACCCACATGGGCGCGGGGTGATCCGTCGGCGGTGACGCGGGGGTCCACAAACCGTCGGGCGCTGGCCGTGGCGCGATGGGTGGCGAAGGGAGACAGGGCCGTCTGGGTCATCTGGTCCTTGCGTGATGAGCAGGCGGGCTGCTGTGGCGGCGACAGGGCGTCCCTAGGCCTATTCGGCCACCGGCGCCGATTGGTTTCAAGCCTGGCCCTCTATCCTGACGCCCAGGATCGTGAAACGGTCACGCTTGCTGATTTCTGAGGAAGGCTCACCCCATGCGGCTGCTGATCGCCCGTATTGCGCTTGTTCTGTCCCTGCTGTTGCCAGTCTGGTTCATGGTCGCCGCGCTCGGGGTCAAGTTTGATCTCTGGTCGTGGCGGCTGGGTCTCGGCGTGCTCATCATCCAATGGGGGCCGCGCCTCCTGATCGGCGCCCTGGTCATCGCGCTGGTCGCCCTGGTGGCCACCCTGGTCCGGTCCCCCCGTACGGGGTGGCGCGCGGCCCTGGTCGCCCTGTTGATCCCGGCCCTTGGGTTTGGCTACCTCGCCTATGTGCGCGGGCAGTCGGCCGACATCCCCCCGATCCACGATGTGACCACCAATGTGGCCGATCCGCCCCTCTATTCCGAGGCCTTGATGGCCGTGCGGACCGCGGAAGACGCCAACCCTGTGGCGGAATTCTCCGCACAGCTCACCAGCCTTCCGGCCTATCAGGGACCACGGTTCGCGCCGCTGGCCGGCAAGAGCCTGGGGCAGGTCGGGCAGGAGGCCTATCCCGAACTTGAGACCCTGGTGACAGCGACGGCTCCGGCCGACGCCTTCGCCGCCGCCGAGGCCGAGGCCCGGGCGCAGGGCTGGACGATCGTCTCCGCTGACGCCGCCACCGGGCTGATCGAGGCCACGGCCGAGACCTTCTGGTTCGGATTCAAGGATGACGTGGCCATCCGGGTTCGGCCCGCCGACGCCGGCGCGGCCATCGACATGCGCTCGACGTCTCGGGTCGGCCTCTCCGACCTGGGGGCCAACGCGGCGCGGATCGAAGCCTATATGACGGCCCTGTCGGCCCGCCTCAGCGACTGAGCGCGGCGGGCTTCAAGCCTGTGAGACTGGTCCTGGTGGGCGCCGGCCACGCCCACCTGCACCTTCTGGCCCGGGCGGAGCGCCTGCAGGCGGCCGGCCTGGAGGTGACGCTCATTGCGCCTCCAGAGTTTCACTATTCGGGGCTGGCGACCGGGGTCCTGTCGGGCGCCTTCCCAGAGGCCGCCGCCCGGATCGATGTCGCCGCCCTCGCCGCCAGCCATGGGGTTCTCCACCTGCCGACCCTGGTCGAGAGCGTCGATCTGCACAGGCGAACCCTGGCGCTGGGAGGGGGTGGTGACCGCGGGTTCGATGTCATCTCGTTCAATGTTGGCTCCAGGGTGAGTGACCCTGGCGGCCTTGCCGGGATGCCGGACGTCTGGCCGGTTAAACCCCTTTCGCGGCTGTTCGACCTGAAAGCCCGCCTTGAGGCTGTGCTGATCGCCAAGGGCCGGGCGCCGGCCATTGTGGTGGCCGGCGGCGGTCAGACCGGGTTCGAGATCGCCGCCGCCCTGGCCGGCCTCTGCGCCCGCCATGGACAACATGCCGATATCACGGTGGTCAGCCGCGGGCCGCCGGGCTGGGCGCCCTCCCCAGCGCTGAGCGGTCTGACACGTCATCTGGGCGCGCGAGGCGTCTGTGTGATCGAGGGCGAGGTGACGGCCAGTGAGCCGGGGCTGTGCCGCCTCGCCGACGGGCGCAGCCTGGCCTGCGAGATTCTGGTCCTGGCCGGCGGGCTGGTCGCGCCGCCCTTGATCGCGGGCCTGGGCCTTGCGACCGACGCCGCGGGCAGGCTTCGGGTGACGCCGCAACTCCATGCCAGGGACGATAGCGCCGTCTTCGCGACAGGAGACTGCGCGGTGATCGAGGGCGGGGCCAGACCGCCGGCGGGGGTCTTCGGTGTTCGCGCCGCCCCGATCCTGCTGGCGAATCTCATCGCTCGGGCAACGGGCGCGCGGCTGCGCGCCTACCAACCTCAGCGTCGCTGGCTGTCGGTCATGGATCTCGGCGACGGGACCGGGCTCGCGCTTCGCGGCCGGCTGTGGTGGCGGGGCCGAACGGCGCTTTGGCTCAAGCGTCGCCTGGACCTCGGCTTCGTCGCCCAGGCCCGAAGGATCAGGCCAGACGCTTGAGGATCGAGACCACCTTGCGGGTGCGCGGGGAGAACAGCGCCGGGGTGTACCATTGTCCCGCCAGCCGTTTGCTGATCTCGCCCCGGGTCGGATAGGGGGCGATCATGCCGGTGATCTGGCTGAGTTTCAGCCCGGCTGACAGCACCAGGGCCCAGAGCGCGATGTGGTCGCCGGCGTGCCGACCCACCAGGGTGACGCCCAGAACCTTGCCCTTGGCCGTTGTGATCAGCTTTCCCATGCCCCGGGTGTCGCCCTCGGCGATGGCCCGGTCATTGCCGGCGAACTCGAACACCTCGACGCGAATGTCGTCCCCGTGCGCCTTGCGGGCGTCAGCCTCGCTGAGGCCGACGGCGGCGAGCTCGGGATCGGCATAGGTCACCCTGGGCGTCGCCAGGGTATCGGCGTTGACGGGCAGGCCAAAGATGGCCCGGCGCACCACCAGGCCCGCATGGGCGCCGGCCAAGTGGGTGAACTGGCCGCGGCCTGCGGCGTCGCCCACGGCATAGACGCGGCGGTTGCTGCTGCGCAGGGACTTGTCTGTGAGGACGCCATCGCGATTGCGTTCGATCCCGGCCGCCGCCAGGTCGAGGTCGTCCAGGGCCGGCTTGCGCCCCACCGCCACCAGCAGATGGGAGCCCGAGATGCGGGTCTCACCGGCCTCGTCCGCAACCACCAGGGTAGGGCCGGCCTCCACGCGGACGGCCTTGCGGCCCGCCATCAGCTCCACACCATCGGCGCGGAGCTGTTCGATCACGATGGCTGCGGCGGCGGGGTCTTCTCGTCCGAGGATTTTGTCGGCCTCGACGATGACCACCTCGCTGCCCAGGCGGCGGAAGGCCTGTCCAAGCTCCACCCCGATGGGACCGCCGCCCAAGACGATCAGGCGGGCCGGCGCCTCGGTCAGCTCGAAGATGGACTCGTTGGTGAGGTAAGGGACCGCGTCGATGCCAGGGATCGGTGGGACCGCCGCGCTGGAGCCGGTGGCGATGATGATCTTGCGCGCGCGAACCCTGAGGCTCTCACTGCCGACCGTGCGCGCGTCCAGGAAGCGGGCGGGCTCGCGGACCACGGTGACGCCTAGGCCTTCGAACCGGTCCTGGCTGTCGTGAGGCGCGATGGCGGCGATGGCGGCGTGCACATGGGCCATGACCTGGGTGAAATCCACCACAACCTCGGCGGCGTGGATGCCCAGGCCCTTGGCGTGTCGAGCCTCGTGGGCGGCCGACGCGGCGGCGATCAGGGCCTTGGACGGGACGCAGCCATAGTTGAGGCAGTCGCCGCCCATCTCGCCCTTCTCGAACAGCACGACCTTGAGCCCCAGCTGGGCGGCGCCAGCGGCCACCGAAAGCCCACCGGAGCCGGCGCCGATGACGGCCAGATCCGCCTTGATCACTTTGCCGCTCATAGGGAGGCTCCCGACTTGGCGCGGCGGCGCTGATAGAGGGTCACCCCGAGCGACAGCAGGCCGAGCGCCACGAGCGGGCCGAGAATGTTGGGCTGAAAGATCACGCCGAGGTCCGGCGCCTCGCCACGGGCCAGCAGGTCGCCGATGCCGGCGCCGATGCCGCTGTAGATGAAGGTGGCTGGCATGATGCCGATGAAGGTGGCCAGCGCGTAGGGCGCCAGGGGCGCATGGGCCAGGGCTGCGGCCACATTGACCAGCCAGAAGGGCGCCAGAGGGATGAGCCTGAGAGTCAGGATGTAGCCGAAGGCGCCGGCGGCGACCCCGTCGATGATCGCCTTCAGCCGACCGTCAGAGGCTTCCGCCCGCTCGCGGAGGGTGGCGCCGAGCGATGTGCGCACGGCGTAGAAGACCGCGATGGCGCCGATTGTGGCGCCCACCACTGTGGCCGCGCCCCCAACCCAGATGCCAAACAGGTAGCCGCCGGCCAGGGTGAGGATGACGGCGCCCGGCACGCTCAGCGCTGTTGAAAGAGCATAGAGCCCGATGAAGGCGAGCAGCGCCAACGGCAGGTTGTCCGCCACCAGGGCGCGCAGGGCGGCCTCGTGCGTCTGAAGGGCCTGGAGATTCAGGAACCGTCCCAGATCGCTCGTGAAGACCAGGATCAGCCCGAGCGCCAGGATCAGCAGGGGCAGGTAGCGTTTCAGGTGAGTCATGGGTCCTCCACGAACGGCCGTCGGCCCGGCCGTCCCTGCGGACGACCGCCCGACGGATCTTCGTCGCCGGACTAACCCTGGTTACAGCCACGCCTGGGCGTGCGTCGCGAAAAAAGACACGGCGCGCCGGTCTTTCGACCGACGCGCCGTGCGTGTCCCGAAGCCTTCCGGCGGCAGGCGTTCTAGAAGGCCAGCCGCAGACCGACCCGGAACGTGCGGCCGAGCACGTCATACAGGCTGCGGTTGGTCTGCAGGTAGCCGACGGTGTTTTCAGCGCCCAGGGCCGCCGGGTTGGCGGTCAGGGGCGGATCTGTGTTGAACAGGTTCTTGATGGAGACATAGGCCTCGCCGCTGGCCCCGCTCTGGCCGAGCTCGAAGGCGTAGGTCGCCGAGGCGTCGAAGTAGATGGCGCCTTCAATGTTGTTGTCGTTGATCGTGTAGTAGGGCGGCGCCAGGGTCGGGCAGGCGCTGGTGCACTCGGTGTAGGCGTTACTGATGACCCCGTCGCTCACCCCGCGGACGGTGAAGTTCAGGCTGATCGGCTCAAGGTCGTAGGCGGCGGTGACCCGGTAGGACCAGTCCGGCGTGGCGCCCACATTCGATCCCGCCAGATCGATGGCGGTGACGCCATTGTCCGTGACGTTCTCGATGTAGTGGGTGGCCATGGCCCGCAGGGACAGATCGCCAGCCGCATTGGGGATGAAGGCGTCGAGCGAGGTGCGGTAGGACGCTTCGATGTCCAGGCCCTTGGCGCTCAGGCTGTTCAGATTTTCGTAGAACAGGTCAATGAAGGCGAGCTGCCCATTCTGGTAGCGGAGATTGCTACAGTAGCGCTGGACGTTGTTGAGCAGACAGAAGTCGGCGGTTTGCTGGGCGGTCACGAAGTCGATCACCCCTTCGACCTTGATCTCGTAGTAGTCCAGTGAGGCGGCGAAGCCCGGCAGGAAGCTCGGCTGGAAGACCACGCCCAGGCCAAGGCCATCGGCCACCTCCGGCTGGACGTCGATATTGCCCTGCAGGTTCTGGACGAAGGCGGTTGAGACCCCGTTGATCGAAACGGCGTTGCTTCGGGCCGTGCCGGCGTCGAACAGCTCGCTCATATTGGCGGCCCGGATGTCCCGCGACGCCGTCGCGCGCAATGTGATGTCCGGGATAGGCGAATAGGTCAGACCAGCCTTCCAGGTGGTGACGCCGCCTGAGGTGCTATAGCGCGTGTAACGGGCCGCGCCGTTGAAATCGAGACCTTCGATGATCGGGATCAGGGTCTCGATATAGCCCTCCACCACGTCGTATTCGCCGGTGGTGACCTTGTAGTTGCCGTACTTCCAGCCGGATTGGGATTCGGCGTCGACCTCGCCGTCGAGGGTTTCATTGCGCCATTCGGCGCCGAACGCGATGTCGATTGGGCCGGCCCAGCCGGTGAAGTCGGTCGTGAAGTTCACCGCCGCCACGTCCTGCACGAACTCCTGCGTGCGCAGGGGCTGACCCAGGACATAGTCGATCGCCGCCTGGCTGGCGACGCCGACCCCGAAGCGGTTCAACGGCACGCATCCGTTGGTCGGAGCGGTGATGGTGGAGCGGCAGACGATCTGACCCGTGGTGGGATGTACGACAGCGTCCGTGGCGAGCGTGAGGCGCGTATTGTTCCACGTCGGGGTCAGCTCTTCCCGGGTCTTCGTCACGCCGTGCTGGTAGTAAGCGTCCCACCCGAAGTCACGACCAAAGAGGCTGAAATCGCCGTCGGCCCCGACCACGTATCGAGAGGTCTCGCGGATGTTGTTGCTGCCCGACCACGGGAAGTCAGCGGTGCCGGACCCCATGACGAAGGAGGTCAGGCCCAGGGTCGTCATCTGGTTGCGGACCGACGCCGGCAGATAGGCGTTGTCCGACCGGATCGTGATGCCGGTGCTGGTGGGCTGGATGTAGTAGCTGAGCCCCTCGTACCGGGCATAAGACGCCTGGGCGAAGACGTTGATATTGGGGGCGACCTCGTAGCTGACGCGACCGAAGAAGCTGTCGCGATCCTCGTCGGGCAGCAGGGAGTTGGTGCCGTTCAGGCTGGAGGTGTACTCCCAGTCGCCGCCGATCATCCACTGGCCGGAGACCTGGCCATAGGCCAGCTGATTGACCGTCCCATTGACCCCGAAATAGGTGCCCCGCAGGGGACCTGCGGTGATCAGGCCGCCCGGAGTGTAGGACGAGATGCCCACATTGTCGGCCACCACATAGAAGGGCTGACCCGCGGCTGTGTTCGGGTTCCGGATCGCGAAGTGGCCGGTCTTGTTCCAGTCCCGACTGACGCCGTGAATCCCCTCCTGGCTGACCGTCTCGGCGCTGAGGAGAATGTGGCCCTTGCCATCGGCGAAGGGCGATCCGGCGGTGAAGTTGTACTTCCAGTTTTCGCCGTCGCCATAGGTGGTCTCGCCGTACTCGGCGGTCATCTTCAGGCCGGTATAGGCCTTATCGAGGATGAAGTTCACCACACCGCCCACGGCGTCGGAGCCATAGGCCGACGAGGCGCCGCCGGTCACCACCTCAACCCGGGAAATCAGCGACTGCGGGAAGGTGTTGGTGTCCACCTGTCCCGTCGCGGCCGACACAACCGAGCGCTGGCCGTCGAACAGCACCAGGGTCCTTCCGGTCCCCAACGCCCTCAGATTGAGCGCGCTGATCCCCGCCTGGCCGTTGCTGAGGGAGCCTGAAGAGCTCGAGGCGGTCACAGATCCCGCCACCGATGGCAGCGTGTTGACGAAGTCGGCGATATTGGCCGGCGCCTCGGCGAGAATTTCGGCCGAGCCGAGGACGTTGACGGGCGTTGGCGCATCATAGCCGTCGCGCACGATGCGCGAGCCGGTCACGACGACCTCTTCGAGTTCAGCGCTGGACGCCGTCTGAGCCAGGGCCGGGACGGCCTGGGCCATCAGGGCCGCGGCGCTGGCGGTCGCCAAGGCGTAGCGGCGAAGCCGGCGAGAGGAGGTGGTGATCGATAGAGACGGATAGGTCATGACGATTCTCGACTTTTCTGTGGGGCCGCTCGCGCCCAGGGCGTGAACGGCCGTCGCGCGCGCCCCCCAAAGGCGTGCGTCAGCAGGGGAGGACCGCGGGCGGCCCCCTCATCTCGTTGTGCGGATCGGGGCCCGGCGTGACGTCGGATCGGGGAGGTGATCCCTGGTCAGGCTGGGGTTGTGGGCTCTGGACCCTGGCGGTCAGGTCGCGCCAGAGTGGATCTGGCTGCTCAGGGGCTGCCGCGCCAGCTCGGAACGCTTTCAGCTTGGCGCGCCCTGCCGTGCCGGCAAGAACGGGCTATTTTGATCAGTCGGACACACATGGAGACTACCCCCGGTTATATTTGTTCCAATGCGTCAGTTGCTAACAACCCAAGTTGCCGACACCCTCTGCAACCGCCGGTCGCTAACTCAGCAGAGACAGAATAGTTTGAACTGTTGATCATCCGTCTGGATATCTAGGGATTTTATGCGTAAATCGTTCATCTGCTGTCGATTTACGCAGTGAAGCAGGAATTGCATGTCGAAATTCGAACACGTTGGCTTGGACGCTATCGACTTCCAAATTCTCCGAGAGCTGTCGATTGATGGGCGGGCGTCTGACGTCTGGCTGGGCGAGAAAATAAACCTGTCCAGCACCGCGGTCGCTCGTCGTCGGAAAATTCTCGAAGAACGCCAGGCGGTACTCAGCTATTCCGCTGATCTGAACATGCCAATGTTGGGATTCAGCGTCGTGGTGTTCGTGGCGATCGAGCTGAGTTCTCAGGCAGAGCGAGCCTTGAATGAGTTCGAGCGCGAGGTAGTCAAGTGTCCATCTGTGTCGTACTGCGGATTTGTCTCCGGAGACACAGACTTCTTGATCATGCTGAATGTGGAGTCCTTCGAGGACTATGACCGGGTCTATCGGCGGGAGCTGTCGATGCTTCCCCATGTGTCCCGGATCCGTAGCAGCTTTGTGATCCGGGAAGTGGCGCGGCGCTCGACGCCGCCTATCGTGTTCCAGGATCGCACCGAGGGCCGCTGAAATTCCGCTGGTCTGTCGAGGCCTGGTTGGTCTTCGGTAGTTTCGGCGTCCCGCGCCAAGGGGATAACGCGGGACGCCGCCTTGGGACTATTTCTTCGCCGGGAGATTGGGGTAGGCGATCCCAAGTTGTTCCAGATAGGTGTCGTACTTGCTGGGGTCGTAATAGAGCGGCTCCATCTTGGGCCGCATGCGAGCCATGATGTCCTCGTTCAGATGAATACCCGGCATGTCAGTGTCGGCGAGCACAGGATCGTACTTCTGGTCCTTTAGCTGCACGTTCTGGAAGTAATCCTTGGCCTCGGCGACCAGGCTCGGCGTGGTCACCAGATCCAGAATGGTCATGGCCAACGCCTCGGCGCCCACCACCACGCCCTTGTGGGCGATCGGCGTGGCCATGGCGATGGCGGCCGTCACATGGTGGCCAATGGTGTTGGGGATGTTTGAGGGATAGCGGATGGTGATGGTCGGCACCGTCCACATGATGTCGCCAATGTCGTCAGAGCCGCCGCCCATGGAGATCCCGCGGGAGTCCGGCGTCGACAGCTCGGCGACTTCCGTGGCCAGCGGTTCGACCTTCAGATGGTTGGCTTCCTGGGTCGCGCGGGCGAAGGCCTGGTCGGCCTCGCTCCACTGGGGCATGCCGACCGCCTTGATGTTGGCGTAAGCGGCCTCGGCCAGGGGCTTGTTGCCGTAGTTTGGCGCCGCATAGCCCAGAACCCGACGTTCGACCTGGGTGTCGGTGGCCATGGCCGCGGCCTCGGAGATCCGGTTGCCGATCTCATACAGACCGCGGATCGTCTCGAAGTTCTGCTCCCGGAAATAGTACCAGACGCTGGCTTCCCCAGGCACGATGTTGGGCTGACCGCCGCCATTGGTGATCACATAGTGCGACCGCTGGGTGACCGGCAGGTGTTCACGCCGCATGTTCCAGGCGGTGTTCATCAGCTCGACGCCGTCCAGGGCGCTGCGGCCGGCCCAGGGGGCCCCGGCGGCGTGGGAGGTCTTGCCGCGGAAGGTGTACTCCACCGAGACCATGCCGTTGTTGCCAGCAGGTCCCCAGCCGGTGGAGAAGTCGCGGCTGACGTGGCTGAAGATGTTGACGTCAACGTCATCGAACAGACCCTCGCGCACATAGAAGGCCTTCGTCGCCAGCAGCTCCTCGGCCACACCGGGCCAGATCATCAGGGTGCCGGGCAGGTTGTTGGCCTGCATGATGTCCTTGGCGGCCAGGGCGGCGACGACCATCATCGGCATGCCCGAATTGTGGCCCTCCCCATGCCCGGGCGCGCCCTGGACCTGCGGCTTCAACTCAGGAGATCCAGGGGTTTGCGAGAGGGCGAGCAGGGCGTCGATATCACTGCCCAGGCCGATCTTCGGGCCGCCAGAGCCCCAGGTGGCGGTCCAGGCCGTGGGGATGCCCGCCACGCCGCGTTCGATCTTGAATCCGTTCTCTTCAAGGATCTTGGTGACATATTCCGACGTGCGGAACTCCTGGAAGCCGGGTTCGGCGAAGCTGTAGATGGAGTCGACCATCTCCTGGGCGAGCTTGGCCCGGCTCTTCACCCCCTCCGAGGCCGCGGCCTTCATCTCTGGCGGCGCGGCCGCCTGCGCGGCTGCGCCCGGCAGATAGAGCGCGGTGGCGAGCAGGATCGCGGTAAAGGATCTGGTGCGGCTGGCAGCCATATGGTCGTCCCCCAACTGTGTTCACGGCGGCCTGGACGCCAAGCACTTCGCCAGCGCCGCCTCTCAAGATCAACTGCCTGGTCCCCACGGCGTCTCGACCCTGCGAACCCCTGCGGCCAACCCGGCCTCTGCGCAGGAAATTCAATCAAAACGACCAAATATCTTTGAAAACCATCAGTAATGGTGAGCGCACCATACAAAACCGGCGCTGTAAACGCGGGGGTTGATCGGCCCGGATCAATTCGCCTGAGGCCCCCGGTGATGATGATTTTTTATGCGGGGGCCAAGCCTCACCGCACAGATCATGGCAATCGCGGGGCGCCGCCCGACATCTCGCCGCCCCCTGTCGGACCCCAATCATGACCAAGATTTCATGGCGCAGCTTGCATCTGTCAGGGACGTCGCGCGCCTCTTATGGTGTGAACGGGTCAGAAGCGCCCGACCGCGCCTAGATAGGAAAACTCTCATGGACGTCGCCATCGCCGGCATTATCTCAAGCGTCTTCACAACCGCGATCGTGTTCAGCGCGATCGTCGCCATCGTCGTCGTGCCCCGCTATCTCAAGGCCAAGGAACGCGCTGCGCTCCACAAGACGATCCAGGCCGCCTACGAACAGGGCCAGCAACTGCCGCCAGAGCTGATTCAGGCGCTGACCCATGACGTGAAGATCAAGCCCAAGGCCTCGCCTGCGCGAGACCTGCGGACCGGCATTATCTGGGTCGGGGTCGCGGTGGGCCTGGCGGCCTTTGGCTACGCCCTCGGCTTTGAAGAGCCTGACGCCACCTACATCTTCCTCGGCATCGCCGCCTTCCCGGGCTTCATCGGCCTCGCCTTCATCCTGATGTCCTTCATCGGTCGGGATAAGGCCTGATCGCGCGCGGCGGGGAACAGCCATGTCGCGGGCCGAACGACACCGACTTTCCAGTCTGCATGACGTCGAGCTGGCCAGCCTGGCCGCATCCGGCGACCGCCAGGCTTTTGGCGAACTTGTCCGCCGGCATGGCTCGGCCGTTCGGGCGCTGCTGCGGCGGATGGGGATGAGCGCGGCGGAAGCCGACGATCTGGCCCAGGACGCCTTTATCGCGGCCTTTGAGTCCATCGCCGAGTTCCGCGGGGAGGGGGCCTTCGGAGGCTGGGTCAAGAAAATCGCCGCACGCGCCTGCATGCGCCGGGTTCAGAAGGACAAGCAGTTGCGGGCGCGCCTTGAGGCGGTCGACCTGCAGGAGGCGGCTGAGCCCGCTGACCCTGGCCGGCGTATGGACCTCGACGAGGCGCTGAAGGGGCTGGGCGAAGCTGAAAGGCTGTGCGTCAGCCTGTGCTACGGGGCCGGGCTGTCGCACGTCGAGGCGGCGGAGGCCTTGAACCTGCCGCTTGGAACGGTCAAATCCCATGTCAAACGTGGTCTGGATAAGCTCAAGGCCCGACTGGCGCCTGAGGGCGAGGCGATGGAGGGACGGCGTGGCAATGGCTGAGATGGAGGTTGAACGCACCATCGAGCGCCTGTTCGCCCGCGCGCCGGAGTCTGCCGACGCCGACCTCTTCGCCGAGCGGGTGCAGCGCCGGCTGGACCGTGGATGGGCCGCCCGGCGGGTGCTGATCGGCGCGGCCGGCCTGGTCGGCGGCGTCATTGGCGCCAGCCAGCTGATCATGTCTAATCTGTTCTCCAGGGCCGAGGCTGCGTCCAGCGAATCGGCGCGGGTGCTGACCAGCGGCGTGCGCCAGCTGGCGCCCCAGGCCGAATGGCTGTTGAACGGCCCGGCCGGGATCGAGGCCATCTGGCTGGTGGCTGGCCTCGCCGTCGTCGCCATGGGGCTCGTCCTGACCCGTATCATTGAGGAGATCTGACCCTGTCCGCCCAACGCCAGGAGACGGTGCGACGCCTCGCGGCGCCCGACATCACCGGACGAAAGGGCAAGACGCCGATCGTCTGCCTGACCGCCTACACCGCCCCCATGGCCGAATTGCTGGATGAGGCCTGCGATCTGCTGCTGGTGGGCGACTCGGTCGGCATGGTGATCCACGGCCTGCCCAATACAGTGGGGGTCACCCTGGACATGATGATCCTGCACGGCCAGGCGGTGATGCGCGGCTCCCGCAAGGCCATGGTGGTCGTCGACATGCCCTTCGGCTCGTACGAGGGCTCGGCCGAGCAGGCCTATGCCAATGCTGCGCGCCTGATGAAGGAGACCGGGGCCCAGGCGGTGAAAGTAGAGTCCGGCCCCACGGTCGCTGAAACCATCGACTATCTCGTCAAGCGCGGCGTTCCGGTCATGGGTCATGTGGGCCTCCGGCCCCAGGCGGTGCTGGTGGATGGGGGGTTCCGAGCCAAGGGCCGTGGCGAGGCCGAGCGGGCGAAGATCCTCGATGAGGCGCGCGCCACCGCTGCGGCCGGCGCCTTCGCCCTGGTGGTCGAGGGCGTGGCCGAGGGGCTGGCTCGGGAAATCACCCAGGCGGTGGACGTGCCCACCATCGGCATCGGGGCCTCGGCCGGGTGCGACGGGCAGATCCTCGTCACCGACGACATGCTCGGCCTCTTCGACTGGACACCAAAGTTTGTCCGTCGCTATGCCGACCTGCGGGGGGAGATCCTGGGCGCGGTGCAGACCTACGCCGATGATGTGCAGGCGCGGCGCTTCCCTGGACCGGCGGAAATCTATTTTCCCAAGGCGGGTTAGCGGCTGCATCGGGCCTAATGCGTCGCAGCGGCCGGGCGGCGTTGCGGCGCGACCGCTTGCACTATAGGTTCGCCGCCTCTGATTTCGTCGCCTGAGCGCGGGGTTTCCAATTCGTGACTGACGTTTTTGAAGAGGTCGAGGAGCAACTCCGCGCCGACCGCTACAAGACGCTCGCCCTGCGCGCCCTTCCGTGGGTGCTGGGTGGGCTCGCCCTGGTGCTGATCATCGTCCTGGGGGTGTGGGGCTGGAACGCCCTTCAGACCCGGTCCATGGCCGAGGCCTCCGAGGCCTATGCCGAAGGCGTTGAAGCCTTTGGCGCCGGCGACATGAACAAGGCCGAGCAGCGCTTCGCCGAAGTGGCCGCCGAGGGACCGGACGGCTATGCCGCCCTGGCCCTGATGCAGCAGGCGGGGCTGCGGGTGAACGACGGGGACATCGATGCGGCTGTGAAGCTGTTCGATGAGGCGGCCGATAAGGCCCCTGACCCGATCCTGGCCGACGCCGCCCGCCTCAAATCCGCCTTCGCCCTGCTCGATACCGCTCCCCTGTCCGAGTTGAAGACCCGGCTGGAGCCGCTGACCGAGGACGGGCGTCCCTATCGCGCCCTGGCTCTCGAGGCCCTGGCCTTCGCCAAGCTCATGGGGGGCGAGATGGATGAGGCCCGTGCCGATTTCGGCGTTCTCGCCCTGATGCCGGGGGTTTCGGAATTGGCCCGCCAGCGGGCCCAGGCCGCCCGGGCGATGATCGACTCCGGGACCGCCGGGGCGCTGCCTGAAGCTGTCAAGGCTTCGCTCGCGCTCCCTGAGCCCGCTTCCGACGATGCGGCCGCCCCCGAGGCGCCGCAGCAGCAAGGTTCTGCTTCGCAATGATCCTGTCCCGCCCTTCGATGGTCGCCGTCCTGCTGGCCAGCGCCGTCGCGATCTCCGGCTGTTCGACCGTCAATCGCCTCAACCCCTTTGATCGGGATGATGGTCCTCAGGAGATCGCCAGCGAGGGCGAGCGGATTTCGGTCATCGCCTTCAACGATACGATCGAGCCGTCAGACACCCTGACGGGCGCCGACTTCTTCCTGCCGACGCCCTATGCCCGTTCGGACTGGCCGCTGCCTGGCGGCGTTCCGGAGCAGGCCTCCGAGCATATCGAGGCGCCGGTCGCCTTCGACATCGCTTGGCGCCGGAACTTCGGCGAAGGTTCGGGCCGTGGTCATCATGTCACCGCCCCGCCCGTGGCCGCTGATGGGCGGCTCTATGTGATGGACGGCTCCGCCCAGGTCTCGGCCATCGATCTCAAGACCGGCCGGACGGTGTGGAGCGCCGATCTGAAGCCCTCACGCCGTGACGAACGCGAAGGCTTCGGGGGCGGCGTGGCCTATGCCGGCGGCAAGCTCTACGTCACCTCCGGCTATCGCTTCGTCGCGCGTCTGGACGCCGCCACCGGCGCCTCGGAATGGCGTCGGGAGACCGAACAGCCGATCCATGCCGCGCCCACCGTGACAGCCGGCCGCGTGATGGCGGTGGCCATCGACAACACCCTTCTGACCTTTGAAACCGCCACGGGCGCGCCCAGCTGGACCTATCAGGCCCTGAGCGAGCCCGCCCGGATCCTGGGCGCCTCGACCCCGGCGGTGTCGGGCGACACCGTGGTCGCCGCCTTCAGCTCCGGCGAGCTGGTGGCGCTGCGCAGCGGCAACGGCAATGACCTCTGGAACGAGGGCCTGTCGCGGGGGAGCCGCACCAACGCCCTGTCCGAGATTCGCGACATTGCGGGCCGTCCGGTGATCTATCGCGGCGACGTCTACGCCGTCAGCCATGCGGGCGCTTTCGCCGCCATCGATCTGCGCACCGGCGCCCCGCGCTGGACCCTGCCTGTGACCTCCACCACCACGCCCTGGCCAGCCGGGGATGTTGTCTATGTGGTCTCCAAGTCCGGAGAGGTGATCTGCGTCTCCCGGGAAAGCGGCCAGGTCTATTGGATCCGGGACCTGAATGAAGGCGTGACGCCCAAGAAGGTTGGCGGCGTGCTGGGCGTTGGCGGCCGTCCGGGCGCCAAGCCCCTGTGGACGGGGCCGCTGCTGGCCTCCAACAAGCTGATCGTCGCCTCTTCAACCGGCGAGCTGGCGGTGCTTGATCCCAAGACCGGCGCGGTGGACCGCAAGATGAACCTCGGCTCGAGCGTCCTCATGGAGCCGATCGCCGTCGATGGGATGGTCTATGTGGTCACCGACGACGCTCAGGTGATCGCCCTGCGTTAGTGGGCGCGAGCCGGCGCGCCGGCTCGGCTCTGACGTTTCTCTGTCATTCAACCGCGCCTGCGGCGCGGATTAGCACTATTTGAGCGGAATCTGGTCTATGGAGACCAGCTTCTGTTCCAGCGCGCCAGGGGGCGCCTATGCCGCTCAAAATCGCCATCGTCGGCCGTCCGAATGTGGGCAAGTCCACGCTCTTCAACCGGCTGGCCGGACGGAAGCTCGCCATCGTCGATGACCTGCCCGGCGTCACCCGGGACCGCAAGTTCGCCTCGGGTCGCCTGGGCGATGTCGACCTCGAGCTGATCGACACGGCCGGCTTCGAAGACGTCACCGACGAGAGCCTGGAGGCGCGGATGCGCCAGCAGACCGAGCTCGCCGTCGAGGAAGCCGATCTGATCCTCTTCGTCATGGACTCCCGCGAGGGGGTGGCTCCGATGGACGAGGTGTTCGGCGAACTGCTGCGTAAGTCGAGCAAGCCGGTGATCCTCCTGGCCAACAAGGCCGAGGGGCGCCAGGGCGATGACGGCACCCTCGACGCCTTCCGCCTGGGATTCGGCGAGCCGATCCCTGTCTCGGCCGAGCATGGCGAGGGCATGGCTGATCTCTATGCCGAGGTCGTTCGCCTGTTCCCCGAAGCCGGCGAGGACGAGGACGATGGGAGCATCAAGCCGGTGCAGCTGGCCATTGTCGGGCGGCCCAATGCAGGCAAGTCGACCCTGGTCAACCAACTGATCGGCGAGGACCGGCTGCTGACCGGCCCTGAGGCGGGCATCACCCGCGACTCGATTCCCGTCGACTGGACCTGGGATGACCGGGCCATCCGCCTGGTGGACACCGCCGGCCTGCGTCGCAAGGCCAAGGTCCAGGAGAAGCTCGAACGTCTCTCGACCCAGGACACCATTCGCGCCATCACCTTCGCCGAGGTGGTCCTGCTGGTCATGGATGCGACCCATCCCCTGGAGATTCAGGACCTGCAGATCGCCGACCTGGTCGAGCGGGAGGGCCGGGCCCTGGTCTTCGTCCTGGCCAAGTGGGATCTGGTGGAGGACCCCCAGATCCGCCTGAAGGAGCTGGAGGAAGAGGTTTCCCGCAAGCTGCCTCAGGTGCGCGGCGCGCCGATGATCGCGCTGTCTGCAGAGACCGGTCGCAATCTGGATCGGCTGATGCCTGCGGTCTTCAAGGCTCACGACGACTGGTCGACCAAGGTCAAGACCCGCGACCTGAACGACTGGCTGGCCATGGCCGTTCAGCGCCACCCGCCGCCGGCGGTGAACGGTCGCCGGGTCCGCCCCAAATACATCACCCAGACCAAGGCCCGGCCGCCGACCTTCGTGCTGTTCGCCAGCCGGGCCAGCACCTTGCCCGACAGCTATCGCCGCTACCTGATCCACTCGATCCGCGAGAGCTTCGACCTGCCTGGCGTTCCGGTACGGCTGACCGTGAAATCCGGGGCCAACCCCTATGCCGAGGGCGAGTCCCGCTCGCCGGGCCCGTCCCGCACGGCGCCTCGCAAGGCCAAGCCCAAGGCGGCCTCGTCCAAGCCGGCCGCCAAGAAGCCTCTGGGCGCCAAGGCGGGCAAGCCGGTCAAGGCGGGCAAACCCTCGCGGCCAACGAAGTCCTCGGGGTTCGGCGGCGCCAAGGCGCGTCCGACTCGCGCTCGTCCCGTCAGTGGCCGGAAGACGCCTTCGAAGCCTTCCACGCGGAAAAGCTGATCGGGGCGTCGGGCTGACCAAGGTCTGCGCCCGCCAGCTCCACAATCATCGGTCCGATCTCGGCCGGGTCGGGCAGGGCGTCGGGATCCTCGCCCGGCATGGCCTCGGCCCGCATCTTGGTGCGCATGGCGCCAGGATCGATCAGGGCCGCGCGCACGCTCGTATTCTCCAGTTCGTCAGCCCAGGTGCGCACCAGGTGGTCGGTGGCCGCCTTGGTGGCCCCGTAGGCGCCCCAGAAGGCCTTGGGCCGGGCCACCCTGCCGCTGGTGAAGATCAGCGCGCGGCCGGCTGGCGCGGCCTTGAGCAGCCGTTCGGTGCTGCGCAGCAGGCGGTAGGTGGCGGTGAGATTGATGGCGACGGTCTTGTCCCAGGCCGGCGGATCAATGTGGGAGATCGGGCTTAAGCCCGCCAGGACGGCTGCGGCGTGGACCAGGATGTCCAGCTTGCCATGACGCTCATGGATGGCCAGCCCCAGCTGGTCGATCCCGTCGCCCTGCGCCAGGTCCATGGGAACCAGGGTGGCGGCCTGGCCGGACACCGCGCGGATCTTGTCGTCCAGAACTTCAAGGCCCCCTTGGGTGCGGGCCACGCCAATGACATGGGCCCCGGCCTGGGCCAGGGCGATGGCGCACTCCCGGCCGATGCCACGGCTGGCGCCGGTGACCAGGGCGACGCGGCCGGCGAGGGGCAGGTTGGGGGTATCCGTCATGGGAACTGTCTAGCTGGCTTCTGAGGGGCCATCGGCCCGTTTGGCATAGTGTCCGGCGATGGCCGCGCAGGCCATCAACTGGAACTGGTGATAGAGCATGATGGGCAGCAGCACGAAGCCCACGGTGGCGGCGGGGAACAGGACAGCGGCCATCGGCGCGCCGGCCGCCAGGCTCTTGTTTGAGCCGCCGAACAGGATTGTCGCCTCATCCTCCACCGGGAACTTCATGCGGCGGCTGATCCAGACGGTCCAGCCCATGGAGGCGACCAGCAGGACCAGGCAGATGAGCGACAGGCGCACCAGGTCGCCCACCGACACCTGGCTCCAGATGCCCACCGCCACGGCGCCGGAAAAGGCGTTGTAGACCACCAGCAGGATCGAGCCCCGGTCGACGAGGCTAGCCTGCTTGGAATGGCGCTGGATGAAGCCGCCGATCCAGCGGCGCAGGAGCTGGCCAGCGATGAATGGGACCAGCAGTTGCAGCAGGATGGCCTCGAAGGCCCCCCAGGACAGGCCACCCCCCTGTGCGCTGAGAAGGACGCCGACCAGCAGGGGCGTGATTGCGATCCCCAGGATATTGGACGCCGAGGCCCCGCAGACGGCGGCGGCCACATTGCCCCTCGCCACTGCGGTGAATCCCACGGCCGACTGGATGGTGGAGGGCAGGCAGCCCAGATAGATCAGGCCGGGCGCGAGCGCGGCTGGCACGATCCAGGGCGGCAGGGTCGAGAACGCCAGGCCCGCGAGCGGAAACAGGGCGAAGGTGGTGCCTAAAACAACCAGATGCAGACGCCAGTGGGCGATGCCCGCCACCACCGCCTGGGGCGAGAGCTTGGCGCCATGCAGGAAGAAGACCAGGGCGACGCCGATCTTGGTCGCAATGCCCACAGCTTCTGCGGCCTGTCCCCGCGCGGGCACGAGGGAGGCGAATACCACCGTGGCCAGGATGGCCAGGATGTAGGGATCGATCTTGAACCGGGCGAGCGCGCCGCGAACGGCGCCGATCACGCGTCGACCAGGAAGGTCAGCTGACGCTCATCGGCCGCGTTCCGGCCCTCGGCGATTTCCCGGTCGAGCAGTCGGGTCGGATAGTCGCCGGTGAAGTAGTGGTCTGTGAACTGGGGCGCCGCGGGATCGCGGGGCTCGGACTCCATGGCCCAGTAGAGGCCATCCACCGAGAGGAAGCCGAGGCTGTCGACCTCCAGCATCCGGGCCATCTCCTCGATAGTGTTATTCGCCGCCAGCAACTGCTGCCGCTCGGGCATGTCGATGCCGTAGAAGTCCGGCCACATGATCGGCGGCGAGCCGGAGCGGAGGTGAACCTCCTTGGCGCCGGCCTCACGCACCATGCGTACCACCCGCAGGGAATTGGTGCCGCGGACGATGGAGTCATCGATCAGCATTACCCGCTTTCCAGCCAGAACCGCGCGGTTGGGCGACAGCTTCATGCGAACGCCAAGTTCGCGGGCGCCCTGGGTCGGCTGGATGAAGGTGCGGCCCACATAGTGGTTGCGCATGATGCCCATCTCGTAGGGCACGCCAGTCTCCTGGGCGTAGCCGAGGGCCGCGGGCACGCCGGAGTCGGGCACCGGCACGACCACGTCGCAGGGCGGCGCGCTCTCCTGGGCCAGGCGCCGGCCCATGCGCTTACGCACCTCATAGACCGATCGGCCGTTCACCACAGAGTCGGGGCGGGCGAAATAGACGTACTCGAAGATGCAGGGGCGGGCCCGGGCGGCGGGGAAGGGGCGCAGGCTCTCGACGCCGTTCTCATCGATCACAACCATCTCGCCGTGCTCGATGTCCCGGACGAACCGGGCGCCGATCATGTCCAGCGCGCAGGTTTCAGAGGCCAGAACCCAGGTGTTGTCGAGCTTGCCCAGAACAAGCGGACGGATGCCCAGGGGATCGCGCACCCCGATCAGCTTCTTGTTGGTGAGCGCCACCAGGGCGTAGCCGCCCTCGATCATCGACAGGGCGTCGATGAAGCGGTCGGTCATCCGCCCCTTCCGGGAGCGGGCCACCAGATGGAGGATGACCTCGGAATCCGACGTCGACTGGAAGATGGCGCCCTCGGCGACCAGATGCTGGCGCAGGGTGAGGAAGTTGGTGAGGTTGCCGTTATGGGCCAACGCGATGCCGCCGCTTTCCAGGTCGGCGAACATCGGCTGGACATTGCGGATGAAGCTGCCGCCGGCGGTGGAGTAGCGGGTGTGGCCGATGGCGGCCCCGCCGGGCAGGCGCTGGGCGAGGTCGGCGTCGCCGAAGGCCTCGCCGACGCGTCCCATATGACGCTCGGTATGGAAGCGGTGACCGTCGAAGCTGGCGATCCCGCAGGCCTCCTGGCCCCGGTGCTGCAAGGCGTGGAGCCCCAGGGCGGTGAGACCCGCCGCCTGGGCCGCGCCATAGACCCCGAAGACGCCGCACTCGAGCCTCAGGCTGTCATCGTCAGGGTCTCGGACCGGGGGGGACCAGATCTCAGAAGCCGGGCTCATCGGGATTTCTCCACCAGATCGTCGATGTCGTCGCGCGCGCGCTCGTCATAGCCTTCTTCCGAAGGCGGATCACCCGCGCCGTCGCGAACCGCGCCCGCAATGGCCGGCCGTAGCCGATCGGCCACATCCATTCCCTTGGGCGCGAAGGCTTTCAGCACCTCGCCGGCCGCCTTGGTCAAGGGATAAAGCGCCGCACCGGCGATCCATTGCGGCATCCGCTCGGGCGGGGTCGCCGCGTTAAAGGCCAGGCTGAAGGCGCCGAGCACTACGAGGGAGCGCACCAGACCAAAGCCGGCGCCAATCAGCCGGTCGAGAAAGCCCAGGACGTCCGTGGCCTGCACCCGAGCGGCCATGCCTCCGCCGATCAGGCGTAGAACCACATAGACGGCGACAAACACAACCAGGACGGCCGCCACATTGGCCGCCCACGCCGGCTCGACGATCCCGCGAAGGATCGGTCCGGAAAAGCGCAGACCCCACAGGGCCGCGGCGGCGGCCACCAGCAGGGCGAGCACGGTCATCATCTCCCGGACTGCGCCCCGGAAGAACCCAACCCCCGCCGAGACGGACAAAAGCCCCAGGGCGATGACGTCGAACAGGGTCAAGAGCGACCTTTCCAATCTTGCTCGCCAATCCTGGCGATGGCGTCGGCGAGCCGGGCGACCGGGTTGACCTTCATGCCCGCTCCGCCCTCGGCTTCCATGGGCGCAAGGGCCTGACCGAATCCGAGCTTGGCCGCCTCCTTCAGGCGGCCATCCATGCGGCTGACCTGCCGGATATCCCCCGAGAGGCTGATCTCGCCAAACACGACACAGTCCTGGGGCAGAGCCACGTCGAGGGCGGAGGAGGCCAGGGCGGCGGCGGCGGCGAGGTCGGCGGCGGGTTCGGTGACCCGCAGTCCGCCCGCGACGTTCAGATAGACATCGCGGTCGCCGAAACCAAGGCCGCACCGGGCCTCCAGCACCGCGAGTACCATGGCCAAGCGGCCGGAATCCCAGCCGACCACGGCGCGTCTGGGCGTGCCATAGGCGCTCGGCGCAACCAGGGCCTGGATCTCCACCAGCACCGGCCGCGAGCCTTCGATGCCGGCGAACACCGCAGCCCCTGCCGCCCGTTCGCCAGAGGTGTTGAGGAACAGGGCCGAGGGGTTCACCACCTCCATCAGGCCCGCGTCAGCCATCTCAAACACGCCGATCTCGTCGGTGGCGCCGAAGCGGTTTTTGACCCCCCGAAGAATGCGGAAGGGATAGCCGCGTTCGCCTTCGAAGGTGAGGACGGCGTCGACCATGTGCTCGATCACCCGGGGGCCGGCGATGGCGCCTTCCTTCGTGACGTGCCCGACGAGGATGACGGCCACGCCGCGCTTCTTGGCGATGCGGACCAGTTCGCCGGCTGCGGCGCGGACCTGGGTGACTGAGCCTGGAGCGGCTTCGTGGGCGTCACTCCACATGGTCTGGATGGAATCGATGATCACCAGGTCGAAGGCGTCGCGCTTCAGGCCGTCCAGGATGATGCGCAGGGACGTTTCGGCGGCCAGTTGCACAGGCGCCTTGGCCAGGCCCATCCTATGGGCGCGAGCGCGGACCTGCTCAACGGCCTCCTCGCCGGAAATATAGGCGCAGCGCGCGCCGCGCAGGGCGGCCTGACCGACCACCTGCATCAGCAGGGTGGACTTGCCGACGCCTGGATCGCCGCCCACCAGCAGGGCCGAACCCGGCACCACGCCGCCGCCGCAGACCCGGTCGAACTCCGCCACGCCGGTGAGAATGCGCGGCGGCGCTGGCGTCTCAGCTTCAAGGGTCTCGAACACCAGACCGCGTTGGCCGCGACCAGACTTGGCCGGCGCAAGGGCACCGGGCGGCCGCGACTGCGCTTCCTCGACCATGGTGTTCCAGGCCCCGCAGGCGGGGCACTGGCCGGCCCATTTTCCCTGCACGCCGCCGCAGGACTGGCAGACATAGACCGCGCCGTCTCTGGCCAAGCCGGACTCCTGATTCGCTGATGGCGTAGTCTAACGCCCGGCGCCGCGGTTTGGCCGCCTTAGGCGCCCGCTGAGGCCTCGGCGCCGAGATAGATGCGCTGGGCGCGGGTGGATAGCCGCACCAGACATTCGTGCGCGATGCTGCCCGCCGCCTGCGCCTGATCGTCGAGCAGCGCGTGGGGCCCCAACAGCTCGACCATGTCGCCGGCCTGGGCGGACGCGTCCCCCAGGTCCACGACGGTCAGATCCATATCGACGATATAGAGCCGGCGCAGCGCGCCCGCCGCCCAGGCCTGCCCGCCCCGGCGTGTGGCGCGGATGACGCCGTCGGCATAGCCCGCGCCGATCAGGGCGACCCGGGTTGCGGCGTCGGCCCGGATCGTCGCGCCATAGCCGATCAGCTCCGCGGCGCCCACATGGCGGATGTCGAGAATGGGCGCCTCCAGCCGCGCCACGGCCCGCAGCCGGGGATCGGGCCGTTCCATGGGGCCGCCGCCGAACAGGCTGATGCCCGGGCGGACGAGGTCGAAGCGATAGTCGGGTCCCAGGAAGGCGCCGGCCGAAGCTGCAAGGCTGGCCTTGGCCTGCGGAAACAGCTGTCGGACGGCGCGGAAGGCGGCCAGTTGATCAGCATTACGCCCGTGATCGGGGATCGCGCCGCAGCCCAGATGGCTCATCACAAGTTCGATCGACAGGCCCGCCAGCCGGTCGGACTGGACGAGGGCTGCGGCCTCAGCCCGTCCGAGGCCCTGGCGGTTCATGCCTGTGTCGACCTGCAACGCGCAGGGGAGAGACCCTCCGACATGCTGGGCGAAACGGCTGGCGGCGGCGACCTGGTCGAGGCTGTTCAGCACGGGGGTGAGGCCGGCGGCCGCCAGGCGCGGTCCGGCGCCCGGCATGAAGCCGTCGAGCACCAGAATGCGGGCCGACCGGTGCGCCATCGCCGCGCGCAGGGCTTCGCCCTCCTCGAGCCGGGCGACGAAGAAGGTTCGGGCGCCCTCGGCCCAGAGGCGGCGAGCGATCGGCGCAGCGCCCAGGCCATAGCCATCGGCCTTGACCACCGGCGCGGTCTCCGCGCCGGCCGCCTCGGCGGCGATCACATGGTAGTTGTGAGCCAGGGCGTCGAGGTCGATGCTCAGCCTGGCGCGGGAGGAGGGGGCCATCTGCTCCCCTTGAACCGCCGACGGGCGACGCGCAAGTCCGGGCGCGTCAGTGGGGATCGTAGCGGCCGTCCCGGGCCAGATTGCCGAACTTGGTCAGGTCCTCATGGAAGGACAGCTTCACGGTGCCGATGGGGCCGTGCCGCTGCTTGCCGATGACGATTTCGGCCAGGCCGCGGACCTGATCCATCTGCTCCTGCCACTTGAAGTGCTCTTCGGTGCCTTCTCGCGGCTCTGTTCGGCTGAGGTAATAGCTCTCGCGGTAGATGAACATGACCATGTCGGCGTCCTGCTCGATGGAGCCGGACTCGCGGAGGTCAGAGAGCTGCGGCCGCTTGTCCTCGCGGTTCTCCACCTGACGGGAGAGCTGCGAGAGCGCAATCACCGGAACCGACAGCTCCTTGGCCAGGGCCTTGAGCCCCTGGGTGATGGCGCTGACCTCCTGCACCCGGTTGTCGCTGGAGCCCGAGCCCACCGTCACCAGCTGGAGGTAGTCGACCATGATCAGGTCCAGCCCAGAGGTGCGCTTGAGCCGCCGGGCGCGGGCGGTCAGTTTGGCGAGACTGAGACCGCCGGTGGCGTCGATAAAGAGCGGGGCCTCCTGGATTTCGAGGGCGGCGTCGCGGACGCGGCCGAACTCCATGGCGTCGATCTCGCCTTTTCGCAGCCGGTCGCCCGACACGCCCGACGCCTCGGCCAGCAGGCGCATGGCCAGCTGCTCGGCCGACATTTCCAGGGAGAAGAAGGCCACGACGCCGCCGCTGACCGTCTTGCGGGTGCCGTCGGGCCGGGGCTCCCAGGCATAGTTGCGGGCGACGTCGAAGGCGATGTTACAGGCCAGCGAGGTCTTGCCCATGGAGGGGCGGGCGGCGAGGATCACGAGGTCGGAGGGGTGCAGGCCGCCGATCTTCTGGTCGAGATCGATCAGGCCGGTGGACAGGCCGGCCAGGCCTCCGTCCCGGGCGTGGGCTTCGGCGGCCATGGCTACTGCGCCGTGCAGGGCGTCGGCGAAGGGCACGAAACCCTGGCTGACCGAGCCGGTCTCGGCCAGGGCGTAGAGTTGCTGCTCGGCGGCTTCGATCTGGTCGCGGGCCGAAGTCTCACCGTCAGCAGTCTGGGCGCCGGTGGCGATTTCCTGACCGATGCGGATCAGGTCGCGGCGCAGGGCGAGGTCGTAGACGGCCCGGGCATAGTCCGGGGCGTGAGTGGACGGCGGCGCCCGGTCGACCAGATTGGCCAGGTAGCGCAGACCGCCCAGCTCCTCGAAGGCCGGATCGCGGGCGAACTGCTCGGCGATCAGGATCGGCTCGGCCAGCTGGCCTTTGCGGATCGAGGTTTCAATGGCGCCGTAGAGGCGGCCATGGAAGGGCTCGAAGAAGTGCCGCGCCTGCAGATTGTCCCCCAGGCGCTCAAAGACGGCGTTGTCGTACAGCAACGCCCCCAGCAGCGCCTGCTCAGCCTCGATATTGGCTGGGGCGTGGCTGTGGTGGGGGTCGTCATCCTGCGGCATGCGCAGGTCGAGGGCGGGAACGATGGCCATGGATTGCTGATAGCTTAACGCCGGGCCTGCGACTGCCGACGAAGTGTCGCGCTCAACAGGAAATCTCAGCCCTGTGGAAAGGTTGGTCCCAAAGAAAAGGGGGCGGACCTGCGCCCGCCCCCTCAGACTTGCCTCAGATGGCGGGGTCTACCAGCGGACGCTGACCCGGCCATAGAGGAACCGACCGTTGAAGCCGAACGGCGAGAACGAGCTGAACGGCGCAGCACCAGTGGTGTTCAGGTTCGGCGGGATCTGCCGGGGATAGACGTCGAACAGGTTGTCTGCACCAAGGGCCACGGTGACCCCCATGGGGAAGGTCCGGCGGGCTTCCAGGTCCACAACGCCGCGCACGCCGGTCTCGCTGTCGGCGCTGCCGTTGGCCAGGGTGCCAGGCGACAGGGCCGAGCCGTAGAAGGTGCTGCGCAGGGTCGCGCCCCAGGCTTCGCGGTTCCAGTCGCCCTGCAGGGTCAGCTTCTGCTTCGGCGCACCTTCCTCGAAGCGGAGGACGGCCTGACGGCCGAACAGGGCGGTCGGGGTCGGCAGGATCGAGGTGCTGGAGGTCGGGGTCTTGGTGACCTCGAACTCGTTGATGTTGCCCGCCGCGGTCAGGTCGAACGTGCCGGCCTGCGGATCAACGATCCTATAGCGGGCGACCACGTCAACGCCGGTGGTCTCGGTGTCCACGCCATTGATGAAGAAGCGCGCCGCCGTGGCGCCGAAGGGAGCCAGCAGGTCGGCGATCACCCGGGCGTTGGTTCCAGGGGCGGCGGTGGCCGAACCCTGGAAGGTTTCGCTCAGGACAATGCGGTCCTCAACCTCGATCCGGTAGGCGTCGACGGTGAGCTCGAAGGCGCCACGACGATAGACGAGACCCAGGGCGTAGTTGCGCGAGGTTTCGGGATCCAGGGCCTGACCGCCAAGGGCCGTGCCGATGGGGCTGACCGAGGGATAGGTCCCGGTCTCGAAGGGCACGCCGTTGATGTAGAGGATCGAGGTGGCGGTGTAATACTGCTGCTGCAGGCTGGGCGCCCGGAAGCCCGACGACACCGCGCCGCGCAGGGCGAAGGCCGGGGTGAAGTCGTAACGGGCCGAGACCTTGCCGGAGGTGTTCGAGCCGAAGTCCGAATAGTCCTCATAGCGGACAGCGGCGGACGCCGAGAGCTTGTCGGTCAGCTGACCTTCCAGGTCGACATAAACGCCGACGGCGTCCCGATCGACATCCACCTCATTGTTCGGGGTGAAGCCGGTGAAGCCCCGCGAGCCGAACGAAACCGTCGTGATCGGGCCCCGATTGTAGGAGGTCGGCTCGCCCTGGTTGATCTCGAAGGTCTCGGTGCGCGCCTGCAGGCCGAAGGCCACGTTCAGCGGGCCGGCCAGGCCCACATCGACGCCGCGGCTGAAGTCGGCGGAGAAGACCGTCTGGCTATATTCCAGGCCGCCGGCCTCGAACGAGGTCTGGGACGCCGCGCCATAGGACGGGTTGATGGTGTCGCGAACGCCGAAATTGATGTCGTTCTTGCCATAGGCGACATTGAAATCGGCGTTGAAGCCAGCGATCTCGCCGCGAACGCCAAGCGCTGCGCTCAAGTCGCTGGTGTCGGTGGCGAGCTTGGGCAGATAGCCGTTGGGATAGACCGCCGGGACGTTCTGGCTGGCGTCGGTGGGAGTGCGATAGGTGGCGGCGCTGGACGCGTCACGTTCCTGAACGCCGAACCAGCCATAGGCTTCCCAGACATCGCCCAGGGGCTTGCCGGCGTTGGCGTAGAAGGAGACGTCTTCCACATCGGCGTCGCCGAACCGCGAGGTGATGCGGTTGGGGGTCACGCGGCGGTCGATGTCGCTGCGGTTGGTGTTCTCCCGATCGCGGTACTCCGCCGACAGGGTGAGGAAGCCGTCGGCGCCGAGCGGCAGGCCCTGCCAGCCGGACACCGTGGTGGTGGCGCCGTCGGAGATGTTGCCGCTGCGGCCGTAATAGCCGTCGAACTCGGTCTCGTACTGACCATAGGTCAAGGACAGGCCGCCGCCGGTGGCCGCTTCGCGCAGACGCAGATTGACGACCCCGGCGATGGCGTCGGAGCCATACTGGGCGGCTGCGCCGTCACGCAGGACCTCGATCCGCTCCAGGGCGGTGGAGGGAATGGCGTTCAGGTCGACGGCGGCCGAGCCGCGGCCCACCGAGCCGTTGGTGTTGAGCAGGGCGCTCACATGACGCCGCGTGCCGTTGACCAGCACCAGGGTCTGGTCGGGGCCCTGGCCACGCAGGGTGGCCGGACGGACGGCGTCGGTGCCATCGGTGTTGGACGGGCGGGGGAAGCTGATGGAAGGCACCGTGGTCGACAGGGCGGCGGCGAGCTCGGTGACCCCGCGCTGCTGCAGGCTCTGGCTGGTGACCACGTCCACCGGCGCCAGGGTGTCCAGACGGCTGCGGCCGGTGGTGCGGGTGCCGGTGACGACAATTTCCTGAACCTCGGCGGCCGATGGCGCTGCGTTCGGCGCAGTCTGCGCGAGGGCGCCGGTCGACATCAGGCTGGTCGCCGAGGCGGCCGCGAGAAGAATGGTACGATACTGCATGTAAATCCCCGTTTTCAGGGGTCCGGCGTGGCCGGCCCCAGGTCCCTTGGTGGCCCTTGGGGCATAGCTAGTGTGTCTCGCCCGCCGAAAGAATGACATATTTGCAACAGCGGTCGGCCATCTTTCAGGCAAAGAAAAAGCGGCCCGGAGCCTGAGCTCCGGGCCGCTGATTTTCATCGCCGGTAAGGCTCGGATCAGGACTCGACGTAGTCGCCTTCGATCGAGCCGGCGCCGCCTTCCAGGAGATCGGCGGCGGCCTCTTCGGCGGCCGCTCGGTCTTCCTCGAACTGCGAGGTGATGATGTTCTCGCCGCGGGCCTGACGATCGGCTTCGTCCTGGCTGCGGGCGATGTTCAGGTTGACCGTCACGATGACCTCGGCGTGCAGGCGGACCTTCACCGCATGCATGCCCAGGGTCTTGATCGGCTTGTCCAGCACGACCATCGCGCGCTCGACCTTGCCGCCTTCGGCGTTGACCACGTCAGCCACGTCGCGGCCGGACACCGAACCATAGAGCTGGCCGCTTTCGCCAGCCTGACGGATCAGGACGTAGGTGGTTCCATCGAGACCTTCGCCGGTCTTGGCGGCGTCGGCGCGAGCCTCGGCGTTGCGGGCTTCGATGGTGGCGCGCTGGGCCTCAAAGACCTTCATATTCGCCGTGGTGGCGCGAAGGGCCTTGCGGCGCGGCAGCAGGAAGTTGCGAGCGTAGCCGTCCTTGACGGTGACGATCTCGCCGAGGCCGCCACGGCCTTCGACGCGTTCGAGCAGAATGACCTTCATGATCCTGGTCCCTTACTTCACGACGTAGGGAAGAAGGGCGAGGAAGCGGGCGCGCTTGATGGCGCGGGCCAGTTCACGCTGCTTCTTGGCCGAGACGGCCGTGATGCGCGACGGCACGATCTTGCCGCGCTCGGAGACGTAACGCTGCAGCAGCTTCACGTCCTTGTAGTCGATCTTCGGCGCGCCGGCGCCCGAGAACGGGCAAACCTTGCGGCGACGGAAGAAGGGGCGGCGGGGCGAAGCGGCGGCGGCCGGGGCGCCGGCGGTGTCGTTGGTGTCAGTCATGATTCCAGATCCTCCCCTTAAGCGTCGTCGCGGCGCGGTTCGTCGCGGCGGCCTTCGCCGTCACGACGCGGGCCGTCTTCACGGCGCGGTTCGCGTTCGCGGTCGCGGCGGGCCAGGACCGGCGACAGCTCGAGGTCGAGCTCTTCGACGCGGACGGTCATGTAGCGCAGGACGTCTTCATTGAGGGAGAGCTGGCGCTCCATCTCCTTGACGGCCTCGGGCTTCGCATCGATCGACAGCAGGGAATAGTGACCCTTGCGGTTCTTCTTGATGCGATAGGTGAGGTTGCGGAGGCCCCAGTACTCGATCTTGGCGACGGCTCCGCCGCTTTCCTCGATCATCGACTTGAGCTGGTCATTGAGGGCTTCGGCCTGTTGCGGCGAGATATCCTGCCGCGAAATGACCACGTGTTCGTAGAGCGCCATTTTTCCTCTTCCGTTGTGGGAGGCGGCGTGGGCGGCGGCGGAAGTCCGTCGGCCACGATGGATCTCTGGCGCGGCGGTCGAGCGTACCCCGACCTGTTCGCGTTCCGGCTAGAGACCGCCTTCCGTGAAGAGGCGGGCTAGTACGCGAAAACCTGCGTCAGGGCAAGCTCAGCGGGCGGCGTCTGCAGCGGCCCAGCGGGCGCCGGGGAGGCGTCGGACTCTGGTCTGAGGCCAAAGCCGGCGTCGATCGGGCGGAAAACCTCTATTAATCCAATGCTTGTAGGGTTTGAGTTCGGAGTCCCATTGCTCCGCCAAGGAGGAAGAGATGTCTTCCGTCAGAAGTTCGTCCTATCGCCGTACGGTCTCGGACCATTTCGAACCCCAGGATGAGAGCGATCCAGCCGCTCATCGCCGTCTGCGCGGCCTGCTGGAACAGATCGACTATACCGCCTTCGCCTCCAATCGTGAGGTGGTTGCCCAGATGCTCGGGCCCGTCGATGTGGCGAAGTTTCAGCGGCTGGCCCTTGCGGCCGCCCACGCTCGCGCGGCCTGGGTCGGGGAGGGGCTCGCCCTTGCCGGCCGCTCGCACCTGCTGACGCCTGAGCAGACCAGCCGGCTGGGCCAGCTGCGGGCGACCTTCGAAGAGCTGACCGAGGTGTACGAAGCCATGCGGCGCATGGTCGAGCGTGGCTATCTTCACTGCGGGCCGGCCGTCGACGGGTAGCCCAGGCCTGCCCGCGCATTTAGTGCACGGGGCGGCCGATCCAGTCGACCAGCACAGGCAGGACCTGCTCGGCCGGAGAGAAGCCGCGGGTCACGATCCCGTAGCGACCCGCGTCATCCGGACCGCCCACCAGCGTTGGGAAGCCGGTGACCCCTGACTTTTGTGAGATGGCGTAGTCGGCCCAGGTCTCGTTCTCGGCGTCTTCGCTGCGCCAGTTGACGCGGAAGGCCTCGAGGTCAGCGCCCGGGACCACCTCACCAAGAATGTCGCACAGCACATCTTCCTGGGTGATGTCGCGGCCCTCGCCATAGAAGGCCCGCTGCAGGGCGCCCAGATAGTCGATGGCCAGGTCTGGACGTTCGCGGCGGATCACGACGACAGCCCGGGCGGCCGGGTCGGTGTCGTAGATGAACCCTTCGCCGGCCATGGCGGTGTCACTGAAGTCCTGGCCGGACGCGGCGGCCACCTCGGCCCAGTGCCCGCGCAGTTTGGCCTTGGCCTCCTCCGTCATGGCTTCGGTCGTTCCCGGCCTCAGGCCGCCCATCACCAGTCGGACAGGCAGAGTGTCGCCAAAGGCGGCGCGCACCGCGCTGATCACGGGCCAGAAGCCGTAGCACCAGGAGCACATGGGGTCGGCGAAGTAGATCAGGTGGCGGTCGGTCACGGCTGGCTCCGGCTTGGCGGGGCGGTCCCCGCCTCGCAAAGTCTGACTCATCGCGTGGCCCGCGTCACCCCGGCGGGCCTGCTGGGGCGGCGCCCGCGCTTGCCGCCCCGGGCCTAATCCCCTAACCCTCGCGGCTCGGAATCGACAGAGCGCGCGCCGGGGCCCGGACGCCGCCAGCCAGGGAGCGCAAGCCATGAGCCTCGCCTTCATTTTTCCCGGCCAGGGCAGCCAGACCGTCGGCATGGGCGTGGACCTGGCCGAGACCTTCTCGGCCGCCCGTGAGGTGTTTCAAGAGGTGGACGACGCGCTAGGCCAGAAGCTTTTCGCCCTCATGCGGGACGGGCCGGAGACCGATCTCACCCTGACCGAGAACGCCCAACCGGCGCTGATGGCTGTCAGTCTCGCGGTCAGCCGCGTTCTGGAGAAGGAGTTCGGCGTCGGCGTGGATCGCGCAGCCTTCGTGGCTGGGCATAGTCTTGGAGAGTACTCCGCCCTGGCTGCGGCCGGCGCCATCAGCCTGGCGGACACCGCCCGTCTGCTGAAGCTGCGGGGTCAGGCCATGCAGCGGGCCGTGCCGGTGGGCGAGGGGGCCATGGCCTCGCTGATCGGGCCCAAGACCGACGTGGCTCTGGCCGAGGCCGCCGCCGCGGCCGGCGCCGAGATCGGCGTCTGCGTCGTGGCCAACGACAATAACCAGGGCAATGTGGTGATTTCCGGCGCCAAGGCCGCGGTCGACCGCGCCATCGAGAAGGCCAAGGAGCTGGGCGCCCGCGCCATCCCGCTGAACGTCTCTGCCCCCTTCCATTGCCCGCTGATGCAGCCGGCCGCCGACGAGATGGCGCAGGCCCTGGCCGCTGCGACCATCATTTCGCCTCGCGCGCCCCTGGTCGCCAACGTGACGGCCCGTCCCGTGCATGACCCCGAAGAGATCCGTCGTCTGCTGGTCGAGCAGGTCACCGGTCGGGTGCGCTGGCGCGAGAGCGTCGCCTGGCTGGTTGAGACCGGCGGGGTGACCCGCTTCGCCGAAGCTGGCTCGGGCAAGGTGCTGTCGGGCATGGCCAAGCGCATCGCCCCGGACGCAGAGGCCACGCCGCTGAACACCCCGGCCGATCTGGAAGCCTTCGCCAAGTCCCTCTGAGTTCCAACCGCCGCTGGAGGCGCTGAAATGTTTGATCTTTCGGGAAAGACCGCCCTGGTCACCGGCGCCACCGGCGGCATCGGGGCGTCCCTCGCCAGAGCCTTGCACGCCCAGGGCGCTCATGTGGTCCTGTCGGGCACCCGGCAGGCGGTGCTTGATGAGATGGCGGCCGATCTCAAGACACGCGTCAGCGTCGCCTCGGCCAACCTTTCTGACGCAGAGTCGGTGGATGGGCTGGTGAGCGCCGCTGAGGCCGCCGCCGGCGCGCCGCTGGACATCCTGGTGGCCAATGCCGGCATCACCCGCGACGGGCTCCTGATGCGGATGAAGGACGAGGACTGGGACGCGGTGATCCGCGTGAACCTGGAGTCCTATTTCCGCCTCAGCCGCGCGGCGATGAAGGGGATGATGAAGCGCCGCTACGGGCGAATCATCGGCATCACCTCCGTGGTGGGGGTCATGGGCAATCCTGGCCAGACTAACTACGCGGCCTCCAAGGCCGGTATGATCGGCTTCTCCAAGGCGCTCGCCCAGGAGGTCGGCAGCCGGGGAATCACGGTCAACTGCATCGCCCCTGGGTTCATCGAAAGCCCGATGACCGACGCCCTGAACGAGGCTCAGAAGGCGCAGATTCTCTCGACAATCCCGACCGGCCGCCTCGGAACGGGGGACGAGATCGCCGCCGCCTGCGTCTATCTCGCCAGCGCCGAGGCCGCCTATGTCACCGGCCAGACCCTGCACGTAAATGGCGGCATGGCGATGATCTGAGCTGGCCCGCTGCCCGCTGGCCTCGCCGATAGGAACATGCTACGGCGCTCGCCGATTAAACTGGCCTGGACTGCCTGGGGCCACTTCAGAGGCCCCAAACCCAACACCGCCGAAGGTTGACAAGGCGTCTTCCGTCGCGGATGCATCAGTTGAATTTAGAGGGACTAAAAGCGAATGTCCGACATTCTGGAACGCGTGCGCAAGATCGTCATCGAGCACCTCGACGCCGATCCCGAGAAGGTCACTGAAAAGGCCAGCTTCATTGACGACCTGGGCGCTGACAGCCTCGACAACGTCGAGCTGGTCATGGCCTTCGAAGAAGAATTCGATATCGAAATTCCGGATGACGCCGCTGAGCATATCCAGACGGTCGGCGACGCCGTGAAGTTCATTCAGGAGCGTCTGGGCGCCTGACGCCCGGGCGTCTCGCCTGACGTCTGACACATGACCGCCGCGTCCCTTAGGCCCCAGCGCCGGAGAGGCGCGGCGGTTTTGTTTTGGGGCCGGCCCCGGGAGTAGAAACGCCATGTCCACCGCCAACACCCGCCGCGTCGTCGTCACCGGCCTCGGTCTGGTCACCCCGCTCGGTTCGGGCGTCGAGGTCACCTGGAAGGCGATCCTGGCCGGCAAGTCCGGGGCCGGGAACATCACCACCTTCGACGCCTCGACCTATGCCTGCAACGTGGCCTGTGAAGTGCCGCGCGTCGATGGACGCGGCGGCGGCGGGGCCGATGTGGAAGGATCCTTCGATCCTGACAGCGTGATGTCCCAGAAGGACCAGCGGCGGATCGACGACTTCATCCTCTACGCCATCGCTGCGGCCGACGAGGCGGTGAAGGACTCCGGCTGGGCGCCGCAGGATGACGAGGGCCGCGAGCGCACGGGCGTGATCATCGGCTCGGGCATTGGCGGTCTGGCGACGATCGAAAAGACCAGCATCGAGCTGCACGAAAAGGGCCCCCGTCGGGTCAGCCCCTTCTTCATTCCCTCAGCCCTGATCAACCTCGCCTCGGGTCAGGTCTCCATCCGCCACGGCTTCAAGGGACCCAACCATTCGGTGGTGACGGCGTGCGCCACCGGGGCTCACGCGGTCGGCGACGCCGCGCGGATGATCAAGTACGGCGACGCCGATGTGATGGTCGCCGGCGGGGCCGAGGCGGCCATCTGCCCGGTGGGCATCGCCGGCTTCATCGCCTGTCGCGCCATGTCGACGGGCTTCAATGACGACCCGACCAAGGCCAGCCGCCCCTATGACAAGGACCGCGACGGCTTCGTGATGGGCGAGGGCGCCGGCGTCCTGGTTCTGGAAGAGTACGAACACGCCAAGGCCCGTGGCGCGAAGATCTATGCCGAGGTGGCCGGCTACGGCCTGGCCGGCGACGCCTATCATATCACCGCGCCTGCCGAGGATGGCGACGGCGGCTTCCGGGCCATGCAGGCGGCGATCAAGGACGCCGGCATTTCGCCCGCCGATATCGACTACATCAACGCCCACGGCACATCGACGCCGCTCGGCGATGAGATCGAGCTGGGCGCCGTCGAGCGGATGCTCGGCAATGCGGCGTCCAAGGTGACCATGTCGTCCACCAAGTCGGCCACCGGCCACCTGCTGGGGGCGGCTGGCGCCATCGAGGCGGCGTTCACCTGCCTGGCCATCCGCGATCAGATCGCTCCGCCGACCATCAATCTGGACAATCCCTCGGTGGAGACACCGATCGATCTGGCGGCCAACAAGGCTCAGCCGCGGGAAATCAAGGTGGCGCTCTCCAACAGCTTCGGTTTCGGCGGCACCAACGCCTCCGTGGTGTTCAAACAGGTCTGATCCATGGCTCGCGCGCCTCGCCCCCGACCGGCCAAAAGGGGCGCCGGCGTCTCTCCCCTGCGCCGTCTGATCGTCACGCTGGTCAGCGCGGCGGTGACTTTCTCCCTGGTTCTGGCCCTGGCCGGGCTCTGGGCCCTGTGGATGTACCAGGGACCAGGCCCTGCCGCTGAGGGCGAGAGCACCACCGTAATCCTGCGCCGGGGCGCGGGGCTCCCCGAGATCGCCTCGAGCCTGGAAGGGGCCGGGGTCATTTCCTCGGCGCCCATCTTCCTCGCCGCCGCCCAGGCCACCGGCGCGGCCCGCAGCCTCAAGGCCGGCGAGTATGAGTTCGCCGCGCGCCAGTCCATGGCCCGGGTGCTGGACGACATCCGCGCCGGCCGCGTCGTGCGCCATTTCGTGACCATTCCCGAGGGCGTCACCTCGGAAATGGTGGTGGAAATCCTGGCGGAGAACCCCTTGCTCACTGGGGTCGCGCCCTCGCCGCCCGAGGGGGCTTTGCTGCCCGAGACCTACCAGATCGAGCGCGGCGAAGACCGCGCCGCAGTCCTGCAGCGGATGATGGACGCCCATGACGAGGTGCTGGCCCTGCTGTGGTCCAAGCGTCAGCCCGGCCTTCCGGTCAACAGCCCGCAGGAGGCGGTGATCCTCGCCTCCGTGGTGGAGAAGGAGACCGCCTTGGGCGCCGAGCGGCCGCAGGTGGCCTCGGTCTTCGTCAACCGCTTGCGCCGCGGCATGCGGCTGGAGAGCGACCCCACGATCATCTACGGCATCACAAAGGGCCGCCCCCTGGGCCGCGGCATCCGCCAGTCCGAGCTCGACCGCCCGACGCCCTACAACACCTATCGGGTGGATGGCCTGCCGCCGACGCCCATCTGCAACCCGGGACGTGCGGCGCTGGCGGCTGTCCTGGATCCCCCGGAGACCGATTATCTGTTTTTCGTCGCCGACGGCAGCGGCGGCCACGCCTTCGCCGCCACCTATGACGAGCACCGGCGCAATGTGGAGCGCTGGCGCAGGATCGAACGGGCCAGGACGCCGGCGGATGGGGCTGCGGCTGAGCCGCCCGTAGACGCGCCTCTGTCGGCGCAACCATGACCGCGCGGCATGCCGCAGTGTCGCGGAAGGCTTCGGGAGGCTGATCATGGCGCTATCAGGGATGACCGGCTTTGGCCGGGTCGAGGGCGCCCAGGACGACTGGACCTGGGCGGCCGAGGCGCGCTCGGTCAACGGCCGCAATCTGGATGTCCGCTTTCGCGGGCCCCCGGGCTTTGAGAGCCTGGAGCGGGCCGCGCGTGACGGCGCTCAGGCGCGCTTTCAGCGGGGCCAGATCACCGTTGGCCTGCAGGCGAAGCGGGCCGAGAGCCAGGCTCAGGTCCGCATTAATCTCGACCAGGCCCATCGCTATCTGGCGGCCACCGAGGCGCTGGTGGCGCAGGGCCGCGCCACGCCCCCATCCATCGACGGTCTGCTGGCGCTCCGCGGCGTGATCGAGGTCGCGGAGGTTGAACCCGACGTTGAAGCCCTGGCCCGGGTCGAGGCGGCCATGGCGGCGTCCATCGCAGGCGCCCTCGACGCCCTGAAGATGGCGCGTGACGCCGAAGGCGCGGCTCTGAGCGGCGTTCTGCTGGGCCTGACCGACAAGATCGCCGAGCTCACAGGGCAGGCGGGCGTGCTGGCCGCTGAACAGCCGGACGTGATCAAGGCGCGCTTCGCCCGTCGCATGGCCGAGTTGATCGGCGATCCAGCCGGACTGGAAGATCGGATCGTTCAGGAGGCGGCGGCCATGGCCGTCAAGGCTGACGTCCGCGAAGAGCTGGACCGCCTGTCCGGACACGTGGACTCCGCCCGGGCCTTGCTGAGCGGTGATGGGCCGGTGGGTCGCCGATTGGACTTCCTCACTCAGGAGTTCATGCGGGAAGCCAACACCCTGTGCTCCAAATCCGCCCTGTCGCCCCTCACGGCGGTAGGACTGGAGCTCAAGGCGGTCATCGAGCAGCTTCGCGAACAGGTCCAGAATGTGGAATAGATCCGCCGCCCTGGCCCGCGCAGACCAGATCCGAGACCGATGATCCAGAGTTCCGTTCCCCGCCGCGGCCTGATGCTGCTGATCTCCAGCCCGTCAGGGGCCGGCAAGACCTCCCTGTCGCGCCGCCTGGTGGCCGATCATGCGGAACTAGAGCTCTCGGTCTCCGCGACAACCCGCGATCCCCGGCCGGGTGAAGAGGATGGGCGCGAGTATCACTTCGTCGATCGCGCGACCTTTGACCGTATGGTTCTCGATGACGCCTTCCTGGAGTGGGCCAATGTCCACGAGCACCGTTATGGCAGTCCCGCCCAGCCGGTGATGGACGCCCTGGGCCTCGGCCGCGACGTGCTCTTCGACATTGACTGGCAGGGGGCGGCCCAGATCGCCCAGAAGGCGCCAGACGATGTCGTGCGGGTCTTCATCCTGCCGCCCAGCATGGCTGAGCTCTCCCGCCGGCTGCACGCTCGCGCCCAGGACCGGGAGGACGTGATCCAGCGCCGCCTGGGACGCGCCTATGGCGAGATCGAGCGGGCCGTCGACTACGACTACGTGATCATCAACGATGACTACGACCGGGCCTATGCCGATCTGGCCCACATCTACCACGCTGAGCGGCACAAGCGGGTTCGCAACCCAGGCCTACGCGATTTCGTGCAAAGGCTGCTGGACGAGCGTCTCTAGCCTGGCGGCGGCGCAGCTGCGAGGTCGCCGCGGATGGTCTCGGTGAGGCCGCGCATGTCCCGCCCGGTCGGCGCCTGGAACAGGCGTAGATCGAACTCGGGCAGGATCGAGAGCACATGGTCGAAGATGTCGCTCTGGATGGCCTCATAGGCCTCCCACTGCACCGTATTGGTGAAGGCGTAGATCTCCAGCGGCAAGCCCTCGGGCGTGGGATCGCGCTGTCGCACCAGAAGGGTCTTCTCCTTGGCGATGCCGGGGTGAACCTTCAGATAGGCCAGCACGTAGGCGCGGAAGGTCCCGACATTGGTCAGCCGACGCGTGTTGACCGGGTCGCGGCCTGACTTCACCAGAGACTCGTTCCAGGCCTCAAGCTCGCGATCCTTCTGGTCCAGATAGACATCCAGCAGGGCGAAACGCTTCAGGTTCGCGCGCTCCTCCGGGGTGAGGAAGCGGATCGCCGTCTGGTCCAGCAGGATGGCGCGCATGATCCGTCGCCCGCCGGATTCCTGCATGCCGCGCCAGTTGACGAAAGACTCGTTGATCAGCCGCCAGGTGGGGATGGTGGTGATGGTCTTGTCGAAGTTCTGGATTTTGACCGTATGCAGCGCCAGGTCGATGACATCCCCATTGGCGTTGAGCTGCGGCATCTCGATCCAGTCGCCGACCCGGATCATGTCATTGCTGGTCAGCTGAACCGAGGCCACGAGGGACAGGATGGTGTCCTTGAAGACCAGCAGCAGGACCGCGGCCATCGCGCCAAGACCCGAGATCAGCAGCAGCGGTGAGCGGTCCAGCAGGGTCGCCACCACCAGGATGGCGGCGGCGGCATAGAGGACGATCTTTCCGACCTGGATGTAGCCTTTGATCGGCCGCTGGCGGGCTTCTGGCCTGCGGGAATAGAGGGCGTTGACGAGGTTGAGCGCCCCGGTGATCGCGAGGATCACGGTCAGGATCATGAAGGCCGCCGCGACATTGCGCACGACAGTCTGAGCGGCCTCCGGCAGGTGCGGCACGACCAGCACGGCCTGATAGACCACGACGGCTGGCGCCACATTGGCCAGTCGCGCGATCACCTCGCGGAAGAAAATCTCGGCCTCGTCCCTGAGCGACAGGCTGAGGGCGCGCCGCACGATGCGCAGCAAGACGTGCTGCGTCAGCCAGTTGACGATGGCCGCCAGCAGGCCCAGCAGGGCGAGCCCGATCAGGGTCTGAAGATGGGGATAGTCATTGAGGCCTGCGAAGGCCTGATCCAGTTCCTGCATGGGGCGGTCCTAGAGGAGCGGGCTTGGTGCGGGCAACCCCTGTCGGGCGTCAGCGCGCGCCCTCGACCCGCCGCAGGGCCTCGGCCAGGCCCATGAATTCTTCCAGCGACAGGGTCTCCGCCCGCCGTGCGGAATCGATGCCGGCCCCGTCGCAGAGCGCCGCGCCGCCCAGCACCTTGAGGCTGGCGCGCAGCATCTTGCGTCGCTGGCCAAAGGCGGCCTGGCTCACCCGCTCAAGGGCGCCCAGGAGGGCCTCGGGCGGTCGCTCGTTCAGCGGATCCAGCCGCACCACGGCGGAATCCACCTTTGGCGGCGGGGTGAAGGCCCGCGCCGGCGCCTCCATGACGATCTTGGCCTGAGCGGTCGCCTGGGCGATCACGGCGAGGCGGCCATAGGCGTCGTCGCCCGGACGCGCCACGATCCGCTGGGCGACCTCCTTCTGGAACATCAGGGTCATCGCAGCGGGCCGGTAGGGGCCGGTCAGCCATTTGATGAGCAGGGCGGTGCCGATGTTGTAGGGCAGGTTGGACACGATCGCGACCGGATGACCGGCAGTCAAAGCCGCCTCGTCGACCTTGAGGGCGTCGGCCATCTGGATCGTCAGTCGACCGTCAGAAACTTCCTGTAATTCGTTGAGAAGCGGCAGGAAACGCACGTCCTTCTCAATGGCTGTCACATGTGCGCCAGCCTCCAACAGCGCCCGGGTCAGTCCCCCGGGGCCGGGGCCGATCTCAAGCACCTTCGCGCCCTCCAGGGGGCCGGCCAGACGGGCGATCTTGCGGGTGATATTGAGGTCGAGCAGGAAGTGCTGGCCAAGCCCCTTGTCGGCCATGAGACCATGCGCCTCGAGGCTCTGGCGAAGGGGCGGCAGATCGGTGAGCGCGCTCATGAGCGCCGTTCAGCGATGTCTTGGGCCATCCGAATGGCGGCGATCATGCTGTCGGGCCGCGCCTGGCCGCGTCCGGCGATATCGAAGGCCGTGCCGTGGTCCGGCGAGGTGCGCACAATGGGCAGGCCAAGGGTGATGTTCACCCCGCCCCAGAAGTCGAGCATCTTCACCGGGATCAGAGCCTGGTCGTGATAGAGGCAGAGCACAGCGTCATACTTCGCCCGGGCGGCCTCATGGAACAGGCTGTCGGCCGGACTGGGGCCCAGGGCGTTGACCCCAAGGTCCCGCAGCGCCCGGACAGCAGGGCCGACCACCTGAACCTCTTCGCGTCCGATCGTGCCGCCCTCTCCGGCGTGAGGATTGAGCCCCGCCACCGCCAGCCTGGGTTGTTCGACGCCGAAATCCCGTCGCAGCGCCTGGGCCGTGACCAGTCCGGCATTGACGATCTTCTCCACCGTCAGGCTTGCGGGAACTTCGGCCAGAGGGGTGTGCACGGTGACCAGCGACACCCGTAGCCCCGGCGCCGCCAGCATCATCACAGGACCCCTGGCCCCGTCATAGCGATGCGACAGGGTCAGCTCGCCCAGGAACTCGGTATGACCCGGAAAGGGGAAGCCGGCGCCGTAGAGGCTCTCCTTGGCGATCGGCGCGGTGACCACGCCGCCCACGGCGCCCGACAGGGCCAGACCCACGGCGGTCTCGATCCATGCGATCACAGCCTTGGCCGCCCGGGGCGAGGGGGCCCCGGCCACGACAGGCTCCAGCAAGGGGATATCGATGACCGGCAGGGCCTGTGAAAAGGTCCGGGCCGCGTCCTCCGCCGTGCTGATCCGGCGGATCAGGCCCGTCGTGCCGCCCGGCGCCGCGGCGACCTGGTTGAGGTCGCCGACGACAAGGAAGTGCGGCCCCGTGTGCCGAAGGGCGCTCCAGGCCTTGAAGACAATCTCAGGACCGATCCCGGCGGGATCTCCGAGACTGATGGCCAGGGGGCGGTTCTTCACCGGGTCTCGATAGTGGCTGCGTTCCGAAGGTCGCGCATGTAACGCCGGGCGATCAAGCCGAGTTGCTCGAAGAACAGCCGGCGCTCGACCATCTGCGGCGACAACTCTGTTCCTCCGGAGGCCCGTTTGCCGCAGACCGCGACGATGTGCATGCCGGCTTCGGTGCGAATGGGCTCGGACAGCTGCCCGACGTCAAGGGTCTCGGCCGCAGCGCGAAAGGCGGGGGCCAGGTCGTTGATCTCGGCCTCGCCGAGGTCGCCGGCAATGATTCCGGTTTCCTGACCTGCGACAGCCTCAAGGTCATCGCATCCCGTGATCCGGGTGCGAAGGGCGACCAGCCGGGCCCGGGCCGCCTCGACCTGGCTCTCCGGGGCGCCTGCGGGAACGCCGATAGCGGCCTGCTTCAGGTTGACGACGGTGGCGCCGGCGCCGGATCGCTTGTCGCGCAGATAGACGATGTAAACGCCGTCGGTCACCGGAATTGGGCGGGAAAGCTGACCAGGCCGCATCTGCTCAAGCGCCAGCTCTACCTCCCGCGGCATCTCGCCGGGGCCAACCCATCCAGCGTCACCGCCAGAGGCCGCCGTGGGGGCCGCGGAGAACTGCCGGGCGACAGCCTGGAACGGCGCGCCCTGCTGCATCTGGGCGACCAGCTGCTCGGCGCCGCGGACGGCCACGTCCAGGCCCCCCACCCGGGCGCCGTCGATGAACACTTCGCTGACCTGGAACTGTGGCCGGGAGGCCTGGGCCTGCTGCTGCTCCAGAACAGCGCGCACCTGGTCTTCGCCGATCCGCAGCCGGGAGCCGTAGCGCCCCTGGATCCAGCGCTGCCAGCTGGCCTGGGCGCGAAGCTGCTCACGCAGGGAGTCCAACACACCCTGGCTCCGCAGCATCGAGCTGAACTGCTCGGCGCTCATCTCATTGCCCGACGCCAGTTCCGCGAGCTCCTGATCCACGTCCTCATCACTGGCGATGATGCTGAACTTCTGCTCCCGCTCCACCCGCCGTAGTTCCTGCAGCTGCAGGGTCTCATCCACCAGGGCGATCAGGGCCTCCTGCTGGATCTGAGGCAGGTTCTGCTCGGTGGGCTGGACGCCCGTGGTGGCGATGAGCAGACGCATGCGCTGAGCAAGGTCATAGGTCGAGATGATCTCGTCATTGACCACGGCTGCGGCATATTCCGACAGGCCCGCAGCGGGCGCGGCCGGCGCAGCCGGGGGCGCATCCTGCGCCAGGGCAGGGCCGGACACGGCGCCGGTCGCCAGAAACGCCACAAGGGCGACGCCGCAGGCCGCTCGGCCGCGGACTGAACGCGCAGACAACATCGCTTGGGTCATTCCTTCGTGGCGGCTTGAAGCGCCGCTGATCCTAATTGGCATAGATAGGTTCGCCCAATGTGGCGAGGGTTAGGCGCACGGCGACGGACTCGCTCGGACCCAGACGACCGATAATCGTGTCCTCGCGGCGGTAGATGACTTCGATCCGGGTGCACTCGTCCCGATAGACTACACCGACGTCGCGCACCACCCAGCCATTCTGAACCATGTCGCGGTTGCCGTAGGCGGTGATCCCCCAGTTCTGGGTGATGAAGATCTCGCCGCCGATATCCAGGTTCTCGCGCTTGACCCCGTTGATGTCCAGATCGTCCCAGAGATACCGGAAGAAGCCGGAGCCGCGGCCCAGGGCGATGTTGGCGCCGGCTTCGGCCCGGCGGACGTCCAGAGTGTCGCCGTTCAGTCGCGCCCGGCCGAAGGCCGACACCCCGCGGATCGGCTGCGCCTGGGCGGCGACGATCCAGTCCGAGGCGGTGTCCCTGAGCCCCGTGCGCTCTGGGAACGCCTGCTCCTCGCGGTCGCGGAAACTTCGACCCACCAGCACAGTCGCCCGGCGTCCGTCATCCCACAGCAGGCTGGCGCGGGCGGCGACATTGGCGCGGAGCCCGCCTTCCATCAGGTCGAACCCCGGGAAACGGTCGGCCATGAGCAGGTTCGTCTCATCGAACTCGAAGGCCAGGCTGTCTTCATCCAGGTACAGCGGCTCGCCAGCGGCGGAGACACCAGTCTGGATCTGATCGGGACGTGGCGCGGCGATCAGCTGAACCACAGGCTCAAGGATCGCCGTCTTATCATTGAAACGACGATAGAAAGGCCAGCTGATATCGGCGCCCACCGTCGCCATGGCGCGGGTTTCAGTCCGGCTGTCGTAGCCGTTCAGCGGCACATCGCTCAGGCTGTAGGCGTCGGCCCGCAGATTGGCGAACGGCTCCACTCGAACCCCGCCCTGGGTGGTGAAGGTTCGCCGCCAGTCGGCCTGAGCCACGACGCGCCGGCTGTCGAGCCCTGGAACGTAGGCCGCCGCAGTGCTGCTGGGGGACAGATCTCGCTCCAGGGCGACTGCATTGGCGCGGAGGCGCAGACGCCCGCCGGCGAGCCGCACATCGGGGCTCCACCGTCCCTCGATCAGGGGCGCGACTGTGGGGAATGTGCGGTCGTCATCGCCAGGACGCAGGCCCTGGATATCGAAGGCCGCAAGAGACAGATAGGAATCCTCGTCCTGTCGGATCGCATAGACCTGGGAAATCAGCCGCCGGTCGTCAGCGATATAAGGGCCGCGCGACTGGTAGACGTCGCCGATCTCATACTTGTCGAACAGCAGGTCGTCGGACGCGCGCTCGGCCGTGAAGCCCCAGTCCCAGTTCTCGTCGATGGCGAAGGCGCCTCGGGCGAGGATGTAGCTGCGGGAGGTCTGTTCGCCGAACTGGCCAGCTGAATCGAAATCCTGGGCGTAGGTGTACCCGCCCCGGACATCGATCTCGCCGGAATAGAACCGCTTGCGATAGCGGGCATTGAGGAAGGGCTCGACCTTGGCGTTGATCTGCGGGCTCAAGGTCAGGTCTGAATAGTCTGACAGGACAAAGAGATAGGGCTGTTCGTAGGAGAAACCCCGACGGTCAGACGCCGAGATGTCTGGCGTCAGGAGGCCGGACTTGCGTTCCGCCTGCGGATCGGGATGCCAGAAGAGCGGCAGATAGAGGACCGGCGCGCCGAACAGGCGGAACACGGCGTGGCGGTAGTAGACGAGCTGCCGTTCGCGATCCTGAACCACCTTATCGGCCTGGATCGACCAGGTCGGAGTCTTGTCCTCGCTGTCGGCGCAGATGTCGCAGGGTGTGTAGATGGCGCGATTGAGTTCGTTGACGTTTTCGTCCCGCCGCACGGCGCTGGCGGCGGCCAGCTTTACATTCTGCGGCAAGCGGGCGGCGAAACCGCGGGCGACGCCGGCGCGCATCTGATCGTCCATGACGATCTCGCGGGCGAATTCGACGCTGCCATCAGGATTTATGATCTGGACGTTGGAGGCCTCAAGCACCCCCTGGGCCTCGTCATACACGAGGGCGTCGGCCCGCAGATTGCGGCTGTCATAGCGCGCTTCCACATCGCCGGAGGCCGTCGTGCGCGGGCGGGCGTCATCGCGCTCGACCTTGTCGGCCTCAAGATAGATGGCGCCAGGCGCCAGGCCGTCGGAGGCCGGCGCGGCGCGTTGGGCCGGCGCATCCTGGGCGAAGGCGGTCCCTGCGCAAAGGCTCGCCACCGCAGCCCCCGCCAGGAGGCTGCGCTTGACCGAGGCGAGCGAGGTGCGCCGAGGTGACGTCTTCAAGCGTGAATCCCTTCTTGCCGCGGTCCCGAGCCCAGGGAATAGCGGCGTGGCGGCGTCTTTCAACCGTCTTCGGTGTAGCAGAGCAGGGTGAGGCCCGACAGCAGGGCGATCACCGGCGGCGCCCAGGCGGCCGCGGCCAGGGGGATAATGTCGGCGTTGGCCAGGGCGCCGGCGAACTCATTGAGGAAGAAGAAGACGAATCCGAGCGCCACCCCGGCGCCCGCCAGGCCCGCCAGACCGCCGAGCCGCGCGAGCCGAAGGGAGAAGGCGGCGGCCAGGATGGTCATGGCCGCAAACAGCAGCGGCGTGGCCAGAAGCTGCTGGAACCGCAACTGATAGCGGCTGGCGCTGAAGCCCGCCTGTTCAGTGGTGCGGATCGCCGCGGGCAGGCGCCAGAAGGCGATCGCCTGGGGTGAGGCGAAACGCTCCAGAGCCGACTCGCTGTCGAGGCTGGAGCGCAGGGAAAGGCTCTCGGACCGGACGGAGCTCTCGCCAGCGGCGGCTTCGCGCACGTCCGTCAGACGCCAGAAGCCCGGCAGCAGACGCGCCTCCGCGGCCTCCAGGCGTCGCCTGAACTCCGGAACGCCGGCCTCGTTCTTCTGGTAGATGAACAGGGAGACGCCCCGGAGCACCACCGTGCCTTCCAAGATCTCGCGGTCCTTGGCGTGGATGACGATCTGGCTGCGTTCATCGCCCTGCCGCAGCCAGATGTCTTCCGGGGCGTCCACCAGATAGTTGTCCATGATCCGCGCCCGCTCAATACCGAACCGGGCGTTGGACGCCGCCGCCAGGGGGTTGAGCAGGGTCACTGACAGGGCGCCGACGACAGCCGCGGCTGCGGCCGTCGGCAGGATGAAGCGCCAGGCCGATACGCCAGCGGCCCGCATGGCCACGAGCTCGCTGCGGCGATTGAGGCTGACATAGGCGGCCATGCAGCCGAACAGGAAGACGAAGGGCAGCAGCACCAGCACCAGGCTCGGGGTGCCGAGCGCGGTCAGGGCGAACAGCTCGGCGACGCTGACCTCGGCCCGGACTCCGACCGAGCGTGACAGCTCGACGAACTGCACGAGGATGATCACCGCCGTGATCACGGCGAGGGCGACGCCCACGCTCAGTAGGCTGCGCGACAGCACATAGGTTTCGATCCGGCCAAACCTCATGCGGGCGCCCCCGCCGGGGCGATGCGGGACGGCCGTTTTCGCATGTCGATGAACCTCGACACCCGCTGGCGGAACACGCTGCGCAGGGCCAACCCCATGGCGATCAGCGGCACGGCGTACTGCAGCGCATTGAGCCAGACCCCGGATTCCGAAGCGGCCTGAACCACAAAGCCAAGAATGCGGGTCAGCGCTGCGGCTGCGCCGGCCCAGGCGATCCGCCGCCCATAGCCCATGCGGTCATAGCCGCCACCCAGGATGGCCGCCAGGGCCAGGGCCATGAAGGCGATGTTGTAGAGGGGGGTGGCCAGTCGGGCGTGGCCCTCGGCCAGCATTTCCAGGCGGTTCCGCCGCTCCCAGTCCTGCTCGAGGTCCGGGAAAAAGAGCTCGTGGAGGTAGCGGTCGGACGGCTTGTAGTGAACCAGCTCTTCCGAGGCGACCAGCGGGCCGAGGTCGAAAATGTACTCGTCGAAGGTCAGATAATTGAGCACCCCGGTGGCGCTGAACTCCTGCGTCGACCCCCGCGACATGACCAGGACGGGGGTCCCGCCGCGGGTCGCCATCCGCCCTTCATCGGCGGTGTAGGTGGTCGCTGAGCCGTCGCTCTCGGCCACGTGGATGAACAGGTTCCCCATCCGGCCCCGGCTGTCGACGCTCTGGGCGTAGACTGTCAGGCCCGGCGCCGGCTCGGTGAATTCACCCTCCCTGACCAGGGTCGCCGCGAGGTCAGTGCGGACGTCGAAAAGCGTCTCGCGCAGCTCTCGATAGGCGGCAGGCTGGATGAACAGGTTCATGACCAGGGCGAGCAGGGCGATGATCACCGCCAGACGCATGGGGGGGGCGATGACCCGCCAGCGGCTCATGCCGCCGGCGAAGCAGACGACGAGCTCCTGCTCACTCTGCAGGCGGTTCAGCGCCACCAGCGCGGCGACAAACAGGGCGAGCGGTAGGACCATGTTGATCAGCTGCGGCATGGCCAGCATGGTGATCTTCAGAAAGACACCGGCGCTCTGGCGCTGATTGATGATGACGTCGAGCGCCGACAGGCTCTGGCTCAGCAGGGCCACAGCGGTGAGGGCGAGCGTCGCCAGCAGGGTCGGGCCCAGCAACTGGCGAAGCAGATATCGATCGATCAGGCGCATGGAAAAAAGGCGTCGCCGGGCTGATTTGGCGCGCCCTGGGCGCGAAGCTGTTCTAAACCATGCGTCGCCGCGCCACACAACCGCCGCAGGTGACGCCAGACTGGGCGTCCTGTCGGTGGAGCGCCTTCAGCTTTGCTTTGGTTGAGATATCGCATGGACATTCAATTCGTCTCGGCTGCTACGGACATCACCGAGAAGTCGGCCCTGGCCATTATCGTTTTTGAGGGCGCCATACTGACGGGCGCCGCCGCCGACGCCGACAGCCAGACCGCAGGTGTGGTCGGCCGCGCCCTGGCGCAAGGCCGTTTCACCGGAGCCAAGGGCCAGATCCTCGATCTTGCCGCGCCGGCCGGCCATTCTGCCGCGCGCCTGCTGCTGGTCGGCGCCGGTAAGCGCGAGGCCTTCGACGCTGTGGGCGCTGAACACGCTGCGGCCAGCGCCTATGGCGCCGTCAAGCTGTCGGGCCTTACGACCCTGCGCATCGCCTTCGCTGACGACGGGGCCGCCCAGCCGGAACGCGCCGCCCTTGGGGTTCGCCTGGCCTCATACCGGTTTGACCGCTACCGCACCAAGGAGCCGGCTGAAAAGAAGCCCTCCATCGTGAAGGCTGAGGTCGTCTGCGCCGATGTGGAGGCCGCCAAGGCCGCGTTCGCCGCTCAGGCGGCCCTGGCCGACGCCATCGCGTTCGCCCGTGATCTGGTCTCGGAGCCGCCGAACGTCCTTTATCCGGCGGAGTTCGCACGTCGTGTGAAGGGGCTCGAGAGCCTTGGCCTGGAGGTCGAAATCCTGGGCGAAGCCGAGATGGAGAAGCTCGGCATGGGCTCGCTGCTCGGTGTCGGCCGCGGCAGCGCCAAGGATAGCCAGCTGGCCATCATGCGCTGGAATGGCGCCTCGGACCCGGCCGCCCAGCCGGTGGCCTTTGTGGGTAAGGGCGTCTGTTTCGACACCGGCGGCATCTCGATCAAGCCCGCCGACGGCATGGAGGACATGAAGTGGGACATGGGCGGCGCCGCCGCCGTGGCCGGCCTCATGCACGTGCTGGCTGGCCGTAAGGCCAAGGTCAACGCGGTCGGTATCCTTGGCCTGGTGGAGAACATGCCAGACGGCGACGCCCAGCGTCCCGGCGACGTGGTCACTAGCATGTCGGGCCAGACTATCGAGATCATCAACACCGACGCCGAAGGCCGCCTCGTGCTGGCCGACGCCCTCTGGTACTGTCAGGACCGCTTCAAGCCCAAGTTCATGGTCGATCTGGCCACCCTGACGGGTGCGATCATCATCAGCCTCGGCAACGACTATGCCGGCGTCTTCTCGAATAATGACGAGCTGGCCGACAATCTGCTGGCCGCCTCCAAGGCGGAGGCCGAGCCCCTGTGGCGCATGCCGTTGCCGGCCGCCTACGACAAGCAGATCGACAGCATGATCGCCGACATGAAGAACACCGGCGGTCGGCCCGGCGGGTCGATCACCGCGGCCCTCTTCCTCCAGCGTTTCGTCAATGGGCTGCCCTGGGCTCATATGGACATCGCCTCCACCGCCTGGAAGAAGCCCTCCAGCGTGCCCACCATCCCTGAGGGCGCCACCGGTTACGGTGTGCGACTGCTGAACCGCATGGTGGCTGACAAGTACGAGGGCTGATGCCCGTCGGTGGAGAAGGAGGGCGCTCGGTGCGGTTCGTCCTGCTGCACAGTCCCTTGCTCGGTCCGCTGACCTGGCAGGCCGTCGCTGAGGATCTCCGCGCCCGGGGCGCGCAGGCCGAGGCGCCGGCCTGGCGGCCGCTGACGCAGGTTGAGGGGAGCTTTTACCGCAGCCTGGCCACCGCGCTCGCCCAGAGCGTCGATGGCGCGGGCAGCACGCCTGTCACCCTGGTGGCCCACAGCGGCGCCGGCGCGCTGGTTCCGGCCCTGGCCGCTGCCCTTTCGTCTCCGGTTGCAGCGACCATCCTGGTGGACGCTATCCTGCCGCACCCAGGGATGAGTTGGTTTGACACCGCGCCGCCAGCGATGCGGCAGGAGTTGACGCTCGCTTCGCAGGGCGGCGAGCTGCCCTCTTGGGATGGCTGGTGGCCGCCTGGTGCGCTGGAGCGGCTCGTGCCCGACCCAAGGCTGCGCGCGGCCCTGATTGACGAGCTTGACCCTTTACCGCTCGCCTTCTTTGAGGAAACCGCCCCCCTGGGCGAGCTACAAAGGGCCGGCGCCTATCTGCAGCTAAGCGGCGCCTATGAGGACCAGGCTCAGGCGGCGCGGGCGAGAGGATGGCGGGCGCGCAGGCTGCAATTGAACCATCTCTCCCCCCTGACCGCGCCCCGCGAGGTGGCTGCGTCGATCTATGCCCTTGGCCAGGATCTTGCGGAGCCAGCCCGTGGCTGAGGCGCCGTGCGAAGTGTGGTTCTATCACATGGAGCGGTCCAGTCTCGATCAGGTGCTGCCCGACCTGCTTGAGCGCACCCTGGCCCGCAACTGGAAGGCCCTGGTCCGTTCCAGGCTCCCGGAGCGGCTTGAGCATCTGGACACCCATCTCTGGACCTACCGGGATGACAGTTTCCTGGCCCACGGCTTGGTGGATGAGCCCCATGCGGCCCATCAGCCTGTTCTCCTCACCCACGGCATGGACAATCCAAACGGCGCTGATGTCGTCTTTCTGCTGGATGGCGCCGAAGCAGGGCCCCTTGACGGCTTTACCCGATGCATCGTCCTGTTCGATGGTCGAGACGAGGCCGCCCTCGCCACAGCACGGGCGCAATGGCGTGCGATCAAGGCCACTGGGCTGCCGGTGAGTTACTGGAAGCAGATGGCCCGCGGTTGGGAGAAACAGGCATGACACGCAAGCTCGTACTTATCCTTGGGGCCAGCCTGCTGCTGTTGGGCGCCTGCGCCAGCGAGCCGGCCGGCCCGCCGCCTGTGGCTGAACGACCGACCTCGCCACGTCCGGATCCGGCGCCGGCCGCGGACCAATGCGGCGCAGCGCAGGCTCAGCGCCTGGTGGGTCGCAACCGCAGCGAAATCCCGGTGCCAGTCAATCCGGGGCTTCAGCGAGTGGCCTGCACCACCTGCCCGGTGACCATGGACTTCCATCCCCGCCGGCTGAACTTCTTCTACGACGCCGATACCGGAATTATCAAAGAGGTTCGCTGCGGCTGACGGGGCGCCGGCCAGGCTGTCAGCTCATTTCCGGGGCGGGCGGCGCATCCAGCGGGCGATAATGGCGAAGGCCGCAGGCGCGACCAGCACGGCGGCGAGCAGCAGATAGATAAGGCGCGCCCAATCCGGCATCGCTGGTCCTCCGTCACCCCTGTGGGGAGGATGCCGCGCCGGCCAGCACCATGTCCAGGGCGCCCAGCAGACGCTCGAGCTCGATGGGCTTCGGCGTCAGCGTGTCCATGCCTGCGCTCAGATACTCTCGCTCATGATGCGACATGGCGTTGGCGGTCAGGGCGATGATCGGCGTGCGCGGCCGGCCCTCCGCCTCTTCCCGCGCCCGAATCAGCCGAGTGGCGGTCGGCCCATCCATCCGGGGCATCTGGACGTCCATGAGGATTACGTCCCAGGTCGCGTCAGCCCAGGCGGCGACCGCGGCCTCGCCGTCATCGACCAGGTGAAGATCAACATCAAGGGGGCCCAGCAGAGTCTTCAGAACCAGCTGGTTCATTGGATTGTCCTCTGCGGCGAGGATCCGCAGAGCTGCGCCCGTCCGCGGCGGCCATCCCGGCGCCGACGACGGTGCGCCTTGGTGGACAACAGGCGCCGGCGCCACGCTCAGCGGCAGCCTGACGGTGAAGGTCGAACCCTGATTCAGGACGCTTTGCACCGATATGGAGCCGCCCATGAGGGTGCACAGCTCGCGGCAGATGGCCAAGCCAAGACCTGATCCCCCGAATTTCCGGGTTGTGGACGTATCGGCCTGGACGAACTTTTCGAAGAGGGCGCCGATCCGCTCCGGCGCGATCCCCGGCCCCGTATCGGTCACGGTCATGATCAGGGCGCCCTCCCGGGCGCCGACCTTGACCTCGACCGAGCCGCGCGCGGTGAACTTCACGGCGTTGGAAACCAGATTGTACAGGATCTGCCGGACCCGCGTGGGGTCCCCGCGCCAATAGGGCGGCGCCTCGGCGTCTATCAACAGACCAAAGGAGAGGTCCTTCTCAGCGGCCAGCGTTGTGAACGCGCCCTGTGCGCCCTGCGCGATCTGGGCGATGTCCACAACACCATCTTCGAGCTCCAGGCGACCGGCCTCGATCCGCGAGAGATCAAGCAGGTCATTTAGCAGCACCAGCAGGGTTTCCCCGGCCTGGCGAATGACGGCGAGACGTTCCTTCTGGGTCTGTGGCAGTTCCTCGCGCGCCATGGCCTGAGCCATGCCCAACACGCCGTTCAGGGGGGTGCGGATTTCGTGGCTCATGGTGGCCAGGAAGGCGCTTTTGGCGGTGTTGGCGGCGTCGGCCTGATCCCGGGCCCGCTTGAGATTGGTGTTGAGGTTTCGAAGCCGGCGTTCCGAGCGCTTCAGGTCGGCGATGGACTGGGTGAAGATCACCACCCGGACTGGCCCTGGTCCTTCGAAGCGCGAGGCGCTCAGGCGATACCATTCGCCGCTGAGGGACTCGTAGGCGCGGGTGAAGGTCGCCTTCTGCCCGTCGATCACCGCGCGGATCCCGCGCTCCAGGGCGCGGCCGTGCCCCCCGGGCAGCCGGCGAAAGATCTCGAACATGTTGAGGCGCGGGGTTTGCTCAGGAGTCGATCGCGCGCCGCCAGCATCGCGGAAGCTCCGATTGGCCTCCATCAACTGCCCCTGAGCGTCGATCACGGCGACCATGGCGGCGATGCCGTCGATGACACCCCGGGCGAAACCCTCCGATTCCTGCAGTTCACCCAGCGCCCGACGCATGGTGGTGATGTCCTGGCTCGCGCCCCGGACCGCCACGCACACACCGTCCACCAGTTCGGCGGCCCCCATGACCCGCAGCCAGACCCTGCGCCCGTCACCGGTGAGGGCCTCGGCTTCAAAATCCATGCGCTGGCCGGTTTGTGCGGTGGCGACGATTGCGGCGATGGCGGCTTCCCGGTGCTCCGGAAGGTAGACATCCAACGCCGTCTGGAGGCTCTCAGCGGTCTCGGTGCGGCCCATCATTTCGCGGAGCTCGGCGCTGTAACGAACCTCGGCGGCGCGGAAATCGATTTCCCATCCCCCCAGCCCTGCCATGCGAGCGGCGTCCCGCAGCGCGGCAGAGGCGGCCTCTGACCGTCGCTGGGCGTCTCGGATGGTGGTGATATCCGTCAGCGTGAGGACATAGCCCTCCAGAGCCCTATCGGGGTCGAGGACCGGTCGAATGTCAGCGTCGACCCAGTAGGTCTCCCCCGTCTTGCGACGAGCCGACATCTCTGTGCGATGCCCGGCCTGCGCGAGCAGGCGACGCTCCGTGAGGGCTTCCTCGCTCCTGTCCCGTTCACCCAGCAGAATGTCGCCGGCGCTTCGACCGACGGCGTCCTCGATCCCGTAGCCGGTGATGCTGCTGAAGCCGTCATTTATCCAGGTGATCGTCCCCTGAAGATCAATCAGCGCCATGCCGTGTGACACGGCGGCGAGAACGCGGGCAAGCCGTCCGTCAAGCGCGGTCTCGCCGGCTGGAGAATCGGGAGCGATCCGGGAATCCATGCGCATCTTGTGGCCGAGCTTAGGGCCGGGGTGTGAACAAACGCGAAATGGTTACCTGATTCCGCTACCCGGTATGGGGCCGCACGCCCTCACAAGGTCGGTGATTTCAAAGCCTCATAGGCCTCCACGGCGGTCAGCCACTCAGCTTCGGCCAGATCCAGCGTGGCCTGCGCCTTGGTCCGTTGCCGACCGAGCGCCGCGGCCTTTTCGGGGCCATCGGCGAAGACCTTCGGATCGCTCAGTTGAGCATCGATCTTCGCCACGGCCTCAGTGGCCCGGGCCAGGGCCGCCTCGGCCGCTTCGGCCCGGCGACGCGCATTGCCCGTGGGCGCCTTACGCGCCGCCGGCGGTGGCGGCGGCGGCGGGGCCGTCTCCCGCACCTGGGTGGGGGCGCGGACGCGGGCCTTGGCGCGCTCGATGACGTAGCGGGAATAGTCCTCAAGGTCCCCTTCGAACGGCGCAATAGTCCCGTCTGCGGCCAGCCACAACCGGTCAGCGACCATCTCCATGAGCGACCGGTCGTGGGTGATCAGGATCACGGCGCCAGCGAACTCGTTCAGGGCCTCAAGCAGGGCGCGGCGGGAGTCGATGTCCAGGTGGTTGGTGGGCTCATCGAGGATCAGCAGGTGAGGCGCCTCGGCGGCCACCATATTGAGCAGCAGGCGGGCGCGCTCGCCGCCCGAAAGATCGGCGACCGTGGTCTCCACCTTGTCGCGATTGAAGCCGTATTGAGCCAGACGCGAGCGCCGTGACGCCTCAGAGGCTTCCGGCATGGCGCGCCGAATGATGTCCAGCGGCGTTTCCGTGGGGTCCATCGCCTCGATCTGGTGCTGGTGAAACCAGCCCACGCGCATGCGGCGATCCCGGTGCATGTGGCCATGTTCGATCGCCAGGGCCTCAGCGACCATCTTGGCGAAGGTGGACTTGCCCGCGCCATTGACGCCCAGCAGGCCGATGCGGTCGTCCACGTCCAGGCGCAGATTCAGGTCCCGTAGAATGGGCGGCCCGCCATAGCCGACGCTGACGCCCTCCATCCGCACCAGGGGCGGGGCCAGGGGGCGTTCGGGCGAGGGCAGGGTGAAGGGCGCCACGCTCTCGCTGTCTACGGAGTCGATCACTGGCAGCTTGGCCAGCGCCTTAAGGCGCGACTGGGCCTGCGTCGCCTTGCTGGCCTTGGCCCGGAAGCGGTCGACGAAGGACTGCATGTGCGCCCGCTTGGCCTCGATCTTCGAGCGCATGGCCTCCTGCAGCCGCGCCTTTTCGGCCCGCTGGGTCTCGAAGGCGTCGTAGCCGCCCGCATAGAGGGTCAGCTTGCCGTCGGCGAGATGCAGGGTGTGATCAACGGAATTGTTCAACAGATCACGGTCGTGGCTGATGATCAGGGCGTTATACGGATAGGTCTGCAGGCGCGCCTCCAGCCAGAGCGCCCCTTCCAGGTCGAGATAGTTGGTCGGTTCGTCCAGCAGCAGCATGTCGGGTTCGGAAAACAGGGCTGCGGCCAGAGCCACCCGCATCCGCCACCCGCCGGAGAATTCCGACATCGGCCGCTCAAGATCCTCGGTCGAGAAGCCGAGGCCCGAGAGAATCTCGGCGGCGCGGGAGGGCGCGCGGTCGGCGTCGATCTCGATGAGACGGGCGTAGATTTCGCCCATCTGCTCCGGCTCGGCGGTCTCCAGGTCGGCCAGCAGGCCATGGCGGATCTCATCGGCGGCCAGGACGGTGTCGATCAGCGAGACCGGCGTGGCCGGATGCTCCTGGTCGACCGAGCCCAAACGGGCGCCCTTGGGCAGGCTGATTTCCCCCGAGCCCAGGACCAGTTCGCCCTTGATCAGCTTGAAGAGGGTCGACTTGCCGACGCCATTGCGCCCCACCAGGGCGACCTTGGCGTTGCGGGGCAGGGTGACCGTGGCGCCGTCAAAGAAGCGGCGGCCCCAGGCGTCGAAGACCAGTTCGTGAATTTGCAGCATGGGCGTCAGGGCACAACAGTAAGAGGCAGGCGAGATTGCGCGCGGCCACACGCACGAGGGCGGGCTTGCCGTCACAGGGGGGAGGGGCCGAGAGTTCGAGATCTGCGCCGCCGCCGTCCCGACCGTGGCGGCGCTCATAGCAGACCTGGCCTCGCCCGTCAGGAGGTATCGGCCGCTGCGGCTTGGCGCGGGCGGGTCTCAGGGCTATACACGCGCGCCTCTGGGCGAAACCCCGCCTCAAGACCCAATTCTGAAGAAAAATCCCATGACCGAACGCACCTTCTCGATCATCAAGCCGGACGCGACCGAGCGGAACCTGACCGGCAAGATCAATGCGGTGATCGAAGACGCGGGCCTGCGCATCGTCGCCCAGCGCCGCATCCGCATGACCGAAGCCCAGGCCAAGACCTTCTACGAGGTCCACAAGGAGCGCCCGTTCTACGGTGAACTGGTCGGCCAGATGACCTCGGCCCCGGTGGTCGTGCAGGTCCTGGAAGGCGAAAACGCTGTCGCCAAGTATCGTGAGATCATGGGCGCGACCAACCCGGAACAGGCCGCCGAAGGCACGATCCGCAAGCTGTTCGCCAAGAATGTCGGCGAAAACTCCGTCCACGGCTCCGACAGCCAGGACAACGCCAAGCTCGAGATCGCCCAGTTCTTCACCGAAGACCAGATCGTCGGCTGATCGGCTTCACCACCGGAATGAGCAAGGGCCGCAGCGTCGCCGCTGCGGCCCTTTTTCGTAGGCGGATGGGTCAGGGGCGGGTCAGGCGGCAGCCAGCTCGCCGCAGATGAAGGCGTCCTCGCCGGCGGCCAGCAGGGCGTCGAGCACGCTGGGCGCCTGCTCGGCGCCGACGATCAGCACCATGCCGAGACCGCAATTGAAGGTCCGGCGCATCTCCTCCTGCGCGACCCCACCGACCTCCGCCAGCCAGGCGAACACCGGCGGAAGGGGCCATGCGTCCCAGTCGAAACGGGCCGTCAGCCCCTCGGCGATCGCTCGCGGCGGGTTCTCGGTCAGGCCGCCGCCGGTGATATGGGCCAGGCCCTTGATGTGGCCAGCCTTGATCAGCGGGGTCAGGCTGCGGGCATAGATGCGGGTCGGGACCATCAGGGCCTCCGCCAGGGTCAGGCCCTCGGCGAAGGGGGCGGCTGCGTCCCAGGCCAGACCCGAGCGCTCGACGATCTTGCGGATCAGCGAATAGCCGTTGGAGTGCGGACCCGATGAGGCCAGACCGATCAGCAGATCGCCGGCGCCCTGGTCATCCATCCGCGGCAGAACCCGGTTGCGATCCACGGCGCCCACCGAGAAGCCGGCGAGATCATAGTCGGCGCCGGCGTACATGCCAGGCATCTCGGCCGTCTCGCCGCCCACCAGGGCTGCGCCAGCCAGCTTGCAGCCCTCGGCGATCCCGGCGATCACCCGGGTGGCGACGGCCACGTCCAGCTTGCTGGTGGCCAGATAATCCAGGAACATCAGCGGCTCGGCGCCCTGCGCCAGCAGATCGTTGACGCACATGGCGACCAGGTCGATCCCGACGGTGTCGTGCAGGCCGGTTTCGATGGCGATCTTCAGCTTGGTGCCGACGCCGTCGGTGGTGGTGACCAGCAGGGGATCGTCGTAACCCGCCGCCTTCAGGTCAAACAGCGCCCCGAAGCCGCCCAGAGACGCCTCGGCGCCCGGCCGGCGCGTCGCCTTGGCCAGCGGCTTGATGGCGTCCACAAGGGCGTTGCCGGCGTCGATATCGACACCCGCCTGGGCGTAGGTCAGCCCGTTTGGCCGTTCGGTCATTTCAAAGCCCTCGCCCCAGGGAGGCGTAAATAAAGTGAGGCGCCCTCGCATCGGGCGCTTGCAGACTCGGTCGCGCGCGAGGCTATAGCTACGTGATGACGCCGATTACAACCACCGCCGAACTCGCGGCGTTCTGCGACAGACTGAAAGGCCAGCCCTTCGTCGCCGTAGACACCGAGTTCATGCGCGAGACCACATACTGGCCCAAGCTCTGCCTGATTCAGGCGGCGACCCCACGGGACGAGGCGGTCATCGACCCCATGGCCGAGGGCATGGACCTGGAGCCCTTCCTGGAAATCATGCGCGATGAGAGCATCCTCAAGGTGTTCCACGCCGCCCGCCAGGATGTGGAGATCTTCAACAATCTGAAGGCCATGCCCAGGCCGCTGTTCGACACCCAGGTGGCCGGGATGGCCGCCGGGTTCGGCGAGCAGATCGCCTATGACGCCCTGGTCCGGCAGATGCTTAAGATCGAGCTCGACAAGTCCAGCCGCTTCACCGACTGGGCCCGTCGCCCGCTGGCGGAGTCGCAGCTGACCTATGCGCTCGCCGACGTCACCCATCTGGCGAAACTCTATCCCATGCTGCGCGAGCGGCTGGAGAAGGAGAACCGTCTCATCTGGGTCACCGACGAAATGCAGGCCCTCACCGACCCGGCCAATTATGACGTGGTTCCCGAGAACGCCTGGAAGCGGCTGAAACCGCGCCGGCACACGGCGAAGTATCTGGCGGTCTACAAGGCCGTCGCCGCCTGGCGCGAGCGCACCGCCCAGCAACGCGACCAGCCCCGCGGCCGTATCCTGAAAGACGAGGCCATCGACGAGGTGGCCACGCAGGCGCCCACTGACGCCGCCGGCCTCGACCGTCTGCGCTCGGTGCCCAAGGGCTTCTCTGGGTCCAAGTTCGGGCCAGACCTCCTGGAAGCCATTCGCGAGGCCCTGAAGAACCCCGAGGCCTACGCCCCGGTGGTCGAACGGGCCAAGACCACGAGCTCGCCAGCGGCCGGCGCCGTTGTGGAGCTGCTGAAGGTGCTGCTGAAGGCCCGGGCCGAGGATACTGGGGTGGCCTCGAAGCTGATCGCCACGGTCTCCGATCTGGAAATGATCGCCAACGACGACGAAGCCGACAGCCAGGCCCTCAAGGGGTGGCGGCTGGAAGCCTTCGGCGCCGACGCCCTGCGGATCAAGCGCGGCGAACTCGCCCTGGTCCTGGACGGCGCCCGGGTTCGGGTGGTTGAGGTCCGACGGGCGCCGAAGTCGGCGGGCTGAGCCTCAGGCCAGGACCAGTTTCAGCTTCAGCGCGCTGGCCAGGGTGGCGGCGCGTTTGGCGGTCTGTTCGCCGAGCAGCAGGTCCGACCAGCTGTCGGCGGCGCTGAGCTGGAGGGTCTGTCCTTCGATCGACAGGTCCGCCTTCGCCAGTAGTCGACCATTGCGGCCCGAAAGATCGCCGCCAAGGCGCAGCGCGGCGCCCAGCGCCCGCGCCCTTGCCCGGCGTTCGGCGCTCAGCACGCGGTTCAGGGTCTCCGGCTCCGGCGCATTGCTGGAGGCTGAGTGGCGGGCGAAGGTGGTGAGCGCCAGGAAACACCGCTCAGTGTGCGACATGCCAGCGATGGGCGCCCGCAGCACCTGGGCGAAGGCCAACTCCGCGCGGTGATCGGGGTGAAGTCGGCCGCCCAGGTCCGCCAGGCGGCAGGCGGCGCCGATCAAAAGGCCGTCCCGGTCGCCGAAGACGGGCTCCAGTTGGCTGAAGGCCGGAAGCAGCCATCGTTCGAGGGCCCTGGGCATGTCGCCGGCCGACAGGCCGCGCATCACGCTCATGGCCTCACAACCCTCCAGCAGCGGGTCCCGGCTGCGGATATCCGCGTCCATGCCGTCCCACAACAGCCCTTCCCGCAGGCCGAAGGCGGATATGACGATGCGCTCCAGCCCAAGCTGCTCGATCAGCGTTTCGAGCACCAGGGCCGCATAGGGCAAGGTCTCGTAGCGCTTCTTGGACAGGCCCACGATCCGCTCCAGGGACGACCGGGACTGGCGAACGACAAAGCGGGTCAGGTCGAGGGCCTCGGTGCGTGACATCTCATACTGGTGGGCCACCCGCAGGGGGTAGTCCGTCATAATCATGTGCAGCAGGCCAAGGTTTCGCCACGCGCCGCCCACAGCGTGGAATTCGCTGGCGCCCAGGGTTTCGGCGATCGGCGACAGGCTGTCGGCGATCAGGTGACGTGTCGGCTCCACCTCCAGGGGACGCGGCGCCCCCAGGGCGAAGGGGCCGAGGGGGAGGGTGATACCCGGCGCGGGGCCGTCCGGGCCCACCCTGACCAGCTCCAGGCTGGAGCCGCCGAGATCGCCCACCAGCCCGCGGGCGGCGGGATGGCCGGCCAATACGCCGGCGGCGGCGAAATAGGCCTCCTCTTCCCCGGAGAGCACCCGCAGGGGCAGACCGAGCTCGGCACGGATAAAGTCGGCAAAGGCGGGGCCATCCTCAGCCTCGCGCACGGCCGCGGTGGCGACGGCGATGACGTCGTCGGGCGCCCAGTCCTGGAGAATGGCGCGGAAACGGCGCAGGGCGCCCACCGCGACTTCAACCCCTTCGGGAGAAAGGCGGCCAGTGTCGGCCATGTCGCGACCGAGGCCTGCCAGGGCCTTCTCGTTGTAGACCGTCCAGATGGCCCGGCCTTCCAGCCGGTAGATGACCAGGCGGACCGAATTTGAACCGACGTCTATGACCGCCGCCTGGCGGCTGTCGGCTCTAGGTTCGGGCGGCGACATGATCGATCGCGCGCGGCATGTCCTTCACACGCTGGCCCCGGCCAGAGAGGCTTGGATTGGTCATGAAATACTCGTGCGCGGAAAAGGCGCTGGGGTGGTCCCAGTTGGGATCGCGGGTGTAGCCCCCTTGGGCGTCCAGGGTCCAGCTCTGAGCTTCATCCTTCAGGTTGGCGACCATGATCTGCTGCAGGACCTGTTGATGAACCGTGGGGTTTTCCACCGGCACCAGACTCTCGACCCGGCGGTCCAGATTTCGCGGCATCCAGTCGGCTGAGGAGATGAACACCCGGGCCTTGCTCGAGGGCATGGCGTTGCCGTTGGCGAAGGCGACAATGCGGGCGTGCTCCAGGAACCGGCCGACGATGCTCTTGACCCGAATGTTCTCCGAAAGCCCGGGCACGCCCGGCCGCAGGCAGCAGATGCCGCGGATCACCAGATCGATGCTCACCCCATCCTGGCTGGCGGCATAAAGGGCGTCGATGACCTCGGGGTCCACCAGGGCGTTCATCTTGGCCCAGATGGCCGCCGGCTTGCCGGCCCGGGCGTTGGTCGCCTCCTGAGCGATCAGGGCGATCAGATCCCGCTTCATGGTGATCGGCGAGAAGGAAAGCCGTTCCAGCTTGGTCGGCTGGGCGTAGCCGGTGATGAAGTTGAACACCCGCGAGGAGTCCCGCGCCAGGGCCGGGTCCGTGGTGAACAGGGAGAGGTCGGTATAGATCCGCGCCGTCACCGGGTGATAGTTGCCCGTGCCGTAGTGGCAGTAGGTGCGGACCTGATCGCCCTCCCGGCGGACCACCACCGACAGCTTGGCGTGGGTTTTGTATTCGACGAAGCCAAAGACGACATGGACGCCTGCGCGCTCCAGGTCACGGGCCCACTTCAGATTGGCCTCCTCGTCGAACCGCGCCTTGATCTCGATGACGGCGGTGACGTTCTTGCCGTTTTCAGCCGCCTCGATCAGGGCCGCTACGATCGGGCTGTCGGACGAGGTGCGGTAAAGGGTCTGCTTGATGGCCAGGACGTGGGGATCGCGGGCCGCCTGGCGGACAAACTGCACGACCACGTCGAAGCTCTCGAAGGGGTGGTGGACCAGGATGTCCTTCTCCCGAATGGCCGAGAAACAGTCGCCGCCGTGGTCGAGAATTCGCTCCGGGAAGCGGGCGGTGAAGGGCTTGAACTTCAGGTCTGGCCGGTCCGACGGGATGAGCTGCGACAGCTCGTCGAGACCCAGCAGGCCGTCGATCAGCAGGACATCGTCGGTCTGGGCGTTAAGGTTCTCGCAGATAAAGCCGCGCAGCGCCTCGGGCATGGCGGACTCGATCTCGACCCGGACGACCGAACCCAGGCGCCGCTGCTTCAGGCGGGCCTCGAATTCCCGGACCAGGTCTTCGGCCTCTTCCTCGATCTCCACGTCGGAATCGCGGATCAGGCGGAACACGCCGCTGGCTTCCACGTCACAGCCCGGGAACAGGTGATCGACAAACAGGGCGACCATGCCCTCTAGCGATATGAACCGCCGCTGCGGCCTGGCGGGCTTGCGTCCGCTGCGAGGGGCTTCAAGCTGCCAGAAGCGGGCGACCTGGGCGGGAATCGGCACCAGGGCGTTGAACTTCCGCCCGTCGGCGTCTCGGCGCAGGGTGAGCGCCAGGGAGAGGGCGAGATTGGGGATGAACGGAAAGGGGTGGGCCGGGTCGATGGCCAGTGGCGTCAGGATCGGGAAGACGAGGTTGAGGAATGCGGTCTCCAGGCTCACCCGCTCGGCCGGGGTCACCTCGTCAGCCTCCACAAGCCGCAGGCCCTCGCTGGCGAGCTCCTGGCGTAGATCGCGCCATCTGGTCTGCTGGTCGGCCATCAGCATTGCGGCCTCGGCGTTGACCCGCTCCAGCTGTTCGGCGGCCGTGAGGCCGTCCTGGCTGACCGAGCGCACGCGCTCGCGGACCTGGGCCTTAAGGCCGGCCACCCGCACCATGTAGAATTCGTCGAGGTTGTTGGCGGAGATGGACAGGAACCGCAGCCGTTCCAGAAGGGGGTGGCGGGGGTTCTTGCTCTCCGAGAGCACACGCTCGTTGAAGGCCAGCCACGAGATTTCTCGGTTGAAGAACCGGTCCCGGGAGCCAGCCAGATCGGCATCCCAGCCCAGGACCACATCGGCCTTCGGCGCGCCTTGGGAAGGCGGGGATGCGATATAGGACATAGGAGCCTCGTTCAGGTCAGCTGATCGGACAAACGTCGCCGATCATGGCCGTAGGGTCACTCGAAAAGGTCAAGATTCTCCGTCTCGTCCTCGAGTATCTGTCGGGCCAGAACCCGGGAGACCGGGCGATGGGTCTCCCCTGAGACAGCGTCCAGCCGCTGCACAAGCGCCCAGGCGGCCGGCGCCGAGCGCTCGATGCGTTTGACGAGGTAGGGGATCACATCGTCGTGGGGCGTAATGTTGCAGCGGACGAAGAGGCGACGCAGGACCGCCTCCAGCACCTCGTCGTCCGGCGCTTCGATCTCGGCGACGGGCAGAGCGTTGAGCCGCGATCGCAGGTCCGCCAGATTGACGGGCCAAGCCGACGGCAGGGTGCGAGCGGTCAGCAGCAGGCCGCCCCCCGGGCGGGCGGCCATGTTGATCCGGTGGAAGAGGAACTCTTCATCGAAACCGCGGTCGACATCCTCGATCAGGACCGGACCGGCTTCGGTGAGATCGCCCCCAACGGCGGGGAGCTCAAGGGCGCCGACGTTCTCGGTCCACAGGCGCGCCAGATGAGTTTTGCCAACCCCTTCGGGCCCTACCAGGACGAGGATGCCCCCATGCCAGCCGGGCCAGGCGCCCAGGGCCGCCCGGGCGGCGGCGTTGGACGGACCCGCAGCGAAGTCGTCCCGCTCATAGGATGGCGGACGTCGAAGCTTCAGCCGAAGCTGCCGGGCCATTCACGGTTCCCGCGAGGGTTACGAAACTGGGGCGACCCTAGCAGGTGGGGCGAATGGGGTCGATGTGACGGCGTCCCACATCTGGGGACGAGCTCGGACGGGCTGTGAATTCCCTCCGGAACGGGGAGCGGCCCTTGGGCGCTTAAGCTGCGCGCCAGGTCGGCGCGAGGCACAGGAGCACTTCATGTCCGAACACGTGTACCGGGTCGTCGAATTGGTGGGTTCGTCCAAGGACAGCATCGACGACGCCATTCGCAACGCCATCTCCGAGGCCGGCAAGTCGCTGAAGGATATGCGCTGGTACGAGGTCACCGGAACCCGTGGCGAAATCGTCGACGGGCAGCTCGGCCACTTCCAGGTCTATCTGAAGGTCGGCTTCACCCTCGAAGGCTCGCGGGACTAGGTTGCTCAGCCGCGGGAGGCGTTGAGAATCTCGCGGCTGTTCACCCGCGCCCAGCCATCTGGGCGCAGAAGCTCGATCGGCGAAAACCGGGCCTTATAGTCCATCTTCTCGCTGCCCCGGACCCAGTAGCCCAGATAGACATGCGGCAGGCCAAGCAGGCCCGCCTGAACCACGTGATCCAGGATCATGAATGAGCCGAGGCTGCGGCGGGCCTGCTCGGGATCATAGAAGCTGTAGACCATCGACAAGCCATCGCCCATCAGGTCGATCAGGGCGCAGGACACCAGGTCGCCGGGACCGCCATCATTGGAGCGGACGCGGTATTCCACCAGATGGGTGCGTACTGCCGTGTCTTCGACCATGGCCACATAGTCGGGCCAGCTCATCTCGGCCATTCCGCCATCCACATGGCGGGTCACCAGATAGCGGCGAAGCAGCTCGAACTGCTCCATGGTCGCCTCGGCCTCGACCACAGACCTCTGCAAATCCTCATTGCGGGCCAGCACCCGGCGCTCGGACTTGGAGAACACATAGTCTGCCGCGGGCAGTCGCGCCGAGATGCAGGCCATGCAGGACTCGCACGCGGGCCGATAGGCGATGTTCTGCGAGCGGCGGAAACCCATCTGGGTGAGGGAGTCGTTGACGCTCGGCCCGTCGGTGAGGGGCAGGTGGGCGAAGACCTTCCGCTCATAGCGATCAGGCAGGTACGGGCACGGGGACGGCGCCGTGAGGAAGAACCTGAGCTGTCGCGTCGGGAAATGCTGCGTCACGGAGCGGGTATCGACCTCAAGCCTTTGTGTCAGCGCCGATTAGGCGGCATGGATCGGGATCAGGCAAGCCGCACATTTCAGTGAACCCTCCCGTACTGACCCATATCCGGTAACCCCTAGGGCTGGACGTCGGGCGGCAGGACCGGCGCCTCGCGCAGCAGCACCACGGCGATGCGGCGATTGCCGGGCAGGGTGGGGTCGTCCGGATAGAGCGGCTCCGAATTGGCCTTGCCCGACACCTGGTAGATCCGGTCGGACGCTACGCCGGCGCCCTGCAGCACCCGGCGCGAGGAGTCCGCGCGGGTGGCCGACAGGGCCCAGTCGCCTTCGGAGCGGGCGCCGTTCATGTTGACGCTGGTGTGTCCGTAAATGCTGACCCGGTTGGGCAGCTGGTTGATAATCTTGGCCACGGCCCGCAGCAGCAGGCGGGCGCGTTCGTTGGGCTGGCCGGAGCCCTCGTCGAACATGGAGCGGCCCTCCTGATCCACCAGCTGGATCCTCAAGCCTTCGGGGGTCTGGTCGATGATGATATTCTTCGACAACTCCGCCAGCTCCGGCATGTCCTGCAGCGCCTGGCGCAGCGACTGGGCGGCCGACTGGAAGGCGGCTTCCTCACGCTTGTGCAGCGCTTCCCGCAGGGCCTCGGTGCTGGCCTCCTGCAGCCGGCTCTTGGACGAACTGTCCTGGGTTTCGCCGTCCTCGTTCGGGTTGGGCGATTCCGGCGACATCTGCTCAATGATGGACATGGAGCCGGAGGACTTGGCCCCGTCTTCGCCCAGGGCGGTGCCGCCCAGGATGCCGCCCGAGCCGGACGTGGTGGACGATATGCTGGCCGGGGCGAAATAGTCGGCGATGCCGCGCTTCTGCTCGGGGCTGGTCGTGTTGATAAGCCACATGAGCAGGAAGAAGGCCATCATGGCGGTGACGAAGTCGGCGTAGGCGACCTTCCAGGCGCCCCCATGGTGCCCATGGGCCGCCTTCTTGATCTTCTTGATGATGATCGGCCGCTCGCCCGACGCCATCGCCCCACCCCGGTTAACGCTAATTCTGCGTTAGACTCCCTGGTCGGCGTTAAGATGCCGTTGCCATTTGTGAGTCTGGGAAACGGTTATGAAGCTGGCGTTTGTGGGTCTTGGGGTCATGGGCTTCCCCATGGCCGGGCATCTGGTCCGGGGGGGCCACGAGGTTGCGGTGTTCAATCGCTCGCCGGCCAAGGCGGTCGCCTGGGCCAAGGCGCACACTGGCCGGGCGGCGACCACGGTCGCTGAGGCGGCGAGGGACGCTGAAGCCCTCATCCTCTGCGTCGGCAAGGACGACGATGTCCGTCAGGTTGTGAGCGAGGCGTTGGACGCGCTCGCGCCCGCCGCCGTGATCCTCGACCACACGACCACCTCGGCGGTGGTGGCGCGGGAAATGGCGCAGAAGACCGCCGAGACCGGGCGCAGCTTCATCGATGCGCCAGTCTCCGGCGGACAGGCTGGAGCCGAGGCCGGCAAGCTGACCATCATGTGCGGCGGCGAGCCCGAGGCGTTCGCGCGGGCGGAGCCCATCATGGCGGCTTATGCTCAGGCGGTGCGCCTCATGGGGCCGACGGGATCGGGGCAGTTGACCAAGATGGTCAACCAGATCTGCATCGCAGGCGTGGTCCAGGGCCTGGCTGAGGGATTGCATTTCGCCAAGCGCGCGGGGCTCGATCCGGCCGACGTCCTGGCGGCGATCTCCAAGGGCGCGGCGCAGTCCTGGCAGATGGACAACCGGTGGCCGACCATGGCGCAGGGCCGCTTCGACTTCGGCTTCGCCGTTGACTGGATGCGCAAGGATCTCGGCCTGGTGCTGGACGAGGCGGAGGCCAATGGCGCGCGTCTCGACGTGACACGTCTCGTCGACGGCTACTACGGCGAGGTCCAGGCCATGGGCGGCGCCCGGTGGGACACATCAAGTCTGGTGACGCGGCTGGAGCCGAAGGCGTGATCCTGGAGACCCCGCGTCTAGCCCTGCGGGAGGCGACGCTTGAGGATGGCGCCTTCATCCTCGAGTTGCTCAATTCCCCAGGCTTCGTCAGCGGCATCGGTGATCGGGGCGTCCGCACGATGGATGAGGCCCGCGACTATATCGAGACGCGGATTGTCAGCAGCTATCGCAATCATGGATTCGGCATGTGGGTGGTGACGCCCAAGGACGAGGGCGAGCCCGCTGGCCTCTGCGGGCTCGTGCGCCGCGACGTCCTGCCTCACGTCGATCTTGGCTACGCCTTCCTGGAGGGCTGTTGGGGGCGCGGCTACGCCCAGGAGGCGGCGACCGCCGTCTTGGCCCACGCGCGAGGGCCGCTCGCGCTCGCAACCGTGGCGGCCATTGTCAATCCGGACAACGCCGCCTCCCGCCGCGTGCTGGAGAAGGTTGGCTTCAGCTTCATCGATATCCGCCATCTGGACGGATGGGACCAGCCGAGCGCCTACTACCAAGCTTGAGGATACTGGGGGGCTCATGACCATCAGCACGCGCACGGTCGAGGCGAACGGGTTCTCCTTTGCTGTGGATGAGACGGGGGAGGGCGACCGATTGGCCCTCTGCCTGCACGGCTTTCCCGAGAGCCGGTTTTCCTGGCGGGCCCAGATGCCAGTGCTGGCGGACCTGGGCTACCGGGTCTGGGCGCCAGACCTGCGCGGCTACGGCGAGACCGAACCCAAGCCTCAGGATGTGGACAGCTACCGTATGGAGCGGCTGCTGGAGGATGTCGCGGCCCTGATCGACGCGGCAGGCGCGCGGGAGGTCATGCTGGTGGCCCATGACTGGGGGGCGGCGGTGGCCTGGACTTTCGCCGCGCGCAAGGTCAGGCCCCTGAGCCGGCTGGTGATCATGAACGTCCCCCATCCCGCGGTTTTCGCGCAGGTGGTTCGCCGCTCGCCAAAGCAAATGCTGCGCTCCTGGTACATGGCGTTCTTCCAGATACCAGGCCTGCCGGAGCGCATGCTGCTGGCGAACGACGCCCGCGCCATCCGACGGGCGTTTTCAGGCATGGCCAAGGACAAGCGCCGGGTTCCCGATGCCGTGCTCGATCGCTACGCCGCTGACGCCCAGCGCCCGGGCGCCATGACCGGCATGATCAACTGGTATCGCGCCGCCGCGCGCCATTCGGACTTCATGCACGATCCCTGGGCGAAGATCGAAATCCCCACGCTGGTGATCTGGGGCGAGGCCGATGCGGCGCTCGGTCTGGAAACCCTGGAGGGGACGGACGCCTATGTGGCTGACCTGCAGATCAAGCGGCTGCCTGGCGTCTCCCACTGGGTGCAGCAGGAGGCGCCTGATGCGGTCAACAGCCTTCTGGTCGACTGGCTAAAGGCCTAGGCGCCGAGCAGTCGCGCCGCATGGGGGGCGAAATAGGTGATGGTTCCCGCTGCGCCAGCCCGCTTGAAGGCGCCGAGGCTCTCGAGAATGGCGCGGTCCTCATCGATCCAGCCATTGGCCCCGGCGGCCTTGATCATGGCGTACTCGCCTGAGACCTGGAAGGCGAAGGTCGGCAGGGCGTAGGCCTCCACCAGGCGGCGCAGGATGTCGAGATAGGGCAGGCCGGGCTTGACCATGACCATGTCCGCGCCCTCGGCGATATCAAGGGCGACCTCGCGCAGGGCCTCCTCGGTATTGGCGGGGTCCATCTGGTAGGTCTTCTTGTCCCCAGGATTATCCACAGACCCTGTGCCCAGTTTTCCTGAGCCGATGGCGTCGCGATAGGGGCCGTAGAAGGCCGAGGCGTACTTGGCGGCATAGGACATGATCATCACGTCCTGCAGGCCCTCGGCCTCAAGCGCCGTGCGCAAGGCGCCAACCCGGCCGTCCATCATGTCCGATGGGGCGAGGATGTCGCAGCCGGCCTTGGCCTGGACCAGCGCCTGCTCCACCAGTTTCTCGATGGTCGCATCATTGAGAATGCGCCCATTCTCGATCACGCCGTCATGGCCGTGGTCGGTGAAGGGATCGAGCGCCACATCGCACATGATGCCGACCTCGGGGGCCGCGTCCTTCATGGCCTTGACCGCCCGGCAGATCAGGCCGTCCGGATCAGCCGCCAGGGAGCCGGTGGGGTCCTTCCGGGCCATGTCGATGTGCGGGAAGATGGCGATGGCCGGGATGCCCAGGCGCCTCGCCTCCACCGCGGCCTTGGCGGCTTCGGCCACGGACAGACGGGCGACGCCTGGCATGGAGGCGACGGGGACCTGGCCTTCGCCCTCATGGACCACCATCGACCAGATCAGGTCGGCGGGGGTGAGAACCGTTTCGCGGACGAGTCGGCGGATCCAGTCGGCCTGGCGCAGACGGCGCAGGCGCAGGGCGGGGTAGGCGGCGAGGGGGGGCAGGCTCATAGGGGCCGGCTCTTACCCATCCCCTGGTCTGAGGCAAGCCTGATCGCTCCGATGACCGAGGCGCCGATCAGCCAGAGGCCTGACAGGAAGGCCAGGGCGATTGCGCCGACGATCATGAACAGCAGGGAGGCGTCTATGGCCACCTGGCCGATCACCACCTCCATCTTGTCGAAGCCGTCCCAGCCCAGGGTGTTGGCCACCCCATAGAGCGAGGCCAGCACGTGGATGACGGCGGCCAGCCCGCAGATGCCCGCCAGCAGGGCGAGGACGAAGGAGACCCAGAAGCATCTGATCTGAAAGGTGAAGTGACTTCGGCCTGGCTCAGCGGCCGAATCGCGCTGGGTATAGGCGATGATCACCGCCACCAGGGCCGGCACGCCGGCGAAGAAGAACGAGGCGAACAGCAGGCCATAGTTCATCAAGGCCAGGTTGCGGGCGGATTCGCGGGGAGTCCCGCCGACGCCATCCAATGTCATTGTTAGTCCCCCTGTCGTTGACAGGGTGCGCCGCCCGGGCAAGTTCCTCAAGCCTACGGAGCAGCCAGACCATGGATTTTGAGTTTTCCGAGGATCAACGGGCGCTGCAGAGCGCGGCCCAGACCTTTGCAGCGGCCGAGCTCGCGCCGCATTCCGCGCGCTGGGACGCCGAGTCGTACTTTCCCACCGAAACCCTGCGGCAGGCCGCGGGCCTGGGGTTCGCCGGTATCTATCTGTCCGATGATCTGGGCGGATCCGGGCTGTCTCGCCTGGACGCCTCGCTAATCTTTGAGGCGCTCGCCTATGGGGACGTGGCGGTCACGGCCTATCTGACCATTCACAACATGGCCGCGTGGATGATCGACCGGTTCGGGGACGAGGACTTGCGCCGCCGCTATGTGCCCCGACTTTGTACGATGGAGCTGATCGCCTCCTACTGCCTCACCGAACCCGGCGCGGGATCGGACGCCGCCGCCTTGACGACCACGGCCTGTCGGGATGGCGAATCCTATGTGCTCAACGGGGCCAAGGCTTTCATATCCGGCGGCGGAGTCTCCGACCTCTATGTGGTGATGGCCCGCACCGGCGGCCCAGGCGCGGGCGGGGTCTCGGCCTTCGTCGTGGAACGGGGAACGCCGGGCCTGTCCTTCGGCGCCCGGGAGCGGAAAATGGGCTGGAATGCGCAGCCCACCGCCCAGGTGAACTTCGACGGGGTGCGGATCCCGGCCGCCAACCGGATCGGCGGGGAGGGGGAGGGCTTCCGCTTCGCCATGATGGGCCTGGATGGCGGGCGGTTGAACATCGCCTCCTGCTCCCTGGGCGGCGCGGCCCTGGCCCTCGACACCGCCCAGGCCTATCTCGCTGAGCGCCAGCAGTTCGGGCGTCCCCTTCGTGACTTCCAGGCCATGCAGTTCAAGCTGGCCGACATGGCCACCGAACTGGAGGCGGCCCGCCTGATGGTGCGCCGAGCGGCTGCGGCCCTCGACGCCGGACGCCCCGACGCCACCAAGCTCTGCGCCATGGCCAAGCGCTTCGCCACTGACGCCGGCTTCCAGGTCGCCAACGAGGCCCTGCAGTTGCATGGCGGTTATGGCTATCTCGCCGACTACCCGCTGGAGCGGATCGTCCGCGACCTGCGCGTCCACCAGATCCTGGAGGGGACGAACGAGATCATGCGGGTGATCATCGCCCGGGAGATGTTCCGATGACCGACGCCCCTGAGGTTCTGACCCGCGTCGACGGCGCGGTGGGCCGCATCACCCTGAACCGGCCCCAGGCGCTGCACGCCCTGACCACGGCCATGTGTCGGGCCATGACCGACGCCCTGGTGACCTGGCGCGGCGACCCAGCGGTGACCTTCATCCTGATCGACCATGCGGGCGAACGGGGATTCTGCGCCGGCGGCGACATCCGCATGCTCGCCGAGAGCGGCGCGCGCGACGGCTTCGCGGCTCGAGAGTTCTTCTTCACCGAGTACCGGCTCAATCACCTGCTGTTCGAATACACCAAGCCGGTAATGGCCATCATGGATGGCGTCACCATGGGCGGCGGCGTGGGCATCGCCCTGCCGGCCCGCTATCGGGTGGCCACCGAGAAGACCACCTTCGCCATGCCCGAAACGGGCATTGGCCTGTTTCCAGACGTGGGGGGCGGCTGGCATCTGCCCCGCCTGCCGGGCAAGTCAGGGCTCTGGCTCGCCTTGACCGGCGCGCGGATCAAGGCAGCCGACTGTGAGCTCCTTGGGCTGGCGACGGACTACATTCCCTCTGACCGCCTGGACGAGTTGAAGGCGCAGATCATCGCTGATCCGGCTGCGGTCGAGACGCATCTGACGATGCTGGAGGCCGATGCAGGCCGTCCGCCCATCGGCGCCCACCGCGACGAAATGGACCATCTGTTCGCCGGCGACAGCATTGAGGCGATCTTCGCCGCCCTGGAGGCCGACGGCGGCGAGTGGGCGAGCGCCCAGCTCGCGACGCTGAAGACCAAGTCGCCCCAGACTCTGAAGGTGGCCTTCCGGCAATTGGCCTTCGGCGCCCAGGCCGACACCTTCGCGGAGAACATGGAGATGGAGTACCGGATCGGCGCGCGGGTTGTCGGGCTCTACGATTTCATTGAGGGCGTGCGCGCCGTCATCATCGACAAGGATAACGCCCCCCGCTGGAATCCGGCGTCCCTGGCCGGGGTCAGCGAGGCCATGCTGGACGAGATCTTCGCCCCCTTGCCTTCCGCCCAGGCCTGGCGGCCGATACCCTTGGATTGAAGGGCGGCGTCCGTTCGCCCGACGATGGGAGGAGTGCATGAGTCGCCATCACCTTCAGAGGCCGGCATGACCAACTACGCGCTGATCGGCCTGGGCAATATGGGCGGCGGCATGGCCGCTGTCTTGGCCGCCGCCGGACACATGGTCCAGGCCTTCGATCTGTCGTCACAGGCCCTCGCCAGGGCGGCCGAAGCGGGCGTCACTCCGTGCGCCTCCGCCGTTGACGCAGTTGCAGGCGCCGAGGTGGTTCTGACCATGCTGCCAGCCGGCGCCCATGTGCGTGAGGTCTATGCCCAGGCCATCCTGCCCCATGCTGATCCAGCCGCCCTGTTGATCGACTGCTCGACCATTGATGTGGATACCGCCCGGGCGATCGCGCGTGAGGCCAGAATCGCGGGGTTCGCGGTAGCCGATGCGCCAGTCTCCGGAGGCGTGGCCGGCGCAGCGGCGGGAACCCTGACCTTTATGGTCGGCTGTGCGGACGCTGACTTCCTGACGATCAAGGCGGCCCTGTCGCCCATGGCCAAGACCGTGGTCCGGGCCGGTGAGGCCGGCGCGGGGCAGGCGGCGAAAATCTGCAACAACCTGCTGCTGGGCGTTTCTATGATCGGGGTCTGCGAGGCCCTGACCCTGGCCGAGGGGCTGGGCCTCGATCCGGAGCGATTCTTCGAGATCGCCTCCACGTCCTCAGGCCAATGCTGGTCGCTGACCTCCTATTGTCCATGGCCGGGGCCCGTGGAATCGGCGCCGTCAAACCGCAACTACGAGGGCGGATTTGCAGCGGCGATGATGCTGAAGGATCTGCGCCTGGCTCAGGGCGCGGCGGCGTCGGTGGGCGCCTCGACGCCGCTCGCAGCCCAGGCCCAGGCGCTTTATGCGCTGTTCGACCGCCTGGGCTATGGCGAAAGGGACTTCTCGGGCCTACTTCAGCTGTTGCGGGGGCGGCTGGACGAATTGGCCTGACCGTTCACGCAGAACTGACGACTGTTGACGCAGATCAAGCGGGCGCGACACAGCGCCTTGTAGACTTTTTCCGAACCCGGCGCCAAAAACCGGGCGGTTAATAGGGGACTGGTTGCAGCGTGAGATCGTCGAGCGCGCGGCCGGATTTCGTTGCGATGGATTACAGAACCGCTTTCCAGAACGCCCTTGAGCGCATTCACGCCGAGGGTCGTTACCGGGTTTTCGCCGATCTGAAGCGGCATCGCGGCGCTTTTCCCCGGGCCACCTGGACACGCCCGGACGGCGGCGCTCAGGACGTGGTGGTCTGGTGCTCCAACGACTATCTCGGCCAGGGTCAGAATCCCGTCGTCATCGACGCCATGAAGCAGGCCATCGACGAGGCCGGCGCGGGCTCGGGCGGCACCCGCAACATCTCGGGCACCACCCATTATCATGTGGAGCTGGAGCATGAGCTGGCTGAGCTGCATGGCAAGGAAGCCGCGCTCCTGTTCACCTCCGGCTATGTGTCGAACGAGGCGTCGCTCTCGACCCTCTACAAGATCCTGCCGGGCCTGATCATTTTCTCGGACGAGCTGAACCACAACTCGATGATCTCCGGCATCCGCGCCGGGGCTCGCGAGCAGCGCCGTGTGTTCCGCCATAACGACCTGGCGCACCTGGAAGAGCTCCTGGCGGCTGCGCCCGCAGATGCGCCCAAGCTGATCGCCTTCGAGAGCGTCTATTCAATGGATGGCGACATCGCCGACATGAAGGGCATGGTCGCCCTGGCCAAGCGCTATGGCGCCATGACCTATCTGGACGAGGTCCATGCGGTCGGCATGTACGGCCCCCGCGGCGCCGGCGTCGCCGAGCGCGACGGCGTCATGGATCAGATCGACATTGTCGAGGGGACGCTGGGCAAGGCGTTCGGCGTCATGGGCGGCTATATCGCCGCTGATGCGGTGATCATCGATGCGATCCGGTCTTTCGCGGATGGGTTCATCTTCACGACCTCGATCCCGCCGGCCCTGGCGGCCGGGGCGGTCGCCTCGATCCGCTATCTGAAGGAACATGACGAGGTGCGTCAGGCGCATCAGGCTCGCGCCCAGGCCCTCAAGGTGCGGCTGACCAAGGCGGGCATCCCCGTCATGCCGTCGGAGAGCCATATTGTCCCCGTGCTGGTGGGCGATCCTGTCCACTGCAAGATGATCTCGGACATCCTGCTCAGCGACTACGGGATCTATGTGCAGCCCATCAACTATCCCACCGTACCCCGCGGGACGGAGCGGTTGCGGTTCACGCCGTCGCCCGCGCACTCAGACGAGATGATCGACCATCTCGCCCAGGCGCTGGAAACCCTCTGGGTTCACTGCAATATCAAGCGCGTCGGCGGCGTGGCGGCCTAGGACCTGCGGCGGACGCCCTTGCCCAGGCCGATCTGCTTGGCGAAGTCCGAGCGCTTCGCCGCATAGGCCGGGGCGACCATCGGATAGTCGGCGGGCAGACCCCAGCGGCGGCGGTAGTCCTCCGGGCTCATGTCGTACTGCGAGCGCAGGTAGCGCTTGAGCATCTTCAAACGCTTGCCGTCTTCCAGGCAGACGATGAATTCATCCTGAATCGACCGGTTGATCGGGACGGCCGGCTTGGGACGTTCCAGCGGCGCAGCCGGCCCGGCCTCGCCCAGCCCGTTCAGCGCCGAGTGCACCGCCCTGATCAGGTCCGGCAGGGCCTCAGCGCTGACGGCGTTGCGGCTGACATAGGCCGCTACGATATCGACGCCCAGGCGAAGGGAGTCGTTAGGCCGGCCGGCGGCTTCGTCATCAGCGTTCATTCTGGAAATCCCCTGGGCGGTACGCAACTGCGCCGTGGCGCGGCTAGTCGGCCCCGGCGATGGGTTCCGAACGCGCAGCTTCAGACATCGTTCCCCTCGGGCGCGGCCATGGTTGGAACCACGGGGAGATGGGAGTAAAAGGCGCCTCCGCCCCCACCAGATTCCGACGCGAGGCCCGCCCTTGACCGCCCAAGCCCAAACCGCCTCCGCCGCCGACGCCTTCTTCAGCCAGGGCGTGGCCAATACCGATCCCGAAATCGCGCACGTCCTGTCCCAGGAACTGAAGCGCCAGCAGGATCAGATCGAGCTGATCGCCTCGGAGAATATCGTCTCCCGCGCGGTGCTGGAGGTGCAGGGTTCGGTCCTGACGAACAAGTACGCCGAAGGCTATCCGGGCAAGCGCTACTATGGCGGCTGTGAAGAGGTCGATGTCGCCGAAACCCTGGCCATCGAACGGGCCAAGCGGCTGTTCGGCGCCGAGTACGCCAATGTGCAGGCCCATTCCGGCAGCCAGGCCAACCAGGCGGTCTTCATGGCGACCATGAAGCCTGGTGACGTCTTCATGGGCATGGATCTGGCGGCTGGCGGCCACCTGACCCACGGCAAGGACGTCAACCAGTCGGGTAAGTGGTTCAACCCCGTCGCCTATACCGTGCGGCAGCAGGACCATCTGATCGACTATGATCAGGCGGCGGAGATCGCGCTGACCTCCAAGCCCAAGGTCATCATCGCGGGCGGGTCGGCCTACAGCCGGGAAATCGACTGGGCGCGGTTCCGCGAGATCGCCGACAGTGTCGGGGCCATCCTGATGGTTGATATGGCCCACTATGCGGGCCTGATCGCCGGTGGGGCCTATCCCAACCCGGTTCCCCACGCCCATGTGGTGACCTCGACCACCCACAAGACCCTCCGCGGTCCCCGGGGCGGTCTGATCCTCACCAACGACAAGAAGCTGGCCAAGAAGATCGATTCCGCAGTCTTCCCGGGCCTGCAGGGCGGCCCGCTCATGCACGTGATCGCCGCCAAGGCGGTGGCCTTCGGAGAGGCTCTGAAGCCTGATTTCAAGCTCTATGCCCGCCAGGTGGTGGACAATGCCCGCGCGATGGCCGACGCCCTGGCGGCCTCGGGCCTCAAGATCGTGTCCGGCGGCACCGACAGCCATCTGATGCTGGTGGACCTGACACCCAAGGGCGTGACGGGCGCCGACGCCGAGGTGGCTCTGGAGCGGGCCAACATCACCTGCAACAAGAACGGCATTCCCTTCGACCCGCTGCCCTTCATGCAGACCTCGGGCCTGCGGCTGGGCTCGCCGGCCGGGACCTCCCGTGGCTTCGGCCCCGCCGAGTTCCGCCGGATTGGTCAGCTGATCGCCGAGGTGGTCGACGGTCTGTCGAAGGGCGGCGACAATTCCGCCGTCGAAGCCAAGGTGCGCGAAGAGGTGCTGACCTTGACCCGGCGTTTCCCCATCTACAACTAGACCGACAGGGATGCGGTCCGGGAGGGGCTGAACCAATGCGATGCCCGTTCTGCGGCCACGCCGAGAGCCAGGTGAAGGACAGCCGCCCGTCGGAAGACGGCGCGGCCATCCGCCGCCGTCGTCTGTGCCCGGCCTGCGGTGGCCGGTTCACGACCTTTGAGCGGGTTCAGCTGCGCGAATTGGTCGTGATCAAGCGGTCTGGCCGCCGGACGGCCTTTGACCGCGACAAACTGTTGAGATCCATCGACATCGCCATCCGCAAGCGTCCTGTGGATCCGGAGCAGGTGGACCGGATGGTCAATGGCATCACCCGCCAGCTGGAAAGCATGGGGGAGACCGACATCCCGTCCGAAGTGGTCGGCGAACTGGTGATGAAGGCGCTGAAGTCCCTCGATGACGTCGCCTACGTCCGATACGCCTCGGTCTATCGGGATTTCCGTGAAACCCGTGATTTCGCGGACTTCCTTGGCAGCGAGGGTTTTGGCGAGCCGTCCGAGGAGGAGCGCTAGGCGCGGGTCGCCCGGCGCCGGCGTCCGGCGATGATCACCTTGAAACTGGCCACTTCCCTGGATGGGCGTATCGCCACCGCCCAGGGGGAAAGCCGCTGGATTACAGGCCCGCAGTCGCGCCAGCAGGTGCACCAGCTCCGCGCCACCCATGATGCCGTTGTCGTGGGCGCTGGCACGGCTCTGGCTGATGATCCTGACCTCACGGTTCGTCTGGAGGGGTATGACGGTCCGCAGCCGGCGAGGGTCGTGCTCGACACGCGCCAGAGACTGTCGCCGGGCGCCCGCCTGGCCCTGACGGCGAGGGATGTGCCCACCTATCTGGTGTCTTCCGAGCCCCTGCGGCCAGAGCTCGCCGAGGCCGGCGTGCGTGGGGTTCTGATCCCGCGGCGGGAGGCTGGGCGGCCAGAGATGGCGCAGGTGATCGAGGCCCTCGCCAGCCATGGATTGCAGCGTCTGTTTGTCGAGGGTGGCGGCGAGGTGGCGGCGAGCTTGCTCCGAGAGGGGCTCGCGGACCGGCTCGAGTGGTTTCGCGCGCCGATCATCATCGGCGGGGAGGGGCGTCCCGGGCTTGGTGACATGGCGCTAAGCCGGCTCGCCGATGCGCCGCGACTGCGCCGCGTTGACCTTCGCGTCCTGGGTGACGATCTGTGGGAAAGCTACGAAAGGATCTGAATGTTCACCGGCATCATCACCGACATCGGCAAGGTTCGCGCGGTGCGTGACACCGATCGCGACCGCAGGTTCGAGATCGAGACCCGTTTTGATCTCGCGACGATCGACATCGGCGCCTCCATCGCCCATGCCGGTTGCTGCCTGACCGTGGTCGAAAAGGGCGCCGGCTGGTTCGCGGTGGAGGTGTCGGCCGAGACCCTGGACAAGACCACCCTGGGCGACTGGGTCACGGGCCGTCCGGTGAATCTTGAGCGGTCGGCGCGCGTCGGCGATGAACTCGGCGGCCACATCGTGTCTGGGCATGTTGATGGGGTGGGGGAGGTGGTCTCGGTGCGTTCCGAGGGCGGCTCCCACCGGGTTCAGGTGCGCGTGCCGCGCCCCCTGCATCGCTATATCGCCCCCAAGGGCTCCATCGCCGTCGAGGGCGTCTCTCTGACGGTGAACGAGGTGGAGGACGACGTTTTCGGCGTGAACCTGATCCCGCACACCTGGGAGGTGACCACCCTGGGCGAGCTGAAACCCGGATCGCGGGTCAATCTGGAGATCGACATGCTGGCGCGCTATCTCGCGCGCTGGCGCGAAACCGCCTAAAGGCAGGGAGAAGATCGCCTTCCGCGGTCGCTGGAATCCAATATGCAAGACCAGAAGCTGCGCGTCCTCGTGGTCGAGGCGCGGTTTTACAGTGAGATCGCCGACGCCCTCCTGGCCGGCGCGACGGATGTGCTGAGCGCCCACGATGTCGACTTCGACGTGGTGACCGTGCCCGGCGCCCTGGAGATTCCGGGGGCCATCGCCATTGCCGACGCCTCTGGCGCAGGCGCTGGCGTGGCCTATGACGGCTATGTGGCTCTGGGTTGTGTGATCCGTGGGGAGACCTACCATTTCGAGGTGGTGTCCAACGAATCGGCCCGCGGTCTCATGGATCTGACGATCAGCCGCAGGCTCTGCATCGGAAACGGCATCCTGACCGTCGATGAGGAGGCGCAGGCCTGGGCCCGCGCCCGGGCCAGTCAGGCCGACAAGGGCGGTGGCGCGGCGCGCGCCTGTCTGGAAATGATCAGCCTGAAGGCGCGGCTTTCCGGGCACGATCAATGAGCGACGACCTGCCCACACCGCCGCAGCCGCCCCGCCAGGCCCGCTCCGTCGCCCGCCTCGCCGTCGTCCAGGCGCTCTACCAGATGGAGGTCTCCGGGGCCGGGGTCGAGGCGGTGATCCGCGAATTCTCCGACCACCGGTTTGAGCGCGACGTGGAGGGCTTCGCCCTGACCGGCGCCGATGAGACCTTCTTCGCCGAGCTTCTCCGCGGCGTGGTGACCCATCAGGCCCAGGTGGACCGGGCCGTTGTCCGGCGCCTGGCCTCGGGCTGGCGTCTTGAGCGCCTCGACGCCACGGTGCGCGCCATCCTGCGGTCCGGCGCCTATGAGCTCTCCGAGCGCCCCGATGTGCCCACCGAGGTGGTGATCGATGAGTATGTCGAGCTGGCCAAGTCCTTCTTCGAGGGACCCGAGCCCGGCTTCGTGAACGGCGCGCTCGACGGCGTGGCGCAGGATGTCCGGACCTGACGAGGCCGGCCGTCCGCCGGGTGAGTTCGAGCAGATCGCCCGGCTCTATCGTCCCTTGACCCGGGGCGCGCCGGAAGCGCTGGGCCTTCTGGACGATGCGGCGGTGATCCCGTCCCGGCCGGGCTATGATCTGGTCGTCACCAAGGACGCCTTGGTCGAGGGCGTGCACGTCCCCTGGGGCGAGGCCCGTGACCTGGTGGCGCGCAAACTGCTCCGGACCAATCTGTCAGATCTCGCGGCCAAGGGCGCCGAGCCTTTCGGCTACTTCCTCGCGGTCGCCTGGCCCCCGGAAACCGACTTCGCCACGCGCCAGGCCTTCGCCCGCGGGCTGCAGGTCGATGGCGAGGCTTTCGACGTCTCCCTGCTGGGGGGCGACACGGTGTCCACCTCCGGACCTTTGAGCGCCAGCATGACCTTGCTCGGATGGGTCCCTGAGGGACGAGCGGTGCTGCGGTCCGGGGCCCGACCCGGGGACCTTGTCATGGTCAGCGGTCCGATCGGCGATGGGGGCCTGGGGCTCGCCGCTGTGGAGGGGCGATGGGCGGACGGGGATGGGTATCTGGCACGCCGCTACCAGCTGCCGACCCCGCGGCTGGATCTGCGAGAGGGGCTCGAGCGCTGGGCCTCGGCCTGCGCCGACGTTTCCGACGGCCTGATCGCTGACGCCGGCCACATCGCAACGGCCAGCGGCGTGGCCTTGCACATCGATCTCGCGAGGCTGCCGGTGTCGGCCGCCGCGGCGGCATGGCTTGCGGGTCAATCTGATCAAGTCCTGGCGCGGGGCCGTCTGGCCGGTTTTGGCGACGACTACGAGCTGGTGATCACCGCTCCACCGGCGGCGGCGTCCGCCCTGGGCCTGACCGTGGTCGGGCAGGTAGAGGCCGGCGCGGGGGTGCGAGTCACCTTCGACGGCGCGCCTGCGCCTGTGGCGACTGCGGGCTGGACTCACCCGTGAGCGCCTCCGCATCGTAAGACTACATCAACCCTGTCTGGGCTAGCCTCGGCCCATGCATCGTCGAAGCCTGCTCGCTCTTCTTCCCCTGATGGTCGCGGCCGGTCCCGCAGCGGCGGCCGGGGGCGGTGGCAAGGCCGCCGACAAGGCCGGTTCGGCGCAGTATGTCGACATCTCGCCAGTCGCCCTGCCGGTGACCATCGGCGCCAGGGTGGTGAACTACATCTTTGTCGGTGTTCGCCTGAACCTCACCGCCATGGCCAATGTGCAGAAGCTGCGGGAGCGGGAACCGTTCTTCCGCGATGCGCTGGTTCGCGCGGGGCATCGGGCGCCGTTCACCGGCAAGACCAACTTCACGAGCCTCGATGTTGATCGGCTGAAGGTCGTGATGCTGAAGGAAGCCGTGCGACTGGGCGGCAAGGACGTTCAGAGCGTGGCGGTAATGTCCCAGACCGCCAAGCGCCAGAGCGGCCTGCCCAAGCATCCGGGCGCCAAGGCGGCCTGAGTCCGCGCGTCTGCACAACCCGTTGCGCCCCTATCGCAACCTTGGCACAGTCCCCGCGCGATAAAAAATAAGAGGCGTCGCAACGACGGCGTCTCAACCCAGAGGAAACGTTGCGGCCAGTCCTTCCTGCCTCTCGGCAGTGAAGCGTCCCGTCGCGCCATTGAATAGGGGCGTCTGAACTATGAGTCTCGAGCTTATGCTGGTGATTGTCGCCGGCTTGCTGGCGGTGCTGTACGGCGTCGTCCAGTCCGCATCCCTGATGCGGGCCTCCCCTGGAAACCCACGCATGCAGGAGATCGCCGCGGCGATCCAGGAGGGCGCCCAGGCCTATCTGCGTCGCCAGTACACCACCATCGCCATGGTGGGCGTGGTCATCCTGATCGGCGTGGGGGTGCTGCTCGGCGTCCTGCCGGCGATCGGCTTCCTGATCGGCGCCGTGCTGTCTGGCGCTGCGGGCTTCGCCGGCATGTGGATTTCCGTGCGGGCCAATGTGCGCACTGCTCAGGCGGCGTCCGAGAGCCTGGAAAAGGGCCTCTCGCTGGCGTTCCGCTCCGGCGCGGTCACCGGCATGCTGGTGGCGGGTTTCGCCCTGGTGGGCGTGGCCGGCTATTTCTTCGTGCTGACCGGCCCGCTGGGCTTTGAGCTGACCAGCCGCGAAGTGGTGGACTCCCTGGTCGCCCTGGGCTTCGGCGCCTCGCTGATCTCGATCTTCGCCCGTCTGGGCGGGGGCATCTTCACCAAGGGCGCCGACGTGGGCGGCGATATGGTGGGCAAGGTCGAGGCCGGCATCCCCGAGGACGATCCGCGCAACGCCGCCACCATCGCCGACAATGTGGGCGACAATGTCGGCGACTGCGCCGGCATGGCCGCTGACCTGTTCGAGACCTATGCGGTGACCACCGTGGCCACCATGGTCCTGGCGGCGATCTTCTTCCGCGGCACGCCGCTGGTGGAGACCATGATGATGCTGCCGCTGGCCATCTGCGGCGTCTGTATCGTCACCTCGATCATCGGCACCTTCTTCGTCCGCCTGGGCAAGTCCCGCAACATCATGGGCGCCCTCTACCGCGGCCTGATCGTCACGGGCCTGCTGTCTGTGGGCGCGATCTGGTGGGTCACCACCCGCATGGTGCCGGACATGGTCACCCTGGGGACCCGCAGCTTTGACGGCCTCTCGCTGTTCTATTGCGGCGTCGTCGGGCTGGCGGTCACCGCCGCCATCGTCGTCATCACCGAATACTACACCAGCACCGCCTTCCGTCCGGTGAAGTCGGTGGCCAAGGCCAGCGTTTCGGGCCACGGCACCAATGTCATTCAGGGCCTGGCCGTCAGCCTGGAATCCACGGCCCTTCCGGCCCTGGTGATCATCGCCGGCATCATTGTGGCCAATGGCCTGGCGGGCCTCTTCGGCATCGCCATCGCCACCACCGCCATGCTGTCCCTGGCGGGCTTCATCGTCGCGCTCGACGCCTTCGGTCCAGTGACCGACAATGCCGGCGGCATCGCAGAAATGGCGGGTCTGCCCGCTGACGTCCGCGTCTCCACCGACGCCCTCGACGCGGTCGGCAACACCACCAAGGCCGTCACGAAGGGCTACGCCATCGGTTCGGCCGGCCTCGGGGCCCTGGTGCTGTTCGGCGCCTACACCGAAGACCTGAAGTTCTTCTCGTCCACCGCCGAGCCGGGGTCCTTCTTCGAGGGTATGGGCGCGGTCGCCTTCGACCTGTCCAATCCCTATGTGGTTGTCGGCCTGCTGTTCGGGGGCCTGTTGCCCTTCCTGTTCGGCGGCATGTCCATGACCGCCGTGGGCCGGGCGGCCGAGGCTGTCGTCGTCGAGGTTCGCCGGCAGTTCAAGGAGAACCCCGGGATCATGACCGGCGAGGTCAAGCCGGAATACGGCCGGGCCGTCGACATCCTCACCAAAGCCGCCATCCGGGAAATGATCGTGCCGAGCCTTCTGCCGGTCGTCTCGCCCGTGGTGCTGTTCTTCGTCATCATGGCCATCGCCGGCAAGGCTGACGCCTTCTCGGCGCTCGGCGCCATGCTCATGGGGGTCATCGTCACCGGCCTGTTCGTGGCCATCTCGATGACCTCGGGCGGCGGCGCCTGGGACAACGCCAAAAAGCTGATCGAGGAAGGTCACCATGGCGGCAAGGGGTCGGAGGCTCACAAGGCCGCCGTCACCGGCGACACCGTCGGCGACCCCTACAAGGACACGGCCGGCCCGGCCGTGAACCCGATGATCAAGATCACCAACATTGTGGCTCTGCTGCTGCTGGCGATCCTGGCCCACGGTGTGGGCGGCTAAGGCGCTGCGCCACCTCTGAACGAGAAACGCCCCGGAGAGTGATCTCCGGGGCGTTTTTTCTGTCTGGCGCCGTCTCGGCGGGACGAGGCCTGGGGCTAGCGGCGGTCGCCTGGACGGTTGCCCGGCACCGACTCGTCATCCCGGGGAAGCATGCCCCCGCGGCCAACATTGCCCAGCAACTGCTCGAGGATGGTCAGCTCGCGGCCACGGGTGGGTGTTTCGCGGTCGTTGAAGGCGACGACCTTGCCGTCCTCGAGAGTGTAGTGATCCACCGCCTCCACGACCTCGCTGTCGCCGTTGAAGCGGATCGCCACCACTTCGCGATTGACGACCTGGGGTTTGCGGAAGGCCACCTGCTCCTTGACCTGGGCGATGTAGAACCAGATGTCGTCCTCGAAGGTCGAGGTGGTCGAGGGCGAGCCCAGGCGGCCGCGCACGGTGGACTTGGTGTCCTCGCCGACCTTCACGTCCTTCGGACTGGCGTCGATGGCCTGGAAGCCGGAGTAGCTGGTGATCGGGGCGCAGGCGCTGGTGGCGAGCAGTCCGGCCGAGAAGACGGCGAAGGCGACACGGCGAAACATGAGGGAACCGGACCTGTTCAAGATTTCAAGACTTTGACCTATCGCCCGCAGGGCCTTAGTTCAATGCCGCCGTTAACGCCCTGTGGCGGCGAAATCGAGGCCAAGATGATCCTGGAGCGTCTCTTTCGTCCCAAGCCCGCGAAGGTCGCGGGGCAAAAACTCTATGCCGGCCTGGTCGCCCAGGCTCGTCAGCCCGACTTCTACAGCCAGCTTGCGGTCCCCGACACGGTGGAGGGGCGCTTCGAACTCTACTCACTGCACGTCGTGCTGTTGCTGGACCGGTTGAAGCGGCAGGGCGCGGCGGCCGGCGTGGTCGCCCAGGCGCTCTTTGACGCCTATGTCTCGGCTCTGGACGACGCCCTGCGCGAAATGGGGGTCGGGGACCTGTCGGTGGGCAAGAAGATGCGCAAGCTGGGCGAGGCCTTCTACGGCCGGGTGAAGTCCTATGAGGCCGCCCTGACGACGCTGCCGGACGAAGCCCCCCTGGCGGCCCTGATCGGCCGCACCGTCTATGCCGAGGCCGAAGGCGCACGGCCCGAGGCCCTGGTGGCCTATGTGCTGCGCCAGCGCCAGGCCCTGGCGGATCAGCCGCTGGACGCGATCATGGCCGGCGATGTCGTCTGGACCGCGCCATGAGCGAGGCTCCCATCTGGTCGCACAGGTTCCGAATGTCGGACCTCTCGCGGGGTCCTGTGGTTGTGGCGCTCGAGGCCGACGAGCCGACCCGGCGGGCCCTGGCGAAGCATCTCGGCCTGCGGGCGATCAAGTCGCTGACCGCCGAGGCGCGGGTCCGCCCGTGGCTCGATGGCGCGGAGATCGGCGGCAGGTTCCAGGCGCTTGTGGAGCAGGAGTCTGGCATCTCACTGGAGATCTTCGATCAGGTGGTGGAGGGGCCGCTAGAGGTGCGGCTTGTCCCGGCCGGCAGCCCCAACGCCCCCGACCCGGAGGTCGAGATCGAGCTCGACCCCGAGGCCCCAGATCCACCGGAAATCCTGGACGGCGACGTCATCGATCTGGCCGCCTATGTGGTCGAGCATCTGGCTGTGGAGATCGATCCCTTCCCCCGTCAGCCTGGCGAAACCTTCGAGTACGCGCCGCCGCAGGATGACGACTCGCCCTTCGCCGTGCTTAAGCGGTTGAAAGACGATAATGGGTGAGCGCCCGCCGGAGGCCGCCAGAGCGGCCCGCATCGGGCGGCGAGTTGGGGCTGAAATCACGCCGTGAGCCAGATTTTCACCATATCAGTCGACGCCATGGGGGGCGATCACGGCCCGGCGGTGACGATTCCCGCCCTGTCTCGGGCCGCAGGGCGCCTGGGTCCTGACGTGCGGTTCCTCGCCCACGGGGACGCAGCCCAGATTGAGGCCGAGCTCGCTCGCCTGCCGGATCTGGCCGGCCGCGTCGAGGTCCGCCACACCGACAAGGTGGTGGCCAGCGACGAGAAGCCGGCCACCGCCCTGCGTCGTGGCAAGGGCTCGAGCATGTGGAACGCCGTCGAGGCGGTGAAGCTGGGCGAGGCGGCCGGCGCGGTGTCGGCCGGTAACACCGGCGCGCTGATGGCGATTTCCAAGCTGATCCTGCGCATGAGCGCCGATCTCGACCGTCCGTGCCTTACCGCCAGCTGGCCCACTGTCCGAGGCTTCACCACCGTGCTGGATGTGGGCGCCAATGTGGACTGCGACGCCGCCCGCCTGGTCGAGTTCGCCATTCTCGGGGAAGCCTTCCACCGGGCGGCTCACGGGATCGAGCGTCCGACCATCGGTCTGCTCAATGTGGGCTCCGAAGACATCAAGGGTCACGAGGAGGTCCGCGAGGCGCACCGGATTCTGCGGGAGGGTGCCGCGGGATTGAACTATTACGGCTTCGTCGAGGGCGATGATCTCACCCGCGGCGTGGTGGACGTCGTGGTGACGGACGGGTTCACGGGCAATGTGGCGCTGAAGACCGCTGAAGGCGTTGCGAAGTTCATCTCGGGTGAACTTCGTGCGGCGCTGACGTCGTCCTTGCCCTCGAAGCTGGGGGCTCTCCTGGCGCGCAAGGCGTTGCTGGCTTTCCGCGAAAGACTGAACCCCCCGGCGGCGGCGCCCTTGCTTGGCCTCAATGGGGTGGTTGTGAAGAGCCATGGCGGCGCCGCGATCCGAGACTTCGCCGACGCCATCCAGGTGGCGGCTGATCTGGCGCGGAGCGACTTCGCCGCGGAGATCACGCGTAGCATGACCAGGCTGGGCCTCGGCGCCCAACCGACGACCGCCGCGGCGGGCCAGGGAGGCGAGTGAGTTGAGTTCCGTGCGTCGCAGCGCCGTGACCGGCGTGGGAGGTTATCTCCCCGAGGAGATCGTCACCAATGATGATCTCGCCAAGTTTGTGGACACCAGCGACGAGTGGATTCGCGAGCGGACGGGCATTCAGATGCGTCGTCGGGCGGGACCCGACCAGGCCGTGTCCGACCTCGCCGTGGAGGCTGCGCGCCGGGCGCTGGCCGCGGCCGGGCGGACCGTGGACGAGGTCGACCTGATCATCGTCGCCACCACCACGCCTGATCTGACATTTCCGGCTACAGCGGCCATCGTCCAGCGCAAGCTGGGCTGTCCTGTTGGGATCGCCTTCGACATTCAGGCGGTCTGCTCGGGCTTCGTCTACGCCCTGTCAGTGGCTGACGGCTTCGTGGCTGGCGGCCGAAGCCAATGCGCCCTGGTGATCGGGGCCGAGACGATGACCCGGCTGATGGACTGGACCGATCGGGGCACCTGCGTCCTGTTCGGCGACGGCGCCGGCGCCGTGGTCGTCGAGCCGGTGGACGGGCAGGGGACCACCGCCGACCGGGGTCTGCTGGGCTTCGCCCTGCGGGCCGACGGGACCAAGCAGGACCTGCTCTATGTGGATGGCGGCCCTTCGACCAATGGCGAGGTCGGCAAGCTGCGGATGCAGGGCAACCAGGTGTTCCGCCATGCGGTCGTGAATATCTCCGAGGCGGTCACGGCGGCAGCGGCCGATGCGGGCGTCGAGGTGGGTGAGGTGGACTGGTTCGTCCCCCACCAGGCCAATATGCGAATCCTCGAGGGTGTCGCCCGCCGCTTGGGCATCGAGGAATCCAAAGTCATCACCACCGTGGCCGAACACGCCAACACCTCGGCGGCCTCGATCCCCCTGGCCATGTCAGTGGCCGTCGCCGACGGTCGGATCAAGCGCGGTGACCTGCTCCTGCTGGAAGCCATGGGCGGTGGGCTCACCTGGGGCGCGTGTGTCGTGCGCTTCTGAGCCTTGGCTCAAAACCGGACGGGAACCCTTTGACCTTGCCCGACAATCACGGCATGACGGGGCTTCACTTTTGTCCGGGGCGGGGTGCGTATGAAGGGCTCGACATTGACGCGGGCTGATCTTTGCGAAGCGGTCCACGACGAGGTTGGACTGTCGCGCCAGGATTGCGCCACCCTGGTGGAACGCACCCTTGAACTGATGATTCAGGCCCTTGAGGCCGGAGAGCAGGTCAAGCTGTCGGGCTTCGGCGTATTCCAGGTCCGCGCCAAACGCGCCCGAATGGGCCGCAATCCCAAAACCGGCGAGCCGGCGGCCATCGAGCCGCGCCGGGTCATCGGTTTCCGGGCCTCCCAGGTGATGAAGGCGAGGGTCGACAAGGCGCTCGCTGGAGGCGACTAGACCGTGGCCAAGAGCCCCGAAGCCTTCCGGACCATCTCGGAAGCGGCTGAGGAGCTGGACGTGCCTCAGCACGTCCTGAGGTTCTGGGAGACGAAGTTCTCCTTCATTCGCCCCATGAAGCGCGCAGGTGGTCGGCGATTCTATCGTCCGCAGGACCTGGCCATCCTGAAGGGCGTGCGGCGTCTGCTGCACGACGAGGGCTACACAATCAAGGGCGTTCAGAAGCTGCACAAGGAGCAGGGGGTTCGCCGCCTGCTGGCCGTGGCGCAGGTCGAGGCCGCCGATGTCGGGGTCGAGGCTTCCCCGCTAAGCGACGATGGCCAGGCCCGGCTCTGGCGGGTTCTGGAGACGCTGGAGGCGGCGAAGGATCGCCTGGATCAGGGTCTTGGGGACAGGCGCGATCGGGTCTGACTTTGCGGGTTGCCCGGGGCCGGGCGCCCGCCTATAAGACGCGACCTCGCCGCTGGCGACGGAGCGTAGCGCAGCCTGGTAGCGCACTTGACTGGGGGTCAAGGGGTCGTGGGTTCGAATCCCGCCGCTCCGACCATCGTCCCGCCGGACGAGGTCGATTTGGGGGCCAAGCGGCGCTATGCGCCAGGACCCCGGGCCTCAGTGGCCCCGGTTCATCCAGCTGATCAACGGCAGAATCGGGACGCCCCAGGCGAGACCGGCGACCGCGAAATAGACTGTCTGTATCCAGAGGCTGTCGGGCAGGCGCTCGCCGATGGCGATCGCAGCTATGGCGTAGGCGGCCACGAAGGCGACCATGCCGAACAGGCCGACAAGTTTGCGCAGACGGGCGCTCATCAGATCCTCGTGAGACTGGCGGCGCCAGGACGGCGCGACCCTCATATAGGGTGCGCCGCCGGCCGATGTCACTTGCGCCGGATGAGCCCCAGAATGGCCAGGAGCAGGATGGCGCCGATGGTGGAGACGATCAGGCTGCCGATGAAGCCGTCGATGGGGAAGTCGATGGCGTTGGCGATGAATCCGCCGATCAGGGCGCCGATCAGGCCGACCACCAGGTTGGTGAACAGGCCATGGTCCCGCTTCATGATTTTTTCTGCGATCCAGCCGGCGAAGATGCCGATGATGATCGCCCCAAGGATTCCCACGCCGCTCATCTTGTCATCTCTCCCATGCACGGCGCGTTTCGCCGCCACCACCAGAATGCGGTCAAGCTTGGGCGGTTCCAATTCCACTGGCAAGGCGCGGGGGCATGGACGGATATCCCCTGGTGCTTTAGCCCATGGCCCAACTTAAACCCCAAAGAGGCGCGAACCCGCCGCAATGACCTCGTTCCTGCGCTCGGACCGGTCGACGCCGGTCGCCATATGGCTGTCCATCGTGGCCGCCCTCGTCCTGGTGATGGTGGTCGTCGGCGGGGCGACCCGCCTGACGGACTCCGGTTTGTCCATCACTGAATGGAAGCCCGTGACCGGAGCCCTGCCGCCCCTGTCCGACGCCCATTGGGACGCCGAGTTCGATAAGTACCGGCAGATACCGCAGTACCAGCTGGTCAACCGGGGCATGTCCCTGGAGGAATTCAAGGTCATCTACTGGTGGGAGTGGGCGCACCGGTTCCTTGGCCGGCTCGTCGGCCTGGCCTACGCCCTGCCGTTCGCCTACTTCCTGATCCGCAAGCAGATCCCCAAGCGGTTGATCCTGCGCTGCGCCGGCCTGCTGGCCCTGGGCGGCCTGCAGGGCGCCATCGGCTGGTGGATGGTCTCAAGCGGTCTGGCTGACCGGGTGTCGGTCGCTCCGGAACGGCTGATGGTCCATCTGGGTCTGGCCTTCATCCTGTTCTCCGCGCTTATCTGGACGGCGTTGGACGCCTGGCGGGGCGAGGCGCGCCAGCCTCTGCCGAGCCCCTGGAGCCTCATGGCCCTGGGATTGATGGGGCTGATCTTCCTGCAGATCCTGCTGGGCGCGCTGGTGGCCGGCAACGACGCCGGCCGCGTCTACAACGACTGGCCCCTGATGAATGGGACCCTCTTCCCCCGGGACTATGCCGGGGAGGGAATCTGGGGAACCATCGCCCATAGCCAGGGCGCAGTGCAGCTGCATCACCGCCTGCTCGGCTATGTACTGACGATCGTGGTGATCTGGATGGCGATCAGCGCGCGGCGGACCAACTATGTGCCGCCGCCGGCCAAGCGCCTGATGATGGCCACCACCCACGCCACCTTGCTGCAGGTGGTGCTGGGGATCGCCACCCTGATGCTGGTCGCCCCCCTGTGGCTCAGCATGATCCACCAGTTCCTGGCCGCCGTGGTCCTGGGCCTGGCGACGGCCTTCGCCTGGCGGATTCGCCGGGTCTAGGCCGCCGCGAGGACGCCGGCTCAGGCGCGGAAGCTGTCCCAAGGCCCGGTGATCGCCACCGTCAGGCCTGGCCAGTAGATGTTGACGAAGCAGGTGGAGCCGTCCGGGGAGAAACAGGCGCCGGCAAGCTCGGCGTTCCCCTCAAAGACGTTGCGGGCGATGGTGTAGACGCGCCCGTCAGGCGTGATGCCCTTCAGGTGATTGCGCAGGGTGTCGGAATAGCGGTCCTCGCACGCGAAGATGTGCCCCCAGGGCGAGATGGCCAGATTGTCGGCGAAGTCCATCACCCGGTTGTCGCTCGGCTCGACAAACAGCTCCAGATAGCCCGGTGCGTCGGCCTCGCCAGCTTGGCCCTCCTGCGGGCTCGGAATGTAGCGCAGGACCTGACCATGGCCGGCCGGCCCGCTGGAGGTGCAGGTGAAATAGACGCCCTCCGGACTCCAGAAGATGCCTTCGCCGCGGCCGATGAACGCCGCGCCGGCCTTCTGCATTCGGAAGCGGAGATCCTCGTTGGGGTTGTCGGCGCCGTCCACGTCGATCCAGACGCAGGCCTTGCGATCGCCCACCTTCCAGGTGGGTTCGGAGCCCTTCATGTTCCGCGCGTCGCCGCCCTCCGGCGCGTCCCGGAAGCCGAGGGTCTGCAGCCGGCCGCCCTTGCTGAGGTCGCGGCGGTCATTGGGCAGGAAGCGGTAGAAGAGGCCTTTGGAGTCGAAGGAGTCCTCGGTCTCGTAGATGACGCCGGTGTTCGGATCGACCGCGGCGGCCTCGTGCTGGAATCGTCCCATGGCCTTCAGCGGGACAGGATCTACAAGACCTCGGCTCCGGGCCGGCACTTCGAAGACCCAGCCGTGGTCTTTGCCAAGGCCCGCCTTGGGCGACAGGGTGGTTTCCTCGCAGGTCAGCCACGACCCCCAGGGCGTTACGCCTCCGGCGCAATTGACCAGGGTGCCGGTCAGGCTGAGATGCTGGCTTTCGAGCTGCCGACGCTTGAGGTCGTAGATCAGGGTGGTGACCCCGCCCCCAAGGGGATAGCCGTCAGGCCCGACGTCGTAGGCCTGCTCAGGCTTCAGCTTGTCGGCCAGCTTCCGGCCGTGGCCGAGCGGGCCGTAGTTCAGGTCCCGGGGGCTGAGCTCGTGGTTGCGCAGCAGGGCGATTCGCGACCCGCCTAGAGGGACCACACCCATGCCGTCGGCCTTGTAGGGCACGAAGAAGCCATCATCCATGGTCTGGCCGGCGTGGGAGATCACCCGGTATGAGAAGCCCTCTGGCAGGTCGAGGATCTTGTAGGGATCGGACTTCAACGGCCCATAGCCATAGACCTCATTGAGGTAGGTCTCGGAATCGGTCTGGGCCTGAGCGCGCAGGGCGTAGCCCGAGAAGGCCGCGCCGGCTGCGGCGGCGCCCAGCAGGGCGCGACGATGAAGGGACATGTGGCTCCAAAGCTCTGAAACGGTTGACGCCATTCTAGCTGAAACCCGTGGCGAGGCGATGACAGGTGTCAAAAACGGGGTTGGAGCCGGCCTATGTGACAGTTATCGTGTCAATACATTCCGGCGAGAGAGCTCGCCTGTGCGGCGCAACGGAGGCCTCCTTGACCCTGACCTATGATCTCTACTGGTCCTTCCGTTCGCCCTATTCCTACATGATCACACCGCGCCTCATGGCCCTTGAGGCGGAGTTCGACGTCCAGGGAGTCATCCGTCCAGTCTATCCTCTGGCGGTGCGCACCCCGGAGTTCTTCGAGACCCGCGATCCCCTGTGGTTCAGCTACTTTCTGGCCGACATTCATCGAGAGGCGGCCTTTCTGGGCCTGCCCTTCGCCTGGCCGCGCCCTGACCCGGTCTATATGGACATGGCCACCCGAACCTATCCCAAGGAACAGCCGCATATCCATCGCCTGACCCAGATGGGCGTAGCCGCGGCCGAGCGCGGCCGAGGACTGGCCTATCTGACCGAGGTCAGCCGCGTCATCTGGAGCGGCGAGGTCGAGAACTGGCACGAGGGGGATCATCTGGCCCGGGCGGCCGAGCGGGCAGGGCTCGATCCAGCTGAGCTCGCCGCCGCCGTGAACGCCGAAGCCGACCGGCTCGACGCCGTGGTGGAGGCCAACCAGGTCGCTCAGCGGCAGGCCGGGCACTACGGCGTCCCGATGATCGCGTTCAACAGCGAACCCTTCTTTGGCCAGGATCGCTTCGACCAGTTCAAGTGGCGGCTGGAGCAACAGGGCCTGACCCGCCGGGCCGGCTGAAGTCCAGAAGCAGGTAGGCGGCTTGGCTGGACCTGATACAGTCTGGCTCGGGGTCGCGTTCGGCGCGACCCTGGCCCGACGAGGCCTCACCTTTCGACAGATGGTTCATGAGCGATTCCAAACCGCCCTCCGGTGCGCCGGAGCCAACGCCCGTCTCGGCCAAGATCCGGGCGCGGCTGAAGTCTTCCAACAAGCGCTTCTTCGCCAACGACAACATCGCCGCCTTCCTGGAGCCGGGTGAGCTTGAGGGCCTCCTCGACGAGGTCGAGGGCAAGTTCCGCTCGGTGCTGGACAGTCTGGTCATCGATACCGAGCGCGACCACAACACACAGGACACCGCCCGCCGGGTGGCCAAGATGTACCTCACCGAGGTGTTCCGCGGCCGCTATGCCGAAGCCCCGCCGGTGACGGAGTTTCCCAACGCCGCGGCCCTGAACGAGCTGATGATCGTCGGGCCCATCACGGTGCGCAGCGCCTGCAGCCACCATTTCTGCCCGATCATGGGTCGCCTGTGGGTCGGCCTGATGCCCAATGAGCATTCCAACCTGATTGGCCTCTCGAAATATTCCCGCCTGGCCGAATGGGTGATGTCACGCCCCCAGATCCAGGAAGAGGCCATCACCCAGATGGCCGAGCTCTTGATGGAGAAGGTCCGTCCCGACGGTCTGGCCGTGGTGATGGAGGCCGACCACTTCTGCATGCACTGGCGCGGGGTCAAGGATTCCGAGACCAAGATGACCAACAGCGTCATGCGCGGATCGTTTCTCAAGGACCACAACCTGCGCAGCGAGTTCCTCTCGCTGATCAAGTCCAGCAAGTAGGTAAGGCGTCATGCTCGTCCGTTGTCTTTACGCCAGCCGCCCCTCGGCCGCCCTGCAGGGCGCCGAGCTGGATCGCATTCTTCACCAGTCCCGGAAGAACAACCCGGCCCTGGGGATCACTGGCCTTCTCTGCGTCTCCGACAACCTGTTCATTCAGGTGATCGAAGGGGGACGGGACGAGGTCTGCGAGCTCTACAACGCCATCGTCCGCGACGATCGCCACCAGAACGTCCGCATGCTGGCCTATGAGGAAATCTCCGAACGCCAGTTCGGCCATTGGACCATGGGGCAGGTGAGCATCAAGAAGCTCAATCCCTCGCTCGTGCTGAAGTACTTCCGCCGCCTTGAGTTCGATCCGTTCGAGTGCTCGGGCGCGGCCACCCTGTCCCTTTTGAACGACCTGGTGGCCACGGCCTCCATCGTCAACCGCGGGGAGTGAGCTGGCTGCGGTAATATGATACCGCGTCGGTTTGGCCCGTGATTTACAAGGCTTTCCGGGCCATCTGTGTTGACAAGGTGGCGTGCGGCACGTACATGCCGCGCCTCACGTCGCCGGCGCCTTGCCGCCGTCGCAACTAACGGATCGTCCCCATGATGAAGACCACGGCTTCTTTGAAGCCTGCCGAGGTCGAGAAGAAGTGGATCGTGATCGATGCTGAGAACGCCGTGGTCGGCCGCCTCGCTTCGTTCATCGCCATGCGTCTTCGCGGCAAGCACCGGCCCGACTACACCCCGCACGTCGATTGCGGCGACTATGTCGTCGTCGTCAACGCCGACAAGGTGAAGTTCACCGGCAAGAAGCTGACCGACAAGGTCTACTACTGGCACACCGGCCACCCCGGCGGCATCAAGGAACGCACCGCGGACAAGATCCTCGGCGGCAAGTTCCCCGAGCGCGTGCTTGAAAAGGCCGTGGAGCGCATGCTGCCCAAGGAAAGCCCCCTGGCCCGCAAGCAGATGACTCACCTGCGCATCTATACGAGCGCTGAGCATCCGCACGCCGCCCAGAACCCCGAGACCATCGCGTTCGCCGAGATGAACGCCAAGAACGTGCGGAGCGCCTGAGGCCCATGTCCGAGACCCAAGGTTTCGAGGCCCTGCAAAGCCTCTCGTCCAATCCTGAATCGGCCCCCCGTGAGCCGGTCATCGACCAGTACGGTCGCTCCTACGCCACCGGCAAGCGCAAGAACGCCGTGGCCCGGGTGTGGATCAAGCCCGGCAAGGGCAAGATCACCATCAACGGCCGCGACCAGGAGATCTATTTTGCGCGCCCTGTGCTGCGCATGATGATCGCCCAGCCGCTGGAGATCGCTGACCGTCTGGGCCAGTTCGATGTCATCGTCACCGTCAAGGGTTCGGGCCTGTCGGGCCAGGCCGGCGCGGTCCGTCACGGCATCGCCAAGGCGCTGACCTATTACGAGCCGGGCCTGCGTCCGGTCCTGAAGCCGCACGGCTTCCTGACCCGCGACTCGCGCGTCGTCGAGCGTAAGAAGTACGGCAAGGCCAAGGCCCGCCGTAGCTTCCAGTTCTCGAAGCGCTAATCGCGCGCGAACACCGCGTATGCGAAATGGGGCGCTTCGGGAGACCGGAGCGCCCTTTTTCTTGTCCATCGTCCCAGTTCTTGCTCATCGCCCACGGGAGACGACCATGGCCCACAAGATCTTCATCGACGGCGAGGCCGGCACCACGGGCCTGCAGATTCGCCAGCGTCTGGCCGATCGGCGCGACCTGGAGGTCGTCTCGATCGACCCTGCGCGGCGCAAGGACGCCGACGCCCGGGCGGAACTGCTGAACAGTGTCGATGTGGCCATCCTTTGCCTGCCGGACGAGGGGGCCCGGGAAGCCGTGGCGATGATCACCAATCCGGAGGTGCGGGTCATTGATCCCTCGACCGCCCACCGGACGTCTGCGGGCTGGGTGTTCGGCTTTCCGGAGCTGAGCCCGGGCCATCGTGAGACGATCGCCGCTTCGAAGCGGGTGACCAATCCGGGCTGCTGGTCGACAGGGTTCATCGCCCTGATCGCGCCGCTGGTCCGTGCCGGGCTTGTCCCGGCCGAGTCGGCCCTCTCGGTTCATGGCGTTTCGGGCTATTCCGGGGGCGGAAAGGGGCTGATCGCCGAGTTCGAAGACGCCCCGGCGCCGGCGCCTTCGGCTGACGCCTTCCGACCCTATGGTCTGACCCTCGCCCACAAGCACCTGCCGGAGATGGTCGCCTATACGGGCCTGACCCATCCCCCCATCTTCTCGCCAGCTGTCGGGCGCTATGCTCAGGGCATGATCGTCGAGGTTCCGCTCGCCCTATGGGCGCTGCCCGGGCGCCCGAGAGTCAGCGATCTGACCGCAGCGCTGTCAGAGTCGTATGCCGGAGAAGCCTTCGTTCAGGTCGCGACCGATCTGGAGGTCGCGAGCCTTAGCCAGGCGCGGGCAGGCGCCGCGGGCTATGTCCAGGCCCTGGACCCGGAAGCGCTCAATGGCTCCAACAGCCTCAAGCTCTATGTCTTCGGCGACGAACCCAAGGGCCAGGCCCGCCTCGTGGCGGTGTTGGACAATCTGGGCAAGGGCGCCTCGGGCGCGGCGGTCCAGAACCTGAACCTGATGCTGGGCCTTGAGGAGGACGCAGGGCTGGTGCGGGCGTGATGAGGGAACCGGCTCCACAATGACTGCTTAACCCGGCTCCCGTACATCTGGAGGTGTCAAAGTCTGGCGCTTAAGGATGCTTCCGCACATGAGTCATGCGTCGTTTCTGGATCCAGACTCCGAGGCGCAATGGCCGGCCCGCGAGACGCCGGCCCTCGACGCTGCAGCCTTTTTTGACGTCTCTCATGATTTGCTGGTGATCCGTGACATTGAGGGGCGGGTGCTCAAGGCCAGCCGCTCCTGGCTGACGACCCTGGGGCATGATCCGGCGGAAATGGAGGGGCGACCGCTGCTCCGGCTCGTGCATCCCGACGACCTGCCCGGCACCCAGGGCAGCGTTGAAGAGGTGGAGAACCGCAGGCCCGGCGATCCGGTTCTGGGCTTCATCAATCGCTATCGCCATCGCGATGGTAGCTACCGCACCCTGGAATGGCGGGCCCAGCGCCATGGCGACCGCATCTATGGCGTCGCCCGCGATGTGACCGACCGGGTGGCGGCGGAACAAGCCCTGCTGGAGGCGAAGGCCGCCGCCGAGGCGGCGAGCCGGGCCAAGACCGACTTTCTCGCCAATATGAGCCATGAGGTGCGCACGCCGCTGAACGGGGTGATCGGCATTATCGACGCCCTGTCGCGGACACCGCTTAGCCCAGAACAAGTCGAAATGGTCGGACTGGTGCGAGACTCCGGCGTGATCCTGGAGCGGCTGGTCTCGGACTTCCTCGTCGTGTCCAAGATCGAGGCAGGGCAACTCGACCTTGAAGTCCGGCCCTTCGACCTTGAAGAGGCGCTTCGGCCCTGTATCGAAGCCACCCGGCTGCGGGCCGAAGAGAAGGGGCTGGTCCTGCATGTGACGCGGGATGAGGGCGCCCTGGGCCGGTTCATGGGTGACGCCACCCGGCTCGGTCAGATCGTCGCGAACTTGCTTTCCAACGCGGTCAAATTCACTGAGTCGGGCCACATCGCCCTGCGGATCGGCCGGGTGGATGGGCCGGCGGGCGATCACTTGACCCTGGTTGTGGAGGACACGGGCGTGGGCTTCGACGCCGGGGCGGCCTCGCGGCTGTTCGACCGCTTCAGTCAGGCCGATGAGACCATCAGCCGTCGGTTCGGCGGCACGGGCCTTGGTCTGTCTATCTGTCGCTCGCTTACCGATCTGATGGGCGGCGACATCTCGGCCACCTCTGAGCCGGGGCGGGGAAGCCGGTTCGTGGTGTCGATCCCGCTGCCGCGGGTGACGGCCGGCGAGATCGGTGAATCCCCTCGCGCCGTCGCGAGTGGCTATTCAGGCGCCCATAGGCCGCTTCGAATTCTGCTGGCTGAAGATCACCCGACCAACCAGCGGGTGGTCCAACTGATCCTGGCCAGCCACGCCGCCGAACTGGTGACGGTCGAGGACGGTCGCCAGGCTGTGGCGGCCTTCGCCGCCGGCGGGTTCGATATCGTGCTGATGGACATGCAGATGCCCCACATGGACGGGCTGACGGCGACGCGAGCGATCCGGGCCATGGAGGCGGAGACGGGCGCGGCGCCCACGCCGATCGTCATGCTCAGCGCCAACGCTATGATGGAGCATCAAACCGAGGCGATGGAGGCCGGCGCCAACATCCATGTGGCGAAGCCGATCACGGCGGCCAGCCTGCTCGCAGGCATAGAGGCCGTACTGGCGCCCTAGTCGCAAGCGGAGATCTCGACTCATCCATGGGTCGAAAGCTGGCGTATATGGGATCATGACCCTGTTTCAGGCACTTCATCGTCGCGCCGTCCTGTTCGGCGCCAGCGCGCTCGCCGCCTGCGGCGGCGCCCCTCAGGCCAAGACCACTGACGCCTATGCCAGCTCGCCCTGGCGCAAGCTGACGGATGCCGAATGGCAGCGGCGGCTGTCGCCAGCGGCCTATCAGGTCTTGCGCAAGGAGGGGACCGAACGGGCCGGCACGAGCCCATTGGACAAGGAGACCCGGCGCGGGACCTATGTCTGCGCCGGCTGCGAATTGCCGCTGTTCAAGTCTGACTGGAAATATGACAGCCGAACGGGCTGGCCCAGCTTCTACCGCCCCATCGAAGGGGCGCTCGGCGAAAAGACGGATTTCAAGATCGGCTTTCCTCGCACCGAGTATCACTGCGCCCGCTGTCTTGGGCACCAGGGTCATGTCTTCAACGATGGGCCGCGGCCCACGGGCCTACGCTATTGCAACAACGGCGTGGCGCTAAAGTTCGTCCCGGCCTGACAGGGCGACGAAATTCTAGGCTCCGGTGCGGCGGCGCCCTAAGAGGCTTCCCAACAAGGGACACACCTTAGGGAGGAATTATGCGACACCATCTTGCACGACGGCTGGCTGCGGCCGCCTCGGCGGCTGTATTGGCCACGCTTGCGGCGGGGCCGGCCGCTGCCGAAGTCGCCGTAGTGGCGCCGGAGCAGGCCGGGTTTGCGGCGACCGGCGTCGAGGCCCTGAAGGCCGAGATGCAGAGCCTGGTCGATCAGAAGAAGCTCGCGGGCGCCGTCACGCTGCTGGCCCGCAAGGGCAAGGTCGTCCACTTCGAAGCCTACGGCGTGCAGGATGTCGCCACCGGGCAGCCCACGACCCGCGACACCATCTATCGCATCGCCTCGATGACCAAGCCGGTGACCGGCGTGGCCATGATGATCCTCTGGGAGGAGGGGCGCTGGAGCCTGGATGATCCGGTTTCCAAGCATATTCCGGAGTTCGCCGATCTCGTCGTGGCGACCGCGGACGGCGGGACTGAGCCCCAGGCTCACCCCATGACCATGCGCGAGCTCATGAGCCATACGGCCGGCTTTGATGTCAGCGCCGGCTATGAGGACGATGGCCTGCAGGACGCCGACCTGAAGGCGATGATCGACAAGCTGGCCGCCCTTCCGCTGGCGGTCCAGCCGGGGACCGACTGGCGCTACGGCCCCAGCGTCAACATCCAGGGCTATATCGTCGAGAAGCTGTCGGGGCAGAGCCTGGACGCCTTCTTCAAGAGCCGCATCTTCGACCCCTTGAAGATGGACGACACCGGCTTTCACGTGGACACCGCCAAGCTGGGTCGGGTCTCGGCGGTCCATACCTACGGCCCCGACGGCCTGGTGGCGCCGGCCGGCGACGTGAGGGCCGCGCCCACCAGCGCGCCTGAGTTCCTGTCCGGCAGCGGCGGCCTCTTCTCCACCGCTGAGGACTACTGGCGATTCGCCCAGATGCTGGCCGATGGCGGCGAGTTCGACGGCGCGCGCATCCTGAAGCCGGAAACGGTGGAGCTGATGCGCACGAACGTCCTGGCTGACGGCGTCACGGTCGATCTCTATGGCCCCAGCCAGACCGGCGTCGGCTTTGGCCTCGACTTCGCGGTCATCATGGACCCCGCTGCGGCTGGCACGCCACAGGGCCTCAACTCCTTCTACTGGGGCGGAGCCTTCGGGACCTGGTTCTGGATCGATCCCACCAACGATCTGGTGTTCGTCGGCATGATTCAGAATCTTCGCGGCAGCATCCCCGGGGCCGGCACCCCGCCCATGCGGGATATCTCGCCTCGACTGGTCTATGAGGCCTTGACCACCCGCTGAAACAGCGGCGAGCCGTCCCCACGGGGCGGCTCGCCCTAGTTCGATTGATTGGCCGGGTCTGCGAAGAACAGGATCGACAGGGCCGCCAGGGCGGCGATGTCACGGTCTGGCGAACCGGGTGGCGGCAGGTAGATGGCTGGGGACATGATGCGGTTGAAATCGATGCCGCCGATCTCCTGTCCGTCCTTCAGGAAGACATAGCCTGCGACTCTGCCGGTCGGCAGAGGCACGCCGCCTATCCGTTGGGTCTGCACCCGGATCGTCTGGCCATCATAGGTCATTTCACCGGCGCGCTGGGGTTGCGACATCCGCGCCAGCAGACCTGCCTTCTGCAGCGCGAGTTCGAAGCTGACGCCCTCGACCGGCTGTCCATCCCGGGAGAAGGCGCAGGCATAGCTGAGATCCTCCCGCTCGAAGGCGATCCAGCCCAGCTGCGTGCGCCGCTGGCCCCCTGAACACTCCGCCTCCATGCCTGCGATCGAGGGGCTCGCCACCTTGAAGCGGGTCCGTGCGCTGTCGCGGGAGATCGCCTGACCCAGCGCGCGGAAGCTGGAGCTTCGAGTGGCGGTCTCTCCTGTGTATTCCGCGAGGTCGTAGCCGTATCCCATCAGTCCCGGAACCCGCCGCGGCTTGAGTTCCAGCTGCTGCGTGACCTCGGTCATAGGCGTCTGCGACGCCGATGGGGTCGCCAAGATCAGGCCCACTGTCAGAGCCATAAACGCGCGCCACATACCTGATCGCCTCCCTGTCAGCTGAGAATAGTCACCCGCCAGATGTCAGGATTTCACCTTCACATAGCTGCCGGGTGCGTCTTCAAGCGGCTTTAACGGTCCCTTGCCGGGATCGCGGGCCGGCACGAGTCCGCCTGAATGGCCCTTGAGCCACTCGGCCCAGTGCGGCCACCAGGATCCGGGGGTCTCTACGGCGCCGGCCTGCCATTCGGCGAGGGTCGCGGGGAGCTGGTCGAAGGTCCAGTGCTGGTATTTCTTCGCCGCTGGAGGATTGACGACCCCGGCGATATGGCCGGACCCAGAGAGGGTGAAGGTCACTGGCCCGCCGAACAGCCGGGCCCCGCGATAGACCGAGACGGCCGGGGCGATATGGTCCTCCCGAGAGGACTGGACATAGATCGGGGTCTTCACGGTCCCGAGGTCGAGCTTGATCCCGTCCACCTCCAGCTCGCCCTTGGCCAGGGCGTTCTGGCCATAGAACTTGCGCAGATAGAACATGTGCAGCGCCTTGGGCATGCGGGTCTGGTCGGAATTCCAGAACAGCAGGTCGAAGGGGCGCGGCTCCTTGCCCATCAGATAGTTGTTCACGAAGAACGACCAGATCAGGTCGTTGGACCGCAGCACATTGAAGGTGTCGGCCATGGCCTGACCCGACAGGACCCCACCTTCGGCGTCCATCTTCTGCTCCAGATCCTTCAGCCAGGACTCGTCGGTGAACAGCAGCAAGTCGCCGGCCTCGGCGAAATCCTGCTGTGCGGCGAAGAAGGTCGCCGAGGCGATCCGCTTGTCGCCCTTGGCGGCCATGTGGGCCAGCGCGGCCGAGAGCAGGGTGCCCCCGATGCAATAGCCCACCGTATTCACCGCCTTGACCCCGGCCTGGGTCATGGCCGCATCGGTGGCCTCATAGATGCCCTGGCGCAGGTAGTCGTCGAAGGTCTTGGTGGCCAGGCTCTGGTCCGGATTGACCCAGGAGACGACGAAGACCGTGATTCCCTGTTCGGTGAGCCAACGGATCATCGAATTGTCGGGCCGCAGGTCGAGGATGTAGAACTTGTTGATCCAGGGCGGGAAGATGACCAGCGGGATCTCGTGCACTTCGCCAGTCGACGGCGCGAACTGCAGCAGTTGCAGCAGCTCGTTCTGGAACACCACCTTTCCCGGGGCCGTGGCGACATTCTCGCCGATCTTGAACTGCTCATAGTCTGTCTGGCTGATCGACAGCTGACCGCCGCCGCGGGCGAGGTCGGCGGCGAAGTTCTCCATGCCCCGGACGAGGCTCTCACCGCCGGTGGCCATGATTTCGCGCAGGGCCGTCGGATTGCTCGCCAGGAAATTCGTCGGCGAGAAGGCGTCGGTGAGAAGCTTCATGAAGAACTCGACGCGGCGTCGCGCCATGGGATCGACGCCTTCCACCCCGCCCACCAGGCCGTTCAGCCAGTCGGCGGTGACCAGATAGGACTGCTTCATCACGTCGAAGACGGGATTGTCCGACCAGTCGGGATCCAGGAATCGCTTGTCGCCCTTTGCCGGAGTAGCCACCGGGGTCGGGGTCTCGCCAGCCATGCGGCGCGCCGTGGACTGCCAGAGATCCATATAGCGTGTCAGCAGGTCAGCCTGCGCGCGGACCAGCCGGTCAGGCTGGCTGGCGAGCTTGCCCATCACCTCGGTCAGGGCAGGGGCGATATGGAAAGGGTCGGTCGACAGGGCCGCGGGCCGGTCGGCGTTGCGCAGCGCCGCCTCTGCGATGGCGCCCTGGGCGGTCATCGCTGCGCGGGCGAGGTTGGTGGATAGGGTCTCGAGCAGGCGCTGGTGATCGGCGCTCAGTTCGACGCCGGCCGGCCGTGGCGCTTCAGCGGCGGGTGGGGGCTGCGGCGCGGCCGCCTGCGGCTGTTCCTGCGCCACCGCCTGCGGCGGGAGCTTCGGCGCGGCCGCAGCTTTCGGAGGGGCCGGAGATGTCGTCTTGGCGGTGGCCGGCTTCGCCCGCGCCGTGGAAGCTTTCGCCTTGGGCGCCATAACCTTCGGGGCGGCGGCCTTGACGGGAGGGGCGTCTGCGGAACCAGACTTGGCGGCCGTCTTGCGGGACTTCGGGCTCTTTTCGCTCATGGACGCCTGTCCTCCGGGCAGATGGGCCGATTGCAGCCCTTTCGCTGGACCGCATCATGTCATAAGAGCGAGGCGGAAATGAATGTCGCAACCGCTCTTTTTCGAAACCCCACAGGCGCCCTTGTCCGGTGCGGGGCCGTCGTGTGCCTCGGGGCCGCGATGATGAGCGGCTGCGCGGGCGCAAGCCCGTTCGCGGCGGCGCCTGTGGATCCTGACTCGCCGGCCGCCGAAGCGATCCTGGCGGCGGCCCGGGCCGATCGCGCCTATCCCAAGTTCAGCGATATTCCAGAGGCGCCGAAGATGGTCCGGGGCCCTCGCGCCTGGGCTTCGGCTGTGGCCGACGTCGAGGCCGCCCGCACGGCGCTCTACACCGAGACGGCTCCCTCGACCTGGGTCCTGCAGGACACTGAAGCCTTCGCGGCCCGGGCCCAGGCGGCGGTGGCGCCGCCCCCCGTGGCGGGCGCGCCGGCCAACACCGAGGCCTTCGCCCGGGACGCCCGGGAGCGAGCTACACCGCCTCCGTCGCCCCGTTGAGGGGACCTGCGGAGGCGAAAAGTTCCCCGAACCTGCTTGGCGGACCCCTGCCCGGGGTCTATCCATGCGCGACTTTCAGCTCCCAGACGCCGCAGCAGCGGCAGAGCTCGCAATGACCCCCGAATTCCATCGTATCCGCCGCCTTCCGCCCTACGTCCTCGAGGAGGTGAACCGCATCAAGGCGCGGCTCCGCGCCGAAGGCACCGACATCATTGACTTCGGCATGGGCAATCCCGACATGCCGACGCCAAAGCACATCGTCGAGAAGATGATCGAGACGGCGAGGGACCCCAAGGCCGGACGCTATTCCGCGTCCAAGGGGATCGTCGGCCTGCGCCGCGCCATGGCCGGCTATTACAAGCGCCGCTTTGGCGTGACGCTGAATCCTGACACCGAGGTGATCGCCACCCTGGGCTCGAAGGAAGGCTTCGCCAACCTGGCCCAGGCGCTGACCGCGCCCGGCGACGTCATCATCTGCCCGAACCCGGCTTATCCGATCCACGCCTACGGCTTCATCATGGCCGGCGGGGTGATCCGCCACGTGCCGGCCCATTCTCCGGAGGAGTATCTGGCCGGGGTCAGCCGGGCGGTGAAGCACTCCGCACCGCCCCCCAGCGTGCTGATCCTGTCCTACCCGTCCAATCCCACCGCCCAATGCGTGGACCTGGACTTCTATAAGGACGCCATTGCGCTCGCCCGGAAGCACGACCTGCTGGTCATCTCCGACATCGCCTATTCCGAGATCTATTTCGACGACAACCCGCCGCCCTCGGTCCTGCAGGTCGAAGGCGCCAAGGAGATCGCCGTCGAGGTCAATTCCCTGTCCAAGACCTACGCCATGGCCGGCTGGCGCGTCGGCATGGTGGTGGGCAACGAGCGCATCTGCAATGCGCTCGCCCGGGTGAAGTCCTACTTGGACTACGGCGCCTATACGCCGATCCAGGTGGCGGCGGCCACGGCGCTCAATGGGCCTCAGGACTGCGTCGCCGATATCCGCGCGATTTATAAGTCCCGGCGCGACGTGCTGGTGGAATCCATGAAGCGGGCCGGTTGGGACATTCCCTCGCCCGACGCCTCCATGTTCGCCTGGGCGCCTGTCCCTGAGAAGTTCAAGGAGGCCGGCGCTCTGCTGTTCTCCAAACTGCTGATCGAGGAGGCCGGTGTGGCGGTGGCGCCTGGCGTGGGCTTTGGTGAGTACGGAGAAGGGTTTGTCCGGGTGGGTCTGGTCGAGAACGAGCACCGCATCCGGCAGGCCGCCCGTAATGTGAAGAAGTTCCTGGCGAACGCCGACGACATCCTCGCCAGGCATCATAACTCGGTGAGCAGCTGATGAGCACACGCAACTGGCGCGTCGGCGTCGCCGGCCTCGGCACGGTGGGCGCTGGCCTGCTGAGTTTCCTGAGCGAACGGCCAGGCTTCGCCCCTGCGGGTGGTCTGGTGAGCGTGAGTGGCGTCTCGGCTCGGTCCCGCAGCCGGCCGCGCCCCTTCGACATTTCCGGCCTGGCCTGGTTCGACGACCCGGTGGCGCTGGCCCAGTCGGACGAGGTGGATCTCTTCGTCGAACTCATCGGCGGTTCTGACGGGCCGGCCAAGGCCGCCGTCGAAGCGGCGTTGAAGGCCGGCAAGCCTGTGGTCACCGCCAACAAGGCGCTGATCGCCGAACATGGCGCGGAGCTTGCGGCCCTGGCCGAAGCGGCTGGCGTGCCGCTGCTGTTCGAGGCCGCCGTCATGGGCGGCACGCCGGCGGTCAAGATGGTCCGTGAGGCCATGGTCGGTGATGACGTCCGCAGTATCTCCGGCATCCTGAACGGCACCTGCAACTTCATCCTCACCGAAATGGAGCAGGGCGGCCGCGCTTTCGAAGACGTGCTCGCTGAGGCCCAGCGCCTGGGCTATGCCGAGGCTGATCCGACCATGGACGTGGGCGGCTTTGACGCAGCCCACAAGATCACCATCCTGGCGGCGCTGGCGTTCAACTGCGCGCCCGACTTCGCCGCCTGCGAAGTGGAAGGGGTCGATCAGGTCGAGCTGCTCGACATCCGCATGGCCAAAGACCTGGGCTATCGCATTAAGCTGATCGCCTCGGCGGACCGCAGCGAAGAAGGCGTGTCGGTGCGGGTGCATCCTTCTCTGGTTCCCCTGGCCCACCCCCTGGCCCAGGCCGGCGGCGCGCTCAACGCCCTGTTCATCGAAGGCGAGCGGCTCGGGCGGATCTTCATTCAGGGCGCGGGCGCGGGCGCCGGCCCCACGGCTGCGGCCGTTGCGGCCGACATCGCCGATGTCATGACTCAGGCCGTTCGGCCGGTCTTCCAGCGTCCGGCCACCGAGCTTGCCGCCTTCACGCCAGTCGACCGCAGCCGTAGCCTGGTGCGGGCCTATCTGCGCCTTCTGGTCAAGGATGAGCCCGGGGTGATCGCCGCGGTCTCTGAAACACTGGCCGAAGCCGGCGTCTCCATCGAGAGCTTCCTGCAGAAGCCGGTGGAGGACGCCGAGGGCGTGCCCATCGTCCTGACGACGCACGCCGTCTCAGAGGCGGTGCTGGCCCAGGCGGTTGAGCGGATCGGCGGTCATCCGGCCGTCATACAGGCGCCACGGCTGATGCGAATCGCCCGGATATGAGACTTCCAGGGGACTAACGGCCCGCGGGGGCAGGACGGAGACCGATATGAGCGCTGAGACCCTCGATCGCGGATTGGTGCTGGACTCGGTGCGGGTGACGGAGATCGCCGCCATCGCCGCCTGGAGCCTGGTCGGCCGCGGCGACGAGAAAGCCGCCGATCAGGCCGCGGTCGACGCCATGCGCACCGCGCTCAACGATCTGGAGATCGACGGCGAGATCGTCATCGGCGAGGGCGAGCGCGACGAGGCGCCCATGCTCTATATCGGCGAGAAGGTCGGCCGGGGCGGGCCGGCGGTGGATATCGCCCTCGACCCCCTGGAAGGCACGACGCTGACGGCCAAGGCCATGTCCAATGCGCTGACCGTCATGGCCTGGGCGCCCAAGGGCACGCTTCTGAATGCGCCCGACACCTACATGGACAAGATCGCCTGCGGACCGGGCTATCCGGCCGGGCTGATCGATCTGGACGCCTCGCCGGCCGAGAACGTGCAGGCCCTCGCCAAGGTCAGGGGCGTCGACGCCAGCCAGATCACCGTCTGTGTCCTGGACCGCCCTCGCCACGGGGAAATTATCGCCCGCCTGCGTGAAGTGGGCGCCCGGGTTCACCTGATCACCGACGGCGACGTGGCCGGCGTCATCAACACCGCCGACCCCGACACTGGCATCGACCTTTATCTGGGGCAGGGGGGCGCGCCGGAGGGGGTGCTGGCCTGTGCCGCGCTCAAATGCGTGGGCGGTCAGTTCCAGGGCCGGCTGGTGTTCCGCAACGCCGACGAGCGGATGCGCGCCGAGCGCTGTGGCATCACCGAGCTCGACAAGAAGTACGATCTGCACGAGATGGTTCGCGCCGACGCCATCTTCGCCGCCACCGGCGTGACCAAGGGCGTCCTCCTGGATGGTGTCAGGCTTAAGGATGGCTTCGTCCACACCCATTCCATGGTGATGAATTCCTTCACCCGCACGGTTCGCGAAGTGCGGATGAAGCGGCCCGTCTGACCATGGCCAGGGTTTGACCATGGCCGACGGCGCCGGCGTCCTGGGTTACCTCGATGTGGACCGCTCGCTCAGCGGCCGCCTGTGGCGCGCCCGGCCCGCAGACCCTGCCCTGGTGCGCAGTCATCAGATGGCGCTGGGCCTGGATGAGCCCATGGCCCGCGCCCTTGCGGCGCGAGGCGTCACCGCCGAAGCCGCGGTGAGCTACCTGCAGCCGACCCTTAAGGCGCTCTTTCCCGACCCCTCGACCTTCGCCGACATGGACAAGGCGGCCGCTATCCTGGTGGACGCCCTGGTGGCCGACAAGGCCGTGGTGGTGTTCGCCGATTATGACGTCGACGGCGCCTCCAGCGCCGCGCTGCTGGTCCGCTGGTTCGCGGCCATGGGCAAGCGGCTGACCATCTATGTCCCGGACCGGGTGGCCGAGGGCTATGGCCCCTCGCCGGCCGCCTTCCGCCGTCTGCGGGAGGAGGGCGCCGATCTTGTCATCACCGTCGACTGCGGCGCCGCGGCGGTCGACGCCATCGCCTGCGCCGCCGAGATCGGGCTCGACGTGGTGGTGGTCGACCATCACCTGATGCGGGACGAGGTCCCGGTCTGCGCGGCCCTCGTCAACCCAAACCGACCGGACTGCGGCTCGGGGCAGGGCGTTTTGGCCGCGGCCGGGGTCACCTTTGTCCTGCTGGCCGCCTTGAACCGTGAAGCCCGCGCGAGGGGATTGTTCGAGGGCGTAGCCGAGCCGGACCTGCGGCAGTGGCTTGACCTGGCGGCTATGGGGGCCGTCTGCGACGTCACCCAGCTGGTGGGCTTCAACCGGGCCCTTACCGCTCAGGGGCTCAAGGTGATGTCGGGCTGGGCCAATCCCGGCCTCAAGGCCTTGCTGGAGACCGCCGGCGCCAAAGGGCCGGCCACCACCTTTCATGCGGGCTTCGTCCTCGGTCCGAGAATTAATGCCGGCGGGCGGATCGGGCGTTCAGACCTGGGCGCCCGGCTGCTGTCCACCGACGATCCGGATGAAGCGCGCAAGATCGCCCAGGAACTGGACGCCCTCAACGCCTCGCGTCGTGAGGTCGAGGCCGAAGTGCTGGAGGCGGCCGTCCGGATCCTGGAGCGGGAAAGCAATTTCGCCGACCAGCCGCTGTTGCTGGTGGCCGCCGACGACTGGCACCCCGGCGTCATCGGTATTGTCGCCGGCCGTCTGCGCGAGCGCTATCGCAAGCCGACCCTGGTGGTCGGCATCGACCGCGCCGCCGACGTGGGCAAGGGCTCTGGGCGGTCTCAGCCCGGGGTGAATCTTGGCCGCGCCGTCCAGGCGGCGTTTGACGCGGGCCTGCTGTTGGCCGGCGGCGGGCACGCCATGGCGGCCGGGCTTTCGGTGCGTCCGAGCGCCCTGCCGGAGCTGCGTGAGTTCCTTTGCGCTCGTTTGAGCGACGAATCACTGGCCGCCGCCGAGTCGGACGCCCTGGAGATTGACGCCCTGATCACGACCGCTGGCGCTGATCGCGCACTCCTGGAGTCCTTCCAGCGACTGGCGCCGTTCGGTCCTGGAAATCCCGAGCCGCTCTTCGCCCTCGCAGAGGCGCGCGTAGAGCGTCCGATGATGCTGCGGGGCGGACATGTACGCTGCAACCTTACCGACCGCTCAGGGGGCCGCCTGAAGGCCGTGGCGTGGCGGGCCGAGGAGACCGAGGTCGGCCGCCGACTGATGGGCGGCGGCGGGGCGGTCCATGTGGTGGGCCGTCTGAAGGCGGATGATTGGAATGGCCGGCAGGGCGTCGAGCTCGAGATCGACGACATCGCCGACCCCCGTCGCAAAAACGTCTAGCGAGCGGGTTGCGTGGGGCAGGGAAGGCGGATATAGAGCCGCCCTCCGCGTCGAGTGGTCCCTTCGTCTATCGGTTAGGACGCCAGGTTTTCAACCTGGAGAGAGGGGTTCGACTCCCCTAGGGACTGCCACGCGGAGCTCTCCTCATCCTGACAATCCGGCTGGCTGGCGTGGCGCTTGCGCGCAACGAACGGCGCCGCGTCGCGTTGATCTCCGGCATTCTGACGGAGAGCCTTTCGATGAAGATCCTGACCATGGCCGCCGCTTGCGCGGCCGCCTTGGCCCTGGCGGCCTGCACCAACCCCAATCCTGAAGAGACCGAAACCGCGGCCTCGATGCCGGACACCAGCACTGCTGAATCCCCCGCGCCTGACGCGGGCGATACGGGCGTCGCCGGACCCGGCGCTGCAACTCCGGGGATGAGCGGCGCGCCCCCCGAGGACGGCGCTGATCTCAACCAGAACCTCCCCCCAGTGGACGTGCCGCCGGCCTCCAACTAGACGCGCTCCCCGCGCCCCTCTGGGCCGGCCGCCAACCACCCGATTGCCTGACAACGCGGCGTTTTCGTCATTGCCAAGCTTGTTCGGCCAAATGGTTATTGACGGCTCTCGCCTAACGAGAACAGTGTTATAACTGGCCCGTTCCGAGGATCGAAGGAGACCGGGTCAGAGGGGCGCATGTCTGGTTACGATTATCACGATGCCGGCGCAGACGACGCTGTACGCATCAGCGGTCGCGTGAAGTGGTTCGATGCAGGGAAGGGTTACGGCTTCGTCGTCCCTGACGACCCCAGCAAGACCGACCTCAAGGATGTGCTCCTGCACGTGACCTCCCTGCGGGACTCCGGCCACGAGAGCGCGCTTGAGGGCGCGATCATCGTCTGCGAGGCCATTCGCCGCCCGAAGGGCTGGCAAGTGGCCGAGGTCCTGGAGCTCGACGAGAGCGCCGCCCCTCCGCCTGAACCCCGTCGTGCGCGCGAAGACGGTCGACGTGACAGTTATGAGCGGATCCAGGACCGCGGCCATGACCGCGCCGATTTCGCCCGCCCAAGGCGGCCGGCTCTGGCCGGCGGCCCTTTGGAGCAGGCCAAGGTGAAGTGGTTCAATCGGGCCAAGGGCTACGGTTTCGTCGTCCGTGAAACTCAGCCGGGCGACATCTTCATCCACATTGAGACGCTCCGTCGCGCGGGCCTTGAGGACCTCCAGCCGGGCGATGATGTGCGAGTCCGGTTCGCCGAGGGACCAAAAGGACTTGTCGTGGCCGAGATCGAGTCGGTAGGTCTGGCCTAGGCGCAGGTGCGCGCCTGCCGCCAGGGCTTTCGCCTCGACGGCGGTCTGCCGGAGGTCCTGCCGTGTCTCATCCCCGACTTCACCGACCCGACATCCATCGTCGTGGGCTGCTGGCTGGCCTGGCGGCGATTTCGATTCCCGGACCGCTATGGGCGAAGACCAGTCCGCCGCTGGAGCCGCTGGAGATTCTCACCGCCCGTGGACCGGTCCGCTTCCAGGTGGAGATCGCCGCCGACAACGCCAGCCGGGCACAGGGCCTAATGTACCGCAAGTCCCTGGCCCCCGATCGCGGCATGCTGTTCGACTTTCAGACCCCGCGCCCGGTCTCTTTCTGGATGCGCAACACCTACATTTCTCTCGACATGATCTTCATCCGGGCCGACGGCCGTATCCTGTCGATCGCCCGCAACACCGTTCCCCTGTCCGAGGAAGGCGTACCGTCCGGCGGCCCCGTCCGGGCCGTCCTCGAGCTGGTGGGAGGGCGCGCCGCCCAGATCGGCGCTCTGCCGGGGGATCGCGTGGTCCATCGGATCTTCCCCCGTGGATGAAGCCGAGGCTCAGATTCCTGAGCCCCCAGAGGGTTTCGTTCGCTCCGAAGGCCGCGGCGCCTATTCCGGCCACAACGGTCCCTATTTCCACCGCGCCGTTCAGGGCGAGACCACCGAGCAGGCCTTTTTCGCCCTGCCGCGCCACGCCAACGGGCTGGGCCTTGTGCATGGCGGCATGCTGACCAGTTTTCTGGACGGTCTCATGGGGGCGGCCGTGTTCCGAGCGGCGCGACGGCCCGGGGTCACCATCCATCTGTCGGTGGACTTCCTGCACATGGGCCGGGTGGGGGAGTGGGTCATGGGCGAATCCCACGTCACCCGCCTCTCCCGCGAGGTGGCCTTCGTCGAGGGGCGCGTCTATGTGGGCCGCCGGGACGTGGTTCGCGGCTCGGGCGTGTTCAAACTGATGCATCGGCGGGATTGATCGCCTCAGGTCACATTGCGGCGCAGAGCCTTGCATGGCATGAGACGGCCAATGTCGGCGTCCAACTCGGGGCGTAGCGCAGCCTGGTAGCGCATCTGCTTTGGGAGCAGAGGGTCGCGTGTTCGAATCACGCCGCCCCGACCAGACGCCGACGTCGGGCGCGACGCCTCCGGAGCCGGAGGCGCCGGTGACCGTGAGTTTTGCTTCAGGCCGCAGGGGCCCGGTTCATGACAGCCGGCCGGCCCGGCCGGTTCGCCAATGGGACAGTCACATGCTTGCGCGCATCCTTCGCCCCGCCAAGAACGCCATGCAGTCGGGACGCGGAAAGTCCAAGGACTGGGTTCTGGAGTTCGAACCCGCCAGCGCCCGCCGCCCGGACGCCTTGATGGGCTGGACCCAGACCGACGACACTCGCACGCAGTTGCGGCTCTCCTTCGAGACCAAGGAAGAGGCTGTGGCCTATGCCGAGCAGAACGGCATCGCCTTCGAGGTCTTTGATCCCAAGCCCGCCAAGCGAATCATCAAGGCCTACGCCGACAACTTCGCCTTCGGCCGCAAGGTCCCCTGGACCCACTGAGGCCAGCCCTCACGCGCCCTTAGCTCAACCGGATAGAGCATCCGCCTTCTAAGCGGACGGTTGCAGGTTCGAGTCCTGCAGGGCGCGCCAACGGCGACGCAACCTGAAATCGACTGATAAACTGATCACGCGTTTGGGAAGTGTCGGGTAGCTGACAGACGACCCCCAGGGCCTCGGGCTCAGATACCTGGCTCGCGCGCCGGAGCGCGGCCGCGTGGACGGGAGGACCCAATGGCTTGGCTGTCGAAGGCGGGCGGGGCGTCGGACAATGTCGTGACAGTCACCCCCGTGGAAGGCGGGTGGTCGGTCACCAGCGGGCTCGCGGACCATCCTCTGATGTTCATCTCGGGCGCCCACGCCGAGGCCAAGGCCCGCAGCCTGGCTCAGCTAATCGCCGCGGCTGGCGGTGACGCTCAGGTCATCGTCCATGACCGGCGCAACACCCTGATCGGCACCGTGCGCTATTTCGCCGCCGAGGCTGTCGCGGCGGACTTCAGCGGCTCTGAGACCTCGGACCCGACATCCGCATAGACCGGTCGATCTCAAGCTCGACAACCAGATCCGCCCGAGCCGGCAGCGTCGCCAGAATGTGACGGGTAAGCCGTTCATAGTGCTGGATGAAGGCGGTGACCTGCCCCTGATCCATGGTCCGCCCGGCGTCGTCTCCCTGGGCCTGGAGCCGCGCCCGAAGTTTCTGTTCCTGCGCCCAGCGCCAATCGGCGACCACCTCGAAGCTGGGCGCCCGTAGCAGCGTCAGGTGGTCGATCTGCGCGAACAGGGCTTGGTAGGGTCCAGCCAGCGCCTCATTGGCATAGGTCCGCCAGACGCCGGTCGGGTCTTGCTCGGCCTCCAGCCGATTGACCACCGTGCCCAGCGCCGTCTCCGCCTCCGGAATGGCGCCGACGCACCAGCCCTCAAACAGGATCAGGTCAACCGGCCCCTTGATCCTGGGCCAACAGTCCTGCGGCGCCGGTTCGTCCAGCGCCTTGTCGAACCGCGGCAGGGCGACCTCGCGGGTTCCGGACAGGTCTTTGAACAGCTTCAGGCCCTGAGTGACGTCATGGGTGCCGGGCGGGCCGCGGGTTGCGAAGAGAGGATGGATGCGGCCGGCCAGTTCCGCCCGGGCGCTGCGGGGCAGATAGAGGTCGTCCAGCGACAGGACCGCGACGCGCAGGCCGCGACGGCGCAACAGGCGGGCCAGAACCTCGCACAGGGTCGACTTTCCCGAACCCTGCGCCCCGCAGACCCCGGCGATCGCCGGTCCACGACGGCCAGCCGTCAGGGCGGCCAGACGCTGGGTCAGGGGTTCGGCCACCGTCTGGATCGTCTGGCGGTAGTCCGGGGGTAGGGACTCCTCGCGCAGGAAGTCGGCGATCCAGTCCGCGGGACCCGTCATCTACGGGACGGCGCGCCAGGCGGCGAACCCGCGGTCCAGGTCGGCCATCAGGTCCTCGGGATCCTCCAGACCCACGTGGAGCCGGATCAGCGGGCCCCCATAGGCGGCGGGCGAGAGCCGGTTTGACAGTTGCGGGTCGCAGTCGATCGCCAGGCTTTCGAACCCGCCCCAGGAGAAGCCCAGTCCGAACAGTTCGAGAGCGTCGAGGAAGGCCTCGGTGGCCGCAGGTCTGCCGGGCGTCAGGGTAAAGGCGAACAGGCCGCAGGCGCCACTGTAGTCCCGGCGCCAGATCTCTCCGCCTGGTGCGCCCGGCAAGGCGGGATGCAGGACCTGACCTACCTCGTCTCTGGTGGCTAGCCTGGCCGCTATACGGCGCGCGGAGGCGTCATGCCGGCTCATGCGGGTGGCGAGCGTTCGCAGGCCCCGTAGCATCTGATAGGCGTCGTCGGGCGACACCGCCCAGCCGATGTTCAGCACGCCCTCGTCAAGGAGCCGCACAAGGCTGTCCTCCCGCACGGCGGCGGAGCCCATGAAGACGTCGGAGTGGCCGCCGACATACTTGGTCAGGGCCTGCACGCTGATATCTACCCCGTGGTCCAGGGGCTTGAAGAGCAGGCCGGCAGCCCAGGTGTTGTCGATCAGGGTGAGAATCCCGTGGGCCCGAGCTGCGGCGGCGATGGCGGGAACATCCTGAAACTCGAAGCTGAGCGAGCCAGGAGACTCCAGAACGATCAACCGTGTGGCTGGGCCGCAGGCCGCCATCAGGGCGTCGGCATCCAGGCTGGCGGGATAGTAGCGCACGGCGACGCCGAAGCGCCGCAACACCGTGTCGCAGAACCGGCGAGTGGGCTTGTAGATGGTGTCCACCACCATCACCTCATCGCCGGCCTTCAGGACGGCCAGCAGGGCGCCGGTGAGCGCCGCCAGACCCGAGGGATAGAGGGTGACGCCGGCGGCGTGCTCCAACTCGGCCAGCGCCTCGATCAGCGCCGACTGGGCGGCCAGGCCCTGGCGTCCGTAGGTCACCTGCGACTCGTGGTCGTACAGCGCTGCGGCGTTGGGCAGGAGGACGGTGGAGCCGCGCTGAATCGGCGGGCCGACCGTGCGGGCCAGAGGCGTTTGCGCCAAACCCGAATGGATCAGGCGTGTTTCTTCGGTCATGCGGGTTGACGATCGTAAGGCATCAGGGGCGAAACTCCCTGTACTAGACCTTTCCCGTCCTGTCCGATCAAGGAGCGCCCCATGATCCGACGCCTCACGGCGTCCGCTGTCCTGATGCTGGTCCTGGCCGGGTGTGGTCGGGAGACGGAGTCTCCGGAACCTGAAGCGACGCCGGCCCCGACACCTGCGGTTGTGCGAGACTTCGCGCCCACGCCCAGCCCGACCCTGCAGGCGGTGCGTCGGCGCGGGCATGTGCTGTGTGGAGTCCATGCCGGACTGGCGGGGTTCGCTGTCCGTGACGTGCGGGGTGTCTGGCGCGGCTTTGATGTGGACATCTGCCGGGCCGTGGCGGCCGCTGTGCTCGGTGACGCCAATGCGGTGCGCTACCGCGCCGTCTCGGCTCAGAACCGGTTCGCCGAGCTCCAGGACGGGTCGGTGGACATCCTGTCGCGAAACACCTCCTGGACCCTGTCACGGGACGCCGGCCTTGGCCTCGATTTCGCGGCGGTGACCTATTACGACGGTCAGGGCTTTATGGCCCCACGCTCGCTCAATCTGACCAGCGCCGACGAACTGAATGGGGCGCGGATCTGCGTTCAGGCCGGCACCGCCACCGAAACCAATCTCTCGGACTATTTCCGCGCCAGGGGCCTCGAGTTCACGCCGGTCATCCTGGACGATGAGGCGGAGGCGAGAACCGCCTATGAGGCTGAACAGTGCGATGTGTTCACCGCTGACGTCTCGGCCCTGGCCTCGGCCCGCTCTCTGATGAGCAACCCAAACTCCCACGTCATCCTGCCGACCGTCATCTCCAAGGAGCCCCTGGGCCCGGTCGTGCGACAGGATGATCCCGCCTGGACTGACATCGTAAGATGGACCGTCAACAGCTTGATTATAGCTGAGGAACTCGGTGTGAACTCGACAACGGCTGAAGGGTCCAGGGAGACCGCCTCCGATCCGGACACCCGTCGGCTATTGGGGGTCGAGGGCGACCTGGGCGCGCTCCTGGGCCTGGAGGATGACTGGGCCTATCAGGCCATCGCCCAGGTGGGGGCCTACAACGAGATCTTCCGGCGCAATCTGGGCGCCGACTCCGGACTGAAGCTGGAGCGCGGGCTCAACGCCCTCTGGAGCGCCCCGGACCCGGGGCTGATCTACGCGCCACCGGTCCGCTAAAGGCGCAGGATCATCGCGCACCGACGGGCGGGGTCGAGCCCGCGGGCGGCCTCCCGGTCGAGATAGGCCTGCAGAGCGCCGCGCGCGTCTTCGCCCTCGACAATGGCGAAGCCGGCAGACGCATAGAAGGGGGCGTTCCAGGGGGCGTCACGAAAGGTGGTCAAGCTCAGACCCGCCAGTCCTCGCCGCCGCGCCTCGTCGACGGCGAAGGTCAGAAGGCGGCGCCCGAGGCCCTGGCCCTGATGCGCACGATGGACATCGAACTCCAGGATATGCAGCCGGTCCTCTTCGATCCTCGCAGCCAGAAAGGCGCCTGCAGGGCCGCTGGGCTCTGACATGACCCACAGCAATCCTTCGGCCATGATCGGGGCCCAGACCTCGGCGGGGGTGAAGTCGATGGGCGTCTCGTTGGTCTCCCCGGGGAAGACCTCTACCCTCTGGTCGCGGAAGAGCGTGGCTGCGGAAACCTCGATCTCCGGCAGGCGGAGAAGATCCTCCGGCGCGGCGAGCCGGACGATCATCGCGGCGCTCATGGCCCGGTGACTACGGGGGTGTCGGGCCGGCCGCCCCACTCGCTCCAGGATCCGTCATAGATCGGGACCTGATCAACCCCCAGACTTGCGAGCGCCAGGGCCAGGACCGCGGCGCTGACCCCGGAGCCGCAGGTCGTGATGATCGGCCGGTCTAGATTGATCCCGGCGACCGCGAATGCCGCGCGCAGGTCGTCTGGCGCGCGCAGGGCGCCTTTCGCATCCACCACGGCGTTCCAGGGCAGATTGCAGGCGCCGGGCATGTGGCCGCCGCGCAGGCCCGCTCGAGGCTCTGGCGCCTCGCCGCGGAAACGGGCGGCCGGCCGGGCGTCGAGAATTTGGATGGTGGGGTCCTCGATCGCCGCCTGCACATCGGACAGCGCGCGCACCAGATGAGGCTGAGGGCGGACTGAGCTTCTGACCGGCTCCGGTCTCGGCGCTCCGGTCGCCAGAGACTGTCCCGCCGAGCGCCAGGCCTTCAACCCGCCGTCGAGAACGGCAACCTGATCGAAGCCCATCACTCGCAGGGTCCACCACACTCGAGGCGCGGAGAAGATGCCGTGCCCGTCATAGACGATGATCCTGTGCGAGGGGCTCAGACCCAGGAGCGAGACCGCCTCGGCGAATGCCTCGGGGCTGGGCAACATGTGCGGCAGATCGCTGGACTGGTCGGCGATCTGATCGATGTCGAAGAAGACCGCGCCGGGTATGTGGCCCTTTTCGAACTCCGCGCGGCCAGAGCGGTTTTCCGCCGGCATGTACCATGTGGCGTCCACTACCCGCAGGTCGGCCTCGCCCAGGCGTTCGGCGAGCCAGTCGACGGAAACGAGGGGGCCGCTTTCCATGTTCAGAGCCAGGTCGGGATGGGGAGGTTCTTTTCCGTGAGGAAAGCCCGGTTGAAGATCTTGCTCTGGTAGCGCGCGCCCTGGTCGCAGAGGATGGTCACGATGGTGTGGCCAGGACCCAGCTCCCGGGCCAGTCGAATGGCGCCGGCGACGTTCACGCCGGTGGAGCCGCCCATCACCATGCCCTCGTGCTCCACCAGGTCGTAGATCACCCCCAGCATCTCCTCGTCGGAAATCCGGTAGGCGTGATCGACGGTGAGACCTTCCAGATTGGCGGTGATCCGCCCCTGGCCGATGCCCTCGCTGATGGAGCCGCCCTCCGATTTCAGCTCGCCGGTCGTGTAGTAGGAATAGAGCGCCGCGCCATAGGGGTCGGCCAGGCCGATCTTCACGTCCGCCCGCTTGGCCCGCAACGCCTGAGCGACGCCGGCCAGGGTGCCGCCGGAGCCCACGGCGCAGATGAAGCCGTCCACCTTGCCTTCGGTCTGGCGCCAGATTTCGGGACCGGTGGTTTCGGCGTGAGCCTGCCGGTTGGCGACATTGTCGAACTGATTTGCCCAGATGGCGCCATTGGGGTCGCTGGCGGCCAGCTCCTCGGCCAGGCGCCCGGAATAGCGGACATAGTTGTCGGGGTTGGAATAGGGGACGGCGTCCACCTCCACCAACTCGGCGCCGAACAGGCGGATGGCGTCCTTCTTTTCCTGGCTCTGGGTCCTCGGGATGACGATGGTCGCCTTGTAGCCGAGCGCCTTGGCGACCATGGCGAGGCCGATGCCGGTATTGCCCGCCGTGCCTTCGACGATCCGTCCGCCGGGGCGGAGCAGGCCCTTGGCCTCGGCGTCGCGGACGATGTAGAGGGCCGCCCGGTCCTTCACCGACTGGCCGGGATTCATGAACTCGGCCTTGCCTAGAATCTCACACCCGGTGAGCTCGCTGGCGCGGTTGAGGCGGATGAGCGGCGTATCGCCGATGGTGTCGAGAACGCTGTGTGCGACGGTCATGGGCCGCTATTTAGGGCCCTGCCGTGCGCCGGAACAGGGGGCAGGGTGGTCCGGGCCTAGGTTTTCGACAGGGCGAGCTGGATCACATTGGTGCGCTCGGTGCGGAAGCCGGCTTCGCAATAGCCCAGATAGAAGCGCCAGAGCCGCCGGAATCGGTCGTCGAACCCCTGCGCCTCGATCTCCGGCCAGGCGGCTTCGAATTCGCGCATCCATTCGGCCAGGGTGTCGGCGTAGTCCTGGCCAAAGCGGCTGATGTCCTGCCAGGCCAGGCCTACGGCGTCGGTCTCGGCGCGGAGTCGGGCCTCGCTGATCAGCATCCCACCTGGAAAGATGTAGCGCTGGATGAAGTCCGCCCGGCGGCGATAGAGTTCGAAGAACTCGTCCTTGATGGTGATGATCTGCAGCCCCGCCCGGCCGCCGGGGGCGAGAACCTCGGCGATCTTGCCGAAATAGCTCGGCCAGTACTTCTCCCCGACCGCCTCGAACATTTCGATGGAGGCGACCCGGTCGTAGGTCCCGGCCACGTCGCGATAGTCGATCAGCTTGATCTGCGCCCGCTCGTTGAGGCCGAGCTCGAAGATGCGGCGGGCGGCGAAGTCGTACTGCTCCTGGGAGATGGTGATGGCGGTGACCTGGGCGCCCACTTCACCGGCGGCATAGGCGGCGAATCCCCCCCACCCGCAACCGATCTCCAACACATGGTGGCCAGGCTCCAGCCGCATGTGCTGGGCCAGGGCGCGGTACTTGTTGATCTGGGCGTCGGCGAGGGGCTGGCCCCTGTGAGCGTAGCGGGCCGCCGAATAGGTCATGGTGGGGTCCAGCCACCGGGAATAGAAGGCGTTGCCCAGGTCGTAATGGGCGTGGATGTTCTTCTTCGCGCCGGTCCGGCTGTTGTCGCGGAACAGGTGCAGCACCCGGTTGAGCACCCACATCAGCGGGGCGCCCAGGGCAAGACGCTCGATCTTGTCGAAGTTCAGGCTGAAGACGCACAGTAGGGCCGCCATGTCCGGCGTCTCCCACTGGCGGGCCATGTGCCCCTCGGCGAAGCCGATATCCCCGGCCGCCAGCACGCGATTCATGAAGGCGTAGTCGCGGATGATCAATCGCCCGCTGGGGCCGGGCTCGGGACCCACAAGATCCAGCTCGCGGCCGGTGGGCAGGACGAAGGTGAGCGTGCCGACGGTCCAGTTTCGGGCGAGAAGGCCCAGCGCGCTGCGGAAGGCGGCGGGAGCGCCGCTGAGTTCCGGCGCCCGGCGAAGCGCCCCGGGGGTCCCGGCGAGCTCGGCCAGGGATGACGAGTTATGGGCGATGGTCATCGTCGCTTACCCCTCGTGTCGAACGCAAAAATAGCACAGGCCTGCCCCGGACGCGACACTCGCCCGGAGCCGAGTGTACGGGCCCGCGCGGGCGTCGGACGCAGAAGCCACGACCCTGACCCGGGATTTCCGGCTTGTGAAGCCGCGGGCCGGGCGCCACTTAGGCCCTGATCCGCTCACCCCAGGGACGATCCCATGGCCGCACTCGAACTGAAGCGTTGGAACCTGTCGATCGGCGCTGGCCACCCGCTGGTGGTGATCGCTGGCCTGAATGTGCTGGAAGACCTGGAGTTGGCTCGTGACGCGGCGCGCCATCTGAAGGCGGTCTGTCGCGACCTTGGCCTGCCCTATGTGTTCAAGGCGAGCTTCGACAAGGCCAACCGCTCGTCGATCCGCAGCTATCGGGGACCGGGTCTTGAGGACGGTCTGAAGATCCTCCGCCAGATCAAGGACGAGTTCGACGTTCCGATCTGCACTGACCTGCATGAGATCGATCAGGCCGATCCCGTGGCCGCCGTCGCCGACTTGGTGCAGATCCCGGCCTTTCTCTGCCGCCAGACCGACCTTGTGGTGGCGACCGCCCGGGCGACGAAGGCGCAGGGCGGTCTGCTGCATGTGAAGAAGGGGCAATTCCTGGCGCCCTGGGACTGCCGCAACATCCTCGACAAGATCAAGGAAGCCGTCGAGGTCGACATGACCATCCTGTGCGAGCGCGGGGTCAGCTTCGGTTACAACAATCTCGTCGTGGACATGCTGGGCATCGCCGAAATGCAGGCCCTGGGCGCGCCGGTGACCATCGACGCCACCCATGCGGTTCAACTGCCCGGCGCCAATCCCAAGTCCAACGGCGCTTCAACCGGCGGGCGACGCGAAGGGGTGCCGATCATCGCCAAGGCCGCCGTGGCCGCCGGCGCCGACGGGGTCTTCCTTGAGTTTCACCATGATCCGGACCGGGCCCTTTGTGATGGTCCGAGCTGTCTGCCGCTCAGCGGGGCCGAACCGCTCCTGCGGACGCTCAAGGCCCTGCGCGACGCCGTGCAGGCTTAAAGGACCCGCTCATGGACTTGGCCGCCCTGCAGCATCTGCTCTCCACGGTTCCTGGCGTCCGGGTCGCCTGCGTCGGCGACCTGATGATCGATCGTTTCGTCTACGGGGAGGTCACACGGGTCTCGCCTGAGGCGCCCATTCCTGTTCTGGCCCGGGAGCGTGAACTGGTCATGCTGGGCGCGGCCGGCAATGTGGCGCGCAATGTCGCAGCGCTTGGCGGGCATGTCTGCCTGGTCGGCCTGGTCGGCGGCGATGGCGAGGGGCATGAGGCGCTCAGGCTGGTCGCCGCCGAGCCCGGGGTCGAAGGGTTTGTCGTCACCGACGCGGCGCGGCCGACCACGCTGAAGACCCGGTTCGTCTCAGGCGGCCAGCAGCTGCTGCGGGTGGACAATGAGGTCGCCGCCCCCGCGGACGGCGAGGTCGAAGAGCGGCTGGTCCGCACCATCCGCGACGTGGCCGCCGATGTGGGGCTGATCCTGCTGTCGGACTACGGCAAAGGCGTGGTGACGCCGGCGGTCATCGCGGCCTGCCGGGCGGCGGGCGCGCGGATCATCGTCGATTCCAAGGCCCGCAGCTTCGCCCGCTATGGCGAGGTGGACATCATCAAGCCCAATGCGGCCGAACTGGCGCACGCCACCGATATGCCGACCTCCACCGACGAGGAGATCGCCGCGGCGCTCGCCCATGCGCTGAGCTTGTGCGAGGCGCGAGCGATCCTGGTGACCCGTTCAGCCAAGGGCATATCGCTGGCGGTGCGCGGCCAGCCTGTCCGGCATTTCCCCGGGACGCCCAAGGAAGTGTTCGACGCCTCGGGCGCTGGCGACACGACCCTGGCGGCCCTGGGGCTCGCCCTGGCGGCCAACGCGTCCATAGAGGACGCCGCGGCCTTCGCCATGCTGGCCTCAGGCGTAGCGGTGGGCAAGGCCGGGACCGCCGTCGTCACCCCCGGCGAGCTGATCGAGGCGACGCTGGCGGCCCATCAGGCGCCGGCCGAGGCCAAGGTCTGCACCCCCCAGCGCATGGCCGAGGAAGTCGCCCGCTGGAAGGCCCGGGGCCTGCGGGTCGGATTCACCAACGGTTGCTTCGACATTCTCCACAAGGGGCATGTGGCCTATCTCAACCAGGCGCGCAGCTGGTGTGATCGCCTGATCGTCGGGGTCAATGACGACGCTTCGGTCCGCCGGCTGAAAGGCGAGGGCCGCCCGGTGAACGATCTGGAGAGCCGCGCCGTGGTTCTGGCCGGCCTGGGCGCGGTCGATCTGGTGGCGCCCTTTGACGCCGACACGCCCATCGACCTGATCGAACTCGCCCGCCCTGACGTGCTGATCAAGGGCGCCGACTATTCGGAAGACCAGGTGGTGGGCGCGGCCCAGGTCAGGGCTTGGGGCGGCGAGGTCCGACTGGCCCAGATCGTCGATGGCTATTCGACCACCGCAGCCTTGAACCGGATGCAGGAGAAGAGATGAGCCGGCGTATCGTCTTCGTCACCGGCGGCGCCGGCTTCATCGGCTCCAACATCGTCGCGCGCCTGGCGCAGGACCGCAGCCTTGACGTGGTGGTCTGCGACCGGCTGCGGGAGGCCGAGCTCGGCAAGTGGCGGAACATCGCCAAGCATCCCATCGGCGACTTCGTGGCGCCGGAGCAGATGTTCGACTGGCTGGAGAAGCGCTGGCGCGACGTGGAGCTGGTCGTCCACATGGGCGCGGTATCGTCCACCACCGAGCCCGACGCCGACAAGATCATCCAGTCCAATTTCGGCCTGTCCCGGGACCTGTTCCGCTGGTGCGCTGACCGGCAGCGGAGGCTGATCTACGCCTCCTCGGCGGCCACCTATGGGGACGGGAGCCTCGGGTTCGGTGATGACAACAGCTTCGAGTCGCTGGCGTCGCTGAAGCCGCTCAACGCCTATGGCTGGTCCAAGGCGCTGTTCGACATTTTCGCCGTCCGGCAGGCCGCCCGGGACTATGCGCCCCCCCAGTGGGCCGGATTGAAGTTCTTCAACGTCTACGGGCCGAACGAGGGCCACAAACACGGCATGAAGTCCGTGGCGGCTCAGATCTGGCCCAAGGTTCGCGACGGAAAGCAGGTCCAGCTGTTCAAGTCCCATCGGGACGGCATCGCTGATGGCGGCCAGCTGCGGGACTTCGTCTATGTCCGCGACGTGGCCGAGGTGGTCGCCTGGCTTGCGGCCAACCCGCAGGTGAACGGGGTCTATAATCTGGGTTCGGGCGAAGCGCGCACCTTTGCGGACATGGCCAGGGCGGTGTTCGCCGCGGCGGGGCGCCCTGCGGACATCGACTACATCCCGATGCCCGTGGAGATCCGGGATCGGTATCAGTACTTCACCCAGGCCGAGATGACCCGTCTGCGTCAGGCGGGCTACGCCGCGCCTTTCTCCAGCCTTGAGGCGGGCATCGAGGACTATGTGCGCAACTACCTGTCACAGCCCGATCCGTATCTCTGAGTCTGACCTCTCGCCGATTTCCTCCCGCACGCCTGGAGGTTAGGCTCAGCAGATGGCGGACACTCCTCGACGCACACGGCTCTGGCTGACGAGCGCAGCCCTTCTGGTGGTGGGACTGCTGGCGGTTGGCGGCATGGTCTGGCGTGACGACATCCTGCGAACCGGCCTTGATCCCAAGGAGCCGTTCCAGACCTATGAGCCGCCGCCGCCCCCCGACTATGCGCAACGGGGGGCCTGGAGCCTTTCGCCCAGTCAGCCTCTGACCTGGAGCGAGGACGATCCGCCGGCCGATGTCTTCTTTGTTGGGCCCACCAGTTACGATGGCGGCAGCCATTGGAACGCGCCAATCGACGATCCGCGCGCCGATCAGTTTTTCCGCCGGACGGTTGGTCCCAACTACGTCGGCCCCTTCGTCCGGATGGGCCGGGTCTTCGCGCCCCGGTACCGCCAGGCCAGCCTCTACTCGATGCTTACCCTGCGCGATGACGCCCGCGAGGCCCGGCGTTTCGCCTATGGGGACGTTCGCCTGGCCTTCGCGCACTACATGGCCGAGTACAATCAGGGCCGCCCCTATGTGATCGTGGGTGTCGAGCAGGGGGGAACCTTGGCCTCACGGCTGCTGGCCGAGGAGGTCGCCGCCGATCCCGATCGCCGACGTCGCCTGGTCGCCGCCTATCTGATCGAGACCGCCGTCCCGGCTGGCGCGCCGCCCCTGCCGCTCTGCCAATCGCCCCAGGAGACCGGATGCCTGGCCGCCTGGATGTCCGCCTATGAGGGCGACCGGGAGCGCGCCCAGATGCTCCGCGATCGGTCCCTGGTCTGGAGCGGAGGACAACTGGTCAATCTTTCGGGACTGGCCGCCTGCTACAACCCGTTGCTCGGCGCGGTGAGTGAAGCCGAAGCGCCGGCCCGGCTGGCCAAGGGCGCCACCAACGCCACCAGCCTGGAATGGGGCGCTAGACCAGCGCTGCAGACCCGTCAGGTCAGCGCGCAGTGCGAAGGCGGGATTCTGCGTGTGTCGCGGCCGCGCTCCGCCGCCTTCCGTCCCACGGGGTCGTGGGCAAACCAGCGAAAAATGCCTGGATACAATCTGTTCTACGGCGACCTGGAAGCGAGCTATGAACTGAGGCTCGCTACGCTCCTTGCCGATCCGGCCTTTCCGCGCGCCGCCCGTCCCATCCCGCAGGGAGTCGAGGTGGAGCCGTCGCCCCTCCACCGCATCGACTGAGCGGGCCTTAGCCAGCGTCCTGCAAGGTCGACTGGGCCTGCCAGTCGAACAGAGCCTGCAAGACCCTCAGAGCCTGGCCGCGGGCTGAGGTCAGGCCAGGGTCTCGGGCGAGGATCAGGCGGGCGTCGTCGCCGGCTGCCGCGATCAGGTCCCTGTGGGCGATGGGGTCGGCGAACACATAGGCGGGAAAGCCGCTCTGGCGCAGGCCGAGGGGATCGCCGCCCCCGCGCAGCTCCAGATCCCGTTCAGCGATCAGGAAGCCGTCGTCGGTGCGGCGCAGGATGTCGAGGCGCTTCTGGCCCGTCTCCGACAAGGGCGGATCATAGAGGAGCACACAGGCGCTTTCGGCGCGTCCCCGACCCACACGTCCGCGCAGCTGATGGAGCTGGGCCAGACCAAACCGCTCAGCCTGCTCAATGACCATGATGGTGGCGTTGGGCACGTTCACCCCCACCTCGACCACCGTGGTGGCCACCAGCACCGACAGCTCGCCCTGCGCGAAGCGGGCCATCACCGCGTCCTTTTCCGGTCCAGGCATCTTGCCGTGGACGAGCCCCACGCTCGGGCCGATGCGCTCGCGAAGCTCGCCAGCGCGGCGCTCGGCGGCGGCCAGGTCGGTCTTTTCCGACTCCGACACCAGTGGGCAGATCCAGAAGGCCTGGGCGCCGGCGGCGACCACGGATTTCAATCGCGCCTCGACCTCAGCCATGCGGCCCATGGGAATGGCCCGCGTCGCCACAGGAGTCCGGCCCGGAGGCTTTTCATCGATCCGCGAGACATCCAGGTCGCCAAAGACCGTCAGCTCGAGGGTTCGGGGAATGGGTGTCGCCGACATGGCCAGCAGATGGGTGGCCGCGCCCTTGGCCTGCAGCCGCTGGCGCTCGGCCACTCCAAACCTGTGCTGCTCATCAATCACGGTCAGGCGCAGGTCGTGAAAGACGACGTCATTCTGAAACAGGGCGTGAGTGCCGACGGCGACCTGCACTGCGCCGCTGGCCAGGGCGCGGAGTTTTTCGGCCCGGACGCCACCCTTGTCCCGACCCGTCAGCAGTACGGCGGCGATCCCGTGGGCCTCCAGCGGGGCGGCCAGGGTTTCGAAATGCTGGCGCGCCAGAATTTCCGTTGGGGCCATCAGGGCGCTCTGGCCCCGCGCCTCAGCCACATCGGCCATGGCCAGCATGGCCACCACCGTCTTGCCCGACCCTACATCCCCTTGCAGCAGCCGTGACATCCGCTCGCCGCTGGCCAGGTCGGCGCGGATGTCGGCCAGGGCGCGCATCTGGGCGCCGGTGAGCTGGAAGGGGAGGGCGGCGGCCAGGGCTTCAGCCCGTTGGCCGGCGGTGATCGGCGGGGCCGGTTCGGCCCGCCGCTCGGCCTTCTTCTGACCCATGGCGAGCTGGTGGGCGAGCAATTCGTCAAACGCCAGGCGCTGGCGGTGGGGCGCCTGGGCGGTGAGGTCGGCTTCCGTCTCCGGCGCATGAAGACGGGCGAGGCTCTCTCGCCAGCTTCCCCACTTCTGGCGCGCGAGCCAGGCAGGGTCCTGCCATTCGGCCAGCTCGGGGCAGCGGGCCACGGCGTCGAGGGCCAGGCGCCGCACCGTGCGGGCGGGCAGGCCGGCGGTCGCGGGGTAGACCGCCTCCACTTCGGGAATCTGGTCAGCCTTCTCCACCGGGACCAGATAGTCCGGATGGGCGATCTGGATCTCCGAGCCGAACCGCTCGACCTTGCCGCTGACCAGCCGCTGAGCGCCGACCGGATGCTGCGCCTCGATGCGTCCGCCAAGGCCCCCGAAATAGACCAGGGTCAGAAAGCCGGTGCCGTCGAAGGCCCGCACACGCCAAGGCTGGGACGGAACTCGCGGCGGCTGGTAGGCCTCGATGGTCACCACGAAAGTCTGCACAGCGCCCTCGAGTGCGCCGTCCACCCGGGCGGGATGGCGGTGGATCAGACTGTGGGGCGCCAGGAAGGCCACGTCTCGCACCACCGGGCCGGCCAGCTTGGCCAGAAGCGGCGCAACCCTCGGCCCCACGCCCTTCAGCGTGTCGATCGGGGCGAACAGGGGGTACAGAATCTCCGGACGCATGGCGGCGATCATAGCGTGGCCGAGACCGCCGCGCGCGGTGGACGGGGCGCCTCGCCCATGATGATGTGCGGGCCAATTCAGAGTTTTGGAGGGTGAGATGCGCCAATGGATGCTGGTCGCAACGACCGCGGGTCTTTTGAGCGCCTGTGGCCAGGCTGAGCCAACGGCCTCCGCGCCGACGGAAGCGACCCCCGCTGCGACCGTGGCCGCTGAGGCCGAAGCGATCTCTTCGCCTACTGATCTGGAAGGCTTCGTCCACGCGGCGGACGAAGATCTGTTCGGCTACTACTTCCCGACCCAGCCCGTTCAGATCGGCGACTGGCGCCTCGACCACATCCATATCGGCGGGGCGATGGAGTTCTCCGCCTGGGAGCGCGGCGAGCGGACCGAGACCTACGCGCCCGTCATGCTGGAGTTCTCGGACGTCACCAGCCCCGTCTCCACCAATGAACTGGGCCAGGAATACCACGAACGAAGCATGCGGGTGCTGCCCACCGCCTACAGGCTGGGGGAGGGGGACTTTCGGTTCGTCGGCCGTCATCCTGACATCGGGGACGTCAGGATCGATGGGATGATCGATCTCGCCCAACTGAAGGCCGAACGGGACACGGGCGGCCGCTCGCAGGCTGAGGCGGCGCCTCTGCTCAAAACCTCGGCCCAGATCGGCCCCGAGGCGTTCCGAAATCTATCGTTCACCTGGTTCGGCGGCGACTGATCAGCCCCTCGCGCGTTCCGCCAGTCCTTGACCCTGGCGCTCGGGCGCCGGGGCCTCTATATCCGCGCTCGCCATGGCCGACACACACGACATCCGACTCAAGCGTCTCAAGTTCCGCTCCTGGCACCGGGGGTTTGTGGAGGCCGACCTGATCCTGGGTGGCTTTGTCGATCGGCATGGCCGCGAGCTGAGCCCCGCCCAACTGGACGTCCTGGAGCATCTGCTCGATCAGCCCGATCACGACATCTACAACTGGATCGTCGAACGTACAGCGACGCCGCCTGAGTTCGACACCGAGATCATGAACATGATCAAGGCGTTCCGCGACGAGGCTCACAAGACCATCGGCGGCGCCCATGGCGGCTGACGGAGCCGTTGCTCCCAGCGCCACTCAGCTGAAGCGCATCAATACCGATCCTGAACGCATCGATCTTGTCGGCGCTCCGGAGGGCTATGACGCCCTGGTGATGTCGGACATCGTCCGCGCGCGGGGTGGTCTGACGGTGTTCATCGCCCGCGACACCGCCCGGATGAGCGCCTTCGCTGATGCGTTCGGGTTCTTCGCGCCAGACGTCGAGGTGATGCGGCTGCCCTCATGGGACTGCCTCCCGTACGACCGCATCGGCCCGTCCCCAGGGGTCGCCGCCCAGCGGATGACGACCCTCGCCCGTCTGGCGACCGGCGGCTTCTCCCCCAAAAAGCCAGCCCTGCTGGTGGCCGCCATCCCGGCCATGATCCAGCGGGTTCCGCCGCGGGCGGCTGTGGATGGCGCCTCCTACAGCGCCCATGTGGGCCGGCCGGTGAAGATCGCCGACCTGGAACGCTACTTCGCCGTCAATGGCTATCAACGGGCCTCCACCGTGTCGGAGCGCGGCGAGTTCGCCATTCGCGGCGGGGTGATCGACGTCTTTCCGCCGGCGGCCGATGAGCCTGTCCGCCTCGACCTGTTCGGCGACATTCTTGAATCCATCCGGGCCTTCGACCCCGAGACGCAGCGCTCCACCCGGCAACTGACCGAGGTCAGCCTGCTGGCGGTGAGCGAGGCCCTTCTGGACGCCGAGGCGGTGTCGCGCTTCCGCAAGGGCTATGTGGCGGCCTTCGGGGCCGCCGGCGACGACCCGCTCTACGCCACGGTGAGCGAAGGCGGTCGCCGCGCCGGCATGGAGCACTGGCTGCCGCTCTACTATCCGAGCCTTGAGACCGTCTTCGACTACCTGCCCAATGACACCCTGATCGCCGTCGACCACCTGGCCCCTGAGGCGCGCGACGAGCGGCTGAGCATGGTGCGTGACGCCTATGGCGCGCGGGCCGAGGCGGGGCGCAAGTCCAACTACCGCCCCCTGCCGCCTGAAGAGCTCTACCTGTCGGCCGAGGAATGGGAGCGCGCCCTGTCGCTCCGACCCAATCGCCGCTTCTCGGCCTTCAACGCGGTCGAGGGCGAACAGGTGATCGACCTGGGCGCCCGGGCTGGGCGCAGTTTCGCGCCTGAACGCCAGCGCGACAGCGTCAATCTGTTCGAGGCCACCGTCGATCACGCCAAGGCCCAGACCGCGGCGGGCAAGCGTGTCCTGTTCGCCTCCTGGACCGAGGGCGCTTCCGAACGCCTGGCCGGCATGCTGGCTGATCACGGCCTGTCGAAGATCTCCCTCGCCCCCTACTGGCAGGCGGCCAAGGCGGCCGATCCCAAGACGCCGCAGCGGGTCGTTCTGCCGCTTGAGGCGGGTTTCGAGACCGACAAGCTGGTGGTCATCTCCGAGACCGACATTCTCGGCGACCGGCTGGCTCGCCCGCGCAAGCGACGGCGGGCCGCCAACTTCCTGGCCGAGGCCTCCGCCCTGACGCCCGGCGATCTCGTTGTGCATATCGAGCACGGCATCGGCCGCTACGAGGGTCTGAAGACGCTCGACGTCCAGGGCGCCCCACACGACTGCCTGGAGCTGCAGTATGGCGGTGAGGCCAAGCTCTACCTGCCGGTGGAGAACATCGACCTCCTGACACGCTATGGCGCCGAGTCCGAGGGCGTGGCCCTCGACCGGCTCGGCGGCGCGGCCTGGCAGGCGCGCAAGGCCAAGGCCAAGGAACGCCTGCGGGAGATGGCCGGCGGCCTGATCCGCATCGCCGCCGAGCGAGCCATGAAGTCGACCCCGGGCATCGATCCGCCACACGGGGTGTTCGACGAATTCTGCGCCCGCTTCCCCTATGAGGAGACCGAGGACCAGCTCAACGCCATCGGCGACGTGCTGACCGATCTTGGCTCGGGACGCCCTATGGACCGGCTGATCTGCGGCGATGTGGGCTTCGGCAAGACCGAGGTGGCGCTACGGGCGGCCTTCGTGGCGGCCATGAGCGGCCAGCAGGTGGCCGTGGTCTGTCCCACGACGCTGCTGGCCCGCCAGCACTACAAGACCTTCGAGGCCCGCTTCCAGGGTTGGCCGGTCAAGGTGCGCCGTCTCTCACGGCTCGTGCCCGCCAAGGAGGCCGCCGAAACCCGTGAAGGGCTGAAATCCGGCGAGATCGAGATCGTGGTCGGTACACATGCGGTGCTGTCCAAACAGGTCGGGTTTAAGGACCTGGGTCTGGTGATCGTCGATGAGGAGCAGCACTTCGGGGTCAAGCACAAGGAGAAGCTCAAGGAGCTTCGCGCCGACGTGCACATGCTGACCCTGACCGCCACGCCCATCCCGCGCACTCTGCAGATGTCCCTGTCCGGCATCCGCGAGATGTCGATCATCGCCACACCGCCGGTCGACCGTCTGGCCGTGCGCACCTATGTGACCCCGTGGGATCCGGTGACGGTCCGCGAGGCCCTGCTGCGGGAGAAGTACCGCGGCGGTCAGGCCTATTTCGTCACGCCCCGGATCTCCGACCTGCCGAACCTGGAGCGGTTCCTGCGCGAGCAGGTGCCCGAGGTCCGCTTCGTCGTCGGCCACGGCCAGATGCCGCCCACGCAGCTGGAGGAGGTCATGTCAGCCTTCTACGATGGGCAGTATGACGTGTTGCTCTCCACCACCATCGTGGAGTCGGGCCTGGACGTGCCCACCGCCAACACCCTGATCATCCACCGGGCCGACATGTTCGGCCTCTCGCAGCTCTATCAGATCCGCGGCCGGGTCGGCCGGGCCAAGGCGCGCGCCTATGCCTACATGACCACACCCGAGGACAAGGCCATCACCCTGTCGGCGGAGAAGCGTCTGCGGGTGCTGCAGTCCCTCGACAGTCTGGGCGCCGGCTTCCAGCTGGCCAGCCATGACCTGGACATTCGCGGCGGCGGCAATCTGCTGGGCGAGGAGCAGTCGGGCCATATTCGTGAGATCGGCGTCGAGCTTTACCAGCAGATGCTGGAGGACGCGGTCAACGAACTGAAGGAGCTGGTGGGCGCTGAGGGCGTGCAGGATCGCGGCTGGTCGCCGCAGATCAACACCGGCGCGGCGGTGCTGATCCCCGAAGCCTATGTGCCCGACTTGAACGTGCGGCTCTCACTCTATCGCCGTCTGTCGGAGGCTGAGCAGGCCGCCGACCGGGAGGCGCTCGCCGCCGAGCTTATCGACCGGTTTGGCCCGCTGCCGCCGGAGACAGACCAGCTACTCAAGGTGGTGGCCATCAAAGGGATGTGCCGTCAGGCCAACGTGGCGAAGATCGATGTGGGCCCCAAAGGCGCGGTCGTCACCTTCCGCAACGACGCCTTCCCAAACCCGGGCGGCCTGATCGAGTTCGTGCACCGCAATCAGATGGGCTGGCGTCTGCGGCCGGACAACAAGGCCGTGGTGAAAGGCGAGTGGGAAAGCCCCGAACAGCGGCTCAACGCCGCCGAGCGGATTCTCACCGAACTGTCGCGCCTGGCGACCGCCGCCTAGCTAGGTGGCCATGGCTCGGCGCGCGGCCTCTTCCAGGGCGCGGCCGGCCCCGTGCGCCGGGGTGACCTCGGCGACGCCGATATCGAACTCGACGACGAAGGGGGGGCGGTTGTCGCCGGCCTCGAACGCGGTGCAACCGATGACCGCGGCGATCCGCTCGCCGGCGGCGCGCGCCGCGGCTGCCGGAGTCGCGGGCAGGGCCAAGGCGAAGACCTCATGGCTCAGGCGTGCGGCGGTGTCCTCAACCCGCACCAGTCGGCCGATCATGGCCCCGATCTGCGGGATCGCCCGGTCGAGCCAGCCCTGAGAACGCGCTTCGACGACCTCCTGCCGTTCCGAGACCTTGAGGACGCACACGCTCAGCGGCCGATTGCGGATCCGGGCGGCCTGGGCCAGGCGGCCCAGATGGGTGGCGAACAGCTCGCGGGTGAACAGGCCGGTGGCCGGATCCATCAGGCCAGAGGCGCGGGCGCGCTCCAGGGCTTTCCGAGTCGCGGTCTGCTTACGATAGGCGCGCGCCAGTTCGATCACCCGGCCAGCGGTTTCGGCCTCGGCCGAGCCCGGCGAGGCCACATCGGAGACGCCCCGGTGATAGGCCTCGGACATGGTGAGATAGGATTCCTCACGCATGTAGAGCAGGGCTGGCACATGATAGAGCCGGGTGTTCCGCCGCATGCCTGCGGCGATGGAGAGCGCCTCGTTAGGGTTGTCGCCCGCCCACAGGACGACCGTGTCGAACGGCCGCTCATGAAGATAGTCAAACGCCGTATAGGCGGTGAAGGCGCCGACCACCTCCGCCCCGCTCCTCGACAGGGCGTTGGACAGGGCCAGGAACTGCGGCGCGGGCTCGCCGATGGCGAGAATCCGGAACGGCGCGGGATCGGGGTCGGCGGGATCGAGAGTCCGGTTCTTTTCGGCGAAGGTCTGCTGACGGAGTTCGTATTCCTCCTCCGCAACCGCCATGCGGACGAGGTTCTCCAGGCGCAGCACCGCCTGGGCCGGGTGGAGCGGCGGGGCGAGGATCAGGTCGAAATCCTGGGCCCCGTCGTGAGGCTCGCCAATCGCGACAACCGGCAGGCGGCGCGGCGCGCAGGCGGCCTTCAGCCGCCGTGCCAGCGTCAGGGCCTCGGGCCCGCCACTGCGCAGGTCGACAATCGCGGCCTCGATCTGCAGGTCGGCCAGGGCGGCGATGCCCGCATAGGGTCCGCGCGCCGTGATCGTGCGCCAGCCGAGGCGATCAAGCCCCTCGGCCAGGGGGCCCGCCAGCCCGTCGTCTCGCGCGACAATCAGAACCCGCGCCTGGACGCCTGCGGACATTCTCTGCACCTTTGACGCAATACACATTCCCCGGCTTGCGCTCGGGGCGCCAGAATCGGGCGTCCGCGAAGATATCTCGCCCAGACGGCGCGGGCGAGGGATGAGCGCGTCGCCGGACCGGCATAAGGGATCACAGATGTTCGCTGAAAGACCTCTGGAGGGCAAGGTCGCCCTCGTGACAGGCGCCTCCGGGGGGTTGGGCGCCCACTTCGCCCGCGTTCTTGCGACAGCCGGCGCGGAGGTGGTCCTTGCGGCCAGGCGGGTTGAGCTAGTGGAAGCGGGTGCGGCTGCGATCGTCGCCAAGGGCGGCCGAGCCCATGCCAGAGCGCTGGACGTGGCAGACGTCGCGCAGATCGGCCCGCTGTTTGAAGAGGTCGCCGCCGCCATCGGGCCTGTGGGCGTCCTGATCAACAACGCCGGGGTCGGCGGCGAGGGCCGCGCCCTGGACCTGACGCCGCAGGCCTGGGACCAGGCGTTCGACGTCAATGTGCGCGGGGTCTTCTTCTGCGCCCAGGCGGCGGCGCGCCAGATGATCGCCGCCGACATGGCCACCCAGGGGGGCGGGCGCATCGTCAACATCGCCTCGATCGCCGCGCACACCGTCCTGCCTGGCCTGTCGGCCTACAATGCGTCCAAGGCGGCAGTCGGCATGCTGACCAAGGCGCTCGCGCGGGAATGGGCTCGCCATCACATCGCGGTCAACGCCCTGTGCCCGGGCTATGTGGAGACCGACATCAACCGGGACTGGTTCGAGACCGAAGGCGGTCAGAAGCAGGTGCGCGGCTTTCCGCGCCGCCGCCTGATGGAGGCCTCAGACCTGGACGCCGCGCTGCTGATGCTGGCCGGGCCGGCCGCCTCGGCGATCACCGGCACACTCGTGACGGTGGATGACGGTCAGTCTCTGCCCTGACGGCCTTGGCTGACGGCGCGTCACGGCGCCTAGGTGGAGCCCAGCAAGATAAGACAATGGAGGATCGCCCCATGCGCCAGGGACCCTTGAGCGGACTGAAGGTCGTGGAATTCGCCGGCATCGGACCGGGCCCATTCTGTGGAATGCTGCTGTCCGACCTTGGCGCCGACGTGGTGCGGATCGACCGGAAAGGGAAGGGCCGGGCCTCTCCAGCCGATGTAACGAGCCGGGGCCGCCGCTCCATCGGCATGGACCTGAAGTCTCCTGACGCCATTGAGGCCTGCCTGAAGCTGATGGAAGGCGCCGATGCGATCTTTGAGGGCTTCCGCCCCGGCGTGATGGAGCGCCTGGGCCTTGGCCCGGACGTCGCGCTGAAGCGCAACCCGAAGCTGGTCTACGGTCGCATGACCGGTTGGGGCCAGACCGGGCCATACGCCCATGCCGCCGGCCATGACATGAACTACATCGCCATCACCGGCGCGCTCGACGCCATCGGCACGACCGACAAGCCTGTTCCGCCCCTGAACCTGGTGGGGGACTTCGGCGGCGGCGCTCTTTACCTCGCATTTGGCCTGCTGGCGGGCGTCATTCATGCCCGGGAGAGCGGTCAGGGCCAGGTGATCGACTGCGCCATGAGCGATGGCGCCGCCTCCCTCATGGCCATGTTCTATGGCTTCAAGGCCGCGGGCATGTGGAACCCTGGCCGGCGCAACAACCTGCTGGACGGCGGGGCGCACTTCTATGACACCTACCAGTGCAAGGACGGCAAGTGGGTGTCGATCGGCTCCATCGAGCCGCAGTTCTACGCCCTGCTGCTGGAAAAGACCGGCATCACCGATCCGGCCTTCCAGAAGCAGATGGATCGCGGGGAATGGGAGGGCCTGCGCACCAAGCTCGCCGAGGTGATCGCCGGCAAGACCCGCGATGAGTGGACAGCGATCATGGGCGGCACCGATGTCTGCTTCGCCCCGGTGCTGGACATGGACGAGGCGCCGGCTCATCCCCACAATCAGGCGCGCCAGACCTTTGTCGAGGTGTCCGGTGTGATGCAGCCGGCGCCTGCGCCGCGGTTTTCATCCACCCCGGGCGCGATCCAGGGGCCGCCGCCGGCAATCGGGGCGCATGACGAGGAAGCGCTCGCCGACTGGGGCTTTTCCGGAGATGAGATCGCGGCTCTGCGCCGTGCCGGCGCTGTGATGGAGACCATGTAACTTCCTGAACGGTTTGCGGAATTCCCGTTCAGGCGCCATTCAGCGGGGTGTTCATAAGTTGAGCCCAGGTTGAGGCCGCACTCTCCCGTCCCTCGAAGCGGCCGCGACCCGATGGCTGACACGCCCATCGATGACGCGCCTCCGGCGACCCCGGAGGCGCGTCGTCACTTTCAAGGGGGCGCTTGCGCCGCGGGGGATTCCTTGATCAACGTCGGACATGACGATCCACCAGGAGCTGGACCGCTTGGGCATGCGTCGATGGGAGCCCGTCCGCGCGGCTCGCCTTGGCCTGTCCACGGTGGGGCGCGCCCTGACCCGTCTCTGGGGGCGGGATGTGATGCTCTATGTGGGCGGCACGTCCTTTTTCATCATGCTGGCGATCTTTCCGGCGGTGGCGTTGCTGATCGGCGCCTACAGCCTGCTCGCCGATCCGGCCCAGGCTGAGTTCCAGGCCGAAGCCCTGGCGCGACTCATGCCGGCCGGAGCGCGGGACCTCTTCCGCGCCGAACTCGAGCGTCTGGCCCACGCCCCACGCGACGCCATCTCCGCCCAGAGCGGTGTGGCCCTGGTGATCGGCGCTTACGCAGCCCACCGCGGCTTCAAGGCCCTGCTGGCCGGGCTCTCCTTCATCCATGACGAACCGGACCCGAGGGGCTTCGTCGGCTTCAACCTGCTGGCGCTGATCGTCCTGCTGGCGGCCGCCGCGATGATGGGGGTGGTCTCCTCCATGTTCCTGGGCCTGCGGGTGGCGGCCGCCACCCTCGACCTGCGGCCCCTGGCCGGGGTGTCCTGGCTCTACAGCGAGTGGACCTGGGCGAGTTCCGGCCTCACGCTCGGCATGAGCCTGATCTACCGCTACGCCATGTCGCGACGAACCGTCGCCTGGGCCGCGGCCATATGCGGGGGCTTTATCTCGGCCATGCTGTGCCTGTTCGCTTCCTGGGCCAGCGCCTTCTATGTGGAGCAGATCGCCCACCTCGGCGCGACCTATGGCTCCATCACCGCCGTGGTGGTCTTCCTGATCTGGCTGTCCTGGAGCGTCAACGCGGTCTTCTTCGGCGGCGCCCTGGCCACTGAAATTGAGATCCGCGTGGACGAGCATCGGCGACAGGCTCTGCTGGCCGATCTCAGGCCAAAGAGCCCGCGGCTGACTTCTCCACCAGGAAGCTGAACCCGGCGCCGTCGGGGGCCAGCTCGACGAGGACAAAGCCGGCGCCGGCGACAAAGTGCGGTACGTCGATCCGCGCAAGAGGGTCATCAGCCAGCAGTCGCACCCGTGCGCCGTCAGCGGCTGCTTCCAGGGCGCGGCGCAGTCGCAGGGTCGGGACCGGGCAACGATGGCCCCGCGCATCCACCAGGATTTCAGAAGAGGACATGGACGCCACTTAACCCCCCTGAACAGGGCGCGAAAGTGCGTTTATGCGGCCATTTTCTGCGCCTCCAGCTGCGTCCAATCGACGGGTTCGCGCGTTGACCCCGAGTTTGGGGAGAGGGGAGCCGATGGCGAGTCCCGACGTCTTTGTCACCCGAGTGCCTGCGCGGCTCGACCGGCTGCCCTGGAGCCGATTCCACTGGCTGGTGGTCGCAGCGCTCGGTGTCACCTGGATTCTAGACGGTCTCGAGGTCACACTCGTGGGGTCGCTGTCGCCGGCGATCGCCGGCGAGGACGGGCTCAACCTCACCGCAACCCAGGTCGGCCTGACCGGTAGCGCCTACATTCTCGGGGCGGTGTTCGGGGCGCTCGTCTTTGGCCGGCTGACCGACCGGTTCGGGCGCAAGAAGCTCTTCACCGCCACGGTCTTCGTCTACATGGTCGCCACGATCGCGACGGGTTTCTCGTGGGACTTCTGGTCGTTCATGCTGTTCCGGTTCCTGACCGGAGCCGGCATCGGCGGCGAATACGGAGCGGTCAATTCCGCGATCCAGGAGCTGATTCCGGCCCGCCGCCGCGGCTTCACCGACCTCGTCATCAACGGCAGCTTCTGGCTGGGGGCGGCGCTCGGCGCGCTCAGCTCGATCTTTTTGCTCAACGCCGATTTCATCGACCCGGCCTGGGGATGGCGCCTGGCCTTCATCATCGGCGGCGCCCTGGCGCTGATCATCATCTGGATCCGAAGGTTCATGCCGGAGAGCCCTCGCTGGCTCATGACCCATGGGCGAGAGGCCGAGGCCGAGGCGATCATCGCCGAGATCGAAGCACGGGTGGAGCGGGACACCGGCCGCAAGCTGCCGCCCCACGACGACCTGCTCAGCCTGCGTCTGGTCCGCCGGCCCCCGACCTCCTGGGTGGAGATCGCCACCACCCTGGTTCGACGCTACCCACAGCGCACGACCCTGGGGATCGTCCTGATGGCCACCCAGGCCTTTTGCTACAACGCGATCTTCTTCACCTACGCCCTGATCCTGACCCGGTTCTATGACATTGCGCCCGCCAGCATCGGCTGGTTCATGCTGCCATTCGCGCTGGGCAACTTCATGGGCCCGCTGCTGCTGGGCCGCCTCTTCGACAGCTGGGGGCGGAAGCCCATGATCAGCCTGACCTATGGGCTGGCCGGGGTGCTGATGTGTCTCACCGGCTGGCTGTTCAGCATCGGCCTGCTGTCAGCGCCGGCCCAGACCGCCGCCTGGACGGTGATCTTCTTCTTCGCCTCAGCCGGCGCCAGCGCCGCCTATCTCACCATCGGCGAGACCTTTCCCCTAGAAATTCGCGCCGTCACCATTTCGATGTTCTACGCCTTCGGGACGCTGGTCGGCGGGGTGGGCGGCCCGGTCCTGTTCGGCGCCCTGATCGACACCGGAGAGCGCAGCCAGATCCTCTGGGGCTATCTGCTCGGCGGGGGCCTGATGATCGTCGCCGCCCTGGTCGAGATGAAGCTTGGCGTCGCCGCTGAACGTCGGCCGCTCGAGGAGGTGGCTCCACCGCTGTCTCAGGCGCCAGAGGACATCCCCTGACACAGATGGACCAGGCCGCGGCGCAGTGACGCACGGGTTGATATTGTGTGCGAACACGGAGAGAAACCGGGAGGGTAGGTGATCGCCTCCGGAGACCTAACGTCGATGAAGTCTCTGACCCGTCAGTTCCTGATCAGTATAGGGCTGACCACTCTATCTCTGACTGTGCTGGCGACGGCGATCGCGGCCCTCATCTTTCAGAGCGAGCTCGCCCAGCGGCAGGTGGCCTTCCTTGGCGACTATGTCCGTGAGCGCAGCCTCAACCTCGATCGCCGCTTCGCCGCCCTGACGGCGCTGCAGGTCGCCGCGGCCAAGGAACTGGAGCGTCGGACCCTGGCTCTTGAGCCCGGCGAGGCCGAGCGGCTCGCCGACCAGTATTTTCCGTTGCGCTCCGATGGCACCCGTCGCAGCCGCCCGGAGTACTTCGACGGCATCCGACGGGCTGACGGCGGATTCATCTACGGCATGGGGGCCTTTATCGGGCGAGCCCAGTCGACCCCACCTGTGGAGCTGGCGGCCTTGACGGCCAGTTTCAGCGTCGTATCGGACCTGGGGCAGGCTGCGGGCGCAGACCTGGATAACTTCTATTTCTTCACCCCCGCCACACGACTGGTGATGTTCGGTCCCAAGCGACCGGACCGCTTGATGTTCTATCGTGAAACGGCGCCCGCCGATCTCGATGTGGGCGGCGAAGAGATGACCCTCATCACCTTGCCCGCCAACAATCCAAACGCCGAGACCCGGTGCACCAGCCTTCAGCGGCTGGTGCAGGAATCCGACCTGACCCTCCGCCTGGGATCGGCCTGCGTCACACCCGCCTATGTGGAGGGCCGGTTTGTCGGGGCCTTCGGATCCTCCATCGAGCTGACTGGGCTCTTTAAGAGCGCTGTACGCGAAACCCTGCCGGGGGCCACGGCGATGATCATGACCCGAGGGGGGGAGATTATCGCCGACGAGGCCTTCGGCCTCGGCCCACCCGCGTCGGAGCGCCAGTTTGAGGCCTTGGAGGAGGCGACAGGCACCCGCGCCATCGCCGCGACCATCAAGGCCAGCCCCAATCGGTTCGGTGTGATCGACAGCCCCGACGGATCGGCCATCGTCGCCTTTGGGCGGCTGAACATGGCCGACTGGACTCTCCTGCTCGTCTACCCCAAGCGGGCCCTGATGATCAGCGCAGCGCGATCGGCCGCGTGGGTGCTGCTCCTTGGCGTCATCGCGTCAGTGCTGCAGGCGCTTCTGATGATCTATCTCGCCAAGCGGCACATTACCGGGCCAGTTAGGCGGCTGGCGGACTCCTGTGATCCCGACCTTGAGCCGCCGGCTCAGGCCCAGCTGGCGGCAGATGAGGCCCGACAGGACGAGATCGGCCTCCTGGCGCGCGCCCTCGCCAATGAGCGGGCCAAGGCCGAGGTCGCCAGAGCGACCCTGGAAGATCGTGTCCGCGAACGCACCGTCGAGCTCGAGCAGGCCAATGCCGAGAAGTCCCGCTTCCTGGCCAATATGAGCCATGAGCTGCGCACGCCGCTCAATGGTGTGATCGCGATTTCGCAAGCGCTCAAAGCGCGTCAGGCAGACCCCAGAGATCAGGAGCTGGCGGAATTGATCGTGTCGTCAGGGCGGCTTCTGGAGCGGGTTCTGACCGACATTCTCGACTTTTCCAGCATGGAGGCCGGCCGTGTTTCCCTCGCGCGGGAGGCCTTCGACATGGAGACGCTGGTGGACCGCATCGCGGCGCTGCACAAGGCGTCCGCCGAGGAGAAGGGGCTAAGTCTGGACTGGTCGGTGCGGCCACAGGCCCGGGGCGCCTATCTGGGTGACGCCGTCAGGTTGACCCAGGTCCTGTCCAACCTGCTCAGCAACGCCGTCAAATTCACGCAGAGCGGTGGGGTCAGTCTGAATGTGGAGGCACGGGGCGCTTCGGTTCAGTTCACCGTAAGCGATACGGGCATTGGGTTTGACGAGGCTGTCCGAGATCGCCTCTTCCGTCGGTTCGAGCAGGCCGACGATTCCATCAGCCGGCGCTTCGGTGGGACAGGGCTTGGCCTGGCCATCAGCCGGTCCCTGGTGGAAATGATGGGCGGTGAGATCAAGGTCACCTCGACCCCCGGCAAGGGGTCTGTGTTCACGATTGCGCTCGATCTGCCGCGCGCCACGACTTCGAGCCTCGGCGAGGAGGTCCCCAGAGAGGCCAAGGCCGCGGGCCCTCTCGGCCCCCTCCGCATCCTGCTGGCGGAAGACCACCCCACGAACCAGAAGGTCGTGCAGCTCATTCTCGGATCTGTCGGCCTTACCCCTGTGGTTGTCGAGGACGGCCAGGCGGCTCTCAACGCTCTGGAGACGGCAGATTTTGATGTCGTCCTGATGGACATGCAGATGCCGGTCCTCGATGGGCTGAGCGCCACCGCCGAACTTCGTCGCCGTGAGGCGGCGCGGGGACGGCCGCGCACACCCGTGATCATGCTGACGGCCAACGCCCTGGAGGAGCATGTTCAGGCGGGGCAGGCCGCCGGGGGGATTGGCACCTCTCCAAGCCGATTCGGGCGGAGGATCTGCTGGGCGCCATCGCTGTGGTGACCGGTGAGGCCGATGATCCACAGGACATGGAGATATTACCGAACAAGGCTGGAGCTTAACGGGCTGCCTGAGCATTATGGCTTCGGCCTCCCGTGACCCAGACCTCCACCCCAGATCCTGCTGCGGACGTCCGCGCACCCGACGCCACGCTGCGTCGCGAGCGACGCCGTGGTCCATGGGCGGCCGCGGCGGCTGTCCTCATACTGGTTCTCATCCTCGCCTTGGCGGCGACCTATATGGCCCGACGCGCTCTGGCGCGGGAGGCGCTGGTCAGCTGGTTGAACGCCCGAGGTATTGAGGCAGAGGCGAGTTTTGAGGCGCTTGGCCCGCGGGGGCTGACCGGACGTCTACGCATCGGGCCAGCTGAGGCCCCCGTGCTCACGACCGAACGGGCTGAGCTTTCCTACCGTCTCACGGGGCCCTGGCGGGGAGAGGCGTTCGGCGTCGAACTTGAACGAGTCGAGCTTTTCGCCCCGACGATCAACATCGGTTTGACCGCAGACGGCCCAAGCCTGGGCGTCCTCGATCCGCTGATCGCTGAGTTCCGCAGCCGCCCCGTGCGCCCGGACGCCGTCTCACCCGACATCATTGTGCATGACGGACGCTTGCAGGTTGTTCACGAGGGTGGGCGGACGCTGATCCATGCGGACGCAGAGCTCCGCCAGGGGGTTCTGGTCCGTCTCTCAGGGCGGCTGGCGCCGACGCGCCTGGCGCTGGACGATGTCACCCTCGATCTCGGCGAGGCGAGGGTTGGACTTGTGACGCGAGAGGGGCGCGTCAGCGCCAGTCTCGTCGCGGGGCTCAGCTCAGGACAGATCAGTGACGTGGCGGTTGGCTCGGGGACCCTGTCCGTAGCGATCAACGCGCCGTACCCAGAGCTGAATGCGCCCCTGGGACCTGGTCCGATCACGGCGGTGGCCAACCTGAGGGCGGCCAGCGTCGCGCGCGGCGGCGACACCGCCCGCGCGGTCACGGCGTCCGCGAGCTTCAAGGGTCTCGCCTCTGGCGACCTGGACAGGCTTGCGCTTCAGGGGCGCAGCGCCCTGCGTCTGGATATGGCGAGCGGCGAGTTCGCAGGCGCGAAGATCGCAGGCCTGGTCGGCTCGGCGCAATCCGACGACTTCGTCTGGCGTCGGGGACCAGGCGGCGGGCTATCGGCCCGGGTTCGGCTCGGCGTCCAGGGGCGGACGCTCGCGGCCGGAAGCGTTTCACTGCGCCAGATCGCTGCGGATCTCACCGGTCCGGTCACCCATGGAGCTGGGGGGCTAAGGGCGGACCTCAGAGGATCTGTAAAACTCGAAGGGGGCTTCTCGGGTCTGGGCCGGCCCAGCGCCGATGATTTCGAGACGCTGGCGGCGATCAAGCGTGCTGCTGAGGACTTCAGCCTCAGCACCCCGTCCATCCGGGTGGCGTACGACGGCGATGGGCCTCGCCTTAGCCTTGATCGCCCAGCCAATCTGCTACCCGCCGCAGGCGGCCAGGTCACGCTTTCGGGCCGGGGCGGCGCGCCGATCTATGCGAACGGGGGCGGGGCCTTCGATCTCCAGGTTCAGGGCGGCGGCCTCCCAACACTTGATGCGGCCGTGAGCTCCTATCGGCAGACCGAAAGTGGCCTGACCGCCGAGGCGCGGTTGGATGTCGCCACCGACCTTGGTCCCCTGGAGGGCCTTTCCACCGTAGCGAGTGGACGGCTTGGCTTGGCCAATGGGGTTGCGACCTTCAGCGCCTCTGCGTGCGCGCCGGTCAGCCTCAATCGCTTCGAGGCCGGTGACACCAGTATCGATACGATCGCCATGTCGCTCTGTCCGGGGAGCAGCCCAATGCTGGTGGCCGGCGAGGGCCAGTGGCGCCTTAGCGGTCGGGCGGAGTCAGTCTCGGCCCATGCGAGCTTCCTGCAGGCCGGCCTGCAGGACGGCCGTGCGACCGTGGTGTTTGGCTCGGGCGCGCAGGGTCTGTTCAGCCAGACGACTATTTCGGGTGGACGCCTCGTCGACGCTGCGCAAGCGCCGCGGTTCCATCCTCTGGGCCTGACCGGAGATGTGCGACTGGCGCGGGACGTCTGGCAGGGAGAGCTTGGCCTGACGTCAGGTCCGAGTGCGATCGCCACGGTGAGCCTACGCCACGAGGGGGCGAGCGGGACTGGCGGTGTGTCGGTTGACACTGGACGGCTGGTTTTCGCCGAAGAGGGCCTGCAGCCGGCCGACCTGTCGCCGCTCGCCGAATCAATTGGCTCGCCGGCCAATGGGGCGGCCCGTTTCGTCGGTGGCTTCGATTGGGGTCCCGATGGGGCGCGGAGCCAAGGCCGTCTTTCGGTCTATGCGTTGGATTTCAACAGCCCGGCTGGACCTGTTCGGGGCCTGTCAGGCGAAGTGGATTTTACAAGCCTGGCGCCGCTTGAGACGGCGTCCGGTCAAACACTGGAAGCTCAGGAACTGCAGCTGCTGGCGCCGCTTGGCAGCCCCCGCGTCACCTTCCAGTTGCTTGGTCAAAGTCTCGACGTCGCCGGCGGCGCCGTCAGCCTGGGGGGCGGTACAGTCCGCCTGGAGCCCATGAGCATTCCGTTCGACGCCGGCGAGTCCTGGCGCGGGGAACTGGTGGTGGAAGGCGTCCAGCTGGCCGACGTGGTCAGCGCCACCCCCTTCGCCGATCGTGTGTCCCTGACGGCGCGGGTGAGCGGCCGTCTGCCCTTCATTGTTGGTCCTGATGGGTTCAGGTTCGTTCAGGGACGCCTGGAAGCGATCGAACCCGGGCGGATCTCGATCCGTCGCGCCGCCCTGACCGATGTGAACGCTTCGGGCGGCGCGGCCAGCGCCGAGGTCGATGGCCTGGGTGAGACGGTCGCCCCGGCAGAGGAGACCAATACCGCGGTTGAGTTCGCCTATCAGGCTATGGAGCATCTGGCCTTTGATCTGCTGGATGCAGAGATCAATAGCCTGCCCGGCGGGCGGCTGGGGGTTCTCTTCCATATTCGTGGGGAACATAGCCCGCCGGAGCGGCAGGAGATTCGGCTGACCCTGGGCGAACTCATCCGCCGCGACTTCCTGAATCGCGAACTTCCCCTGCCGTCCGGCACCAAGGTGGATTTGACGCTGGACACATCCCTCAACCTGGATCAGCTCTTGGCCGACTACGCGCAGGCTCAGGCGGCGCGCGGTTCAGGCGAGGTTCAGGCGCCTGATCCAGAATAGCCCATCCGATGTCCAGACATGAGGAGCCGCCCACTTGATCTCAAAGCGACAACTGACCGGCGCGTTCCTGGGCGTCGCCGCCCTGACCGCAGCCCTTGGCGCCTGCGCCCCCACTGTGCGGGTCCAGGTCGATCCGATCACCATCTATGCAAAGCTGGACGCTGACGTGCGCGTCCGCCTGGACGAGGACGTCAAGGCGCTGATCCAGCAGAATCCGAACCTGTTCTAGGGGATGCTCATGACCCGTATGAAATACCTGGCCCTAGCCGCCGCCATTCTCGGCGCCGCGGGCGTCGCCACCGTCGGCATCGCCGCCGGTGCGGCCGTAGCCCAGACCGCGGAGGCCAAGGCGCTCGTCGACGCCGCCAAGGCGCAGGGCGTCGTGGGCGAACGCAATGACGGCCTGCTCGGCTTCGTCGGCGCCAATTCCGATCCGGCGCTCGAGGCGGCGGTCAACGAGATCAACGCCGGCCGCTCGCAGCTTTATCGTCAGGCCGCCGCTCGTAACGGCGTGACCGTGGCCGCTGCCGGAGCCGCCGCCTTCACCGAGGTGGTGAGCACCCGCCTGCGGCCCGGGGAGTACTATCAGTCCTCGGCCGGCGCCTGGGTGCGCAAGTAGCGACCAGCCGACCCATGCCCATCGAAGGCGCCCGCGTACGCCCCCTGAAGGATGCGCCGGAGAATCCCGGGGGACGGTATGTCCTCTACTGGATGCAGTCGTCGCAGAGAGCGGACTTCAATCCCGCCCTCGAATACGCCCTGGAGGCGGCCAACCAGCGCAATCTGCCGCTGTTGGTCGCCTTCGGCCTGACGGATGACTATCCGGAGGCCAACGCCCGGCACTACGCCTTCATGCTGGAAGGTCTGGCTGACGTGCGGCGGCGACTGACGGCGCGTGGGATCAGCTTCGTCCTTCGCCGCGGCGCGCCTGACGCGATCGCGCTTACCCTGTCGCAGGACGCAGCACTGGTCGTCTGCGACGCAGGCTATCTGCGCGTGCCCAGGCTTTGGCGGCGGCAGTTGGCCGAGGGGCTGGATCGACGTTTCATCCGCGTCGAAGGCGACGTGGTCGCCCCCATCGCTCAGGTGTCCAACAAGCATGAGTATGCGGCGCGTACGATCCGCCCCCGCATTCAGAGGGTCATGGAGGACTATATCGCCCCGCTTGAGCCAGGTCCGGTGGCGCGTCCGGAGGACCTGGGACTCGTCTCGGACTTCGATCTCTCCGATATCCCGGCGATCTTGAAGGCCCTGCGCCTGGACCATGGCTGCCCCCCCGTCAGGCGGTTTCAGGGCGGGGCAGGCGAGGCCCGCGCAAGACTAGCCAAGTTTGCCGAGCAGGCGCTGGGCGACTACGGCGCAGCGCGGGGCAAGCCCGAGGCCGAGGCGGTCTCCTATCTCAGTCCCTATCTGCACTTCGGCCAGATTTCGCCGGTGGAGATCGCCCTGGCGGTGCGCCAGTCGCAGGCGGGCGCCCCTGAGTCGAGGGCCACCTATCTGGAGGAACTGATCATCCGCCGTGAGCTGGCGATCAACCACGTCTGGTGGTCGCCCGACTATGACCGCTATGAGGGACTGCCGGCCTGGGCGCGCGCCACGCTGGAGGCCGCGGCCGGCGATCCCCGCCCGCATCTCTATGACTACGAGGCGTTCGACGCCGCGGCGACCCATGACCCCTACTGGAACGCCGCCATGACCGAGATGAAGGTCACCGGCTACATGCACAATCGCCTGCGCATGTACTGGGGGAAGAAGATCCTGCAGTGGTCGGCGACGCCTCAGGAGGCCTTCGGCACGGTGCTGGCGCTCAACAATCGCTATCTGCTGGATGGGCGCGACGCCAATTCCTACGCCAATGTGGGCTGGATCTTCGGGCTTCACGATCGCCCCTGGCCCCCTCAGCCGGTCTTCGGGACGGTCCGGTCCATGGGGCCCAACACCTTCAAGAGCTTCGACGCCGAGGCCTATGTGCGACAGGTGCGTCGCCTGGCGGCGGCCGAGTCCTGAGGGCCGGTCAGGCCTGCTGTCGTTCGAGGGTCGCGACAGAGGCCGTGGAGGGGTGCGAGGCCTTCTCCGTCTGCACCGACGCCAGGTAGGCCGCCCGCACCTGGGCCCCGGCCTCGTCATAGAAAAACGGCAAGAAGCAGTAGCGCCGGCCCTGGGTGACGGGCGTCGCTTCATGCAGCAGCGAACAGGAGAAGATCACGGCCCCGCCGGTGGGCTGCCGGTAGGTCCTGGTTCCGAACTCCGGGAACCGGAGATCGCCGCCAGCATGCTCTTCGGCGTTGAGATTGATCGAGCAGGCGAAGCGCCGGTGGGCTGTACCGGCCGTGGTGTTGTCGCGATGCGGCTTGAAAAACCCGCCGCCCTCGGAGTCGTAGCAGGCGACCATGTAGCGCTCCACGCGGCTGACCTGGAACTGGAAGGCCTTCCGGATCTCGGGCAGCAGGCGCGCTTGCAGGCGGTGGCGGATCAGAGCCAGTAGCGCCTCATCCTCGACCATGGCGTCACGACGCCGTTTGGTCCCGTCTATGATCGGCACGGTCTTGCCCCGGATCTCCCGCATGACCCCCGAGGGCGTGCCGCCATGGGCGTCGTAGACCTCGATGAGCCGCTGGCAGAGATCCGGTTCGAAGAGGCGGGGCACAATCAGAACCGGGGCGTGGAGCGGCACGCCAGCATGGTCGTCCGGCGCCGGCGACTGAGCGACGACGCTCAGCATGCGATCGGTCTGGTCCATGCCCGCGACGGCATAGATTCGCATGGAGGGATCGACCAGGACCCAGTGCGGATTGGCCACGTCGTCGGCGCTGAGAGCATGGTACAGCCGGCTGACGGCGCCGCTGGGATCGAAGAACCAGTAGAGGCCAGGCTCGTTCTGCGCCGTCGCAATGGTCTCTGCGTCCCGGACTACGACGAACGCAGGAATGTTTTTTCGCGCGCGGATTTCGGTGCTGCCGCGGAGACTGTTCAGGGCCTGGGCCCGGGCCTCACCGGCCTCAGGCAGGAACAGAAGCAGGATGAAATAGCCCCCGAGGCTGCCGAAGGCGAATTCCGGATTGATCGGGGAGCCCGTGGTGAACCAAGGCGCGGGCTGGCCAGGGCGAAGCATCAGACAGGCCTGGGCGCGACGTGGTGAGCGAGATCGGACGGGGCGGGGAACATGGCCTCTCCTCAGAATTGAGCCGAGAGAGCCCCGCCCGGATCGTTCCGGCAAGCACGGCGGGCTTATAAGACCCGCATAATGGCGGCATAATTGACCTTCGCTGCGCCAGGTCTCAGCGTCGATCCTGGCCGGCCGCTACCGGCCCGGTTCGCCGACGCCCCTGGCCCCCCGGGTCTGCGCGGGGTGTCGGCGAACCCTCGAAACCAGGCCCGGCGGGCCGTCGGATAATCCATGCTCAACTTCGCCATGCCTGCGATCCAGCGCCATCGGCGGGCGCTGTCCTATGTTGGCGCTGTCCTGCTGGTGCTCGCCGCCAATCTGCTGGCGCTTCTGTTAGATCAGCAGCTTGGCTACGCCCGAGTGTCCATGGTGTTCCTGGCCGCGGTCCTGATCAGCGCCGTGGGACTGGGGTCTGGCCCGGCCTATCTCGCCGCGGCCCTCGGCTTCGTCAGCTACAATTTCTACCTGGTCGAGCCGCGCTTCACCTTCGGGATCGAGTCCGAGGACATCGTGATCCTGATCGTCTTCCTGGCTGTCGCCATGTTGACGGGAGGGCTTGCCGGGCGGGTCCGCGATCAGGCGCGCCAATCCCGTGATCGCGCCCAAACCACTTCGGTCCTCTTCGAGGCTGGCCGGGACTTCGCCGCTCTGGGCGAGGAGGCGCCGATTGCGCGGCGCCTGGCCGATGGGCTCGCCGGCGCGGCGCAGGGGCAGGCCGTGGTCGCCATAGGTCCTGAAATTCTCGCCAGCGCCGGAGCAACCCCGTCGGCTGGGCTGTTGGAGGCCCTGCGGACGTGCGAGGTGGTCAGCGCCCACCTGGAGGGACCCGATGGCTGGCGGCTGAGGGGCCTTTGGGCCGACGGCCGTCGGCTGGGCGCTGCAGCATGGCGACCGGGCCTGATGCAGTCTGAAGAGGTCGATCAGTTCAGACTGATCCATGTGCTGCTGGACATGGGGGCGTCTGCCATGGCGCGTGCGCGACTGGGGCAGGCCTGGGCGGAGATCGAGGCCCGAACCCGTACTGAATCTCTTAGAAACGCCCTGCTGTCTTCGATCTCACACGACCTTCGGACGCCCCTGGCCGCGATCCTGGCGTCAGCCACGAGCCTGAAGACATTTGGCGGCGTCTTCGAACCTGAAGTGCGCGACGACCTGCTCGACACCATCACCGAGGAGGCCGAGCGTCTGAACGCCTTTGTCGCCAATCTGCTGAGCATGACGCGGCTGGAGGCGGACGCCCTGGCGGTCCAACCCAGCGCCTTCGAAATCGCCGAGGGCCTTGATCGCGTTCATCGCAGGTATGCTCCACGCTGGCCCGACCGGCGCCTGCTGCTTAACCTGCCTGACGCGCCCCTCACAGGATGGGGGGACGCCATCCTCTTCGAACAGGCGCTGACGAATGTTGTCGAGAACGCCCTGCGTTTCAGTCCCGAAGGCGGCGAGGTGCGGATGGCCGCGCGCCGGACGGGAGACATGATCCTGGTCGAGGTGAGCGACCAGGGGCCCGGCGCGCCAGAAGACGAGTTGGGCCTGATCTTCGAGAAGTTCTATCGTTCGCCTTCCGCGAACCCGAACCTCCAGGGCGCTGGTCTTGGATTGTCGATCGTCAAGGGCCTGATGGAGGCCATGGGCGGCGGGGTCTCAGCGCAGCGTAGAACCGATGGCTCGGGGCTCATCGTCGCCCTCAGCTTGCCGGAGGCCCCATGAGTGTTGCTGGCGACCTCCTGGTGGTCGACGACGAACCACAGATTCTGCGATCGCTGCGGCCGGCCCTGACCGCCGCCGGGTATGGGGTGTCAACGGCCGATACCGGGGCTGCGGCGCTTATCCACCTGGCCGGTGAGCCCTGCGACGTCGTGATCCTCGATCTCGGGCTACCGGATATGGACGGAAAGGCGATCATCGCGCGCCTTCGGGAATGGTCCGAGATTCCGATCATCGTCCTGTCGGCACGGGATCTGGAAGACGAGAAGATTGCCGCGCTCGACCTGGGGGCCGACGATTTCGTCAATAAGCCCTTTGCGGTCGGAGAGCTGCTGGCGAGAATCCGAGCCGCCCTCCGAGGCCGAGACCTGCGGCTGGCTGGGCGCGCGAGGTTCCGCAGCGCCGAACTGGAGGTCAACTTCGCCACCCGGCGGGCCTATGTGCAGGGGGATGAGGTGCGCCTCACGCCCCGGGAATATGACCTGCTGCGCACCCTGGCGCGGCACCCCGGGCGCGTTGTCACCCACAAGCAGCTGATCGCTGCGGTCTGGGGGCCAGACGCCTCTGTGGACGCCCAGTTCGTCCGGGTGCTGGTCGCCCAGCTACGGCAGAAGCTGGAGGAAAACCCATCTGCGCCCCGCGTCCTGCTTACCGAACCAGGGGTGGGATATCGGCTGGCGGAAGGGGACGACGCCTAGCGGAAGGCTCGCCCTTCAGTGGCCCTTGCGGTCGGTCAATTTCCCGAACGTCCGGTCGAGGGCGGTGGAGAGTTTCTGCAGCGCGCCTGCCGTGGCCTGGTCGATCGATCCAGCCTGTTCTGACACGGTGACTGGAGCCAGTCCCGCTGGCCGCGCCTCAATGACGCAACGCTTGTCGTCACCCTCTGTCCGTTCACCGTTCTCGTCGCCGACATGCACCTCGATCCGGGTCAACCGCGCTTCGAAGCGTGAAAGGCGCTGGCGCACGTCGCTCTCGATAGACTGGGCCAGGGCCTCGCGGCCTTCGATGTTGTTGGCGGTGTTGATCTGCACGTGCATTGGCGGGGCCTCAAGATTCAGGGGGCTGCGATGGAGATGGGCTCAGCGTGACTTTCGCGAGCGCTCAAGCACCGGGCGGTGGCCCTCGGCGTCCAAGGCCCCGGACGGCGCGATTTCGGGGTTGGGGACCGGGTTCATCCCATCCGACGGAGTGCGGCCGGCGCCCGGTTGGGCGGTGGGCGTGTTCGATTCCTTCATGTCCCTCGCGCGGGCAGTCGCCTTGGACTGGGGCTCAGGCTTGGGATCCGACATGGTGTCTCCTCTCGTTTGCTCCTAAGAGGAAAGTCTCAGATACCCGGTTAGTTGCATGAAAAGGAACGCAAATCGGCGCAGGCGGCCTTGGGCCCTGGAGTCTGAGGGGCCGCCACTCTAGCTGGAGGCGGCCTCGACCCCCGAGAAGGTGGGACCGCAGCTGTCCCCTTGGCCATCACAGCAGTCCTTCATCAGGAAAAGCGCCAGGTCCTGAATTCTGGTCAGCTCGGCGCGGTAGATGATCGAGCGGCTGCGACGCTCCGACGTCACCAGACCCGCACGGCTCAGCACCGCCAGATGGGCGGACATGGTGTTGGCGGGCGCGCCCATCGCCTGTGCGATCTCGCCCGCCGGCAGGCCTTGCGGCTCATGGCGGACCAGAAGTCGGAAGGTCTCGAGCCGGGTGGTCTGGGCGAGGGCTGAGAAGGCTGTAATGGCGGCGGCGGGTTCCATGGTTCCAATATCGTCGAACCTCGTCTGCGAACAAGGGGCTCGGAGTCCCCCGCCTCAGACGTGAGACTCTCGCGGATTGTCTTTCTGGAATGATCAGTCCATAACTATCGCATGGCCCGTCCAGTCGAGTTTGATCGTGCTGCTGTGACCCAGAACGCCCTGCTGCTGTTCTGGCGCAAGGGCTATCAGGCGACCTCTCTCGCCGATCTGGTCGACGCGATGGGAATCAGCCGCTCCAGCCTCTACGCCGCCTATGGCGACAAGCGCGGGGTCTTCATCGAGTGCCTGGACCTGTTCGCCGCCCGCAGCATTGGTGTTCTGGCCCGGGCGCGCGCGGAGCATCCGCCGCTGGCGGCGCTCCGGGCCTTCTTCGTCCAGACCCTCTCCGAAGAGGCGGGCGGCCGCTGGGCGTGGGGCTGCATGCTGGTCAGTACGGTCCTGGAGCTGGCCGATGTGGACGAGGACCTTTGTGACCATGCGCGTCTCCGCCTGGGCGAAGTGGAGGCGGCCTTCAAAACCTGCCTGACCGACACCGGCTGCGGCGCCGCGAAGGCCGCCGAGCTCTCGGCCTTCCTCATGGTCGTGAATGAGGGGCTGCGGGTCTCCAGCCGCCGCGCCCTGCCTGAGACAGCCCATCGCGACCAGATCGACACCACCTTCCGGCTCCTGGAGTCGGCGCTCGCCTGAACCTCAATCCTCCAACCGGTGACACGCTATGAAGACCGCTGTTCAGATTGAAGTGCTTCGTGAACTCCTCCAGCAACTGGACGATGGCGTGAACGCCGACGCCGGCGGGATGCGGGCCTTTCCGGCCGAGGCCTACACCTCGCCCGAGATCGCGCAGCGCGAGTGGGAGGTGTTGTTCAAGGGCCAGCCCCAGCTGGTCGGCATGACCTCCGACCTTCCGTCGCCTGGCAGCTTCCTCACGACTGAGGACTTCGGGTTTCCGGTGCTGGTCACGCGGGATGACCAGGGGGTGGTGCGCGCCTTCCTCAACGCCTGCCGTCACCGGGGCTCAATGGTCGAGACGGCGCCCAAGGGGCAGAAGTCGCGCTTCTCCTGCCCCTTCCACGCCTGGACCTATGACGCCAAGGGGGCTCTGATCGGCGTGCCGATGGAGCAGCATTTCGGGACGATAGACCGGAGTTGCCTGGGCCTCATCGAGCTGCCGGCCCTTGAGCATTTCGGATTTCTCGTGGTTCACCCCGACCCGAAGGGGGTGATTGACCCGGCCGTCCTGTTTGAAGGCGTCAGCGAAGATCTGGAGACCTGGGACTGGGGCCGCTACCAACTGGCCTACGAGCAGACCCTGGACATGAAGATGAACTGGAAGCTCGCCACCGACACCTTCGGCGAGACCTACCATTTCAAGCGGCTGCATCGCGACACCCTGGCCAACAACTTTCACGGCGATGTGCTGTCCTACCGCAGCTACGCCCGGAACCATCGGATGATCCTCTGTCTGCGCGGGATCGATGACCTGCGGGGCCGACCCGAGACGGAGTGGCGGATCGAGGACGGGGGCTTCCCGGTCTACTTCCTGTTCCCCAATGTCGTTGTGAACGTGGGCAACAAGCGGATCGCCGTGGTCAGGGTCTATCCAGATCCCACCGATCCGGGCCGGTCGATCTCAAAAATCAGCTACTATTTCGACCGCGAAGTCCTGGCCGAGAACCCTGGCTTCGCCCAGCTGTTCTCCGAGGGCTTCACCCGCGTCGTCGCCGACGAGGACTACGCCACCGCCGAGACGACCCAGCGGGCCCTGGCCTCAGGCCTGATGAACGAGGTGATTTTCGGCCGTAACGAGCCGCCCCTGCACCACTACCACAACACCTTCCGCAAGGCGCTGGGCCTGGAACCTGTCCCGTTTCTGACCTGAAGCCAGGGGGGCGCCGTTCAGTAGGCGCTGCCGGGGAGCGGGGTGGGCGTCAGGCCGCCCAGGTCGCAGGCTTCCTGGACGCCACTGTCGCAGGGCCGCTGCAGCAGTTTGAGGGCTGCGGCGCGATCCTTGGGGACTCCCTGACCCTCCAGGTAGAGCTTGGCCAGCTCCATGTAGCCGGCTTCAGCGCCCATATTGATCATGGCCTGGAAGGCGGCTGCAGCACGGGGGTGGTCCGCCGGCCCGCCGCGCCCCTCCTTGTACATCAGCCCGAGCGCCCAAAGGCTCAAGGATGACGGGGCCTGTTCGGCCTGCCGCTCATACAGGGTCCTGGCCTTGACCTCGTCGCGGGCCCAACCCATGCGGCCGGTCTCGTAGAAGTGGGCCAGGCTGCCAAGCGCGGCGCCGTCGCCGAGTTCAAACGCGAGATTGTAATAGCGCTCCGATGTCGCTCGATCCTGCTTGCGGGCGGCCTCGAAAGCCAGATCCGTGAGCTCACGCAACATCTCCGCGCGCTGTCGTCTGGCCTCATCCACCACAGCGGGCAGATGGCTGGTCGCGATGACCTGGTCGTAGTGGCTCGCCGCCTTTCGGAAGTTCCGCGTCCCGGCCCAGCCATAGTGATGACTTTGCGCCGCCAGGTGAGCGGCTTCGGCTAACCCAAGGGCGGCCGCGCGTTCATAGGCTGTCTGCGCCGCCAGAGGTTCGCCCATGACGCCGTGGCCCTTACCCGTCTCAAGGATTTCTTGAGCCGTCTGGGCGTGGACAGAAGGCGGCGAGACGAGGGCGACCACGGCCCAGATCAACATCATCAATAGGGTGGGCCGCATGGCGTTCCCCGGCTAAGCCGCTGGAAGGTCCGACATCGTCGGCGCGGGCGCAAGCGGGACGAATCCTCCGGCTTGGCGAGACCCTCGGGTCGCTTTAGGCGAGCCCCCCTGGGGGGTGGCGGACGGGGTGGGATTCGAACCCACGGTGAGCTTTCACCCACGGCGGTTTTCAAGACCGCTGCCTTAAACCACTCGGCCACCCGTCCGGAGGGGCGGGCTATAGCAGGGGCGGGCCCTGTGTTCCAAGGCTTCTGGCGCCGGGCTTAACCTCGCCTCAAGGCTCCCCGTTCACACTCCGGTAAGCACAGGCGGAGGAGGCGCACATGCGGGGCGACACATGCCGGCGGGCGGCCAGCGTTTGGACTGTTGTGGGAGTGTGCCTGGGGGCGCTGGTGGTCACCGGCTGCGCCGCCCCGAAACCCAAGCTCTCCAGCCGATTGCCGCAGGCCGGGTCGTCAGGCGTCAAGGCCCCCAGCGGCGCCGGGGGAACCTACAAGGTGGGCAAGCCCTACCAGGTGGCGGGCGTCTGGTATGTGCCCAAGGAAGATCCCACCTACAACCGGGTCGGGACCGCCTCCTGGTACGGCGCCCAGTTCCACGCCAAGGCCACAGCCAACGGCGAGGTGTTCGACATGGACGCCCTGACCGCGGCGCACACCACCTTGCCCCTGCCAAGCCTCGTGGAGGTCACCAATCTGGAGAACGGGCGCAAGGTGATCGTGCGGGTCAACGACCGTGGCCCGTTTGTGGGGGACCGTATTATCGACATGTCCCGGGCCGCAGCCCGGGAGTTGGGGTTCGAGGCCAAGGGCCTGGCGAAGGTGCGCGTCCGATATGTAGGCCGGGCTCCCCTGGGCGGGGGCGGGGATCCTGGCGTGCGGCGAGCCGAGGCGCCGGCCAGCCTGCCGCCGGCCCCAATTCCCTACACCCAGATCGCCCGCGCCCCGGCGCCGCCGCCTGCGCCCCTCAGAACGCCCGAACCGCCCCTCGAGGCCCCGGCCGCAGACCCCGCGGCGAGCTACCGAATTCAGGCTGGCGCCTTTGGCGATCGGGTGAACGCCGAGCGGGCGGTGAGCCGGCTGGCCCATGCCGGCCAGGCGGTGATCGAGTCCACCAGCGGCGGTCTCTATCGGGTGGTTCTGGAGGCTGGCGCCGATGAGGGCCACGCCTGGATGGTGCGCGATCAGGTGGCCAGCGCTGGGTTCGCCGACGCGCGGGTCATCCACCCCTACTGATCGGCGCGCCCTGGACTTACGGCGCGAAACGGCCAATTTGAAGACCGTGAACCAGGGTCGTTTCATCACATTCGAGGGCGGGGAGGGGGGCGGCAAGTCCACTCAACTGCGCCTGCTGGCGCATAGGCTGAGCGCCCTTGGCCACGAGGTGATCGCCACCCGTGAGCCAGGCGGCTCCCCAGGGGCCGAAGCGATTCGCGACCTGCTGGTGCGCGGCGAAGCTGACCGTTGGTCAGCGATGACCGAGACCTTGCTGATGTACGCCGCCCGCCGTGATCATGTGGAGCGGGTGATCAGTCCCGCCCTGGCCCGCGGCGCCTGGGTGCTCTGCGACCGTTTTGCGGACTCCACCCGCGCCTATCAGGGGGCGGCCGGGGGGACCGATCCGGCCTTTATCGCCGCCCTGGAAACCTACGTCCTGGCCGGCGTCCGCCCGGACCTGACCCTTATCCTGGATCTTCCCGCCGAAACTGGGCTGATGCGCGCCGCCAGCCGGGCAGGGGTGGAGACCCGCTTTGAGTCAAAGGGCGCGGCGTTTCACAGCCGGTTGCGGCAGGCCTTTCTCGACATCGCCGCAGCCGAGCCCGGGCGCTGCTTGGTGATCGACGCGACCCAGGCCCTGGAGGCGGTCAGCGCCGATATCTGGGCTGCGGTGACAGGCGAGGCGTCGTCAGACCGTGGCTGAGGCGCCCCCCCATCCCCGGGACGCTTACGACCTGACAGGTCACGAGGGCCCGGAAGCCGCCTTTGAGGACGCCCGCGCCAGGGGGCGGCTGCATCACGCCTGGCTGCTGACCGGACCTGAAGGGGTCGGGAAGGCGACCTTCGCTTACCGCGCCGCGCGCCGACTTCTCGGTGCGCCGCCTGCAAAGCGGCACGGGGTGCTTGGGGCCGATCCCGACCATCCGGTGAGCCGGCAGGTGGCTGCACGGTCCCATCCCGATCTGTTGGTCATCGAGCGGATGGGCGAGGACGGTAAGCTGCGCAAGTCCATCCCGGTAGATGAGGCGCGCAAGCTCTCGGACTTCTTCTCCAAGTCGCCGGCCGCCGCCCCCCATCGGGTGGCGATCATCGATCCTGCCGACGACCTCAACGTCAATGCGGCCAACGCCGTCCTCAAGACCCTGGAGGAGCCGCCGCCCCAGGGGGTGATCTTCCTGGTCTCCCATTCCCCGGGCCGGCTCTTGCCCACCATCAGGTCGAGATGCCGCCGGTTATTGTTCCGGCCCCTGGGGCTTGAGGCGACGGCGGCCTTCGTCCGCGACCATACCAGCGCCAATCCGGAGGAAGCCCTGCGTCTGGCGCGGATGTCGGGTGAGGCCCCTGGGCGGGCCCTGACCATGGCGGCTGGCGCTGCCCTGGCGCTGGATGACGCCGCCCGGGACATCCTGGCCCGCCTTCCCCACCAGGACGAGGCCGCGGCTCTCGCCCTCACCGACCGGTTCCGGGGCGGGGAGGGCGCCGCGAACTTCGCCCTGTTCATGGAGCGTCTCGGTGAGCGGGTGCACAGCCTCGCCACCGACCGGGCCGGCGCCGGCCGGGGCGGCCTTGATCCCTGGGCCCAGGCATGGGAGAGGCTGAGCGCCCTGCCGCGCGAGGTCGAGGGCCTGAACCTCGACCGCGCCGACGCCTTGTTCACGGTGCTTCGCGAGCTGCGGATCGCCGCTCGCGCCTGACCGATCGTCCCTGATCCATGCTCATCGACAGCCACGTCAATCTGCACGCCCCCCAGTTCGATGAGGACCGGGACGAGGTGATCGCCCGCGCCCGGGCCGCCGGCATCGCCCTGATGGTCAATATCAGCGACAAGGTCTCGGGCTTTGCCGCCGTCCGCGCCGTGGCCGAGGCGTCCGACATCTGGTGCACGGTGGGCACCCACCCGCACGAGGCCAAGGAAAACCCTGACCTGTCGGCCCAGACCCTGATCGAGCTGGCCGCCGATCCCAAGGTGGTCGGCATCGGCGAGACAGGCCTCGACTTCCACTACGACCTCAGCCCCCGGGACATTCAGGCGCGCGTGTTCCGCGCCCATGTGGCGGCGGCCCGGGAGACCGGCCTGCCCCTGGTGGTCCACACCCGCGAGGCCGATGAGGTGATGGCCGCGATCCTGGAGGAGGAGTACGCCGCAGGTCCCTTCCGCATGCTGATGCACTGCTACACCAGCGGCGCCGATCTGGCCCGGCGGGCCGCGGCGCTCGGCGCGTGGTTCTCGGTGTCGGGCATCGCCACCTTCAAGGCCGCCCAGGACGTCCGCGACGTGATCGCCGAGATGCCGGCCGAGCGGATCATCGTCGAGACCGATTGCCCGTATCTCGCGCCTGTTCCCCAACGCGGCCGTCGCAATGAGCCGGCCTATCTGCCCCACGTCCTGGCCAAGCTGGCGGAGATCCGCGGCTGGTCGCTGGCGGAGGCCGAGGCGCGGACCGAAGACGCCTTCTTCGCCCTGTTCGACAGGATCCCCAGGCCGTGAGCGCGCTGGAGATCACTATCCTGGGCAGCGGCTCGTCCGGCGGCGTGCCGCGAGCCGATGGCGACTGGGGCGTGTGTGATCCCACAGATCCCCGCAACCGCCGATCGCGGTGTTCGTTGCTGGTGCGGCGGGCGGACCACGATGGAGACCCGGACCCTGCCGCTCAGACCACGGTCCTGGTGGACACCTCACCGGACCTTCGGCTGCAGACCGCCGCCGCCGGCGTTCGCCGCCTGGATGCGGTGCTGCTGACCCACGACCACGCCGACCAGGTCCATGGCATCGACGATGTCCGGGCCTTCTTCATCCGCCAGAGGGCGCGCATCCCCTGTCACATGGACGCCGCCACCTGGGCGACCCTGCAGCGTCGGTTCGGCTACATCTTCGAGGCCGAGGGTGGCTATCCGGCGATCTGCGACCCTGTGGCCCTGCCGCCGTTGGGCGAGGCCTTTCGCATTCAAGGCCCGTCTGGCGACATTCCCGTCACCACGTTCGATCAGGACCACGGCGGGGTGCGGTCGGTCGGCTATCGCTTTGGCGATGTGGCCTATTCCAGCGACGTCGTGGATCTGCCTGAGTCGGCGTTTGAAGCGCTGAAGGGCGTGGACGTCTGGATTGTCGACGCGCTGCGCTGGCGCCCCCATCCCACCCACGCCCATGTGGACCTCGCCCTGTCCTGGATCGAGCGCGTGGCGCCTCGGCGTGCGATCCTGACCAATATGCACATCGACCTGGACTATGCCGATCTGACCAGCCGCCTTCCGGCGGGGGTCGAGCCAGCCTATGACGGACTTCGGTTCAAGCATGAACTGAAGGCTGTTTTATGATGCAAAACCCGAAACTTAGGCTCGGCTTTCTGGCGTCTAAGAACGGCAGCTCCATGCGGGTCATTCTTGACGCGATCGCCCGGAATGAGCTGCCCGCCGAGGCGCGCGTGGTGATCAGCAACAACCGCAACGCGCCGGCGCTGGATTTTGCTGCGGCCGCTGGCGTGGCGACAACCTGGATTCCGACCAAACACGATCCGCAGTCCGCCGACCTCGCCCTGACCGAGGCCATGGTCGACGCTGGCGTGAATCTGGTGGTTCTCTCGGGCTATCTGCGTCGTCTGGGGCCCATCTTTCTGGAGCGCTTCCGCGGCCGCGTGCTGAACATCCACCCAGGACCCCTACCGGCGTTTGGCGGGGAGGGCATGTACGGCAGGCGGGTCCACGAAGCGGTGATCGCCCAGGGGCTGGGGCAAAGCGCCGCAGTCATTCACCTGGTCGACGGTGAGTATGACCATGGTCCCGAGATCGCCCGGCTAGAACTTCCGCTGACGCCGAACGAGACCGCCGAAAGCCTGGAAGCTCGCCTGACTGCGCTGGAGCCTGGCTTTTACCTGCGAACCCTTCAGGAAATCGCCCGTGGCGAGCGACTTCTTCCTGCTGGCTGACACCTGACGATCGTATCCGCCTTGCGCCAATATGCGACGATTTCGCCGAACATCATTCATTTGCCTTTAATTGGCGAGCGGGCAGGGTGAGGGTGCCTAGGAGAGCGATTCATGACCGCAACGGCCGCCACGATTATGGAACGCGTTCGCATCAGCCCTGCGAAGGCGCTCGATCTGCTGGCCGGCGAGATCGCCATGGCGTGCCATGCTTCACAGCATCTGGACGACACGCTTGGCAAGATGCTGGAGCTGATCGCCCCAGACGAGCGTCTGAAGGTCATGCAGGACCTGCACGCGATCGACCTCTTGAACCAGCACCTGACCGCCCTAGCAAACTTCGCGCGAGACCTCGGCCTCCAGGCCAGTGAGGAAGAAGCCGTGGATCTGACCTCGGCGCTCAGCCACATCACCCTTGGTGACGTGGTCAAACGGATTGAAGGCGCCGCCACGGGCTTGAGCTACGGCGCCGAAGACGACGACGGCGATCTGGACCTGTTCTGAGCTGAATTGAGCGTCGCTCAGCGCGAAGCTGGGATCCTCAGCCTGAGCGTCAATCGCGTATCATATTTCCGATAATCTATCTTAGGCGCAGAATAGTGAAGCGCTGGCGATCTCCAATGGGCCGCCGGAAACGCTGCGCTGGCTCTTGCCACCCAAGCCCCCGACCAGGCGTGAAAAAGGCCGGCGCCACGGGGACGCCGGCCTTGTTCGTCACCAAGTCAGCCGACGGGGCAACGGTCTGAGAGACCTTAGCCGTTGACGGCGTCCTTGAGGGCCTTGGCCGGCTGGAACGACACCTTCTTGGAGGCGGCGATCTGGACGGCTTCGCCGGTCTGGGGGTTGCGGCCCGTGCGCGCCGGCTTGTTCTGCACCTTGAACTTGCCGAAGCCCGGCAGGGACACTTCCTCGCCGCTGATGGCGGCGTCGCGGATCGCGGCGAAAACGCCGTCCACGATCTGCTTGGCTTGCGCCTTGGTCAGCTTGTCGTCGGCCGCGGCGACGCGATCGATGATGTCGGAGGTGTTCATGGATGGCTCCAGGTTGGGAATCAGCTTTCGACACTGCCAAGGGCCGGCGCCGGTGTCACCTGAGCAAATGGTCCAATCGCCGCCGATTCAAGGGAATTTTGCACCCTTAGGGTGAACGGCGGTACACGATGTCTATCAGGCGTCAGGTTTGCGGTGAGGTCAGGTGGACCGGGCCGGGCGACTCCCCGCAAGCTTTCCCCATGTCCAAAACGCCTGAGCAACCGCCGAATCCCGCCCTCCAGATCGCCTCCCCGTCCTATCGGCTGGCGGCCCTGGACCAGGAGTTCCTTCTAGGAGACTCCATGCGGGGGGTGAGGTTTCTGCTGGAGTATTCCAAGGCGGAAGACGCGCTGAGGGCCTGGGGCGTCATCTCAACCATCGTGGTGTTCGGCAGCGCCCGTGTCGCCCCCGACGGTCCCGGACGCCAGGCTCAGTGGTACGATACGGCCCGTCGGTTCGGCGCCTTGGCCTCATTGAGCGGCGGGGCCCTGCTCAATGGTCGTGAGGGGCGCCACAATGTGATCGCCACGGGTGGTGGGCCAGGCATCATGGAGGCGGCGAACCGCGGCGCCCATGAGGTCGGCGCCCCCTCGATCGGGTTCAATATCACCCTGCCCCATGAGCAGGTCCCGAACCCCTACTCCACCCCAGAGCTCACCTTTCAGTTCCACTATTTCGCCATGCGCAAGATGCACCTGGCCATGCGCGCCAGCGCCCTGGTGATCTTCCCCGGGGGCTTTGGCACGTTGGATGAGCTCTTCGAACTGCTCACCCTGCGACAGACGCACAAGAGCCCGCCGATTCCGATTGTCCTCTGCGACAAGGCCTATTGGTCCCGGGTCATCAATTTCGACGCCCTGGCTGAGCATGGAATGATCTCGCAGCAAGACCTGCAGTTGTTCGGGTTCGCCGAAACCCCGGAAGAGGTCTGGGCGATGCTGGAGGCGAAGGGCCTGCATGCGGTCGATTGAGTGTGGTTGTCCTGAGAGAGACCTCGGCGCCAAAGTAGCGCCACGTTTTTGCCTCAACCCTGCAGCGATCCGCAGGAGCTACCCGATGCGCGCCGTTTCACGTCTGATCCTCGCCCTGGGCCTGGTGCTTGGCCCTGCCCTGGCTTCACCCGCCGCGGCCGGCCAGGGCGATCCGACGCCGATCCGCGCGGCGGCCGGACCTGAGGTCAGCGTCCGGCTGGGTCCGGCGCTCATTGAGAGCGCGGAAAAGTCCTATGGGCTCGCGGAGGTGGAGCACCAGGCCGAGCGGCTCAAAGCCACGGTCACAGCAGATCTCGAGCAGATGGGGGTCATGGTCGGGGGGCGGGTTGATCTGGTTCTGGTTGATCTGAAGCCCAGCCGCCCGACCCGTCAGGAGATGATTTCCCGCCCTGGGCTCTCCTTCCGTAGCGCATCCCTCGGCGGCGCGCGGATCGAAGGTGAGATGACGACCTTCGATGGGGATGTGATCCCCCTGAGCTTCACCTGGTACGCCTCGGATCTTACCGATTCCCGGCGGCAGTCAGTCTGGGGGGACGCCCAGTGGGCGTTCGAGCGGTTCAGTCACCGTCTCAGCCGCGGCCAGCTCTACGCCCTGCGCTGACCCGGGCTTGCCTTGCGAGGCGGCGCAGGCTCAGATCGCGCCGACTGCAGTTCCCGCGAGATTTCCAATGTCGACTGAGCGCCGCTCGAGCTGGACCCTGGCGGCGCTGGCCGCGCCCTGTCTTCCTCTGGCCGGCCTCGGGCTTCCACTGGTGGTCTACCTTCCTGAATTCTACGCCAATGAGCTTGGCCTGAGCCTGACAGCCGTTGGCGCGGCTTTCATGGGTGTGCGACTCCTGGATATCGCCTTTGATCCGTTCATCGGCGGCGTGATGGACAAGACCCGGACGCGCTTTGGGCGCTTTCGCCTGTGGTTCGGGATTGGGATCCCGATCCTGATGCTGGCGGCCTACATGCTGTTCATGGCCAGGCCGGGGGTCGGCGTCGGGTATCTCTGGCTGTGGTTGCTGGTCATCTATGGGGGCTTCTCCATCGCCACCTTGGCTCACCTGTCGTGGGGCTCGGTGTTGTCACCCGGCTATGACGAGCGGTCGCGGATCTATTCCTGGTGGCAGGGCGGCAATGTGGTGGGGATGATCCTGGTCCTCACCCTGCCCCCACTGCTCGGCCTGCTGGGCGTTCCCGGTCACGCCATGGGGGTGGAGGCCATGGGGTGGTTCATCATCCTGCTTCTGCCGCTCACAGGTTTGCTGGCGCTGTGGAAGGTGCCGGAACCCTTCATCGTGCGCCCTCAGCAGAGGTCGGGACTGCGGGAGTATCTGGGCCTCTTCAAGCGCAACAGCGTGCGACGCCTGCTGGCCGCCGACCTCGCCATCGGAACTGGGCCAGCCATCACAGGCGCGCTGTTCTTCTTCTATTTCGAGCGGATCAAGGCCTTCGACAAGGCCGAGGCCGGCGGCCTGCTGCTGGTCTATTTCATCGGCGGCCTGGTGGGCGGCCCGATCTGGACGCGCCTGTCCTACAAGATGGGCAAGCATCGCGCCCTGGCGGTCTCGACCGTCTTCTACGCCATCGTCACCGCCGGCGCCCTGGTCATCCCCCCGGGCGCCTGGCTGATCGCCGCAGGGTTGATGTTTCTGATCGGCCTGCCCTTCTCGGCGGGCCCCTTCCTTCTGCGGGCGATGATGGCCGATGTGGGTGACGAGGAGCGGTTGGAGTCCGGCGCCGATCGAACGGGCCTGCTCTACGCCCTGCTGAGCGGAACGGTGAAGATCGGATCGGCCGCCGCCATCGGCATCACCTATGTGGGCCTCGACCTCGTGGGCTTCGACGCCCGTGCCGCAGACTCGACCTCCGGTCTCGTCGGGCTGCAGGTGATGTTCCTGGCGGCCCCGGCCGTCCTGTCTCTGCTCGCCGGCTGGATCATTATGAACTACCCCCTTAACGCCGAGCGGCATGCGGAAATCCGCAGCGCCCTGGAGGCCCGGGACCTGGCCGAAGCCGCGCCGGAGTTCGGCGCCGAGCCTAAGACCTCCGAGGAGATCCATGCCGTCATCCGCCCCGCCCAGTGACCTGCCGCCCCTTGAGCGCCTGCTGGCCATCATGGCGCGGCTGCGCGACCCGGTGAATGGTTGTCCCTGGGATCTGGAGCAGAGCTTCGCCACCATTGCCCCCTACACGGTGGAGGAGGCTTATGAGGTGGCTGACGCCATCGAGCGCAATGATCTGGCGGACCTGAAGGAAGAACTCGGCGACCTGCTGCTGCAGGTGGTGTTCCACGCCCGCATCGCTCAGGAGCAGGGCGCCTTCGCCTTTGACGATGTGGCCCGCGCCATCAATGACAAGATGATCCGCCGCCACCCACACGTCTTTGGTGAGGAGACCTATGCCACCGGCGAGGCGCAGACCGCCGCCTGGGAGGCGATGAAGGCCCAGGAGCGCGCCGGCAAGGGCCGCGATCGAAGCCTGCTGGACGACGTGCCCGCCGGCCTTCCAGCCATGACCCGCGCGGTAAAGCTGACAAAGCGCGCCGCCCGGGTGGGCTTCGACTGGCCCGAGGTGTCCTTCGTGCTGGAAAAGCTGCGCGAGGAGATCGGCGAGATGGAGGCTGAAATCGCCTCGGGCGATCAGGACGCCCTGCGCGGCGAGATCGGCGACGTGCTGTTCGTCATGGCCAACCTGGCCCGCAAGCTGGACATTGAGCCTGAGGACGCCCTCCGGGCCACCAACGCCAAGTTCGCCCGACGATTCCAGTTCATCGAAGCCGCCTTAGCCGAGCGCGGCCGGACGGCCGAAGAGTCCGACCTCGCCGAGATGGACGCTCTCTGGGACGCGGCCAAGGCGGCCGAGCGCGCCTAGAGGTCGTCTGGTCCGGGCGAGACAGCGCCCAGGTCGATCCGCGGGAAGAGCTGCTCGAACTGCCCCAGGGCCTTGGGCGTCAGGCGCACGGCCATGCGGACGGCGCCGTCATCCCCGGTCTGGCGATCGATCACCCGGCCATTCTGATAGAGCCAGGCGATGGCCGCCCCCTCCCCGGCCGGCAGATGGGCCTCGACCGCCGGCGACTCGTCCACGAGGTCGGCCACGGCGAGCAGCAAGGGGGTGACCCCTTCCCCGGTCACCGCCGAGACGAGCAGGGCCGGCGGATGGGCGCGGCGGGCGTCCCCTTCCAACATCGGCCGGTCCTCTTCGGGCGTCAGGTCGATCTTGTTCCAGACCTCGAGCACCCGACGCTCGTCCATATCGACGCCGAGACGTTCCAGCACCTCACGGACGTCGGCGGCTTCGGCGGAACTCTCCGGGCTGGCGATGTCGCGGACGTGCAGGATCACGTCGGCTTCCTTGACCTCCTCCAGGGTGGCCCGAAACGCCTCCACCAGTTCGTGCGGCAGGTCGGAGATGAAGCCCACCGTGTCCGACAGGATGGCTGGCCGGCCGTCTGGCAGGTTCAGCATCCGCAGGGTCGGATCGAGGGTGGCGAACAGCATGTCCTCGGCCATGACCTTGGAGTCGGTCAGGCGGTTGAACAGGGTCGACTTGCCAGCGTTGGTGTAGCCGACCAGGGCCACCACCGGATAGGGGCGGCGCTTGCGGGCCGAGCGCTGCAGGGTGCGGGTCCGGCGAACCTCCACCAGTTCCTTCTTCAGGCGGCCGATCTTTTCAGCCAGCAGGCGGCGGTCGGTCTCGATCTGGGTTTCGCCCGGACCGCCCATGACGCCGAAGCCGCCGCGCTGGCGCTCCAGATGGGTCCAGGTGCGAACCAGCCGCGAGCGCTCGTAGGAGAGCCTGGCCAGCTCCACCTGAAGCCGGCCTTCCCGGGTCCGGGCCCGCCTGGCGAAGATCTCGAGGATCAGGCCGGTGCGGTCGATGACCTTCACCTTCCAGGCCTTTTCCAGATTGCGCTGCTGGACCGGCGTCAGGGCGTCATCGACGACCGCTACGTCGATCTCGAGCTCTTCACAGAGTTCGCCGATCTCGGCCACCTTGCCCTTGCCAAACAGGGTGGCGGGCATGCGTTTGCGCACCGGCGCGACCATGCCCCGACGGATTTCGAGATCGAGCGCCAGGGCGAGACCTTCGGCCTCTTCCAGGCGCGCCTGGGAGGACCGGGCGCCGCCTCGGCCCTCGCGTTCGGGATGGATGATGAGCGCGCCCTGGACGGGCGTCTCATGGTCGATGGATGGGGAGCTCAATCGGTCTCGTCTTCCGCCGGCTCGTACAGCTGAACGGGCTGGGCCGGCATAATGGTGGAGATGGCGTGCTTGTAGACCAGCTGGGACTGGCCATCACGGCGCAGGAGCACGCAGAAATTATCGAACCAGCTGACCACGCCCTGCAGCTTGACGCCGTTGACGAGGAAGATGGTCAGGGGGGTCTTGGCCTTGCGGACGCTGTTGAGGAAGGTGTCCTGCAGGTTCTGCTTTTTTTCGCTCATGGCTTTTCGCCCTTTTCTCCGATTGAGGGGCCACGCGCCCCCACACACATAAGGCAAGCTAGTCCAACCGAGAGCCGCCGTGCAATCACGGTCGGCCAGTCAGATGGCGGTCTGCTTCGCCCGTTCGATATAGAGGCTCCGCAGGCGCTTCGCCACCGGACCCGGCGCGCCGCCACCGATGGGCTGTCCGTCAATAGCGATCACCGGCAGCACCAGTGAGCCGGCCCCCGTGATGAAGGCCTCCTTGGCCTCGGCCATCTCCTCGGGCGTGAACGGACGCTCCTCGACCTTCAGGCCGGCCTCGGCGATGACGTCCAGCAGGGTGCGGCGGGTGACGCCCCGCAGGATGTTGGCCTGAGTGTCGCGGGTCCGCAGAACGCCGTCGCCGTCGAGGATCCAGGCATTGGCTGAGGCGCCCTCGGTGATCAGGCCCATCTCATCGACGAACAGGGCCTCCCCCGCCCCCCGTTCCCGCGCCGCCTGCCTGGCCAGGACATTAGGCAGAAGGCCCACCGTCTTGATGTCGCAGCGGCCCCAGCGGTTCTCCGGGGTGGTGATAACGGCGATGCCCTTGGCCGCCTTGGCCTCCGAGGCGGCGCGGTCCAGGCTCTTGGCGGTGATGACCACTGAAGGACTGAGGCCGCCCTCCGGGAAGGCGTGGTCACGGGGCGCCACGCCACGGCTGACCTGCAGATAGATCAGGCCCTCACGCACGTGATTGCGCCGCAGCACCTCGCGCAGAACGATGGTCAGCGCCCCCCGGGACATGGGCTCAGGGATCCGCAGCTCCCCGAGACTGCGCGCCAGACGCGCGAAGTGGCCCTCGGCGTCGGCGAGCTTCCCGTCAAACACTGACCAGACCTCATAGACCGCGTCGGCCAGTTGGTAGCCCCGGTCTTCGATATGGACGGCGGCGTCGGCGTGCCGCTGATAGCGGCCGTTTACATAGGCGATGCGCCCCATGGCTATTCGACGCCCTCCTCGAGCGCACGCGCCCCGGACAGGCCCAGGGACTTGAGTTTACGGTGAAGGGCCGAGCGCTCCATGCCGATGAAGGCTGCGGTCCGGGAAATGTTGCCCGAGAACCGCATCATCTGGGCGCTGAGATACTCCCGCTCGAAAGTCTCGCGAGCCTCACGCAGCGGCAGGGCGATGATCTTGTCGGCGCCCAGCAGGCCGCCGCCATCGGTGGGCGGGGCGTCGGAGGGCACCATCTCGGCGGTGATCGGCTCCTTCGGATCGCCCGAACTCAGGATGAGCATCCGCTCCACCACATTGCGCAACTGCCGAAGATTGCCCGGCCACGGCCGGACCTGCAGGGCGCCTATGGCGTCCTCAGACAGCACCCGGCGAGGCATGCCGCTGGCCTCGCAGATGCGCTCGATGAAGTTCTCCACCAGCTCGGGGATATCTTCGCGCCGCTCAGAAACCCCAGGCACCGCCACGGGCACCACGTTGAGCCGATGGAACAGATCTTCGCGGAACCGTCCCTCGGCGATCTCTTCGCGGAGATTGCGGGAGGTGGAGGAGATGACCCGGACATCCACCTGGACGTCGGCGTCGCCGTTCACCCGCCGGAAGCGCTGCTCCACCAGCACACGCAGGATGCGGCTCTGGGTCTCGCGGGGCATGTCAGCCACCTCGTCGAGATAAAGGGTGCCGGCGTGGGCCCGCTCAAAGACCCCGATCTTGCCGGGGCGTCCGCCCTCCCCCTCGACCCCGAACAGCTCCACATCCATCCGCTCAGGCGTCATGCCCGCGGCGCTGATGGCGACGAACTCGCCCTTGGCCCGGGGGCTGGCCGAATGGATCAGCCGCGCGACGGTCTCCTTCCCCGAGCCGGGGGGGCCGGCGATCAGCACTCGACTGTTGGCGGCGGCGAGCTTGGCGATCATCTGGCGCAAGTGTTGGGCAGGCATGGATTTGCCAATCAGCCCCTCGGGCATGATGGCCTGGGTCCGCAGGCGGCGGTTCTCCCGGCGCAGATTGGCGGCCTCCAGAGCGCGGTCGACCACCAGCAACAGTCGGTCGGACTTGAAGGGCTTTTCCAGGAAGTCGTAGGCGCCGCGCTTGATGGCGCTGACGGCGGTCTCGATGTTGCCGTGGCCGGAAATCATCACCACTGGCAGGTCTGGGTCCAGGGACTTCAGGAGGTCGAGAAGCTCCAGGCCGTCCATCCCGCCACCCTGCATCCAGATGTCCAGGATCAGCAGCGAAGGCCGCCGGGCGCGCACAGCGGCCAGGGCGCTCTCGGAGTCCGAAGCGGTGCGGACTTCATAGCCCTCGTCGGACAGGATGCCGGCCACCAGATCACGGATGTCGGCCTCGTCGTCCACCACCAGCACGTCAGCGGCCATGGGCTTCTCCTTCGAACATCAATGCAGATTCAGCGGCGGCGACCACCGGGCGATGGGCGACGGGCAAGCTCAGGATTACGCGGGCGCCGCGCCCCCGCGAGGCGTCGGTCAGGACCAACTCGCCGCCATGGTCCTCCAGGATCCGCTTGACGATGGCCAGGCCCAGGCCGGTGCCCTTTTCGCGTGTGGTGATATAGGGCTCGGTCAGGCGGTCACGGTCCTTTTCAGGAAGCCCGACGCCATTATCCTCCACCACGATCGTCACCGTCTCCTCGGAGAGCGTCATCCGCACATTGATGCGGCCGGCGGGACGCGGCGTGGCTTCAATCCGGGCATGCACGGCCTCGGCCGCGTTCTTGAGAATGTTGGTCAGGGCCTGGGCGAGCATCCGGCCATCGGCCATCACCGATACCTCCGGCGCGGGCTCGGCGAGCACGATCTTCAGCCCAGGATTGGCGACCCCTTGGGCGAAGACCTGGGCCCTCACCAACTCGACCAGGTCCTGCGGTGAGAACCTGGGCGCCGGCATGCGGGCGAAGGCCGAGAACTCGTCCACCATCCGGCCGATGTCGCCCACCTGACGAACGATGGTGTCGGTGCAGCGGTCGAAGGTCTCCAGGTCTGCGGCGGCCACATCCTTGCGGAATTTCCGGCGCAGGCGCTCGGCTGACAGCTGGATCGGCGTCAGCGGGTTCTTGATCTCGTGCGCGATCCGCCGCGCCACATCCTTCCAGGCGGCGTTGCGCTGCGCAGCCACGAGGCGCGTGATGTCGTCGAAGGTCAGGACGAGGCCGCTCTCGCTCCGACTGGCGCGCACCCGCAGACGATGGCTCTCGCGGGCCCGTTGAATGTCCACCTCGGCTTCGGCTTCACCGGACACCGCCGCCTCCCCAGCCACCGCGCTCAGCTCTGGAGCGAGTTCGGCCAGGGTCAGCCCATCGACCGGACTGTCGCTCAGCTCAAGAAGCTGGGCGGCTTGCCGGTTCAGCGCCGAGATCCGCCCGCGGCTATCCAGCCCGATCACCCCGGCGCTGACTTCGGAAAGCACCGTCTCGATGAACTCCCGTCGCCCCTCCGCCTCGTCGCTGGCTCGCCGCAGGGCCTCCTGTTGCGCCTGAAGATCATGCGTCATGCTATTGAAAGCACGAGAGAGAACGGCGATTTCTTCCGGATCATTCCGCGCATCAACCCGGGCGCTCAGATCACCACTGGCGACCCGCCCCGCGGCCTGGACCAGGCGGGCGACAGGTCCGGAGATCGCATTGGCGGCGGACATGCCGAGCCAGACAGCGCCCACCAGCACCAAAAGCGCGGTCTCCACATAGCTGAGCGCGAAGACCGTCTGGATCCGGGCCCGGCTCTGGGCGGCTTCCCGGTAGGAGATCAGGGAGCCTTCCGCTTCGATCAGGTGGGTGATGATTCCCGACTCCACCGGTCGCGCCACATAGAGATAGGCGTCGGGGTAGTCATTCAGCCGGTAGAGGGCCCGCATGAGATCCGACGAGTCGAAGGCCGGCACAGAGATGTCGCCCTCGTCGGCCGCCTGGAAGCTCGACTCTGGCGGCATGACGAAGGGAGGCGCGTCCGGGGCCTCGGATCGCGCCAGCACCCGCCCTTCCCGGTCGATCAGATAGGCGGCGGGAAAGGCGTGATAGGAGGCCTGATAGGACAGGAAGTGGGCGAAGGTCACCGGCGATGTGGCCAGGGCCGGGGCGGCCCGGTTGAGGTCCACCGACATCAGCGAGACGTGCTCGCCGATATATCGCTTCTGGTCCTCCACATAGGAGCGGGCCACGGTGGCGGAATTCTCCACCACAGTCTGCACCCGCTCGCTGAACCAATTGTCGACGCCGCGGTTGACGAGCACCCCGTAGAACAGGGCGACGACGACGGCTGGCGCGACCGCGGCCAGCGCGAAGAGGGTCACAAAGCGCAGATGCAACCGCGCGCCAGCGTCCACCGAACGGGCGTCCAGCAGAGCCAGCAGGCGGAAACCAACCAGGGCCGCCAGGGTCAGGATCAGCACCAAATTGAGGCTGAGGACCGTCAGGATCGCGTTGGAGGCCGGTCGTAGCGGGCCGGCCTCGGGAGGCGAGGCTGCGAGCAGGATCGCCACCGCCGTCAGGATCGCCGCCAGCAGATAGCCGCCGCCCAGCACATACCGCGACTGCATCGCACGCCATAGCCTGGCGGACGGTCGAGCGGATTCCAGGCTTCCGAGCAGCGAGGTCATGATGCCGCAGCCTAGGCCTAACTGTGTCTGGAATTCAACACAGTTGTTGCTAGATTACGTCAGGTTGTTGGGCGATGCCTGATCGCCTGACGTCACCGACGACCGCGGGTCAGGTCCACCCCCAGATCCTGGATCTTCTTGCGCAGGGTGTTGCGGTTCAGGCCAAGAATTTCGGCGGCTCTGACCTGATTACCCCGCGTGGCCGCCAGGGTCAGCTGGATCAGGGGCCGCTCCACCTCTTCCAGCACCCGGTCATAGAGCCCGACCGGCGGGACCCCGTCGGGCTGCTCGGCGAAATAGCCCCCCAGGTGACGCTCCACCAGTTGCGCAAGGGTGAGCGGCCCTTCCTGCCCAGGCTGGCTCGGCTGCTGGTCGGCCAGCTCCTTCTCCACGATGCGCGCAGTGATCAGCTCCTCGGCATAGAGGGCGCAGACCCGCCGGATCAGGTTCTCCAGTTCGCGGACATTGCCCGGCCAGGCGTGAAGCTTCAGGCGCTCCAGGGCGGCCTGATCGATGGTCTTGGAGGGCAGCCCCTCCCGATTGGCTCGCAACAGGAAGGAACGGGCCAGATCGGGGATGTCCTCGGTGCGGTCGCGCAGGGGCGGCAGGCGGATCGGCGCCACGTTCAGCCGGAAATAGAGATCCTCCCGGAACAGGCCCTGGGCGATCAGGGCGCGCAGGTCGCGGTTGGTCGCCGCGATCAGGCGGGCGTTGGGGCGACGCCCGGTCTTTGGATTGAGGGCGGGTTCAGAGCCATCAATCACGCGCAGCAGGCGGGTCTGGGCGTCCAACGGCATGTCGCCGATCTCATCCAGGAACAGGGTGCCGCCGTCAGCCTCCACCAGTTTGCCGCTGTCGCCATCGGCGCGGCCGAACAGCTCGGCCTCAACCCGCTCCCGGGGTGTGGCGGCCAGATTGATGACCACGAACTTGCCGTCCTTGCGGCGGCCCATGTCGTGCAGGGCGCGGGCGACCAGTTCCTTGCCAGTTCCCGACTCCCCGAGGATCAGCACGGTAAGGTCGGCGCCCACAAGTCGGGCGATGGTCCGATAGACCTCCTGCATCGGCGCAGAACGGCCGATCAGGGGCAGGCGTTCGTCGCGCATGGCCCGCGCCTGGGCGCGGGAGGCTTCCGGATCAGCCGGCCGCGCGAGGGCGCGGCGGGCGAGCGCGGTCATATCATCCAGGTCGAAGGGCTTTGGCACATAGTCGAAGGCGCCGATCTCGGCGGCGTTCACGGCGGTCAGCAGGGTGTTCTGCGCGCTCATGATGATGACAGGCAGCTTCGGGCGCTCCTTGCGGATGCGCGGCAGGACGTCGAACACGTTCTCGTCGGGCATCATCACATCGGTGATGACCAGGTCCCCCTCCCCTTCGGACACCCACTTCAGAAGCGTGGAGGCGTTGCCCGTCGCCCGGACCTGGTAGCCGAGGCGGGTGAAGGACTGGGAGAGGACGAGCCGGATGGAGGAATCATCGTCGGCGATCAGGATCTTCTTTCCGGCGGCGCTCATGCCGTAACGTCCTTTTCAGTCACAATGGGAAGCAGGACCCGGAACACTGTCCGACCGGGTTCGGATTCGAAGTCGATCAGGCCGCCATGGCCGGCCACCAGCTTGGAGACCAGGGCCAGACCCAGCCCCGCGCCCATGGGCTTTGTGGTCACGAAGGGCTGGAACAGGCTCTCTCGCAGATGGGCCGGGACGCCGGGGCCATTGTCCTGGATGCGAACCTCCAGAGGGGCGCCGCGCAATGGGCGATTCTTGGCCGAGCGGACTCGCACTCCATGGCGGAAGGCCGTGGTGATCAGCACCTCGCCGCGGCCGTCCCCGCGCATATGGGCCGCTTCGGAAGCGTTCTTCACGAGGTTCAGGAAGACCTGAATCAGCTGATCCTCGTCCCCCGGAGTGGGCGGCAGGGACGGGTCATATTGTTCCCGCAGCAGCAGGCCGTCGGCCACGCCATTGACCGCCAGCGCCCGCACCCGGTCGAGCACCTCGTGGATGTTGACCGGATCCCTCGCCGGCGGGGCGTCGTCGGCGAACACCTCCATGCGGTCGACCAGGCGCTTCACCCGGTCGGTCTCATCGACGATCAGCTGGGCCAGCGGCACGTCATCGGCCCGGGCGCCGGCTTTCAGCAACTGGGCGGCGCCTCGAATGCCGGCCAGGGGGTTCTTGATCTCGTGGGCGAGCATGCGCCCCAGTCCCATGATCGAGCGAAGGCCTGCGGCGTCGCCGCCAAACTCGGAGAAGACGCCCCCCTTCACCTGCAGGGACAGCAGGACCGATCCGTCCCCCAGCGGGGCCGCGGCGCCATCGGCCTCAAAGGTCGGCTGCCCGAACAGACTGATCTCCAGGCCCCGCTCGCGAACCGCGCCGCCTTCTTCGAGCGCGCGATTGAGCAACGCCACAAGGGGTGAGTCTGTCGGCAGGGCGGCGCGGAACCGTCCGCGCGCCAGAAGTCCCAGGCCTTGACCGAACAACGCCTCGGCCGCTTCGTTGACGGCGATCAGCGCGCCCTGACCATCGATCACCAGGGCGGGTTCCGGGCTGAGGTCGAAGGCTGCGGATTTGAGGGCGTTGAGGTCGACGCCGGCGGGCGTGGTTCTGATCCGACTGGTCATGCGGCCAACCTTGTCTCGGGATCGCGCCACAGCGCGATCAGCTCCAGTTTCACCTGGGACGGATCCTCCAGTCGGCAGATCCGCCCGCGGGCGGCCCGCCTGGCCTCGGCCTGCGTGGGCCAGGGCGCGTTGTCGATGTAGGCGGCCAGATGCTTTCGGAAGATCCGCAGCCCCAGGCGTGCGCCATAGAAGTCGAGACTGTCGTCGAGGTGCGCCAGAACGATCGCCAGGCGGGTCTCAACGTCAGGGCTTTCAAAGGTCTGCCCCGCCAGCGCCGCCTCGATCTCGGCGGCGATCCAGGGGCGGCCATAGACGCCCCGGCCGACCATCACCCCGTCCGCGCCGGACTGGTCGAGCGCCGCCTGGGCGGTGGCCCCATCGACGATGTCGCCATTGACGATCACCGGGATGTCCACGGCGGCCTTGACCGGCGCGACGGCGGCCCAGTCGGCGGCGCCGCGATAGAACTGGCTGCGGGTGCGGCCATGAACTGTGATCGCCTGGACCCCTCGGCTCTGGAACCGCACGGCGAGGTCGGGGGCATTGAGCGAGGCCTCATCCCAGCCTAGACGCATCTTGGCGGTCACCGGAACCTCGGCGGCGTCGACCACGGCTGCGACAATGGCCTCGGCCAGGTCGGGCTCGCGCATCAAGGCGGAGCCACAGGCGACCCCGGTCACTTCGCGGGCCGGACAGCCAAAGTTGAGATCGATGATCTGGGCGCCGGCCTGGACCGCCAGACGCGCGCCCTGCGCCATGGTGGCGGGGTCCTTGCCCACCAGCTGAACGACCATGAGGGGCAGGCCCTCGCCGACCGCCGCCCGCCGGACAACATCGGGCCGTCCCCGGGCGAATTCGTCCGACGCCACCATCTCGGTGGCCACATAGGATGCCCCCAGACGACTGGCCAAACGACGGAACGGCAGATCAGACACGCCGGTCATAGGCGCAATCCAGACGCGCCCGCTCACCTTCACCGTACCGACCTTGAGCTGTTTGCTCATTTTATAGTCACCCCTACCGACCGCTTTTTAGGCAATTTGTGCGGCGCCGTAAAGCCTGGACAACATCGTCCAGGCGCCTAAACACAGGCCATGAGCTTTTCGGCCATAGTGGTCGCCGCGGGAAGCGGCCTTCGTGCGGGGGCAGGCGTTCCCAAGGCATGGCGCAAGCTCGGCGGCCGAGCCGTCGCACAATGGTCCATCGAGGCCCTCGCCGCCGCTGGCGCAGATCCGATCATCGTCGTCGTCGCCGACGACATGCAGGCCACCGCCGAGGCCGCCCTGGAAGGCGGGCCACCCGTCGCCCTGGTCACGGGCGGGGCCACGCGGGCGCTTTCGGTTCAGTCCGGTCTGGCAGCCCTCCGCCACGCGCCCGACTCTCGCACTGTGCTGATCCACGATGCGGCCCGGCCTTTCCTGTCGACGGGCCACGTGGCGAGACTGATCGAGGGCCTGGGGACGCGGGCCGGGGCGATCCTCGCCCTCCCCGTCGCTGACACCCTCAAGCGACAGGACGCCGGAAATCTGGAGACGCCGTCGCGAGACGGCCTCTGGCGCGCCCAGACGCCTCAAGCCTTCACCCTGGGCGCATTGCGCCGGGGCTACGCGGCCTGGGACTTCACTGGAGAGCCAACCGATGACGCGCAGGTCGTCTCAAGCATCGACGGCGAGGTGGCGCTCGTTCCAGGCGACCCGCTGCTTTTCAAACTGACCTATCCGGAGGATTTCCTCATGGCCGAGCAACTGGCCGGCGGGGCCCGGCAGGTCCGCACTGGACTGGGCTACGACGCCCACCGATGGGGGCCCGGCGACGGCGTCTGGCTCTGCGGGGTGCGGATCGACCATGATCAGACCCTGATCGGCCACTCCGACGCCGACGCCGGCCTGCACGCCCTGACGGACGCGCTGCTGGGCGCCCTGGGGGCGGGGGATATCGGCGAGCACTTCCCCCCCAGCGATCCGCAATGGCGCGGGGCCTCCTCCGACCGGTTCCTGGCTCATGCGGCCGACCTGATCCGGGCGCGGGGCGGACAGATCACCAATGTCGACGTGACGCTGATCTGTGAGCGCCCCAAGATCCAGCCGCACCGGGACGCCATGCGCGCTCGGCTGGCCGAGATCCTGGCCGTGCGCGAGGATCAGGTGAGCGTGAAGGCCACCACGACCGAAGGCATGGGCTTCACAGGACGCGAGGAAGGCCTTGCAGCTCAGGCCATCGCAACCATCGAGCTGCCCCGCTAGGGCGGCCCGCGGTCGGTCACGGAAGCCAGGTCCAGACTTCCTTCATTCTCGCATAGAGCGCGCCGGGCAGGTTCGTATAGGCGTCTGTCCAGGGCGCAGTCAGACCGCCGTCCACCGGGTCCCAGCGCACGTCGTTCTCATAGGGCAGGAGACCTTCGGCCGAGCGTGTCACGATGATCACGTCCTCCGCCGACTCCCAGAGGATCGGGCTGTCATAGGCGGCCGCATGCCGCTGCAAAAGCCCATGGCCGCCCGCCGCCGTGATGACCGCCATGGCTGGCGAAATCAGGTCGAGATTGCGGTTCGACAGGTGCATCACCAGAACGCCATCCGCCTTCAACCGCGCCAGATACATCTCCACAGCCTCGACCGTCAGCAGGTGCGCCGGCACCGCGTCGGATGAGAAGGCGTCGAGCAGCAGCAGGTCGAACTGGCCCTGCGGCTGATCCTCCAGCGTCAGACGGGCGTCGCCGATCACATAGTCGATCGGTCCCTTGGCGCATTCGGTGGTGTAGGAGAAATAGGCCGGATCATTGGCGATCTGGACCATGAGCGGATCGATCTCGAAGAAGGTCAGCCGATCTTCAGCTCGCACATAGGCGGCCACCGTGCCCGTGCCGAGCCCCACCGCGCCGATGGTGAGGCTGGCCTTCTCGGCCCGCTTGGCCGCGAAGACCTGCCCGATGGGCGTCTCCGGGGCGTAATAGACCAGCGGCCGGCAGCGGTGCTCCGGCGCCTGGGCCTGGGCGCCGTGCAGGGTCGTGCCGTGCGCCAGCATGTGGACGGTCCCGCCGAGGGCCTGGACCGGCATCACCGACTGACGGGCGACGCCAAAGAAACTGCGCCAGGTCTGTCGAACATCAACCCGGTCGCCGGCCATTTGCGCCGAGACCAGCAGCATCGAGACGGTCGCCAGGAAGAGGAGCGTGCTGCGCCGGATCAGGAAGGCCGAGACGGTGACAATCCCCAGCAGAATGCGCACCACGCCTTCGCTCTGCGCATAGAGTCCCGACAGCACGGGCGCGGCGATCACCGCGACGACGCAGATGGCGAACAGACCCCAGCGCCAGAACGGCCCCGTCTCCCAGGTCCATGGTCTGGCCAGGCAGGACAGGGCCAGAACCAGGGGATACTCCCAGACATTGGTGAAGATGACCGGGGCGACAAAGGCGTTGAACCCGCCGCCTACCACCCCGCCGATCGACAGGCAGAGATAGAATTCCGTGAGCCTTTCCGCCGGCGGCCGCCGGGCCACCAGGGCCTGGTGACAGACCAGCGCGGTGAGGAAGAAGGCCGCCAGGTGAACCCCCAGCTGGATGACCAGGTTGGTGGTGTGGAACGGCATGATCACCGCACACGCGGCCACGGCGGCGGCCTGGAACATCAGCGCCGTCTCCGCCGAGATCAGCGGCCGATCCTGGAAGGCGATGATGAAGGTCAGCAGATAAAGGGCGAGCGGCACCACCCAGATGAAGGGGGCCGAGGCCACGTCGGTGGTGATGTGGGTCGTCACCCCAAGCATCAGGCTCGACGGGATCGCCGCAAGCCCGATCCAGATCAACCGCTGGCGCCATGGGCGCGTGACAGCGCGCGCTTCCACGGGCGCGCCGAATGAGAGCCCCTCCACCGCCACGGCCGGGGCGCGGGCGACCAGCAGGCCCAAACTGGCCATGAGGACCACGAAACCGCCGTAGGCGAGGCTCCAGACGAAGGTCTGGGCCTGCACCGCGAGGGTTGGTTCGACCACCAGCGGATAGGCGAGCAGCGCGATCAGGCTGCCCAGATTGCTCGCCGCATAGAGAACGTAGGGGCCTCGGCCCTCCCCTTCACGAAAGATTCGTGCGTGCCAGGCCTGGGCGAGCGGCGCGGTGGCCGACAGCACGGCGAACGGCGCACCGACCATCAGGGCGAGCGCGGCCAGCAGCCAAAGCGCCGGATGATCTGACGTCGGAGGGCCGAGCAGCTCATGGACCCGCAGCGGCAGAACCAGGGCCGCCAGAAGCAGCGCGCCCCCATGGATCATCGCCTGTCGGCGCACCGTCCCGGCCCGCTGTAACAGGTGGGCATAGGCGTAGCCCGCCAGCAGGGCGGCCTGGAAAAAGGCCATGCTGGTGTTCCACACCGCCGGCGCGCCGCCCATCAGGGGCAGCAGCAGCTTGGCGGCCATCGGCTGCACCATGAAGACAAGGGTGGCGCTGGCGAAGACCGTGACCCCGAACAGAGCCGGAGCGACGGCGGGCTTGGCCTTGGGGAGGGTGTCCTGCAGGGTCATGTCGCCGATTCGGCTTGTAAGGTCGGGGCGGCCAATGGTGTGGTCTCGCCGACCTGGCGCCTAGCGCCCTTTCGTACCTGGCATCGGATACGCCCATGTTTTCTTTGGAAATCGAGACCTTGGCGCGGCTTCTCATCGATGAGGCCCGCCAGAAATCCCTGCGAATCGTCACGGCGGAAAGCTGCACCGGCGGCCTGGTCAGCGCCGCCATATGCGCCATTCCGGGCGCTTCTGACGTCCTGGACCGGGGTTTTGTGACCTATTCCAACCGCGCCAAGCAGGAGATGCTGGGGGTGCCGGGAGACCTGATCGCCGACCTCGGAGCGGTGTCTGAACCGGTCGCGCGCATGATGGCCGAGGGCGCCCTGGAAAACTCGAACGCCCACCTGGCCGTGGCCATCACCGGCATCGCCGGCCCAGACGGTGGCACGCGGATGAAGCCGGTGGGTACCGTGCACATCGCCACCGCACGGACCAACCACGGCCTGACCCACCGGGCTGAGCTGTTTGAGTTTGAGACCCGATTTGAGATCCAGCAGGCGGCGGCTCAGGCCGCCCTGGAGATGCTGCGCGAACGGCTGACCTGACGACTCAGGTCGGATCGGTCATCGGCCCATAGAGGCTCTTGGCCCGCGCCTCGAAGCAGCCGATGAGGCGGTCGACCGCGCTATGGAAATTGGCGCTCAGAAGCGCCGCCAGCATCCGTGACTTGAACTCGAAATCGATCTCGAAATCGATCCGAGTTCCGGCCGGGTCCTCATGGAAGCGCCAGCGGTTCTCAAGTCGTTTGAACGGCCCAGAGATCAGGCTGACCTGGATCACGCGGCCGATCGCGTCGCGCCGCACCCGGGTAGAGAAGCGCTCCTTGAGAAACGAGAACCCGACGGACGCTTCGGCGTCCAACATGTCGACGCCTTCGCCCATGGGCCGCTGGTTCCAGCTGCGCATCCCGGTGATCCACGGCACGAAGTCCGGGTAGCGGTCCACATCGCCGACCAGGGCGAAGAGCTGGTCGGGCTGATAGGGCAGCACCTTCTGAACGCGATGATACAAGAGGCTCGGCCTAGGCCTTGGTCGCCGCCTGCGCCGAGGCCTGGGCGGCGGCGCGGGCCTCTTGGGCCTGCCGGGCGGCCTGCAGCTTGGCGAAGTCCTCGCCGGCGTGGTGAGACGAGCGGGTCAGCGGGCTGGCTGAGACCATCAGGAAACCCTTGGCCCGGGCGATCTCCTCATAGGCCCCGAACTCCTCGGGCGTCACATAGCGGTCGATGGCCGCATGCTTGCGGGTCGGCTGCAGGTACTGCCCGATGGTCAGGAAGTCGACGCCGGCCGAACGCATGTCGTCCATCACCTGCATGACCTCTTCCTTGGTCTCGCCCAGGCCGACCATCAGGCCCGACTTGGTGAACTGGACGGGGTCGCGTTCCTTGACCCGCTCCAGAAGGCGCAGGGAGCTGTAGTAGCGGGCGCCGGGCCGGATCGACAGATAGAGCCGCGGCACCGTCTCCAGATTGTGGTTGAACACATCAGGCCGGGCGTCGATCACCGTTTCAATCGCCGAGACCGGCTTCCGCAGGAAGTCCGGGGTCAGGATCTCGATGGTCGCGGTCGGGGCGGCGGCGCGAATGGCGCGGACCACCTCGGCGAAGTGGGCGGCGCCGCCATCGGCCAGATCATCCCGATCGACCGAGGTGATGACCACATGTTTCAGCCCCATCTTGGCCACCGCATCGGCCACCCGGGCCGGCTCGGTCGGATCCAGGGGATTGGGCTTGCCGGTCGTGACGTTGCAGAAGGCGCAGGCCCGCGTACAGATCTCGCCCATGATCATCATGGTGGCGTGGCTCTGGGACCAACACTCGCCGATATTGGGGCAGGCCGCCTCCTCGCAGACGGTGACCAGGCCGTGGGCCTTCACCACGCTGCGGGTCGCGGCGTACCCCTCAGAGCCCGGGGCGCGCACGCGCAGCCAGTCGGGTTTGCGCAGGAGCGGGGTGTCGGGCCTCGCCTGCTTTTCAGGGTGGCGCGGGCGCGGTTTGGCCAGGTTGTCGATGACGACGGTCATAGGGCCTAGATCGTCCCTCCCGGCCTCAGGATCAAGCCGCGATTGTGCGCCCTTGCGTAGCAGGCCCCAACTGCGCTGAAACTGCGCTATGCGCCCATGGCTCGCCTTCCTCGCCGCCCTCGTTCTGACGGCCTGCGATTCCGGCGCGCCGCGGCCGGCCCTGCTGGACAGCCGACCGCCCCCGGGCCTCAGCCCCCGCTTCCTGGCGCCGGAGGGGTGGGCCTGGGGCGCCATTCACCCCCCGCAGGGGCCGGAGTTGCGCTACGGGGTGGCCTCGCCGGTGGGAACCGCAAGGCGGGCCCAGGTCCTGATCCTGCCCGACAGCGGCGAGCCGGCCGAAGTCTGGTTCGAGACCGTCACAGCCCTGACCCGCGCGGGCTATGTGGTCTGGACCCTGGAATGGGCGGGCTTCGGCGGATCAGGCCGCACGCTGCCCCCCTACGACATGGTGCACGCAGCCCCCCCAGGCTCGACGCCGTCGGCTGTTGACGCTCTGATCGCCCAGATCATCCGGCCGAACCCTGACCGCCCGCTGACCTTGATGGCCTCCGGAGACGCGGCGGCCGTCGCCCTTGCGACCCTGGTCGTCGATACCCCGGTGAGCTCTGTCATCCTGACCGCGCCAGACCTGTCGCCGGGTCCGCCGCTGCGACCTTGGGAACAGTTGGCTATCCGGGCTGGTCTTGGCCGCTTGCCGAGCCCGGACTGGCGGCCCTGGTCGCGGAGCGCATCCGAAGCGACGACGCCCCCCGGGGCCGATCCCTGGCGGAGCCGGGTGGCCCATGGCTGGCGCCTGGCCAATCCCGACCTGCGGCAGAGCGGAGAAAGCCTGGCTTGGCGTGCATGGCAGGCCCAGCCCCACGATGACGGCGCCTCGGCGATCAGGAACCGCCCTGCCCTTGTCCTGTCCGAGAACGCCCGGGGACTCGCTTCGGCGGAGGCTTGCCGCGCCGAGCTGGACTGTCGAGCTGTGATCCAGCCTCAGCTTGGGGCGGCGCCGCACCTGGCCCCCGATGCGGTGCGGGGGCCGTGGCTCGGTGAGGTGGCGACCTTCCTGGCGGCGCAGATTCCGCCGGCTGCACCCGTTGCCGACCCGCTAGGCGCCATTGAATAGCCGCGGGCAGATCACGAACTGTCACATATCTTTTCATCGGCCAGCGTCGCCTCTAGGGTCGCGGCCAACACAAGACGCCCGACAGAATGGCGTCTGGGACCAGGGAGGCCCTCGCCCGTGACCGCCGCATACGATCCCCGCGACAGCCAGATTTCGATTTTCGACGCCCTGATCGCCGCCCGGGCGCGCTTCGGCGCCAAGAAGCCGATTCTGGAAGATCAGGAACGCAATCCGCTCACCTATACGGGCCTGATCCAGGCCTCCTTCGCGCTGGGCCGCAAGATCGCCGGCTTTACCGCCAAGGGTGAACGGGTGGGGGTGATGCTGCCCTCCAGCGCGGGCGGCGTGGTGACCTTCTTCGCCCTGCACGCCTTCGGTCGCACGCCGACCATGCTCAACTTCACCGCCGGGATACGCAACCTGAAGGCCGCCTGCGAGCTGGCCGGGGTGAAGACCGTGCTGACCTCCCATCGGTTCATCGAACAGGGCAAGCTGCACGACCTAATCGACGCCCTCGAGCCCATCGCCAATGTGGTCTATCTCGAAGAGGTTCGGGAGAAGGTCGGCCTGGCCGACAAGCTGTTTGCGGCCGCCGGCGGCGTGATGACCCGGCAGTTCCGGGCCAACAGCAAGCCCAGCGATCCGGGCGTCATTCTGTTCACCTCCGGCAGCTTCGGCGCCCCCCGGGGCGTGGTGTTGAGCCAGGCCAATCTGGTGGCCAACGTCCAGCAGATCGCCGCGCACATCGACCTGGATCCAGACTGGGTGATGTTCAATCCCCTGCCGATCTTCCACTGCTTTGGCCTCACGGGCGGAGTCTTGCTGCCGATTTTGACGGGCATGAAGGCGTTCCAGTACCCCTCCCCGCTCCACACCAAGCAGATCCCGCCTCTGATCCGCGACTCCCGCGCCTCGATCCTGCTGGCCACCGACACCTTCGTGAACCAGTACGCCCGGGCCGCTGAACCTGGTGAACTATCGGGCCTGAAATTCGTGGTCTGCGGCGCTGAGAAGGTGCGCGAGGAGACCCACAACCTCGTCGCCGAGCGCTTCGGTCCCATCCCGCTGCTGGAAGGCTATGGGGCCACTGAGGCTGCGCCGGTGATTGCGGTGAACAAGCCCCTCGACAATCGTCGCGGCACGGTCGGCGGCCTGCTGCCCGGCATCGAGACCCGTCTTGAGCCGGTGGAAGGCATTCCCGGCGGGGGACAGCTTTTTGTTCGCGGCCCCAACATCATGGCCGGCTACCTCGCCGCCGATGGCACGATCGAGGCGCCGGTCGATGGCTGGCACGATACGGGCGACGTGGTCAGCATGAGCAATGACCAGTGGATCAAGATCCAGGGCCGGGTGAAGCGGTTCGCCAAGGTGGGCGGCGAGATGGTGTCGCTGACCGCGGCCGAGGATATCGCCGTGGCTGTCTGGCCAGAGGGCCGGCACGCCGTCATCGCCGTGCCTGACCCGCGCAAGGGCGAGCGGCTGATCCTGCTGACGGACCGTCGGGAGGCCGATGTGGACGCGCTTCTGGCCCACGCCAAGGCCATCGGTGCGCCGGAACTGACCGTCCCGCGCAAGATCCTGGCCGTCCCGGAGATCCCGGTGCTGGGCACCGGCAAGACGGACTATGTCGCCATCCAGCGCATGGCCGAGGCGGAGCTGCGCCGGGTCGCGTGATGCGACCGCAGGAGCCGGCTCAGGCGTGCAACACGAGGCCGTAGGCGTCGAGGGCGGATTCGTGCATCGCCTCGCTCATCGTCGGATGAGGGAAGACGGTGGCGTGGAGTTCGGCTTCTGTGGCCTCGAGGGTCATGGCCAGGGCGTAGCCCTGGATCATCTCGGTGACCTCGGCGCCGATCATGTGCGCGCCCACCAGGGCGCCGGTCTCGGCGTCGAACAGGGTTTTCACGAAGCCCTCGGTTTCGCCCGCGGCGATGGCCTTGCCGTTGGCGCGGAAGGCGAAGCGCCCAACCTTGACCTTGCGGCCCGCCGCCTTAGCCGCCGCCTCGGTGAGGCCGACTGAAGCGATCTGCGGATTGGCGTAGGTGCAGCCGGGAATCGGCGCGTTCAAGTTCTTGGGCGGCTGACCGGCGATGTGCTCGACGCAATGGACGCCTTCATGGCTCGCCTTGTGGGCCAGCCAGGGCGGACCAGCTACATCGCCGATGGCGTAGAGACCCGGCACGCCCGTCGCCCCATGGGCGTCGGTGACCACGTGGGTCTTCTCGATCTTCACCCCCAGGGCCTCAAGCCCCAGGTCCTCGACATTGCCGACGATGCCGACAGCGACGATGGCCCGTTCGGCTTCCAGGGTCTCGGTCTTGCCGCCGGTCTCGATCTCCACGGCGACCCCGGTCTTGGACTTGGTGAGCTTCTTGACGGTCGCCCCGATGCGGAACTTCAGGCCCCGGCGCTCGAACGCCTTGCGCGCGGCGGTGGAGACCTCTTCATCCTCCACCGGCAGGATGCGCGACAGGGCTTCCACCACCATCACCTCCGCGCCCAGGGCCCGGTAAAAGCTGGCGAACTCGATGCCGATGGCGCCTGAGCCGATGACGATCAGGGACTTCGGCGCGGCCTTGGGGACCATGGCCTCGCGATAGGACCAGACCCGGTCGCCATCCGGCTCCAGGCCGATCTGCGGCAGGGTGCGGGCCCGCGCCCCGGTGGCCAGGATGACGTGCTTGGCCTGCAGCGTCCGTTCGCCGCCCCGCTTCTGGGCGATGATAACCTTGGGAGCCGGGGTCCCCTTTTCGAGCCGGGCGGTCCCCTCGATCACCTCGATCTTGTGCTTGCGCATGAGGAAGCCGACGCCGGAATTCAGCTGGCCGGCCACCTTGCGCGAGCGCTCGATGACCTTGGCGAAATCGAAGCGGGGCTTGTCGGCGGCCAGGCCATAATCGGCCAGGTGATGCAGCTGCTCGTAGACCTCGCCGGACTTCAGGAGGGCCTTGGTGGGGATGCAGCCCCAGTTCAGGCAGACCCCGCCCAGGGCCTCACGCTCGACGATGGCGGTCTTGAGGCCAAGCTGGCTGGCGCGGATGGCGGCCACGTAGCCGCCCGGGCCTGCGCCCACGATGATGACGTCGAAATCCATATGTCTTGGCCCCTTAGACCATCATCGCCAGGGGCTCTTCGATCAGAGCCTTGAACGCTTCCAGCCAGCGGGCGCCGGTCGCCCCGTCCACGACCCGATGGTCGCAGGTCATGGTCACCGACATCACCGTAGCGATGGCCAGCTGATCGCCGCGGACCACGGGCTGCTTCGTCCCCGCCCCCACCGACAGGATCGCGCCCTGGGGTTCGTTGATGATCGAGCCGAAGGACTTGATGCCGAACATGCCGAGGTTCGAGACGCTGAAGGTGCCGCCCTGGAATTCCTCGGGCTTCAGCTTGCGCGTGCGGGCCCGCTCGGCCAGGTCCTTGGTTTCCTGGGCGATCTGCGCCAGGCCCTTGGTCTCGCACTTGCGGATGATCGGGGTGATCAGCCCGCCCTCGACGGCGACCGCCATGGCGATGTCGGCATGGTGATGCAGGGCGATGCCTTCAGGCGAATAGGAGGCGTTGGCCTCAGGCACCCGCTTCAGGGCCACGGCGCAGGCCTTGAGGATGATGTCGTTGACGCTGACCTTCACCCCGTCCTTTTCCAGCATCTTGTTGATCCGGCCACGAGCCTCCAGCAGGCGGTCGATCTCCAGGTCGATGGTGAGGGGGAAGTGCGGCACATCGCGGAAGGAGTCGGTCATCCGCCGCGCCACGGTCTTGCGCATACCGTCGAGCGGGATCAGGTCGTAGCTGCCCTCAGGGATTCCCATCTGTTGCAGGGACTGGACCGGCCGGGTTTCGCCGCGGCGCTCGGTGGGTGCGGCGGCCGCCGTCGCTGCGGGCTTCGCGCCCGGCTTGGCGTCCTTCACGTCGCGCTCGATGATCCGGCCGTGGGGGCCTGAACCCGCGATGGCTGAGAGGTCCAGCCCTTTCTGCTCGGCGATCCGCCGCGCCAGGGGCGAGGCGAAGATGCGTTCGCCGCTCCCCGTCTTGGCCGGCGCTGTCTTGGCCGGCGCTGTCTTGGCCGGCGCCGGCTCGGCCTTGACGGGCGCCTCAGTTTTGGCTTCCGCCTTGGAAGCAGCAGGCTCAGGCGCTGACGTTTCCGCAGGCTTAGGCTCCGGAGCCTTCGTTTCGGCGCCGCCGGACAGACGGGCGATGGGCGCGTTGACCTTCACGCCCTCGGTGCCGGCTTCCACCAGAATCTCCTCGACGACGCCTTCATCGACCGCCTCGACCTCCATGGTCGCCTTGTCGGTCTCGATCTCGGCGATCACGTCGCCGGCAGCGACGGTGTCCCCCTTCTTGACCAGCCATTTGGCGAGGGTGCCCTCCTCCATGGTGGGCGACAGCGCCGGCATCAGGATGTCGGTCATGCGGATTCCTTGGAGAGGTGCGCGAGGCCCGCGGCGTGGGCCTCCCAGTTCTGGCCGTCAAAGGGCTCGATGTCGAAGTCCAGATCGTCGGCCGGGTCCAGGCAGCGGACATTGAGCGACCAGCCATCGGGGTTTGATCGGGGACGGTAGAAGCTCTTCACCCCGCACACCTTGCAGAAGGTGTGCTGAGCGACGCCGGTGTTGAAGACATAGGTGGTGATCTGATCCTGGCCTTGGGTCAGGCGGAACCGACTGGCCGGGACGATGGCGTGGATGAACCCCGTCATGGCGCAGATGGAGCAGTTGCAGGCCTGGGCGGTCACCCTGTCCGGCAGGGCGGCCTCGAACCGCACCGCCCGGCAATGGCAACCGCCGCTGCGCCAGGTCAGGTCAGCCGCAGCCGTCATGAGCGATAGCAGACCGCCTTGGCGGCTTTCACGATCTTCTCCACCGACGGCAGAGAGGCGGCTTCCAGATTGGCGGCATAGGGCAGAGGCACGTCTTCCTGACAGACCCGGGCCGGGGGCGCGTCCAGATAGTCGAAGGCGTGCTCGATGACCCGGGCGATCACCTCGGCGCCGACGCCCATGGGGCCCCAGCCCTCCTCGACGGTCACCAGCCTGTGAGTCTTCTTGACGCTGTCAACGATCGTATCGTGGTCCAGGGGCCGGATGGTTCGCAGATCGACGACCTCGGCCTCGATGCCCTCCGCGGCCAATTCCTCGGCGGCCTTGAGCGCCAGGCCGACCATGCGGGAATAGGCCGTGATGGTGACGTCAGCGCCGTTACGACGCACCTTGGCCAGGCCGATAGGCAGGACATGGTCCTCTCCCTCGGGAACATCGAACTCCTGGCCATAGAGCATCTCGTGCTCCAGGAAGACGACGGGATTGGGATCGCGGATCGCCGCCTTCAGCAGGCCCTTGGCGTCGGCGGCGTCATAGGGGGCGATCACCTTCAGGCCAGGCACATGGGCGTACCAGGCCGCGTAATCCTGGCTGTGTTGGGCCGCCACCCGGGAGGCCGCGCCGTTAGGACCGCGGAACACCATGGGCGTGGTGATCTGGCCGCCGGACATATAGTGGGTCTTGGCCGCCGAATTGATGATGTGGTCGATGGCCTGCATGGCGAAGTTCCAGGTCATGAACTCCACGATGGGTTTCAGTCCGGCCATGGCCGCGCCGACCCCCAGGCCCGCAAAGCCGTGCTCGGTGATCGGGGTGTCGATCACCCGGCGCTCGCCGAACTCCTCCAGCAGACCGCGGCTGACCTTATAGGCGCCCTGATATTGGGCGACTTCCTCGCCCATCAGGAAGACGGTGTCGTCCCGGCGCATCTCTTCGGCCATGGCGTCGCGCAGGGCGTCGCGCACGGTCGTCTTGACCAGCTTGGCGCCCTCCGGGATCTCCGGATCGGCCAGGGCCTCTTTCGGCCGAACCGCAGCGGGTCCGTCGCCCTCGGGCTGTTCGGCCTTGTCCTCGGCCGGGCTAGTCTTTTCCGGATCCCCGGAGGCTTGGGCCTCTGCAGCCTTGGGCTCATCGGCGACGGGCGCAGACTTCGCCGGCGCAGCTCCGCCCGACAGGCGGGCGATGGGGGCGTTGACCTTCACGCCTTCGGCGCCAGCCTCGACCAGCAGTTCCTCGATGACGCCCTCGTCGACCGCCTCGACCTCCATGGTCGCCTTGTCGGTCTCGATCTCGGCGATCACGTCACCAGAAGCGACGGTATCGCCAACCTTCACGTGCCACTTGGCCAGCGTCCCCTCTTCCATGGTCGGAGACAGGGCCGGCATCAGGATGTCGGTCACTGGGCGGCCTCCACATAGACCTCGGTATAGAGCTCGGAGAGGTCCGGCTCGGGGGACGTGCGGGCGAACTCGGCGGCGTCGGCGACGATCCGCTTCACCTCGGCGTCGATGGCCTTCAGCGTCGCCTCATCGGCCACGCCGTCCTTTTCAAGCTTCTCGCGCAGATGCTCGATGGGATCGCGGGTCTTGCGGACCTCATCGACCTCCTCGCGGGTGCGATACTTGGCCGGATCGCTCATGGAATGGCCACGATAGCGATAGGTCTTCATCTCGAGGATGAAAGGCCCCTCGCCGCTGCGGGCGTGGGCGGCGGCGCGCTTGGCCGCGTCGCGGACGGCCAGAACGTCCATGCCGTCAACCTCTTCGCCCGGAATCCGGAAGGAGGCGCCGCGCTTGTACATGTGGGTCTCGGACGATGACCGCTCCAGGGACGTGCCCATGGCGTACTGGTTGTTCTCGATCAGATAGACGACCGGCAGCTTCCACAGGGCGGCCATGTTGAAGCTCTCGTAGACCTGGCCCTGGTTGGCGGCCCCGTCGCCGAAATAGGTGAAGGCCACCTTGCCGTTGTCCCGGTAGCGATTGGCGAGCGCCAGGCCTGTGCCCAGGGGCGCCGGCGCACCGACAATCCCGTGGCCGCCGTAGAAGTTGGCCTCTCGGGAGAACATGTGCATCGAGCCGCCCTTGCCCTTGGAGGAGCCTCCGGCGCGGCCGGTCAGCTCGGCCATGACCTCATTGGGATCCATCCCGCAGGCCAACATGTGGCCGTGGTCACGATAGGCCGTGATGACCTGGTCGCCTTCCTCCTGGATCGACTGGACCCCGACGGCGATGGCTTCCTGGCCGATATAGAGGTGGCAGAAGCCGCCGATCAGACCCATGCCGTAGAGCTGGCCAGCCCGTTCTTCGAAGCGGCGAATGAGCAGCATGTCGCGATAGAAGCCCAGCAACTGGTCCTTGCTGAGGCTCTCGACCGTCTCGGCCGGCGATGCGCCGGTCTTGGCGGCCTGTTTGGCGCGCGCCATGTCTGTCTCCCGGGTCGTGTTTGCGTTCAGGCACCCTAACCCACAGCCGGCCGTGCCGTCAGCCGCCCGCCGAGTCGTCGTGCTGGATACGGATCACATAGTCCCTGGGGTCGCTGTAGCCTAGGAGGGACCGGGCCCGTTCTTCCAGCAGGTCCGCCGACAGCGAGGTGTCGCGCAGAAGCTTGGCGCGAGTCTCCAGATCCTGCCGCTGGGCGGTCAGCTGCTTCAGCTCCGCTGATTTCACCGCCAGGGTCTGGTCACGCTGCGCCGAGGTCAGCAGGCCCTGCTGGCCGGTGAAGGCGTGATAGGCAAAATAGACGATCAGGAGCGCCAGGAAGGCGGTCGAGACGTAAGGGCGGACTGCGTTGAGCACGGCGATTCTACGTTAAGGATGAGCCAGACTCGGCAGGTCTGCTTAATTTTGCGTTGCAGCTCAGCCGTTTGCCGTGAAAACTCACGGCCATGGATCGCAAGCACCCGCCCAATTGATCTGAGGCCCTCGCCTCCCGACTGAAGCGCGCCGCCCATTGGGCGTTGCCGCCGCTAGCCCGCGCGCCCTACGCCCTGACAAGCGCCCTTCTGTTGGTGGGCTTCGCCGACGAGTGGTTCACCTTCCTGCCGGCCGGTGTGCTGGAGGCCCTGCGTGAAGACGCTAGCCTAAGCTACGCCCAGGGCGGGCTTGTCCTGGCGGCGCTAAGCCTGGGCGGCATTGTTGGCGTCGTGTTCCAGGCCGCCGCCGACTATGTCAGCCGGCGCGCCCTGGCGGCGCTGGGCGCCCTGGCCTATGGCGCGGCCATGATCGCCTTCGGGCTGGCCGACACCTTCTGGCCCCTGTTCGTGGCGGCCTTTGTCTGGGGCGCGGCCAGTGACGCCTTCATTCATGGCTGCGAGGTGGCCCTGGTGGACCTGGCCGGACGAGACCTGCCCCGGGCGCTTGCGCGGGTGAACGCCTGGTCAGCGGTCGGCGATCTGCTGGCGCCCCTGACCCTGATCGGAGCCGCTGCCCTCGGCCTCGGCTGGCGCGGCCTGTTCCTGGCCGGCGGCGGCCTGATGCTGGCCTATGGCGTGTGGCTGGCCAGCCAGCGGTTCCCGCCGCCCCATCCCCGGGAGGATGACGCCCACGCCGGCCGCGACCTGCTGGCGGTGCTCACCGATGGGCGGGTGCTGCTGATGGCGGTGATGATGGGGTTGTTCGCCCTGCTGGATGAGCCGCTCCTGGCCTTCCTGATCGCCTATCTGGAAGAGGTCGCAGGCCATGGCCCTGGCATGGCGGTCGCCTTGTCCACAGGCGCCCTGGCGGGCGGCCTCATCGGCTACGTCCTCGCCGAGCGGCTGATACCAGACGGTTCGCCGGGCGCGGTCATGGCCCCCTCGGCCCTTGTCGCGGCGCTCAGCCTGCCGGTCCTGGCCTTTGGGTCCCAGGCCTGGATGGTGATCGCAGGGGGGCTGGCCTTCGGCGTCAGCGGCGCGGTTTTCTACACCGCCCTGCAGAGCCTGGTCCTGACCCTGAGGCCTGGTCAGGCGGGATCGACGGGCGCGGTGGTGTCGATCATCGGCCTGGCCGGCGCCGGCTTCCCCGCCCTGGTGGGCTGGGTGGCGGACGCCTGGGGATTGGGCGCGGGGCTGGGCCTCTATGTGGCCGTCCCCGCGCTGCTCCTGGCCCTGACGCTGGTCCTGCGCCCTGGGGGCGGGCCCTAGATGTGCTTGAGCGCCTTGCGGCCGATATAGAGGGCCTGGTCGCCGAGCTCCTGCTCGATGCGCAGCAGCTGGTTGTATTTCGCCGTCCGGTCAGAGCGCGCCAGCGAGCCGGTCTTGATCTGCCCGCAGTTGGTGGCGACGGCCAGGTCGGCGATGGTGGAGTCCTCGGTCTCGCCCGAGCGGTGGCTCATCACGGCGGTGTAGCCGGCCCGGTGGGCCATATCTACGGCGTCCAGAGTCTCCGACAAGGTGCCGATCTGATTGACCTTCACCAGGATGGAGTTGGCCAGGCCCTGGCTGATCCCGTCCGACAGGCGGGCCGGATTGGTGACGAACAGGTCGTCGCCCACCAGCTGAACCTGCGCGCCCAGCTTGTCGGTCAGCAGCTTCCAGCCAGCGAAGTCATCCTCGGCGCAACCGTCTTCGATGGAGACGATGGGGAACTTGGCCACCAGGGCCGCCAGATAGTCGACCATGCCGGCCGGATCGAAGGTCTTGCCCTCCCCGTCCAGCACGTACTTGCCGTCCTTGAAGAACTCGGTGGAGGCCACGTCGAGCCCCAGATGGAAGTGATCGCCGCAGCGATAGCCCGCCGCCTCGCCAGCCTTGACGATGAAGGCGAGCGCCTCTTCGGCGCTGCCGATATTGGGGGCGAAGCCGCCCTCGTCGCCCACATTGGTGTTGTGGCCGGCGTCCTTCAGCGCCTTCTTCAGGGCGTGGAAGATCTCAGCGCCCATGCGCAGACCCTCGGCGAAGGTGTCGGCGCCGGTGGGCAGGATCATGAATTCCTGGATGTCGATGGGGTTATCGGCGTGCGCGCCGCCATTGATGATGTTCATCATCGGCACCGGCAGCACCCGGGCCGAGACCCCGCCCACATACTTGTAGAGCGGCAGGTTGGCGCTGATGGCCGCAGCCTTGGCGGTCGCCAGGCTGACGCCCAGGATGGCGTTGGCGCCCAGGCGCGATTTGTTGGCCGTGCCGTCCAGTTCGATCAGGGTGGCGTCCAGGCGACGCTGGTCCTCGGCCTCGAAGCCGGCCAGAGCGTCATAGATCTCGCCGTTCACCGCATCGATGGCGCCCAGCACGCCCTTGCCCAGATAGCGCCCCTTGTCCCCATCCCGCTTCTCCACCGCCTCATGGGCGCCTGTGGAGGCGCCCGAGGGCACGGCGGCGCGGCCGAGCGCACCGTCTTCGAGGATCACATCGACCTCGATGGTCGGGTTGCCGCGGCTGTCGAGGATTTCGCGGGCGGTGATGTCGACGATCTCGGTCATGGCGGTCCTCACAGGCTTGGCGGCGCAGGGTTGCAGAAAGGCCCGCGAGGCTTAGCCACCTTCGCGCGAGCGGGCAATCGGCCACGCAAAAGGCCCCGCCCGGTCCGGGCGAGGCCTTGATGTCTTGCGACGGTCGACAGGCTTCTGAAGCCTTAGTCTTCCTTCGGCGTCAGGACCTGACGGCCCTTATACATGCCGGTCTTGAGGTCGATGTGGTGGGGGCGCTTCAGCTCGCCGGTTTCCTTGTCTTCGACGAAGGAGTTCTTGCCCAGCGCATCGTGGGAGCGCCGCATGTTGCGCCGCGAGGGCGATACTTTTCGCTTAGGAACGGCCATGGGAATCTCGCAGGCGTATAAAAATTGAGACGGCGGCCGCGGGGGCCGCCGACATGAGCGCGCGTGTATGACGCAATCCGCCCGGAGTTTCAAGCGCCTGTCTGGCTTGCAACTCCGGCGGCAGGCTGGCGCCCACCCTGGGGTTGCGAACCCCCGTTCGGTTGAGCTAGCTCGACAGCTTCGTGAGGGGGGATGCCTATGTATCGAAAAACTGTGGCCGCACTGGCGGTGATCGCGACCTCTGTCGCCCTGGCCAGCCCGGCCTTGGCGCAACTCGGCTCTGTCACCCGGTCCAACGAGGCCACCCGCTCCAGTACGACAGGGCAAAGCCAGTCGACGACGACCACCCAGACGCGTCAGAGCGGATGGGGAAACAACACCGTCACAGAGACCAACAGCCAGACGACCGGCACGAGCAGCAGCCGGACCGATTCCACCACCCGCGGAACTTCGATCACTACGCCAAGCTGGAACTCCGGCGCCGCCGCGCCGCGTCAGGGCGGCAACGACACGGCCGCCGCGGTGGGGGCCCTGATCGGGGTGATCGGCGCCATCGCCGAGGACCGAGAGGCGCGCAATGCGCCGCGCATCCAGCCGGAAGAAGCCTATGGCGACTGGGTCGCCTCAGCCAGCAGCTGGAGCGGGACCTCTACCTGCAGCCTGGAGCTGAAGTCGGAAAAGGCCTTCCTGAACCAGGGCTTCAAGCTGAAATCTGAGAAGTGCTGGAGCAGCCCCTACGGCCAGTTGTTCGCCTGGCGCCCCATCGATGGCGCAGTCACCCTGATCAAGCACGACGGTAAGCCGCTCGCCACCCTGCGCGGCGACGCCAACCGCCTGTCTGGCCGTACCGCCGAGGGCGTGCAGCTCGTGCTGCACCGGCCGGGCTATTAGACCAGTCGGCTCCGCTCCTTGGCCGCGCCGATGAAGCTGGCGAACAGGGGGTGGGGTTCGAAGGGGCGGCTTTTCAGTTCGGGGTGGAACTGGACGCCGACGAACCAGGGGTGGTCTGCGCGCTCGCAGATTTCCGGCAGGACGCCGTCGGGCGACAGACCGGAGAAGGTCAGGCCGGTGCGTTCGATGGCCTCGCGATAGCCGATATTGACCTCATAGCGGTGGCGGTGGCGCTCGCTGATGGCCTGGCCGCCATAGATGTCGGCGACCCGGGAGCCCGGTGTGAGCACGGCGTCATAGGCGCCCAGGCGCATGGTGCCGCCCAGATTGTCGCCTTCGCCGCGGGTCTCCCGCTCATTGCCCCGCACCCATTCCGTCATCAGGCCGACGACAGGTTCCGACGTCGGGCCAAACTCAGTGGATGAGGCGTCCTTGAGGCCGGCCAGATTCCGGGCCGCCTCGATCATCGCCATCTGCATGCCGAAACAGATGCCGAAATAAGGGATCTCGTGCTCCCGGGCGAACCGCACCGCCTGGATCATCCCTTCGGAGCCCCGCTGGCCAAACGCGCCGGGCACTAGCACCCCGTGAACGCCGGTCAGGCGCTCGGAGATCAGGTCTTCTTCGCCGCCCTCGAAGGCCTCGCCCTCGACCCAGTCGAACTTGACTCTGACATTGTTGGCCACCCCGCCATGGACCAGGGCTTCGACCAGGGACTTATAGGCGTCGGTCAGGCCCGTATATTTGCCGACGATGGCGATGTTCACCTCGCCGTCCGGGTGGGTCAGGGTGTGGCCGATGGTCTCCCAGCGCGACAGGTCCGGCGCGGGCGCGTCAGTGATGCCGAACACCTCCAGCACCTCGGTGTCCAGGCCCTGGCGGTGATAGTCCAGCGGCACGGTGTAGATGCTGGAGGAATCCTGGGCCTCGATCACCGCGCTCTCGCGGACATTGCAGAACAGCGCAATCTTGCGCCGCTCCCCGGCCGGGATCTCGGTCTCGCAGCGGCAGAGCAGGATGTCGGGCTGGATGCCGATGGACCGCAGCTCCTTGACCGAATGCTGGGTCGGCTTGGTCTTCATCTCGCCGGCGGTCTTGATGTAGGGCAGGAGCGTCAGGTGCACGAAGCACACATGGCCCCTCGGCAACTGCTGGCCGAGCTGGCGGATGGCCTCGAAGAAGGGCAGGCCCTCGATGTCGCCGACGGTGCCCCCGATCTCCACCAGGACGAAGTCCACCCCCTCCCCCGGATCGGACAGGACGAAGCGTTTGATCTCGTCGGTGACGTGGGGAATCACCTGGACGGTGGCGCCCAGATAATCGCCGCGCCGCTCCTTCTCGAGGATGGTCTTGTAGATCTGGCCCGTGGTGACGTTGTCGCCGCGGGTGGCGTTCACCCCGGTGAACCGCTCGTAGTGGCCGAGGTCGAGGTCCGTCTCGGCGCCATCTTCGGTGACGAAGACCTCACCGTGCTGATAGGGGCTCATCGTCCCCGGATCGACATTCAGATAGGGGTCGAGCTTGCGCAGGCGGACCTTATAGCCGCGGGCCTGCAGGAGCGCGCCGAGCGCGGCGGAGGCGAGACCTTTTCCCAGGGAGGAGACCACGCCGCCGGTGATGAAAATGTACCGGGTCATGGGCGATCAACCTACCATCGATTCGGGGCGCCGCCCCCCATGGGAGGTGCGCCATAACGTCTGACCAGGCCAAACGCGGCCCAAGACATGGAGCTCATGGTCCACGAACCGCTCGGGTTCAAAGGACCGCTTGCGGGCTTCTTCAGAACGCGGGTTAGGGCGTCGGGGTGGCCGGAGCCGGAGCCGCCGGGGCAGCGCCCTCAGCCGGCGCGGTCTCGGTGTCGAGGAAGGGGTTGCGGATCTGAGCGGCCGGCGCGTCGAGGCTGCCCGTCCCCGTTTCAGCCGGAAGGGCCGGCGCAGGGGCGACCGGCGCGGTGTTCAGCTGCGACGGATCAAGAGCTTCGATTTCAAGCCGGTCGACGGCGGAGCCGCCGCTGAGGCGTCCCGACACCAGGGTGATGGTCAGGCTCAGCGCGAAGAACACCCCACCGAGGATCCAGGTGAAGCGCGATAGGAAATCGCCGGCGCCCCGTGCGCTCATGAAATTGCCAGAGCCGCCGCCGCCCATGCCAAGCGCGCCGCCCTCTGAGCGCTGCAGCAGCACGAGGCCGATGAGCGCCAGACAGACGAGGATCTGAATACCGAGCAGAATGCTGAGAAGCATGGACAAGTCCAAAACGTCTGGGCGCGGAGCTCCCGGAGGGCGCCCGCACCGAAAAACCAAGCGCGCGCTCTATCATCCCGAAGGCCGCAAGGCCATAGGGCCAAGCGCGGCCGCGGCGGATCGATGGCGTGCTTTTCAGGCCGCGCCGGGTCCTAGCTAGGCCTTCGGCGCGCCCGCGACAATGGCCAGGAAGTCCGCGGCCTTCAGGGATGCGCCGCCCACCAGCGCGCCGCCCACCTCAGGCAGGGCCAGGATTTCCGCGGCGTTGCCGGGCTTCACAGAGCCGCCGTAGAGAATGGCTGGCGCCGCGCCCTCCGCCCCGAACATGTCCTTCAGGGTCGCACGGATGGCGTGGTGAACCTCGGTGATGTCCTCAAGTGTCGGAGTCAGCCCTGTGCCGATGGCCCATACGGGCTCATAGGCGACGGTGAAGGCCTTGCCAGACAGCTCAGCCGGCAGCGAGCCGCGGATCTGGCGGGTGACGACGGCCAGGGCGCGCCCCTCCTCCCGCTCGGCGCGGGTTTCGCCCACGCAGATGATAGGCTCCAAACCCACCCGCAGGGCTGCGCTGACCTTGGCCGCCACTGTGGCGTCACTTTCGCCATGGCCCGCGCGGCGCTCGGAGTGGCCGAGGATCACCAGACGCGCGCCGGCCTCTACCAGCATCTCGGCAGACACATCCCCGGTGAATGCGCCGGCGGCTTCGGAATGGCAATCCTGACCGCCGATCTCGAGCTTGGAGCCCGCGGTTTCGCGGCTCATCCGTTCGACCAGAGTCGCCGGCGGACAGAGCGCCAGCCGCACCCCGGCGGCGGTGGCGGCCTCGGCTATGGCGCGCGCCTCCCCGAGGGCCTGCCCCGTCCCATTCATCTTCCAGTTGCCGGCGATCAGGGGGGTAGGTGGGGTCATCTGGGCCTCTCCGTGGGATGGGTCTGGCCGATAAGCCAAGCGATCGACGCTGTCACGTGCTTGCGGGGGGGAAGCCGCCTCCACTATACCCGCCCCTCTGGACTTCGCGCCCGAGGAAGGGTCCTCCCATGCTTACCGCTTTCCGCGCCTTCGCCAAATCCTGGGTGGCGGCTGTTCTGATCGGCCTGCTGGTCATCAGTTTCGCCGTCTTCGGCATGTCCGACATCCTTCAGGGGCAGATCTCCTCCTCCGTCGTGAAGGCGGGTGACCGCAGCTTCAGCGATCAGGACTTCCGTCGGGAGTACGATCAATGGCGCCAGCAAGCTGAGCAGCAGATGGGCCAGCCGATCACGCCTCAGATGGCGGCGGACAATGGGGTGATCGCCGGCCTGCTGGAGCAGGTGGCGACTCGGGAATCTCTGGCCGAGATGCTTGATCGCATGGGCCTTCGCCCCGGCGACAATCTTGTCGCCGACCAACTCCGTCAGATCCCCGCCTTCTTTGATCCGATCAGCGGACGGTTCGACAAGAACCTGATGGAGCAGCGGCTGGGGGAGACCAATCTGACCTCTGACCGCTTCATCGAGGTGCTCGAGGATGAGATCGCTCAACAGCACTTCGCGTCCGGTCTGGTCAGCGGTCTGCGCGCGCCGCGGGCCTATGGGGCGCTGGCCGCTCTCGTGGACCTGGAAGAACGCGATCTCGGCTACTTCCAGGTCGGCGTTGCCTCGGTGGAGGCGCCCGGCGCGCCGACCGACGCGCAACTGCAGGCCTTCATGGAAGAGAACGCTGACCAGCTGCGCATGCCGGAGTTCCGGGTGCTGTCGCTGGTCCGCTTCGCACCCCGTCCGCAGGATCTGGAGGCGCCTGTGACTCAGGCGGCGCTTGAAGAGCGCTTCGCCTTCCGTCGTGACACCCTGTCCCAGCCCGAGACGCGGACCCTGGTCCAGATCCCGGCGCGGGATCAGGCGACGGCCGCCCGGATCGTCCAGCGGCTGCGTCAGGGCGAGGCCCCCGCCGCTGTGGCCCAGGACCTCGGCGTCGAGCCGGTGACCTATGACGCCCGCCCCCGCAGCGCCATCGCCGACCGCAAGGTGGCTGAGGCGGCCTTCGCCCTGGCCCAGGGCGCGGTCAGCGAGCCGATCACCGGCGACCTTGGCCTGTCCGTCGTCAAGGTGGTCACGGTCACCCCTGGCCGTGAACCGACCCTAGAGGACGTGCGGCCCATGCTCGAGGCCGAAATCCGTCAGGATCAGGCCGCCGAGAAGGTCTATGAGCGCACTCAGGCCTATGAGGAGGCGCACATCGGCGGCGCCACCCTGGCCGAGGCCGCCCAGGCCGGCGGCGCCACAGTGATCACCCTGCCCGCGGTCAGCGCACAGGGCCGCGACCAGGAGGGGCGCCCGGTCCAGGGGGTGACACCTCGAATCCTTGAAACGGCCTTCGCCCTCTCGGAAGGCGACGAGTCGGATCTCACGGAGCTGAGCGAGGGTGAGTATTTCGCGGTCCGCGCCGAGCGGGTGATCCCGGCGGCCCTGCCGCCCATTGACGAGGTCCGTCCGCTGCTCACCCAGGTCTGGATGCAGCGCGAGATGCTCAGCCGCCTGGAGGCCAAGGCCACCGAGCTTGCCGAAGCCGTCCGCGGCGGTCAGACCCTTGAGGCCGCGGCCAGCTCCATCGGCGCCCGGGTGATCCGCGCCACAGGGCTCAGCCGCGCCACCGCTCAACCCGGCGAGCGCCTGTCGGAAGACGCCCTGGTGCGCGCCTTCGGCGCTGCGCCGCAGGAAGCCTTCACCGCCCGCGACGTGCAGTTCGGCATGATCGTCGGAAAGGTCGAAGCGGTGCGTTCGGGCGATGTGACCCAGGTGGCCCGCGCGGTGGAGGACAGCCGCGGTCAGGCCAGCATGGCGCTCTTCCGGGATATGGCCGAGGCCTCCAGCCTGGCGGCCCGTGACAAGGTCAAGGTCCGCGTGGACGAGGGCCGGGCCCGTGCTGTCCTGGGCCTCGACCCCGAGGTCCCCGAGCCGAAGGCCGCCGCTGGCGCGCCGGCCGCGAAGGAATCCGCCGAGTGAGCCTGGAGCCCGAATCCGCCGATTTCACCGTCCGCTATGAGTCGGGCGCGGCCCAGGTGGTCTGGACCCGCCTGATTGATGATCTGGAGACGCCGGTCTCGGCCTATCTCAAGATCGCCCAGGGCCAGCCCTACGCCTTCCTGTTCGAGTCGGTGGAGGGCGGCGCCTGGCGCGGGCGGTATTCGGTGATCACCCTCAAGCCGGATCTGGTCTGGAGGTGTAGAGGCCAGGTCGCCGAGATCGCCGAGGGCGACGACATCGCGGCTGGTCGCTTCACGGCTCAGGCGGCGTCGACCCTCGACTCCCTGCGTGACCTCGTCGCCAGCGCCCGGCTGGAAATCCCCAAGGGCCTGCCGCCCATGGTGGCCGGCGTCTTCGGCGCCCTGGGCTACGACATGGTCCGGCTGGTGGAGCGTCTGCCCAATATCAATCCCGACCCGCTGGGCTTGCCCGACGGGATCATGACCCGGCCGTCCATCGTCGCCATTTTCGACGCCATCGGGCAGGAGATCATCCTGGCCACGACGGTGCGTCCGGGCGCCGCGTCGGCGGAGGCCGCCTATGCCGCCGCCAAGGCCCGGCTTGAGGCTGTGCGCGAGGACCTCCGCCGTCCCGCACCAGGCCTCACCGGTCAGGGCGTCGCGACCCCGGACGCCTTCACGACGCCGGTGAGCCGTGAGACCTATCGGGAGATCGTCGAGAAAGCGAAGGCCTACATCCGGGCCGGCGATATCTTCCAGGTGGTGCCCAGCCACAGGTTCCGGGCGCCCTTTCCGCTGGATCCCCTGGCGCTGTACCGGTCGCTGCGGCGGACAAATCCGTCGCCCTTCCTGTTCTATCTGAACTTCGGCGACTTCCAGCTGGCGGGCTCAAGTCCGGAGATCCTGGTCCGTCTGCGGGATGGCAAGATCACCATCCGCCCCATCGCCGGCACCCGCCCCCGCGGTGCGACGCCGGAAGAGGACCTCGCCCTCGAGCAGGAACTTATCGCCGATCCCAAGGAGCGGGCGGAGCACCTGATGCTGCTGGATCTTGGTCGCAACGATGTGGGCCGCGTCGCCATGTTGCGTCAGCCGGGCCGGAACGCCGAGACGCCCCGCGCCAAGGGCCCGGCGGTTCGGGTCACCGACTCCTTCTTCGTGGAGCGCTACAGCCACGTCATGCACCTCGTCTCCAATGTTGAGGGGGACGCCCCCGAAGGGGTCGATCCGGTGGACGTGCTGATGGCCGCCCTGCCGGCCGGCACCCTGTCCGGGGCGCCTAAGGTTCGGGCCATGCAGATCATCGACGAGCTGGAAATCGAAAAGCGCGGCGTCGCCTATGCTGGCGCGGTGGGCTATTTCGGCGCCGACGGCTCAGTGGACACCTGCATCGTCCTGCGCACCGCCTGCTTCAAGGACGGCCAGATGTACATCCAGGCCGGCGGCGGCGTGGTGGCCGACTCCGATCCGGACGCCGAGTATGACGAGACCCTGCACAAGGCCCGCGCCCTGCGCCGTGCGGCGGAGGACGCCTGGCGCTTCGTCTAGAGGACGGGCTGCGCCGCTTCGGCCTCTGTATCGATCATGGGCTGGCTGACCACGGGGGGCGCGGTGATCATCGCGCCGGCCAGGGCCAAGGCGGCCACGGCCGCGAAGGCCGCCGCTGCGACCACGGGCCAAAGACGCTCCTTCTTCATCTCAGGGGCCAGAAGGCGTCTGGCCTGGGCGATGGCGTCGGGATCCAGGGCGGAATCGGTCAGAGACATGAGGTTCAGCATCGGCGCGCCTGACACCATATGCAATGTGGCGCTTATCGCTGCGGCGAGCTTTCGTCCGATAACCGGTTCCCAGATATCGGAACCCGCTCTAGAGGAATGGCATGATCCTGGTCGTCGATAACTACGACAGCTTCACCTACAACCTCGTCCACTATCTGAACGAGCTTGGGGCCGAAACGCTGGTCCACCGCAATGATGCGCTGAGCGCCGAAGAGGCGATCGCGCTGAAGCCCGAGGGCGTGCTTCTGTCGCCTGGCCCCTGCACCCCCAATGAGGCCGGCGTCTGCCTGGATTTGCTGGCCAAGGCGCCGCAAGACCTGCCGATTCTTGGGGTCTGCCTGGGGCACCAGGCCATCGGCCAGGCCTTCGGGGGCGAGGTCATCCGGGCCGCCAGCCTGATGCACGGCAAGACCAGCCCCATGCATCACACCGGCAAGGGCGTCTTCGCCGGCATGCCCAACCCCTTCACCGCCACCCGCTATCACAGCCTGTCGGTCCGCCGCGAAACCATGCCTGAGGTGCTGGAGATCACCGCCTGGACCGAGGATGGCGAGGTCATGGGCCTGCAGCATGTGAGCCGGCCGATCTTCGGGGTTCAGTTCCATCCCGAGTCCATCGCCACCGAAGGCGGCCACGCCCTCTTGTCCAACTTCCTGGACCTGGCCGGCGCAAAGCGCCTGAGCCCGGCCTGAGGCTTCCCCATGTCCGAGGCCTTCAAGCCGCTTCTCGCCCGCCTGGCGGATGGCGCGACGCTTTCTGAGGAAGACGCCCAGGTCTTCTTCGCCGCCTGCCTGCGCGGTGAGCCGACTCCGGCCCAGATCGCCGCAGCCCTGACCGCCATGCGCATGCGCGGCGAGACGGTCGGCGAGATCACCGCTAGCGCCCGGGCTATGCGCGAGGCCGCCATCAACCTGGATCACCCTTATCAGGTGATCGATGTGTGCGGGACCGGCGGCGATGGCCTGCACACCCTGAACATCTCCACCGCGGTGGCCTTCGTGGCGGCCGGCGGCGGGCTGAAGGTGGCCAAGCATGGCAACCGGGCGCTCTCCTCCCGGTCCGGCGCAGCCGATGTGCTCGCCGCACTGGGCGTCAACATTACCGCTGGTCGTGAGCAGCAGTTGCGCGCCCTGGATGAGGCCGGCCTCTGCTTCCTGTTCGCCCAGGTCCACCATGGCGCAATGAAACATGTCTCGCCGATCCGGGCTGAGCTTGGCTTCCGCACCCTGTTCAACCTCCTGGGGCCCCTGAGCAATCCCGCCGGCGCTCAGCGTCAGGTGCTAGGCGTGTTTTCCGAGCGCTGGGTCGAACCCCTCGCCCGCGTGCTGGGCGGCCTGGGCGCTGAGCGCGCCTGGGTGGTCCATGGGGCCGGCATGGACGAGATGACAACCACGGGCGAGACCCAGGTGGCCGAATGGAAGGATGGGCAGGTGCGCCTGTTCACCATCTCCCCCGAGGCCGTGGGCCTGCCCAGGGCCGCCCTCTCCGACCTGACGGGCGGGGCGCCGGAGGCCAACGCTGAGGCTCTGCGTCGTCTCCTGGAAGGCGAGACTGGGGCCTATCGCGATATCGTCGCGCTGAACGCCGCGGCCGCCTTCCTGGTGGGCGAGCGGGTCGAGACTCTCCGCGAAGGCGTCGAGTTGGCCAGACAGGTTCTGGACGACGGTCGCGCCCTGAGCGCCCTGAACAAGCTTTGCGAGATCACCGCCTCATGAGCGACGTGCTGGACAAGATCGCCGCCTACAAGCGCGACGAAGTGGCGAGCCGCAAACGTGAGCGGACCCAGGCCGAGGTGGAGGCGGCGGCGAAGGCGCCCTCCCCGCCCCGTGGCTTTCTGAACGCCCTGAGGACGGCCCACAGGCCTGGGCGCCTGGCCCTGATCGCCGAGATCAAGAAGGCCTCGCCGTCCAAGGGGTTGATCCGCGCAGACTTCGATCCGCCCGCCTTGGCCAAGGCCTACGAGGCCGGGGGCGCAGCCTGCCTGTCGATCCTGACGGACGGGCCGAGCTTCCAGGGCGCCGACGGCTATCTCACCGCTGGCCGGGAGGCGGTCAGCCTGCCGGCCCTGCGCAAGGAGTTTCTGGTGGACCCCTGGCAGGTCGCCGAATCCCGCGCCCTGGGCGCCGACGCCATCCTGATCATCCTGGCGATGGTCGATGACGTCCTGGCCAGTGAGCTGCTGGCCGAGGCCCGCCGGCTCGGCATGGACGCTCTGGTCGAGGTGCATGACGAGGACGAGATGGCCCGCGCCGGCCGGATGGGCGCGGATCTCGTGGGGGTGAACAATCGCAACCTGCGCACCTTCGAAACCGATCTGGCGACAACCGAACGCCTCGCCGCCCTCGCGCCGGCCGACGCCCTGCTGGTCACCGAGAGCGGCATCACAGGCCCGGCCGACGTTCGACGCCTGTCCGCCGCCGGCGCCCGGGCGATGCTGGTCGGGGAAAGCCTGATGCGTCAGGCTGACGTGACCGCCGCCGTTCGCGATCTGATGTCGTGATCTGGCGGCGCAAGGCCGCCCGCCGCGTGGCGGCCGCCAAGGCTCGCCAGCCCGGCAAGGCGCTCGCCGCGCCCGGGGGCTGGGTCTTCCTGGTCAACGACACCAATGACTTTCTGCCCTGGCAGTTCGGGATCACCCGATGGACCCGGCGTGAACGCGATCAGGTCGCCGCCATATTGAAGGCGCGGCTCGAGGCTCTGGCGCCGACCCCCTACCTGATGTTCATCACGCCCGAGAAGAGCGTCGCCTATCAGGAATACCTGCCGATGGGCTTGGCGGAGCTCAGGTCCGACCCCGGCCGGCCCGCCACCTGGATGGCCAGCGCCTTCCCGGCGCAGGTCAGCTACCTGCAACCGTGGTTCGAGAGGATGAAGCGGCTGGGCTTCCTCTACTTCCGTGGCGACACCCACGTGAACTGGCTAGGCGGCTATCTGCTCTACAGGTTCGTGGTCGAGACCCTCGACAAGGCCGGCGTCTGCACGCGACCGGCCATCACCTCAAGCGAACTGCTACCAGCGCGAGCCGGATTCGAAGGCGATGTGTTCGTGCAGCTCGATGAGACCCAGAGGCCTGAGTTCGACATCGACGCCGATTACGGTCGCTGGCGAGCCATGCTGGAAATCACGATCAAGTACAATATGGACGAGGCCCTGGTGAGGGCCAAACGCGTGCCTCTGACGCCCGAGGATGAGGCCGGCTTCCATGGTCGGGAAATGCTGATCTACGAGATCGCCGATTCGGCCCTGCCGCGGGCGGTCGTCTTCCGTGATTCCACGGCGACCGATTCGATCCCCTTTCTGGCCGAGCACTTCTCCCGCTCGGTCTATGTCTGGCATGAAGGCGATGTGCTCGCCGAGATCATCAGGCGCGAGCAACCGGACATCGTCCTGCACTTTGTCGCAGAACGCTTTCTGGCCACCTATCCTACGACCCTGCCGCTGAACTACGCGGCCCCGTGACGCCCGATCGCCGGCGCGCCGACGCTTCCAGGGCGGTAACTTGACATTAAGATAGAACGCCTAGAGAACATCGCTAACGTTTGCGCTTTGTTCTCAAGGTTGGGAAGACCCATGCTGACCCGTAAGCAGCACGAACTGCTCATGTTCATCCATGAGCGGATCAAGGAAACCGGCGTCTCGCCCTCCTTCGACGAGATGAAGGAAGCCCTGGACCTGGCGTCCAAGTCCGGCATCCATCGGCTGATCACCGCGCTTGAGGAACGAGGCTTCCTGCGGCGCCTGCCACATCGGGCTCGCGCGCTTGAGGTGGTGAAACTGCCCCAGGAAGCGACGACATCCGCCCCACCCAAGGGGCGACAGGCGTTCAAACCACAACTCGTCACGCCTGGAGATTCGGCCCCTGCGGTCGCTGCGGCCAACGACACGCGGGAGCTCTCGGTGCTCGGCAAGATCGCGGCCGGCACGCCCATCGAGGCCATCCAGCAGGAACGGGATCGCCTGCATGTGCCCGAATCCATGCTGGGGGCTGGCGAACACTTCGTGCTCGAGGTCCAGGGCGACTCGATGATCAACGCCGGCATTCTGGACGGCGACTATGTGGTGATCCGGCGCGCCGACTCCGCCAACTCCGGGGAGATCGTGGTCGCCCTGGTGATGGGCGAGGAAGCCACCTTGAAACGGCTACGTCGCAAGGGCGCCTCCATCGCACTGGAAGCCGCAAATCCAGCCTACGAAACCCGCATCTTCGGTCCCGATCAGGTCGCGGTGCAGGGGCGTCTCGTCGGCCTCATTCGGCGTTACCACTAGGGCTCCAACTCCAGGGCCGATGACCGCGCAGGTCCTGGGCCCAGCGGGCGCGCAAGACCCCATCCTTCCCCTGGCTCAGCTCCACTGAACCACCCTGGGCGAAGTCGGCGCCACTGAGCACGATCCGACCGGGACAAGGGTCCTGGGCGAGGGACGGCCTGACGATGACCAGTTCGGCTGAGGCGCAGAGTGTGGCCAGGGTCTCGGCATCAGGGACCTTTCGGCTCCAGTAGGCGGCGACGGAGACCGGGGCCTCAGGCTGCGGGCGACAGGTCCAACGATCGCAGACGAACATCTCATCCCGCGGCGCTTCGTCTGCGCTGGCGACAAGCCCGTGGCGCTGCGCCCAGCGCTCCGCGGCGAAACGCTTGACCTCCGGCCGCAGCAGAACGGCCTCGCCGGCCTGCCGCACCGCCACCTGCGCCCCGTCAGCGGCGATCCAGACGGTCGGCGACTCAGGCCTGGGCGCGAGGCTCACAGCCAGGGCGAAGGGCAGGCCCAGCCAACGCACCCACCCCCGCCAGAGACACATCCAGAGAATGCCCAGGAAGGCGCTGGGCAGCGCCCAGGCGGGGGCGCTGGGCACCAGCAAATTGGCGCCAGGGGCCTCGGCCGCCGCCTGGGCGACCCAGGTGATGGCTGCGATCCCCCAACCCGACACCATCAACGGCAGATCGCCGAGGCCCAGGGGCGTTAGAGCCGCGCCGATGGCAAGGCTGGGCATCATCAGGAAGGACGAAATCGGAGAGGCCGCCAGGTTGGCCGCCAGGCCATAGGTGGCCATCCGGTTGAAATGCTGCAGGGCGAACGGGCCGGTGGCCATGCCTGCGACGAAACTCGCCGCAAGGCTCGCGGCAAGCCAGGTCATGGCGGTCTGCGCCAGGCGGATCGGCCAGGGCGCGCTGATCTCACGGATGGCCTGCGGCCAGGCTTCGGCGAGCGCCACCAGGGCGGCCGTGGCCGCAAACGACATCTGAAAACCGGGCTCGGTGACCGCCTCAGGATGGATCAGCATGACGATCAGGGCGGCGAGCGCCAGGCCGTGCAGGCTGATGGCCCGTCGGTCAAAGATCACGGCGGCGAAGGCGACCGAGGCGGTGATCGCCGCCCGTTCGGCCGGGGCTGGCGCGCCAGAAACCACAAGGTAGCACCCGACCGCGGCCAATCCGAGGACGGCGGCCACCTTCTTGCTGGACACCCGTAGCGCCAGCCACGGCCAGGCCGCAGCGCCGGCGCGCACCGCGGCGAAGACGAACCCGCCCACAATCGCCATGTGCAGCCCGGAGATGGAGATCAGATGGGCGAGCCCGGAGGCGCGCATGTCCTCCAGCTGGTCCGGCGGAATGAAGGCCTGGTTGCCCATCACCATGGCCGCGGCGAGACCGCCGGTCTCGGGCCCCATGCTGGCCACGATCTGTTGCGCCAGTCGCCAACGCGCGGCGTTGATCCGCATATCCAGGACCAGCCGGGCCGGCGGAGGCGCCAGGGTGACGCCCTGGGGCGGCGTCAGCGCAAAGCCCACCCCGCCTATGCTCTCGTAGAAGGCGTCGCGGGCGAAGTCGTAACCCCCCGGGCTCGCCGGCGGTGGGGGCGGGTTCACCAGGGCCAGCACGCGCACCGCCGTGCCCGGCGCCGGCGGGACGACGTCACGAAGGGTCAGGCGCAGTCGCGTGGGGGTGGCCTCAGGGGCCAGCCCCTCGATATGGGTCGGGGCGACGATAATGCGGCTGCCGCCGCTCTGGCCCGGGCTTGCGACATCGACCACCCAGCCTTCCACATGGGCCGGACCGCTCAGGACCGGGACGACAGGCCCAGCCACCGCCTGGGTGCGGAGTTTGGCTGTGGAAAACCCAGCCAGGGCGAAGGCGGCGAGGATCAGGACGAGCGCCGTCTCCCGGCTCACCGGCAGCCGCCGCGCCGCCGCCAGCAGCGCCATCGCCACCCCCAGGGCCCCGAAGGCGACCCAGGTCAGCGGCTCACGGCCCAGGGTGAAATAGATGGCGCAGCCGACGCCAAACGCCACCGGCGTCCACAGGCTCCAGCGATCGGCCTGGTCGACCAACTGGCGGCCAAGGGCGCCGAGAAGGTCCCGCACACTAGGAGGGCTGGACAGGCGCGTGCTAAGACGCCGGCCCCATCGCCCGGCGATCCCGCCGGCCTGCGACACCTCAAGACCCCCGACCTCGATGCCCGACCGTCCCGTCGTCACCCGGATCGCCCCCTCGCCCACTGGCTCCATGCACATTGGCACGGCTCGTACGGCGCTTTTCAACTGGCTTTATGCGCGCCACACCGGCGGCAAGTTCCTGTTGCGCGTCGAGGACACCGACCGGGAGCGCTCCACCGAGGCCGCCGTCGAGGTCATCTTCGAAGGCATGAAGTGGCTAGGCTTGGAAGCTGACGAGCCGCCGGTCTTTCAGGCCGCCCGCGCCGACCGCCACCGGGCCGCTGTGGATGACCTGCTGGCCCGGGGCGAGGCCTATCGCGACTACATGACCGCTGAAGAACTAGAGGCCGAGCGCGAGACCGCCCGGGCCGAGGGCCGAGTCGTTCGCTCCCCCTGGCGCGACATCACACCGAATGACGCCCCTGATCGACCTTTTGTCGTGCGCCTGAAGAGTCCGCTGACCGGCGACACCGTCGTGGCCGACAAGGTGAAGGGCGATATCCGATTCCAGAACAAGGATCTGGATGACCTGATCCTGCTGCGCACAGACGGCTCGCCCACCTACAACCTCGCCGTCGTCGTTGATGACCACGACATGGGGGTGACCCATGTGATTCGTGGCGACGACCATCTCAACAACGCCGCCCGGCAGACCCTGATCTACAAGGCGCTCGGCTGGGAGGTTCCGGTCTGGGCGCACCTGCCTCTGATCCACGGCCCCGACGGCGCCAAGCTCTCCAAGCGCCATGGCGCGCAAGCGGTGAGCGAATTCGACTCGATGGGCTACCTGCCCGAGGCCATGCGCAACTATCTGGCTCGTCTGGGCTGGGGCCATGGGGACGACGAAATCTTCAGCGATGAGCAGGCGATCAGCTGGTTCGACATCGTCGATGTGGTGAGCGCGCCTGCCCGGCTCGACTGGGCCAAGCTCAACCACATCAACAACCACTACATCCGCCAGGCCGAGATCGGACGCCTCGCCGATCTGGTGACGGGCATCCACGAAAGCCGCGATTTCAAGGTCCCGGCAGACCTGCGGCCGGTGCTCGAACGCGCCATTCCGCTGGTCCGCGACGGCGCCAAGACGCTGCTGGACCTGGCTGATTCGACCGTCTTCGTCCTGGCGCAGCGGCCCCTGGCCATGCCCGAAAAGGCCGCCGGCCTGCTCACCGACGAAACCCGCGCGCGCCTGGGTCGGCTGCGGGATCGGCTCGCGGCGACCAGCGCCTGGGATGTCCCCGCCCTCGAGGCTGAGATCCGGGCTTTCGCCGAGAACGAAGGCGTCGGGATCGGGAAATTCGGCGCCGCCCTGCGAATCTGCCTGGCTGGCGCAGCCTCTGCCCCCGACCTCGCCGGCGCCCTGACGGCGCTTGGACGTGACGAAAGCCTGGGCCGCCTCCACGACGCGCTTTCGCCCGCTGCGTAAACCGTTATAAGGCCAAGCGAACAGACGTTTTAATTCCTACTCATTGAAAGGGGATGGCATGGGCGATACGGCGAAGATCAGCATCGGCGCCAAATCCGTCGAACTACCCATCTTGAAGGGTACGACGGGTCCGGACGTGGTCGACGTGCGCAAACTCTACGCCGAGGCCGATGTCTTCACCTACGATCCAGGGTTTACGTCGACGGCCAGCTGCGAGAGCAAGATCACCTATATTGACGGTGACGCCGGCATCCTGCTGCACCGCGGCTACCCGATCGACCAGCTGGCCGAGAAGTCGAGCTTCCTGGAAGTCTGCTATCTGCTGCTGCACGGCGAACTGCCCACTGCGAGCCAGTTCGCCGAGTTCGACCACAACATCACCTACCACACGATGTTGCACGAGCAGTTCGACCGGTTCTTCGCGGGCTTCCGCCGTGACGCCCACCCGATGGCCATCATGGTCGGCGCGGTCGGCGCCCTGTCGGCCTTCTATCACGACAGCACCAATATCGATGATCCGCAGCAGCGGATGATCTCGGCCCACCGCATGATCGCCAAGATGCCGACGATCGCCGCGCGGGCCTTCAAATACTCCAAGGGCCAGCCGTTCGTGCATCCGCGCAACGACGAGTCCTATGCGGAGAACTTCCTGCGGATGTGCTTCTCGGTCCCGGCCGAGGACTGGAAGCCGAACCCGGTCCTGACCCGGGCCATGGACCGCATCTTCATCCTGCACGCCGATCACGAGCAGAACGCGTCCACCTCGACCGTCCGCCTAGCCGGTTCGTCGGGCGCCAATCCGTTCGCCTGCATCGCCGCCGGCATCGCCTGCCTGTGGGGCCCCAGCCATGGGGGCGCCAACGAAGAGGCGCTCAACATGCTGGCCGAGATCGGTTCGGTGGAGAACATCCCCGAGTACGTTCAGGGCGTGAAGGACCGCCGTTACCGGCTGATGGGCTTCGGCCATCGGGTCTATAAGAACTACGATCCCCGCGCCAAGGTCATGCAGGCCACCTGCCATGAAGTTCTGGCCGAGGTTGGCAACACCGACGACCCGCTGCTGAAGGTGGCCATGGAGCTCGAGAAGATCGCGCTCAACGACCCCTACTTCGTCGAGCGGAAGCTCTATCCGAACGTGGACTTCTATTCGGGCATCACCCTGCGGGCGCTCGGCTTCCCGCCGGAAATGTTCACCGTGCTGTTCGCACTCGCGCGGACGGTCGGCTGGATCGCCCAGTGGAAGGAAATGGTCGAGGACCCGTCGCAGAAGATCGGGCGCCCGCGTCAGATCTATACCGGCGCGGCTCAGCGGGACTACACCTCGGTCGACAAGCGCGGCTAAGCCCCGCTTCGACCCAGGATTTTCAGAACGGCCAGCGCGGCGGCCTCCGAGGGATCGGGGCCGCCGCGTCCCATTTTGTCCAGGGCTGCGTCCTGGGCGGCAACCTGCGCTTGGCGCAGATCCGCATTGTCGAGCCGTAACGCCACTTCCCGGGCCAGGGCCGGACCATTGCAGGCCCCCTGGATCAACTCAGGCGCGACGAATTCCTGGGCGGCGATGTTGAAGAGCGTCACATAGTCCGTGCGGATCAGGCGCTTCAGGATCGTGTAGGTGACGGGCCCCAGGCGATAGCCCACCACCATGGGCACGCCCGCCAGCGCCAACTCTGTCGTCACCGTGCCGGAGCAGGCCAGAGCCACCGTGGCGGCCTTCATGGCGGCGTGGCGGTCAGCCTCGCCCTCGACGACATGGGCGCGATGGGGCCAGCCGGCCACCCTCGCCCGGACCGTATCAGCAACTGTTGCGGCGGCGGGCACGATCACCTGCAGATCCGGGCGCGCGGCCTTGAGCAGGGCCACAGCGTCCTCGAACGGCGGCATCACCCGCTCGATCTCGCTGCGACGGCTCCCCGGTAGAACGATCAGCACCGGGGCGTCCGGGGCGATGGCCAGCCGTCGGCGCAGTCCGGCGGGGTCTGCAGCGCTGAGATCGAGACTGAGGGTGCTGTTCCCGACAAAGGTGGTGGGCAGCCCGACCTTCTCGAAGAAGGGCGCGTCGAAGGTGTGGATGGACAGGAGGTGATCGACGGTTTTGGCCAGAACGGCCGCCCGTCCTGGACGGGACGCCCAGACCTGTGGCGCGACATATTTGACGACTGGCATCTCGGGTGTCTGCGCCTTCAGCCGCTGCGCCACCCTCAACGTGAAGCCCCAGGAATCGATCAGGATGGCGATATCCGGGCGTTCCCGCCGCGCCAGGGCGGCCATCTCGTCGGCGCGCCGCACCACCCGGCGATAGGCCATGAGCCCTTCAAGCAGGCCGAGAATGGACAGCTCGGACATGTCGAAGGGACTGGAGAGGCCCTCAGCCGCCATCCGCTCGCCGCCGAGGCCGACAAATCTGACCTCATCTCGCCCCAGATGGCGCTTGAGGGCGGCCATCAGTTCCGCCCCGCGGTCATCGCCGGAGGCTTCCGCGGCCACCAGCATGATGCAGAGGGGCTGGCTCATGACGCCTCGGGATCAACGCCCAGCACGAACAGACCCAGGTCATCAGCCAGCTCGATCAGGGCGCTACGATCCAGCACGAGCAGACGTCCAGCCTCGCCGACGACGCCAGCCAGCCCAGCCCTCGCCGCCCTCTGGATCGTGGCCAGACCGATGGTCGGCAGGTCGACGCGGGTCTCCTGGATCGGCTTGGGGGCCTTAGCCAATACGCCGCGCAGGGCCTCCGGGCTCCCACGCAATGCGTTGGGTAGCTCAGAGACACGGCGCAGCATGGCGTCGGTGCCCTCTTGAGCCTCGACGGCGAGCACCAGGCCTTCGCAGACCACAGCGCCCTGACCGATATCCATGCGCCCGAGTTCGCGGGCCACATGGAGGGCCCGGACAATGTCAGCCTGGTGCCGCGCGTCCGGGGCGATCCGTCCGAGCACACCCAGCGGCAGGCGAAGATCGCCCATGGCCTCGTCGGCGCCCTCGATGCGGAAGCCCTCCTTCTCGAACTCCTGCAACAGGGCGCGCAACAGGCCGTCATCCCCGTGACGCGCTGCGGCTATCAGACCGGGAAGCGCCTTCAGGCCTCGCACATCGGGGCGCAGCGCGGCGAAATCGGGCCGGTTCACCTGTCCGGCGAAGCAGATCGCCTCGCACCCTGCCCCCTTGAGCGCGCGGATGCACTTGCCCAGTTCGGCGATACCAATATCGGCCCCGGCAAAGCCCGCCAGCTCGGGGCCAGCAAACCCTTTCAGCCGGATGACAAACAGCGGCCGGCCAGCCTGCTCACAGGCCGCGGCGATCTCCACCGGAAGGCCGCCGCCACCCGCGATCAGGCCAAGCCTGGACAAGACTCTAGACCTCCCGCTCCGGCAGGCAGAGCGGCCGATTGGCCTCGGCGCGGATAAAGTCGATGATCTCCATCACCGGGGCGCTATGGCCGAAGGTGGCCATGGCGTCGTCGATCCGCTCCTGGAAAGTGCCCTCTTCGGCGAAGAGCAGCCGGTAGGCCGAGCGCAGCTCGGCGATCGTTTCCCGGGAGAAGTTCCGGCGCTTGAGGCCGACGAGGTTCAGGCCCTCCAGGTGCGCGTGGTTTCCCCACACCAGGCCATAGGGGATGACGTCCTTCGTCACCGCCGCAAGGCCGCCGATGAATGAATAGCGTCCGACCCGGCAGTGCTGGTGCACCGCCGCCAGACCGCTGACCATGACGAAATCGCCGACATCCACATGACCGCCCAGGGTGGCCGAGTGCGCCAGAACGACGTTGTTTCCGACCGTGCAATCATGGCCCACATGGCTGGTGGCCATATACATGCCGTCGTCGCCCACGCGCGTGACACCGCCGCCATCGGGGGTGCCGATGTGCATGGTGACATGTTCCCAAAGCCGATTGCGGTCACCGATAACCAGTTCGGTAGGCTCACCCTTGTAGCCCGTGTGGTGCGGCGGCCCGCCCAGATTGGCGAAGTTGCGAACCATGCAGTCCGCCCCGATGGTCGTGTGTCCCTCGACCACGACATGAGAGAGCAACTGGGTGCGCGGGCCGATCTTCACGTGCTCGCCAATGATCGAATAGGGCCCGATCCGGACCCCCTCGCCCAGCTCGGCCCCAGAGGCGATGATCGCGGTGGGATGAATTTCGACGCTCATTGCGTGGCCACCACCATGGCGGCGAACTCGGCCTCGGCCGCAACCTTGTCGCCGACCATGGCGCGCCCCTTGAACTTGAACAGGTCGCCGCGGTGCTTGACCACTTCCACCGGCATCCGCAGCACATCGCCGGGGCGGACAGGCTGCCGGAACCGGCAGTTGTCGAGCGAGATGAAAAGGATGGTCTTCCCGGCCACGTCCACGTCCAGCGATTTGGACATCAGCACGGCGCCGGTCTGGGCCAGGGCCTCGACGATCAGAACCCCGGGCATCACCGGGTATTCGGGGAAGTGCCCGGCGAAGAAGGGCTCATTGAAGGTCACGCACTTGATCCCGACGATCGACTCGCTGGGCTTGTAGTCCTCAGCACGGTCGACCAGCAGGAAGGGATAGCGGTGTGGAATCCGTCGCAGAACCTCAGTGATGTCGATCTCGGTGGGGTTCTCGTTCACCGGCGCCTTGCGGCTCATGCGCCTGCTCCATTTCCGCGACGCGCAGCCATCTTCGAGAGCCACGCAACCTCGCGCATCCATTTCTTGAGGGGGCGAGCGGGGAATCCGCCCCAGGTTTCTCCGGCGGGGATGTCGCGCATGACCCCGGCGGCGGCGGCGACACGGGCCCCCTCACCTATGATCAGGTGATCGGCCACGCCGGCCCGGCCACCGAACTGCACCCCATCGCCGACGGTCACACTGCCCGAAATACCCGTTTGGGCGGCGATGGCGCAGTTGCGCCCGATGCGGACGTTGTGGGCGATCTGCACCATGTTGTCGATCTTGGTGTTCTCACCAATGACAGTGTCTTCGAAAGCGCCGCGGTCGACGCAGGCGCCAGCGCCCACGGTCACACCATCCTGAAGGATCACTCTGCCGAGCTGTGGAATGTCGATCAATCCGCCGGCGCCCACGGTGGCGCCGAAGCCGGCCTCGCCGACCATCGCGCCGGCCAGGATCTTCACCCGGTCGCCGATCACGGCAAAGGTCACCGTGGCGCGGGCGCCGATCTCGCAATCCCGGCCGATGGTCACGCCTGGCCCGATGACAGCGCCGGCCCCGATGATCGTCCGGGCCCCGATCTGGGCGCCGTCACCGATGATGGCGCCAGGCTCGACTCGGACCCCAGGTTCCAACGCCGCGTGGGGGGAAACCATCACGTCAACGCTGTTGCGCCGGGGGCGATGGAGGGCGTTCGCCGCCAAAGCGTAGGCCGCCTGGGGCGCCGTGGTCAGCAGGGCCGCGCACCCGGGGGCGACGGACGCCGCCAAACGGGGATGGACGAAGCAGGCGGTCGCCCGGATCGACGCCAGTTCGGGAGCCCGCTTGGGATCGGACAGGAAGGTGACGGTTCCGGCCGTAGCCCTGGCGAGCACGGCGACAGCGTTGACCTCCCGGGCGCCATCAACGCCCGGCGCGACCTCGGCGCGGGCGACCTCGGCGAGGCGGGACAGGGTTAAGGGACCGAGGTCCTCGAAGAAGCGCGGGTCAGGCATTTGGATTCCAGGCGCAACCCGCGCCCCTTGGGCGAGTCGCTGGCTTAGCGGTTAGTCTGGGCGCCTGCGGCCTGCTGGTCCAGCCGTTCACGATCGAAAGCGAACTGGGTGATCTTCCCGTTGAGGGCGGTCACAACGGCCGCGGTGACGTCCATCTGCGGGTTGGAGAGCAGCAGGGCGTCGCGGTTCACCAGCATGGCGCACTGCCGCTGCTGATAGACTTGGCGGATCAGCGGCTCCATCTCCTGCCCGACGCGGGCGATGGCCTTCTGCTGAGTCACGGCCAGTTCGCGCTCACGCAGGGTGGCCTTGCGCTGGAACGCGTTCACCCGCACCTGAAGGTCAGCGCGGCGCTTGTCGAAAGCGTCCTGAGACAAGCCGGCGCGGCCGGTTTCGATCGCCTGGGCCTCATTGGTGATGGCCGTCTCTTCAGCCTTCAGTTCGGCTTCCACCTGGGTGGCGATCTGCTGAAGGCGGGTCTGGACGTACTGGCCCACGGTGGAGCCGCCAATGGCGCCATCAAGCGACATCACACAGACCCCCGCAATGGCGGCGCCGTGGGAGACCTGCGGGGCGGCGGGCGCCTGCTGGGCCTGCGCGCCCGGGGCGAGCGCGAGCGCGAACACCGCGGCGGAGAGGCCGGCGGCGAGGGTTTTGGTGGTCATGAAATCAGAACCTAGTTGAGGTGGAGAACCGGAAGGTTTCGGTCTTATCGTAATCTTCTTTGGCCAAAACTTGGCTGAAGTCGAAGCGGATCGGACCCATGGGCGAACGCCAGAAGATGCTGACGCCGGCAGAGGCCCGCAGCGAGAGGTCATCGACGATGTTCGGGTCGACGGCGCCTGCCACGGTCAGCTTATCCTCATCGTCGAGCATACCCAAGGTGCCGAAGTCGGAGAAGACCGCCGCCTTCACGCCGTACTGTTCCGGCAGGAAGGTTGGCACCGTCAATTCCACCGATCCGATGGCGTAGGCCTTGCCCCCCAGCGCGTCGCCGCGGCTGGAGTTCAGGTCACGGGCGCCAATGCCGGCGGTCTCGAAGCCCCGGAAGCTGTTGCCGCCCTTGTAGAACCGCTCGTTGATCCGGACGGTGTCGCCGTTCCAGCCGTCCACATAGCCCGCCGATCCGGTGGCGCTGAGGATGAAGCTCGGCGAGAAGCCGTAGTAGATCCCGCCCTCGAGCTCCGTCTTCAGATAGTTCACATCGCCGCCGACACCGGCGAGGTCCTGATTCAGCGCGGTGTAGAATCCACGGGTCGGATTGATCGGGTCGTTCCGGCGGTCCAGGCGCACGCCATAGCCCACCAGGGACGTCGTATAGGATCCCCGCTGCTGGCAGAGCGAGATCGACACCACGGGCGCGGCGGGATCGCAGAACGAGGCCGGAATCTCGACCTCGTCACGACGCAGGGTGTATCGGGCCGACGCCCGCGCATTGAGGGTGAGCGGGAAGCCGAGCCGCACACCGCCGCCGATGGTGTTGGTGCGGTAGGCCGAGAAGTCGGTCAGGTCATAGCGGTAGGAATAGAGGTCGACACCGGCGCCCAGGTCGCGGCCCATGAAGCGCGGTTCGGTGAACGAGAAATCCACCTGCTGGCGCAGGGAGCCCACCGAAACCCGGGCCCGCACGTTCTGGCCACGGCCACGGAAATTCCGTTCGGTGACGCCGAGATCAAGGATCAGCTGGTCGACTGAGCTGTAACCGGCGCTGAACGACAGTTCACCCGTCGGCTGCTCCTCGACCTGCACCTGTAGGCCGGTGCGGTCAGGCGCCGACCCGGGGACCTCCTCGATGTTCACGTCCTTGAAGAAGCCCAGAGCCCGGACCTGGTTGCGCGACCTGTCGACCAGCACACGATTGTAGGCATCGCCCTCGGCGAGGTTCAGCTCGCGCCGGACCACATAGTCCAGGGTCCGGGTGTTTCCGATGATGTCGATGCGTTCCACATAGACCCGTGGCCCTTCGTTGACCTGGAAGGTCACATCGACCGTCTTGGTTTCCCGGTTCGGCGTATAGCGCGGGCGCACATCGACGAAGGCGAAGCCGGCGGCGCCGGCGGCGAAGGTCAGGGTGTCGGTGGCCTGCTCGATCCGTTCGTCCTGGTAGATTTCGCCTTCGCGGATCGGCAGGATCTGGACGAGGGTTTCCTTGTTCAGCTTCTCGAGTTCGGTGGCGACCTCGACCTTGCCGAACTTGTACTCCGGCCCCTCCTCCACCGTGTAGGTGACGACAAACCCATTCTTGTCAGGGGCCAGTTCGGCGATCGCCGACACCACGCGGAAGTCGTAAAAGCCGCGGTTCCGGTAGTGTTCGCGCAGCTGTTCCTTATCGAATTCAAGACGATCTGGGTCGTAATTCGCGTTACTGGTGAAGAACTTGTACCAGGCGCTCTGCTCCGTGACGATCACGTCGCGCAGGTCGTTGTCCGAGAACTCCACATTGCCGATGAAGTTGGTGCGGAGCACGCCGCTCTTGGCGCCCTCGTCGATCTCAAAGATCACGTCGACCCGCTTCTGCGGCAGCTCGACGATCTTTGGCGTCACATTGGCCGAGATCCGACCCGACCGCCGATACAGCTCCACGATCCGCTGCACATCCTGCTGGATCCGTGCGCGGGTGAAGATGCCCCGGGGCCGCAGGGTGACCTCGTCCCGCAGCTTGTCTTCCTTGAGACCGCGGTTCCCCTCAAAGATCACGCGGTTGATGATGGGGTTCTCCACCACCTCGACAATCACCTCGCCGTCCACGGCGCTGATGCGAACATCGGCGAACAGATCGGTGCGGTAGAGCGCCTTCAGCGCCAGGTCGAGCTGGGCCGCGTCAACCCGGTCGCCCGGCTGAATCGGCAGGTAGGACAGCACAGTGGCCTGCTCGATCCGCTCATTGCCGCGAACCGCAATCCGCTGGACCACCTCGGCCTGCGCCTGGGCAAGCGCCACGGTCGGGGCCGTCAGGGCGGTCGAGGAGAGCAGCAGGGCGAAGCCGGAAGCGAGCGCAGCGCTACGAGCGCGAGATCTTTGCATCTGATCAGCCGTAAAGGGAGGAAGGCGAGCCTAGGAAATCAGACCGCCGAGAAATTTGAACACGCGCAGTTGCTGCAGATCGTTCCAGGTGGCGAACAACATCAATCCGAGCAGTAGCGCAAGGCCCACGCGATATCCTGCCGCCTGAACCTTGGCCGCAAGAGGGCGCCGCGCCACCGCCTCGTAGGCGTAGAAGACCAGATGGCCGCCGTCGAGGATCGGAACAGGCAACAGGTTCATGAAGCCGATCCCGACCGACAGCACCGCCGTCAGGCCAAGCAAGGCGACCGCGCTGCCCAGGAGCATGGAGCCTGCATCCGGAGCCCCTTGAGCCCCCGACTGGGCCACCTGCCCCGACGCCTGAGCGATCCGCAAGGGACCGCCGAGCTGATCGGCGCTCTCGCGGCCGGTGACCACGCGACCCAGGTAATAGACCGTCGTGCTCAAGACCCGCCAGGTGCGCTCCACCCCGCCGGCAACCGCCTCAAGGGGGCCATACCGTCGAACCGTGCGTTCGCCGACCTGCGCCGGGCTCGCAATGCCCAGCACGCCGATCTTCTGCTCGCCGCCCATCCGGTCGGAGACCACGCGGCGCTCAGGCGTGGCGGTCAGGGAAACAAGCTGACCGCCCCGGTCGACCACGAAGCTGGTGGGTGCGTTGGAGCGCACGGCGATGATCTGCTGGAGGTCGAAGAAATTGTCGATCGCCTGGCCATTGGCCCGCACTACGACGTCATCCACGACAAAGCCCGCGCGGGCGGCCGGGCTATCAGGCTGGACCGCCGCCACCCGGGCCGGGATCACCGTCTCGCCAACGCTCATCAACAGCACGGCGAACAGCACGATCGCCAGGGCGAAATTGGCGAGCGGCCCGGCGGCGGTGACGAAGGCTCGTTGCCAGACCGGCTTGAAGTGGAAATACCGGTTGGCGGCCCCAGGTCCCTGTTCCGCCTCGATGCGCGTCCGCATCGCGTCAAGATTGTCATGATCGGGCACGCTGGCGGCGTTCTCATCGCCGGAGAACTTCACGTAGCCCCCCAGCGGGATCCAGCCCACCCGCCACTCCACGCCTTGACGGTCGCGCCACCCGAAAATCCGTCGGCCAAAGCCGATGGAGAATTGGTCGATGGCCACCCCACAGGCGCGCGCCGCCCAATAGTGGCCCAGCTCATGGATGGTCACCACGACGGTGAGCACCAGCAGGAAGGGGATGATGTAGCCCAGGGCCGTCTGCAGGAAGTCGATCATCGCGTGGGACTGCTCCTAAGGGGCCTGGCGCGAGCCAGAAAACCCGGCCGTGACGGCCGTGGCGATGCGCCGGGCCGCGGCATCTGTCTCCCGGGCTGAATCCAGGGCGTCCCCACTCGCCCCCTCGGCGAGGTCCCCCGTGCGATCAAGCCGCTCCAGGGTCTCGGCCACCGTGGCGGCAATATCGAGAAAGCCGATCTTACGGTCAAGGAAGGCGGCGACGGCCACCTCATTGGCGGCGTTCAGCGCGCCAGGCGCCGCCCCGCCCGCCCGAAGCGCCGACTTGGCGAGACCGAGGGCCGGAAACTTCTCCAGGTCCGGCTCCTCGAAGGTCAGCGGGCCAGACTTCACAAGGTCCAGACGAGGCGCCGGCCAGGGCAGACGGTCAGGCCAGGCATAGGCGCAGGCGATGGGCGCCCGCATGTCAGGCGGCCCAAGCTGAGCCAGGGTCGAGCCGTCGGCGTACTCCACCATGGAGTGGATGATCTGCTGGTGGTGGATCAAGACCTCAAGGCGCTCCGGCGGCATGGCGAACAGGTAGGCGGCCTCGATGATCTCAAGTCCTTTGTTCATCATGGACGCGGAATCGACCGAAATCTTGGCGCCCATGCTGAAGTTGGGATGGGCGACAGCCTGCTCTGGCGTGGCGTGGGCCATCTGGGCCCGGGTCCAGGTGCGGAACGGGCCGCCTGACGAGGTCAGGATCACCCGCGCCACCTGAGCATTGGCCCGGGAGTCGAACACCTGGAAGATGGCCGAGTGCTCGGAATCCACCGGGATGATGGCCCCGCCGGCCAGCTTGGCGGTGCGCAGCAGCCCCGGGCCGCCACAGACCAGGCTCTCCTTATTGGCCAGGGCGACCACGGCGCCGGCCTTCGCCGCGGCGAGCGTGGGCGCCAAGCCCGCGAAGCCGACGATGGCCGACATCACCCATTGGGCGTCCGCCGCGGCGACCTCGGCGATGGCGCCGGCGCCGGCGGCGGCCTTGATCCCGGACCCCTGGAGGCGGTCGCGCAGTTCGGGCAGGCCGGCCTCGTCCTCAATGACCGCAATTTCCGGCCGCCAGCGCAGGGCCTGCTCGGCCAGCCGCGCCACATTCCGCCCGCCGGTGAGCCCGACCACTTCGACCTCGACCTTCGCCAGATCGAAGAGGTCGAGGGTCGACATGCCGACCGAGCCGGTGGCGCCGAGGACCGTGACCTTCCGCGGGAGGGCGTGGGCGTTCATGTGAAAAGCTCCGCAAGACGGGCAAGTGCCAGCACCAGCACGGCGAACATAAGGCCATCGACCCGGTCAAGCAGGCCGCCGTGCCCGGGGATCAGGTCGCCTGAGTCCTTGACCCCGAAGCGGCGCTTCAGCATCGACTCCCAGAGATCGCCGCCCATGGTGGCCAGCCCCCCGGTCAGACCGATCACCGCCCCGGTCACCGGGCCCATGGTCGGGCCGAATAGGGCCGAGCAGAGCGCGCCAGTGGCGGTGGACGCCACCAGGCCCCCGGCGAATCCCGACCAGGTCTTGTTGGGGGAGAACCTCGGCCACAGCTTAGGTCCCTTGAGCAGGCTGCCGACCAGGAAAGCGGCGATGTCCGCCGCCCAGGTGACCGCGAAAAGCATCAGAACCCAGAGCGCGCCATCCGGGGTGCCGCGCAGCCAGACCAGGGCCAGACAGGGCACACCGATATAGACGACCCCGAAGGCGGCGTCAGCCGGCCGCTCGGCGACCCGCCTCGCCACCAGCGCGGCGACCGCAGCCCCCACGGCCATCAAGGCCCAGGCCAGAGGTACGTAGCGCAGATAGATCAGGAAGACCCCGGCCAGGACCGAGACCAGGACGACGCTCAGCACCCGCAGGGGCGCCTTGGGGGCCGACATGCCCGCCCATTCGATGGACAGGAGCGCCACGCCCACCGCAATCAGCAGCAGGAACGGCGGACCGCCCCACCAGACTGCGCCCACGGCGGCTGGCACCAGCACCAGGGCTGAGGCCGCACGAATGGCGAGATTGGACCAGTCGAAGCGCTTAGCCGGCGGCAAGGGCGTCATCGGCGACGGCGCCATAGCGGCGCTCGCGGGTGCGGAAGGCGTCGATGGCGGCTTTCAGATGCTCCGGGCCATAGTCTGGCCAAAGCACATCCTGGAAGACGAGCTCGGAATAGGCCGCCTCCCACAGCAGGAAGTTGGACAGACGCTGCTCACCGGACGGGCGCACAATCAGGTCGGGCGGCGGCGTCGCCGAGGTGGACAGATAGGCGGTGAAGCGCGCCTCATCCAGGTCTTCAGGCGCCACGAGACCGGCGGCCACATCCTGGGCGAATCGCCGGGCGGCGTCGGTCAGATCGGCCTGGCCGCCATAGTTGAACGCCACCTGCAGGAAGAACTTGTCATTGTCGGCGGTGCGCCGCTCGGCTTCCTCGATGATCTGAACAAGATCGGCATTGAGCCCAGCCCGTCGTCCAATAACCCGGACGCGCACGCCTTCCCGCTCCAATCGCCCCAGATCGCTCTCGAAATAGCGCCGCGGGAGGGCCATCAGTTCAGCCACCTCAGCGGCTGGGCGGCTCCAGTTTTCGGTAGAGAACCCGAATACGGTCAGGTAGCGGATGTTCAGATCGGGGGCGGCCGCGACCGTACGCTTCAGCGCCTCAACGCCGGCGCGGTGGCCGAGGCTGCGGGGCAGGCCCCGACGCTTGGCCCAGCGGCCATTCCCGTCCATCACAAGGGCCACGTGCAGAGCCTCGCCCGCCGGTGTCTCGGCGGCCGGTCCGGCGGCGTTCGGCTCTGGGCTGCGGGCCATGGGTTTCTCGCGCGTCCTTTGGCGACAGGCTAGCCGATCAGACCTGCATGATCTCTTGTTCTTTGACTTTCAAGGCTTCGTCCACGCGCTTGACCGCCTCGTCGGTGAACTTCTGCACCTCGGTCTCCATGCGCTTCTGCTCGTCCTGGCTGATCACGCCATCCTTCTCGGCGCGCTTCAGGTCGTCATTGGCATCGCGGCGGATGTTGCGGACAGCCACCTTCTGCTGCTCGGCGTACTTGCCGGCGACCTTCACGAGATCCTTCCGGCGCTCCTCGGTCAGGGGCGGGATGGGGATACGCAGCGTCTGGCCGTCGACCACGGGATTGAGACCCAGGCCGCTATTGCGGATGGCCTTCTCCACCGAAACGGCCACGCCCTTGTCCCAGACGCTGACCGTGAGCATGCGCGGCTCTGGCACGCTGACGGCGGCGACCTGGCTGATCGGAACGGTCGAGCCGTAGGCGTCGACCATGACCTGATCAAGCAACCCGGCTGAGGCGCGCCCAGTGCGAAGGGAGGCGAACTCTTCCTTCAGCGCCAGGACGGCCTTGTCCATGCGATCCTTGTAGCTCGAAAGAACCGGCTTCGGTGCGGCGGCCATTGGGGCTCCTCCTCGGGGTCGTGGGGTTGTCGGTGGAAAGATCAGGCGATCGTCGTAAAGACGCCCTGCCCCTTCAGCACCTTCAGGAAATTTCCCCGTTCGCGGATGGAAAACACCACGATCGGGATCTCGTTGTCACGCATCAGGGCGATAGCCGAGGCGTCCATGACCCGCAGGTCTTGCGCCAGCACATCATGATAGCTGAGCTGCTCGTAGCGGACCGCCTTGGGATCCTTCTTGGGATCGGCCGTATAGACCCCGTCGACGCTGGTGCCCTTGAACAGGGCCTCACAGCCCATCTCGGCCGAGCGCAGGGCCGCCGGCGTATCGGTGGTGAAATAGGGCGCGCCCAGGCCCGCGGCGAAGATGACCACGCGACCCTTCTCCAGATGGCGCATGGCGCGGCGGCGGATATAGGGCTCGCAGACGGCGTCCATCGGGATGGCGGACTGCACTCGGGTGAAGACGCCTTCCTTCTCCAGGGCGCCTTGCAGGGCGAGCGCATTCATCACCGTGGCCAGCATGCCCATATAGTCGGCGCTGGAGCGCTCCATCCCCTTGCCGGCCAGGGAGACGCCGCGGAAGATGTTCCCGCCGCCGATGACCAGGCACAGCTCGACCCCGTGACTGACGACCTCGGCGATATCCTTGGCCACCGCCTCAAGCGTGTTGGGATCGATGCCGAACCCCTGCTCCCCCATCAGCACCTCGCCAGAGACCTTGAGGAGGATCCGCTTGTAGCGCAGGGCGGCGGCAGGCGTGGGCATGAGCGCGTCTTTCCGAATCTGGCTTGGGCAAGATAGCGCAAGGGCGCGGCCCGCGTCGAACGCGCCGCGCCCTGCAGTGTAGATCGTGTGAGGCCTAGGCCTGGCCGCTGAGCTGGGCCACTTCGGCGGCGAAGTCGTCGACCTTCTTCTCCACGCCGTCACCCAGGCCAAAGCGCACAAAGCCGGTCATGGTCACCGGCGAGCCGGTTTCCTTGGCCAGTTCGGCGATCAGCTGTTCGACGGTCTGATCCGGGTTCATCACGAAAGCCTGCTTGAGCAGGACGACTTCCTCGAAGAACTTGCGGATCCGGCCTTCGACCATCTTCTCCACCACGCCGGCGGGCTTGCCCGAGGCGAGCGCCTGTTCGGTGAAGATCGCCTTCTCACGCTCCACCGCCTCAGGGTCGAGGTCGTCGGTGGAGAGCGACAGCGGGTTGGTGGCGGCCACATGCATGGCGATCTTGCGACCGACTTCCTGCAGCTTCGCCTGGTCGCCGGCGCCTTCGAGGGCGACCAGCACGCCAATGCGGCCGAGATCAGGGGCGGCGGCGGCGTGGATGTAAGAGGCCACGGCGCCCTGAGCCACGGTCAGGCGCGAGGCCCGGCGCAGCAACATGTTCTCGCCAATGGTGGCGATCAGGTTGGTGACCACGTCGGACACCACCTCACCCTTGGCGGTCTTGGCCGCGGAGATGGCTTCGACGCCCTCCACATCCAGAGCCACCTGAGCGATGTCCTTGGCCGCCGACTGGAACAGTTCGTTCCGGGCGACGAAGTCGGTCTCGGCGTTCAGCTCGACGACGACGCCGGTCATGCCCGCGCCATCCTTGCGGGTGGCGGCGGCCACAAGGCCTTCAGCGGCGGCGCGGTCGGACTTCTTGGCGGCCTTGGACAGGCCCTTGGTGCGCAGCCAGTCGATGGCGGCGTCGATGTCGCCGCCGTTTTCCTGCAAGGCCTTCTTGCAGTCCATCATGCCTGCGCCAGACTTCTCGCGCAGCTCTTTGACCAGCGCAGCGGTGATCTCCGCCATGGCTCGGCTCCCTTGGTCTAGAATCAACGGCTGGGCCTCTGGATAGAGCCCCAGCCGTCACAGTTTGATGTCGAAGCCCGCCCCCGTTCGGAGGCGGACTGGGCCTCAGGCTTGGGTGGCTTCGCCTTCGGCGGCGGCCGGCTCGGCCTCGGCCGCGGCGGTCATGCCCAGGGCCGGCTCCATCGGAGCCTCAGACGCGCCAAGGTCAACGCCCGCGGCGACTTGGCCGGCGGTCAGGCCGTCCAGAATGGCGTCAGCCATCAGGTCGCAATACAGCTGCAGAGCGCGGGCGGCGTCGTCATTGCCCGGGATCGGATAGGTGATGCCAGCCGGATCGCAGTTGGTGTCCAGGATGGAGATGACCGGAATATTGAGCTTCCGGGCTTCCTGGATGGCGATGGCTTCCTTGTTGGTGTCGATCACGAACATCAGGTCGGGGATGCCGCCCATGTCCTTGATGCCGCCGAGGGACAGCTCGAGCTTGTCGCGCTCGCGGGTCAGTTGCAGCAGTTCCTTCTTGCTGCGCTTGGCGCCTTCGCCTTCCAGCAGGCCTTCCAGCTCGCGCAGACGGGCGATCGAGCCCGACACGGTGCGCCAGTTGGTGAGCGTGCCGCCCAGCCAGCGGTGATTGACATAGTACTGCGCGCAACGCTTGGCGGCCACGGCCACCGGATCGGACGCCTGACGCTTGGTGCCCACGAACAGGATGCGACCGCCGCCAGCGGCTACGTCGCGGGCTTTGACCAGGGCCTGGTGCAGCAGAGGGATGGTCTGCGACAGGTCGATGATGTGGATGTTCGACCGCGAGCCGAAGATGTAGCGTTCCATCTTCGGGTTCCAGCGGTGGGTCTGGTGGCCGAAGTGGGCGCCAGCTTCCAAGAGCTGACGCATGGAGAAGTCGGGAAGCGCCATGATTGGCTCCTTTTTCCGGTATGCCTCCGCAAGCCAAAACCCCCTTTTGGGGAGCCCGGAACGGTAACGCTCGGGATGTCTCCCCGAGAGTCGCCGCACGCCTGCGTGTGTGATGGGCGCGGCTTACGTCCAGATCGCAGAAAAAGCAAGAGCCTGGCGCCTGTCGCCCAGAAGCGGCGTAGCCCGCCGTGACCTAAAGCTCTTCAACGTAAAGAACCCCAGGCGCAGTCTTCAGGGCGCCGCGCATGGCGCCGTCAAGGGTGAACCGGCCCGGCAGCTTGACCTCGACCTCCCGGCCCCCTTCCAGCGGCGCGGTCAGGATGATTTCACCGCCACGGGCGTTGGACGCGCCCTCCAACCGCCGCTTCAGGGCGTCGATCTCGGCGCTGCGGGGCGAGATATGCACGCGCAGACCGGCCACGGCGTTCTCGATCGCCTTCTCCACCGGCTCGGCCTCATCGCCGAAGAACCGAACCTCCCCGTCCCGAGCCTTGGCCCGAACCTTGATGGAGACCGCCTTGCCCGGCTCCAGCACGTCGCGACAGCGACGGAGAGACTCCGGGGGAAACAGCACCTCATACTCCCCGGTCGGGTCCGATAGCGTGACGAAGGCGAATTTCTCGCCGCTGGACTGGGAGGCCCGCTCCTGCTTGCGACGCACCACGCCGGCCATGCGGAACACCTCGGCGCCGGCCTCGGCCTTGATGATGACGTCGGTGAGCAGTTCGGTGCGCCGACGGCGCAGGGCCGGCACCATGTCTTCGAGCGGATGGCCCGACAGATAGAAGCCGACCGCCGCAAGCTCTTCGTCGAGGCGCTCGACTGGCGTCCACATCTCAGCGCGAGGCAGACGGGGCCGTCCGACGCCCGCCTGGTCGCCGCCAAACAGGCTCGCCTGGGCCGAGGCCCGGTCGGCCGCCACGCTCTGGGCATAGGCGATCAGAGCGTCGGCGGCGGCCACCAGTTGGGCGCGGTTGGGGTGGATGGACTCGAAGGCGCCCGCCCTGGCCAGGGTCTCGAAGGTGCGCTTGTTCACATGGCGCGGATCGACCCGCTCGACGAAATCGAAAATGTCCCGGAAGGGGCCCCCCTCCCGCCGGAGCTCCGCCACATGCTGCATGGCGGCGAGACCCACATTGCGCACCGCGCCCAGGGCGTAAAGCACCTCCCCATCGGCGACCTCGAAATCGGCGCCTGAGCGGTTGATGTCCGGAGCGCGGATCTTCACCCCGAACCGCTTGGCGTCCTGATAAAAGACCGCCAGCTTGTCGGTATTGGCGATATCGAGGCTCATGGAGGCGGCGAAGAACTCCACCGGCGCGTTCGCCTTGAGCCAGGCCGTCTGGTAGGAGACGACCGCGTAGGCCGCCGCGTGGCTCTTGTTGAAGCCGTAGCCGGCGAACTTGTCCACCAGCTCGAAGATCGAAGCCGCCTGGCTTTCGGGCACCCCGCGTTCCGAGGCTCCGGCGACGAACATGGCCTTCTGCTGGGCCATCTCGTCCTTCTTCTTCTTGCCCATGGCCCGGCGCAGAAGGTCCGCGCCCCCGAGGGAATAGCCCGCCAGGATCTGGGCGATCTGCATCACCTGCTCCTGATAGACGATGATCCCGTAGGTCTCCTTGAGCACGGGCTCCAGGGAGGGATGCAGGTAGTCGATGGTCCGACGACCGAACTTGCAGTCGACGAAGGCCGGGATGTTGTCCATCGGGCCTGGGCGGTAGAGGGCGCCGACGGCAGTGACGTCTTCGATGGAGTTGGGCCGGAGCTGCCGCAGGGTGTCGCGCATGCCCTGGCCTTCCATCTGGAAGACCCCGACCGTGTGGCCGGCCGACATCAGCTCATAGGTCTTGGCGTCGTCCACAGGCAGGACGCCCATATCCACGCGGGCGCCGCGCTGATCGAGGAACTTCAGCGCCTTGTCGATGACCGTCAGGGTCTTCAGGCCCAGGAAGTCGAACTTCACCAGGCCCGCGCTTTCGACCCACTTCATGTTGAACTGGGTGGCCGGCAGGTCCGAGCGGGGATCCTGGTAGAGGGGCGTCAGTTCGGTGAGCGCCCGGTCAGCGATCACCACACCGGCGGCGTGGGTGGAGGCGTTTCGGTAGAGCCCTTCCAGTTTCAGGGCGACGTCCAGCAGTCGCGAGACCGCCTCGTCCTCGTCCCGCGCCGCCCGCAGCCGCGGCTCGATCTCGATGGCCTTGGCCAGGGTCACCGGATTGGCGGGGTTGGCGGGCACCATCTTGGCCAGGCGGTCCACCTGGCCCAGCGGCAGCTGCAGCACCCGGCCCACATCGCGCAGCACCGCACGAGCCTGCAGGGTGCCGAAGGTGATGATCTGGGCCACCCGGTCGCGGCCATAGCGCTGCTGCACATAGGAGATCACCTCCTCCCGCCGGTCCTGGCAGAAGTCGATGTCGAAGTCGGGCATGGAGACCCGCTCCGGGTTCAGGAAGCGCTCGAACAGTAGACCGTAACGGAGGGGATCAAGGTCGGTGATGGTGAGGGAATAGGCCACCAGCGAGCCGGCGCCAGAGCCCCGGCCCGGACCCACGGGAATGTCATGGGCCTTGGCCCACTTGATGAAGTCCGCAACGATCAGGAAGTAGCCGGGGAAGCCCATCTCGGTGATGACCCCGATCTCCCGTTCCAGGCGCTCGAAATACTCGTCTTCAGGGGCGTGGCTGGCCTGTCCGGCGGCGATGCGGCCCTTGAGACCCTCCCGGGCCTGATGGGCCAGTTCCTCAGCCTCGGTGCGATCACCTTCAGTGGGAAAGCGCGGCAGGATGGGATCGCGTTTGCGCACCATGAAGGCGCACCGCCGGGCGATCTCCAGGGTGTTGTCGCAGGCCTCCGGCAGATCGGCGAACAGGGCCCGCATATCGGCCGCCGGCTTGAACCAGTGCTCACCGCTCACCCGGCGGCGCTCATCCTGGCCGACAAAGGCGCCATCGGCGATGCAGAGCAGGGCATCGTGCGCGGCATGCATGTCCGGGAGGGTGAAATGGGCGTCGTTGGTGGCCACCAGCGGCACGTCCATCTCATAGGCGAAGGCCACCAGCTCCGGCTCGGCCAGGGCCTGGGGCGCCAGCCCGTGTCGCTGCAGCTCGACATAGAAGCGGTCGCCGAACACCCGGCGCATCTCGCTGAGCACAGCCCGGCCCTCGGCGACCTTGCCGGCCGCCAACAACGGGTCCGCCGGACCGTCCCAGCCTCCGGAAAGCAGGATCAGACCCTCGGCATGGTCCACCACCTTGCTCCAGGCGACGGCTGGCTCCTCGACCCCGCCGACGCTGTCGATATAGGCCATGGAGGACAGCCGCGAGAGATTGAGATAGCCGGCCTCGCTCTGGGCCAGCAGTACGATGGTCGGCGTCTTGGCCCACTTGTCGGGTTGGCGTTCCCCAATCCCCGTCACCGCCAGGGCGCAGCCAATGATCGGCTGGACCCCCTGCCCCTGGGTCGCCACCGAAAACTCGAGGGCGCCATAGAGGTTGGTGCGATCCGTCAGCGCGACGGCCGGCATGTCGTTGGCCGCCGCCAGGGCGCCGATGGCGTCCGCCTTGATAGCGCCTTCCAGAAGGGAGTAGGCCGAGCGCACCCGCAGGTGAACGAAGCCCTCGTTCTGCTGCTGGTTCATCCTCGCCTCCCTGGCTGCGTCGCTGGTCTAGCCCACCAGATAGGCGAACTGACAGACGACCCACACGAAGCCCGCCACCGAGACAAAAGCCAGCGATTCCCGCGCCAGATGAATGACCATAACAAACCCCTTGTGGATGTTCCGTATATGTTCTTATTCTGGTTTTGTTCTCCCCGTCAACCCCGCCCGCGCACCGCCCCGGAGCCCCCCGATGGACCAACGTCTCAGCCTGATAACCCTCGGGGTCGATGACCTTCCGCGCGCCCGGCGCTTCTATGAGGAAGGCCTTGGGTGGAGTCCGGTCAGCGCGAACGACGACGTCTGCTTCTATCAGTTGCCGGGGCTGGCCCTGGGCCTGTTTGGACGCGCCGCCCTGGCTGAGGACGCCAGGCGCCCCATCGATGGGACGTTCAGCGGCGTCACCATCGCCATCAATGAACCCAGCCGCGAGGGCGTGGACGCCACCTTCGCCGAGGCGCTGGCGGCCGGCGCCAGGGCCCTGAAGGCGCCGGAGCCGGTCTTCTGGGGCGGCTATTCCGGCTATTTCGCCGACCCGGACGGCCATGTCTGGGAAGTCGCACACAACCCCGGCAGCATGATCGGCGCCGACGGTTCGACCACCTTCGGCGCCTGAGCCCCGGCCTAGAACAGCGACTGCGGCTCCAGGTGCCCGTCCTTCAAGGCCAGGACTCGGTCCATGTGCCGGGCGAGCTCGAGATTGTGGGTGGCGATCACCGCCGCCACCCCGGTCTCCCGGGCCAGGCGGTAGAGGCTGTCGAACACCTCGCCCGAGGTCGTCGGATCGAGGTTGCCGGTGGGCTCGTCGGCCAGCAGCAGGCGCGGCGAATTGGCGAGGGCGCGGGCCAGGGCCACCCGCTGTTGTTCGCCGCCAGACATCTGAGCCGGCTGGTGATCCACACGCCCGGCCAGACCCAGTTGACCAAGCAGCATCGCGGCTCGCTCCCGGGCCGCCTCATGGTCCTGGCCTGCGATCATCATCGGCAAGGCGACATTGTCCAGGGCGCTGAACTCAGCCAGCAGGTGGTGGAACTGGTAGACGAAGCCGATCGAGCCCAGGCGCACGCGGGTCCTGGCGCCCTCATTGAGGGTCGAGCAGTCGCGGCCCTCGATGAAGATCTGCCCGGCGTTGGGCCGCTCCAGCAAGCCGGCGGCATGCAGCAGGGAGGACTTTCCTGAGCCTGATGGACCGATCAGGCCGACGATCTCGCCAGGCGAAACATCCAGATCGACTCCCCGCAGAACCGTCAGGCTGCGATCGCCGGTGACATAGGTGCGTTCCAGGCCGCGCACCGCCAGGACGGGAGCCTCACTCATAGCGAAGAGCCTCCACCGGATCGAGACGAGAGGCCCGAAGGGCCGGCGGCAAGGTCGCCAGGAACGAGACGGCCAGCGCCCATCCCACCACAATCATCACTTCGAGGGCGTCCACCTTGGCCGGGATGTGGGCTAAGTAATAGATGTCGGAGCTGAACACCTCGGCCCCGGTGGCCCATTCCACCGCGTTCTGGATCGGGCCGATGAAGATGCAGAACAGGACGCCGAGGACCAGACCGACCAGGGTGCCCAGGGCGCCGACGGAGGCGCCAGCCATGAAGAAGATGCGCAGGATGGCGCCGCGGCCCGCCCCCATGGTGCGCAGGATGGCGATGTCGCGGCCCTTGTTCTTCACCAGCATGACCAAGCCAGAGATGATGTTCATGGCGGCGATGGCCACGATCAGCATCAGGATCAGGCGCATGACGCTTCGCTCAATCTTCAGCGCGTTCCAGAAGCTGGCGTTGCGCTGGGTCCAGTCGGTGACGACGGCTGTGGGGCCGGCCAGTTCGGCGATGGAGGCCTTCATAGCCGGGGCCCGGTCAGGGTCGGCCACGCGGATCTCCACCACATCGACCATGCCCTCGCGGGCGAAGAACAGCTGAGCCTGTTCCAGGGGCATGTAGATGAACAGCTGGTCGTATTCGCTCATGCCGACGCTGAAGGTGCCGCCGACGGTGTAGGTCTTGCGCTGGGGCGTATAGCCGAAGGCCGTGGCCCCGCCGCTGGGCGAGATCAGCGTCAGGGGGTCGCCCGGCTGGACGCCCAGGGTCTCGGCCAGCCGGTCACCGATCAGCAGCAGGTCGCCGCCGTATTCGCCAGCGCCGAACCCTTCGAGGGAGCCCCGGACGATGTTGCCCGAGACGATCTCGGTGCGCCGCAGGTCAGGCTCGCTGATACCGCGAACCACGACGCCACTGATCTGGCCCTGCCCCAGCGCCATGGCCTGCGCCTCAACCAGGGGGGCGGCCTGGGTGACGCCAGGCAGCGCGGCGATCTCACCGGACAGGGTCTGAACCTCAGGCTCGTAAAGCGAGCCGCCGGCCACATAGACATGGCCATTGAAGCCGAGGGTCCGGTCCAGAAGCTCGGTCCGGAAGCCGTTCATCACCGACATGACGATGATCAGGACGGCCACGGCCAGCATGATCCCGACAAACGAGATGATCGAGATCAGCGCCACCCCGCCCTGGCTGCGCTTGGCGCGCAGATAGCGGCCGGCGAGCATGCGCTCCCAGCGTCCGAAGGGCGCGGCCACAGTGCTCACGCGATGATCGCCTTCAGCGCATCTTCAAGCGGCAGGGACTGACGTTCGCCCGTAGCCCTGCGCTTGATCTCCACCTTACCCTCGGCGACGCCCTTGGGCCCGATGATCAGCTGCCAGGGGACGCCGATCAGGTCCATGGCGGCGAACTTGGCGCCGGGCCGCTCATCGGTGTCGTCGAGCAGCGGATCCTTCCCGGCGTCGCGCAGGGCGCCATAGGCCTGCTCGCAGGCCAGGTCCACGGCCGAGTCGCCGGGCCGAAGGTTGATCACCGCCACGCCGAAGGGGGCGACCGCGTCGGGCCAGATGATGCCCGCGGCGTCATGGCTCGCCTCGATGATGCCACCCACCAGCCGCGACACCCCGACCCCGTAGGAGCCGCCGTGGATCGGACGTTCCTGGCCATCGGGGCCGGTGACGACCGCCCGCATGGGCTTGGAGTACTTCTCGCCGAAATAGAAGATATGGCCGACCTCGATACCCCGGGCCGAGAGGCGGTCGCCCTCGGCGACCTCGGATTCGAACCGCGCCTGTTCGTGCATATCCTCGGTGGCCGCATAGAGGGCGGTCCGCTGATCGACGATGGGCTGCAGGTCGCCGTCCCAGTCGACATCGCCCGGCGCCGGCATCTCCACCAGGTCGCGATGGCAGAAGACCTGGCTCTCGCCGGTTTCCGCCAGAATGATGAATTCGTGGCTCAGATCGCCGCCGATGGGGCCGGGATCGGCGCGCATGGGCACCGCCTTCAGGCCCAGGCGGGAGAAGGTGTTCAGATAGGCCACGAACATGCGGTTGTAGGAGCGGCGGGCCGCGGCCTCGTCCACATCGAAGGAATAGGCGTCCTTCATCAGGAACTCGCGACCGCGCATCACCCCGAACCGGGGGCGGCGCTCGTCGCGGAACTTCCACTGGATGTTGTAGAAGTTCTTCGGCAGGTCCTTGTAGCTCTTCACATGGGCCCGGAAGATCTCGGTGATCACCTCTTCGGCCGTGGGCCCGTAGAGCAGGTCACGCTCGTGGCGGTCCTTGATGCGCAGCATCTCGTCGCCATAGTCGTCATAGCGGCCGCTCTCACGCCACAGGTCGGCCAGCTGCAGGGTCGGCATCAGCACCTCGATGGCGCCGGCCCGGTCCATTTCCTCGCGAACGATCTGCTCGATCTTCTTCAGCACCCTCAGGCCAAGCGGCAGCCAGGCATAGATGCCGGCGGCCTCCTGACGGATCATTCCGGCCCGCAGCATCAGCTGGTGCGAGGCGATCTGGGCGTCGGAGGGCGCCTCACGCAGGGTGGGAATGAAATAGCGCGACAGACGCATTCGGCGGGCCTTCGGATACGAAACTCGGACGGGAGGCCCTGATTAGCCCCGTGCGTCCGACCTTGGCAATCGAAGCGGCGAAAAGAAGGCCGCCTGCGTTCGGCGGGCGGCCTTCAAGTTTGGTCATCGGGGAAAACGCGCGCAAGCCGGCCGGACCGGTTTGGCTGTTTCAAATGTAACCGCCGTAACAGGGGTGAGGTATCGACAAGCGCCCGAACCGCTGACCGCAGAGCCCAACGCCCAATTTCCAGGCGACGTCGCTTCGCCATGGCGCAGAACCTGCGCAGGCAAGGCGCCAGATGGCCTAGAAGTTGGCGGCGGAGCTCGGCATGGGCACCAGGCCCAGGCGGATCACCAGATAGACCACGACGAAGACGATGGCCGAGACCCAGGTCGTGGTGATGAACTTCTTCTTCAGCTTCGGGTCCACCGGCGCGCCGGGATCGCCCCCGTCACCCTTGTCGATGCCCGCCTCGGCATGGCTGATCACCCCGAGGGGCAGGATGGTGAACAGCACCACCCACCAGATGATGAGATAGATGGCGATGGCTGTCGTGACGCCCATCAGTGGCTCTCCTTGGGGGTTTCCATCAGCTCGATGAGGACCCCGCCCATGTCCTTAGGGTGAACAAAAATCACAGGGGTCCCGTGGGCGCCGATGCGCGGCTCACCGGTCCCGAGGACCGTGGCGCCCTTGGCGCGCATCTCGTCCCGGGCCGCCAGGATGTCCTCGACCTCGAAGCAGACGTGGTGCTGACCTCCGGCCGGGTTCTTGGCCAGAAAGCCCTTGAGGGGCGAATTCTCGCCCAGGGGCTCGATCAGCTCGATCTGTGAGTTCGGCAGATTGACGAAGCAGACCCAGACGCCCTGCTCCTCCATGGCCCACTTCTCGGTGATGGAGGTGGCGCCCAGCACGTCGCGATAGAGGGCGACGGCGGCGTCGATGGAGGGCGTGGCGACGCCCACATGGTTCAGTTTCCCGATCATGGACGCTGGTATACGCCCCCTGCCCCTACGGCGCGAAGACCCTAAAGTCGCAGGACCGTCGTCTCCACCACGGGGCGACGCCCCCACACCCGTTGGCAGGCCTTCTTTACCGCCCGGGACATGGCCGTCTCCACCGCCTGATCCAGGTCGCGATCGGCGCCCGACAGGCGCGCCAGGGCCCGCTCGGCCTCTTCGGCCAGGTCATCGAGGGCCTCATCCATGGGATAGTCGTCATCGGTAGGCATGCCGATGGCCCGCACCTGAGGACCTGAGGTGATCTTGCCGCGGCTGTCGAGCACCACGGCCACGGTCACCACACCATTGTGGGCGGCGTGGCGGCGCTCCCGCAGGGCCTCCCCGTTCTCGCTGACCACCACGTTGGCGTCCACATAGAGCCGGCCGGCCGGGGTCTCGTCGATGATTTCGGCGCGGCCGGGCGCCAGTCGCACCATGTCGCCATTGCGGGGGGCTACAGTCTGCGGCACCTGCAGATCCCGGGCGAAGGCCGCATGCTCCAGCAGGTGGCGGCGTTCCCCGTGCGTCGGGATAGCGATCTGCGGCCGCGCCCAGGCGTACATCCGCGCCAGTTCGTCCCGGCAGGGGTGGCCCGAGACATGAATGCCAGGGTGGTCGTTGTCGGTGTAGAGCCGCACTCCGCGATCAGCCATGCGGTTCTGCAGATTGCGAATGGCGATCTCGTTCCCCGGAATGACCCGCGAGGAGAAGACGCAGGAATCCCCCTTCCCCAGGTTCACATGGGGGTGGGTCCCGTCGGAGATCCGCGACAGGGCCGCGCGAGCCTCGCCCTGGCTTCCGGTGCAGAGATAAAGGATCGAGTCGGCGGGGAAATAGCCTGCTTCGCTCTCGTTCACGAAGTCCTTGAGGCCGGTGAACAGACCCACCGACCGGGCGGCGGCCGCCATCCGGTGCATGGAGCGGCCCACCAGACAAACCCGGCGGCCATTGGCTTCGGCCGCCCGGATCACCGAGTCCATCCGCGCCACATTGGAGGCGAAACAGGCTACGGCCACCTTGCCCTTCAGCTCGCCGATCAGCCGGGCCAGCGCATCGCGCACATCGGCCTCGGAGCCGGACTCGCCCTCCACGAAGACATTGGTGGAATCGCAGACCATGGCCAGGACGCCCTCGTCCCCCAGCTTGCGGATGAAGGTCTCGTCGGTGGCCGAACCCAGCACCGGATCGGGATCGATCTTCCAGTCGCCGGTGTGCAGGACAGTGCCCAGCGGCGTGCGGATCGACAGGCCATTGGGCTCGGGGATCGAGTGGGTCAGGGTGATCAGGTCGATCTCGAAGGGACCCAGCGTCACCCGGCCGCCGAGCGGCACCACATTGATCTCCACCTGCCCCTCGAGACCGCCCTCGCGCAGCTTCTCGCGCAGGAGGAAGGCGGTGAACGGGGTGGCGTAGAGCGGCGCGCGCAGGCGTGGCCACAGCCAGGCCACCGCGCCGATGTGGTCCTCATGGGCGTGGGTCAGGACAATGCCGAGGATGTCGTCGGCATGTTCTTCGATGAAGGTGGGGTCGGGCAGAATCAGGTCGACGCCGGGGGTGGTCAGGTCGCCGAAGGTGACGCCGAGATCAACGATGATCCACTTGCGCGCATGGGGCGGACCGAACCCATAGAGGTTGAAGTTCATGCCGATCTCGTTCGAGCCCCCCAGGGGGAGGAAGACGAGTTCGTCCTGGGTCTTGTTGGCGGCCATCAGGCGCCTCCGGAATTGCGGCGATGGATCTCGAGGAGACCCCTTATGGTCAGGTCCGGATCGAAGTGGTCGATCGCCAGACTGGCCCCGTGGAACAGCGACGCGACGCCGCCGGTTGCAATGACGGTCAGCGGCTCGGGCCATTCTGACTTGATACGGCTGATCAGGCCCTCGATCAGGGCGATGTAGCCCCAGAAGACGCCGGACTGCATGGCGCCCACCGTGTCCTTGCCGATCACCCGCTGAGGCTTCTGGATCGCCACCCGGGGCAGCTTGGCGGCGGCCGCATGCAGGGCCTCCATGGACAGGTTGATGCCGGGCGCGATGACCCCGCCTTCAAACCCGCCGTCGGCGGCGATGACATCGAACGTGGTGGCCGTGCCGGAGTCGATGACAATCAGAGGGCCAGGATAGACCATGTGAGCGCCGATGGCGTTGACCAGGCGGTCCGCTCCAGCCTCCGACGGCTTGTCGATGCGCACGGCGATGCCGAGCTCGGCGTTCTCGCCGATCACCAGGGGCTCTACGTGCAGGTAGCGGCGGGCCAGGTTGCGCAGGTTGAAGATCGACTGCGGCACCACGCTGGAGATGATGCAGGCGTCCAGCACCCCGAACTGCAGGCCGGCCATATGCAGAAGCTGCGAAAGCCAGACGGCGTACTCATCGGCGGTGCGGGTGGAATCGGTGGCCGCCCGCCACTGGGCGATCCAGGTCTGGCCGTCATGGACGGCGAAGAGCGTATTGGTGTTGCCCTGTTCGATAGCCAGCAGCATCAGACCTCTCCAAAGAATACGTCGCCGGCGGTGATCCGGCGGATCTGACCATCGGCAAGCCGCAGGCGCAGGGCGCCGTCCGGGTCCATGCCCTCGGCGACGCCTTCCACGGTCTCATTCGGCAGCCGCGCCACGCAGGCCTGGCCGAGGCCATGGGCGCGGCGGGCCCAGCCCTGCGCGATGGCCGGAAACCCCTGCGCCGCCCAGGCGCTGCGCCACGTCTCGAATGACGCCGCCAGGACGCTCAGGGCCGCCTGAGGCGCTGGCGGCGCACCATCCATGTGCTCGGCGAAGGTGGTGGCGGGCCGCTCCGCAGCCTCGGGACCGCTCACCAGATTGATCCCGATCCCCACCGCCAGCCACAGTCGGCCATCGGCGCGAGCGCCGGATTCCACAAGAATTCCAGCGGACTTGCGCCCGGCGATCAGCAGATCATTGGGCCACTTCACGCTGACCAGACCTGGCGGCAGGCAAGACTCGGCCAGGTCGGCGGCCGCGAGCGCCGCCACAAAGGAAAGCTGCGCTGCCTCGCCAGCCGGACGGTCGGTGGTCATCAGCAGGGTGGCGGCCAGATTACCCGAGCCCGTCTCCCAGGCCCGACCCCGGCGGCCCCGGCCTGCCGTCTGACGCAGGGCCGCGACCCAGATGGGGCCGCCGTCCCCCGCCTCGGCCCGCCGACGGGCCTCGGCGTTGGTGGAGTCGAGCTCGTCGAAGAACGCGATCGGCGGGGGAACGCTAGCCAAATCAAGCCAGGCCGAAGGCGGCGGCCGCGGCCGCTGCGAGCGGATCGATGAAGGCCAGGGCCACCAGAACCACGGGGAAGGTGAACAGGGCGAGCGCCAGGGCGATCGTCCGGGCCTCCACCGGCGGGGGTTCCGTCGTTCCGGCCGAGGCGTCGAACCACATCACCTTGATGAGGCGCAGGTAGTAGAAGGCCGCCACCACACTGCCCACCAGGGCGATGACCGCAACGACCCCAAGGCCCGCGCCGATGGCCGCCTTGAAGACGTAGAACTTCGCCCAGAAACCCGAGAAAGGCGGCAGGCCGAGCGCGGACAGGGCGAAGGCGCTCATGGCGAGCGCAATGCCCGGGCGTTCCTTGAACAGGCCCGCCATGTCCGAGATCGTCTCCATCGGCCGCCCGTCGCGCGACAGAGCCGCCAGACAGGCGAAGAAGCCGGTCACATCGACCATGTAGAGAACCATGAAGACGAGCATGGCCTGCACGCCGGCGGCGTCCCCCGATGCCAGCCCCAGGACCGCGTAGCCGATATTGGCGATGGAGGAATAGGCCCACAGGCGCTTGAGGTTGGTCTGGGCCAGACCCGCAAAGGCGCCGACCGCCACCGAAGCGAGCGCAATGATCACCAGGATCTGACGCCACTGCTCGGCTGCGCCGCCGAAGCCTTCGGCCAGCACGCGGGCGAACAGCACCATGGCGGCCATTTTGGGAGCCGCGCCGAAGAAGGCCACGACCGGAGTGGGCGCGCCCTCATAGACGTCGGGCGTCCACATGTGGAACGGGGCGGCCGAGATCTTGAAGGCCAGGCCGCAGATCAGGAAGACGAGACCAAACAGCACGCCCACATTGGCGCCGCCCTCCACAGACTGGGCGATGACGGTGAAGTGGGTGGAGCCTGCAAAACCGTAGATGAGCGAGGCGCCGTAGAGCAGCAGGCCGGACGACAGGGCGCCGAGCACGAAGTACTTCAGGCCGGCTTCCGAGGCCTTGGCGTTGTCCCGATGGATGGCGGCCAGGACGTACAGGGCCAGGGAGTGCAGCTCGACGCCGATATAGAGCGAGATCAGGTCGCCGGCCGAGGCCATCATGCCCATGCCGAGCGCGGCCAGGACGATCAGGATCGGGAACTCGAAATTGTTCACGCCGCGCCGCTGGAACCAGGGCTGGCCCAATGGAATCGCGATGGCGCTCGCAGCGTAGATGGCCACCTTGGCGAAGGCCGAGGCCTGGTCGGCGACTAGCCCGCCGGAGAAGCCACGGCCCATGGGACCAAGCACCGCAGCGGCGCCAGCCGCCACCAGCAGGGCCACGGCCGCCAGGCTGAAGACCATGTTGGCGCGGCTTTGAAAGGCGCCCCAGACCAGCAGGACAAGGGCGCCCCCGGCCAAGATCAGCTCAGGCAGGGCGAGGCTCAGATCGGTGGAGAAGTTCATCTCAAAAGCCCCCTCACCCGCCGGTCGCGGCGCGGTAGACCGCGACCAGATTGTCGACCGAGGCCTGGGTGATATCGAAAACGGCGGCCGGGTAGATGCCGAGATAGAGGGTGCCGATGATCAGGGGGGCGAAGATCGCCACCTCCCGCCAGTTCAGGTCCTTGATCTCGGCCAGGGCCGGATTGGTGATCTCGCCGAACACGACCCGCCGGTAGAGACTGAGCGCATAGACGGCTGAGAGAATGACGCCGGTGGCCGCCACGATGGCCGCCCAGGTCGAGGCCTGATAGGCGCCGGCCATGGTCAGGATCTCGCCGACGAAGCCCGAGGTGCCCGGCAGGCCCACATTGCCCATGGTGAACAGCAGGAAGATCGCGGCGTACCAGGGCATGCGGTTCACCAGGCCGCCATAGAAGGCGATCTCGCGGGTGTGCATCCGGTCATAGACCACGCCGACGCAGAGGAAGAGCGCGCCGGAGATCAGGCCGTGGCTGACCATCTGGAAGATGGCGCCCTGCTCACCCTGGGCGTTGCCCGAGAAGATGCCCAGCGTCACGAAGCCCATATGGGCCACCGAGGAATAGGCGATCAGCTTCTTGATGTCGGTCTGCCGGAAGGCCACCAGCGAGGTGTAGACGATGGCGATCACCGACATGGCGAAGACCAGCGGCGTGAAATAGGCCGAGGCGTCGGGGAACATGGGCAGGGAGAAGCGCATGAACCCGTAGCCGCCCATCTTCAGCAGCACGCCGGCCAGGATCACCGAGCCCGCCGTGGGCGCTTCCACGTGGGCGTCAGGCAGCCAGGTGTGGACCGGCCACATGGGCATCTTCACCGCGAACGACGCGAAGAAGGCCAGCCACAGCCAGATCTGGATCTCCTGACCAAAGTCGTAGGTCATCAGTTCGGGGATCGAGGAGGTCCCGGTGATGCCGATCATGCCGAGGACCGCGGCCAGCATCAGCACCGAACCCAGGAGGGTGTAGAGGAAGAACTTGAAGGCCGCATAGACCCGGTTCTTGCCGCCCCAGACCCCGATGATCAGGAACATCGGCGCCAGGCCAAACTCGAAAAAGAGATAGAAGAGGATCAGGTCCAGCGCGCAGAACACGCCGATGACCAGGGTCTCGAGCGCCAGGAAGGCGATCAGATATTCCTCGATGCGATGCTCGATCGAGCGCCAGGAGGCGGCGATGCAGAGCGGCATCAGGAAGGCCGTGAGCACGACGAACAGCACCGAAATGCCGTCCACGCCCATGCGGTAATGGAGGCCGCCGAACCAGGCGAAGTCCTCGACAAACTGGAAGTCGGCCGTGGTCCGGTCGAACTGGCCCAGCATGACCAGGGATAGGGCAAGCGTCACCAGGGTGGTGACGAGCGCCACCCACTTGGCCAGCTCCGCCGAACGGGGGCTACCCGAAGGGGCCACAAAGCGCAGAGCCAGGATCGCCGCCACGCCCAGGAGCGGCGCATAGGTGATGAGCGAGAGAATGCCAGTCATGACCTATCCCCGCCTCAAGCCTGCCAGAACCACAGGGCGAAGGTCAGAAGACCCGCCACCCCGAGCAGCATCACAAATGCATAGTGGTAGACGAAGCCCGTCTGCAGCTTGCCGGTCCGCCGGCCGATGGCCGCGGAGACGGCGGCCACGCCGTTGGGGCCCAGGCCGTCGATGATCTTCTGGTCGCCGACCTTCCAGAACAGGTCGCCCAGGCCGCGCGCGGCGCGGACGAAGGTGGCGTTGTAGAGCTCGTCGAAGAACCACTTGTTATAGAGGAAGCTCCAGACCGCCCCCTCCTTTGCCGCCATCCGGGCGCCGAGGCCCTCACGCAGCACATAGATGTAGAAGGCTACGGCCAGGCCCAGCATGGAGGCCACCAGGGGCGCATACAGCACCCAGTGCGGCACATGGTGGGCGTGTTCGAGCACGTGGTTGGTGGGCGCGGTGAAGATGGCGCCGCGCCAGAACTCGGCCTGATGGTCCCCCACGAAGTGCTCGACGAAGACAAAGCCCGCCGCCACCGCGCCAAGCGCGAGCAGCAGCAGAGGAACCACCATCACCAGCGGGCTCTCGTGCGGCGTGTGGGCATGATGATGGCCATGATCGTGGGCGTCCGGCAGGGGCTCGTCGTGCGTCTCGTGCTGGGCCGGGGCGTGGGCGTGGTCGTCATGAGGCTCATGACCCCACTTGGCGTGACCGTGGAAGGTCATGAAGGCCAGGCGCCAGGAATAGTAGGCCGTCAGACCCGCCGCCAGGATGCCGATGACGAAGGCGAAGAAGGCGATGCCGTTCTCTTCGCCGGCGGCATAGGCCGCCTCGATGATGGTGTCCTTGGAATAGAAGCCGGCAAAGCCCAGGTGCAGGTCGGGGATGCCGAAGCCGGTGATGGCCAGGGTGCCGATGACCATCACAGCATAGGTGACGGGCAGCAGCTTCCACAGAGCGCCCATCTTCCGCATGTCCTGCTCGTGGTGCATGCCGTGGATCACCGACCCGGCGCCCAGGAACAGCAGGGCCTTGAAGAAGGCGTGGGTGAACAGGTGGAACATGGCCGCCTGATAGGCCCCGACGCCAGCGGCGAAGAACATGTAGCCCAGCTGCGAACAGGTCGAATAGGCGATGACCCGCTTGATGTCGTTCTGGGCCAGACCCACCGTGGCGGCGAACAGAGCCGTGACCGCGCCCACCAGGGTGACGATCTGCTTGGTCACCGGCGCATATTCGAACATCGGCGACAGCAGACAGACCATGTAGACACCCGCCGTCACCATGGTGGCGGCGTGGATGAGGGCCGAGACCGGGGTCGGGCCTTCCATGGCGTCCGGCAGCCAGGTGTGCAGGAAGAACTGGGCCGACTTGCCCATGGCGCCGACAAACAGCAGGGCGCAGGCCAGATCAACCGCGTGCCAGGTTTGACCGGCGAACTGCCAGCCCACCGAGGCGAACTCTTCCACCCGGGGGAATATCTCGGCGAACTCGATGGTGCCGAACATCCAGAACACGGTGATGATGCCGAGCGCAAAGCCGAAGTCGCCCACCCGGTTGACCACGAAGGCCTTGATGGAGGCCGCGTTGGCCGTGGGCTTCTTGAACCAGAAGCCGATCAGCAGGTAGCTGGCCAGCCCCACCCCTTCCCAGCCGAAGAACAGCTGCATGAAGTCGGCCGCGGTCACCAGGGCCAGCATGGCGAAGGTGAAGAGCGACAGATAGGCGAAGAAGCGCGGCCGGGAGTCGTCCTCGGCCATATAGCCCCACGAATAGACGTGGACCAAAGCCGAGACCGAGGTGACGACGATCAGCATGACGGCCGAGAGCCCATCGATGCGGATCGACCAGGCCGACTGGAAGTCGCCCACATTGATGAAGGGCAGCAGGGTCAGGGTGAAGGCTTCAAGCCCGCCCCAGGTCCACTGGATGAACAGGGTCCAGGACAGGACGCAGGCCAGGAGCAGCAGGCCAGTGGTGACCGCCTGCGAAGCGAAATCGCCGATCCGCCGGCCGAACAGGCCCGCGATCAGGGCGCCCAGAAGCGGCGCGAAAACCAGGATAATGGCGAGAGACTGAGGGGTCATAGGGTCCGTCAGCCTTTCATCACGGCGGCGTCATCCACAGCGATGCCGCCGCGGTTACGGAAGAAGGTGACGAGGATGGCCAGACCCACGGCCGCCTCGGCGGCCGCCACGGTCAGAACGAACATGGCGAAGATCTGCCCCACCACGTCATGGAGATAGGCGGAAAAGGCGACGAGATTGATGTTCACCGCCAGCAGGATCAGCTCGATCGACATCAGGATGACGATGATGTTCTTGCGGTTCACGAAGATCCCGAAGACCCCGATCGTGAACAGAATGGCGGCGACCGCCAGATAGTGACTGAGCCCGATGGTCATTCGCCCATCCCCTCGCCCGGCTTGATCTGAACGGTGCGCATGCCGCTCTGGGCGTTGCGCGCCACCTGGTCGGCGATCACCTGACGGCGGACACCGGGCTTATGGCGCAGGGTCAGGACGATGGCGCCGATCATGGCCACCAGCAGCACCAGCCCCGCGGCCTGGAAGAAGTAGACGTAGTCCGTATAGAGCACCCGCCCGATGGTCTCGGTGTTGGACAGGCCGTCCAGGGCCGACATGGGCTCACGCGCGCCGCTGGCCGCCCCGCCCCGGGCCACCGCGGTGGCCACGATGATCATCTCGATCGCCAGAATGCCGCCCACCACAGCGCCCACCGGGGCGTACCTGGCGAAGCCCTGCTTCAGCGCGCCGAAGTCCACGTCGAGCATCATGACGACGAAGAGGAACAGCACCGCGACGGCGCCCACATAGACGACGACCAGCAGCATCGCCAGGAACTCCGCCCCGAGCAGCAGGAAGAGGCCTGCCGCTGAGAAGAAGGTCAGGATGAGGAAGAGCACAGAGTGCACGGGATTTCTGACGGACACCACGGCGAGGCCGGAGCCGATGGTGACTGTCGCCAGCAGATAGAATGCGATCGCCTGCAAGGCCATGACGGCTCTACTTTCGCCCCTCAATCATCAGGTTGGTCCGCCCGCCGGGCGCATGGCCCGGTCCGGACGCCAACGTCCAAAAGCCCCGGAATCGCGCCTGTCTCTTAGCGATAGGGCGCGTCGAGTTCCAGGTTCTTCGCGATTTCCCGCTCCCAACGGTCCCCGTTGTCGAGCAGGCGATCCTTTTCGTAATAGAGCTCTTCCCGGGTCTCGGTGGCGAACTCCAGGTTCGGCCCCTCGACAATGGCGTCCACCGGGCAGGCCTCCTGGCACAGGCCGCAGTAGATGCACTTCACCATATCGATGTCGTAGCGGGTCGTCCGGCGGCTGCCGTCGTCCCGGGGCTCGGCCTCGATGGTGATGGCCTGGGCCGGGCAGATGGCCTCGCACAGCTTGCAGGCGATGCAGCGCTCTTCCCCGTTGGGATAGCGCCGCAGGGCGTGCTCGCCGCGGAAGCGCGGCGACTGCGGGTTGCGCTCGTTCGGGTAGATGACGGTCGCCTTGGGGCGCATCATGTACTTCATGCCCAGGCCAAAGGCCCCGATGAAGTCCATCAGCGCCGCGCCCTTGGCGGCCTGGCTGAGACGGGCGGCGAAACTCATCAGATCGCTCCTTGGGCCGGGCCGAACACGCGCCAGGCGGCGACCAGCACCACAGCCACGAGGGAGAAGGGCAGGAAGACCTTCCAGCCCAAGCGCATCAGCTGGTCATAGCGGTAGCGGGGCACGATCGCCTTCACCATGGCGATCAGGAAGAAGAAGAACACCGTCTTGGCGAAGAACCACATGAAGCCGAAGAAGCTCTGTGCGGTCGCCGGCCAGCTCTCGATGAACGGCGTCGGGAACGGCGCCTGCCACCCACCAAAGAACAGGATGGTGATGATGGCGCACATCAGGACGATGTTGGCGTACTCGCCGATCATGAACAGCAGGTACGGGGTCGAGGAATATTCGACCTGATAGCCGGCCACGAGCTCGGACTCGGCCTCTGGCAGGTCAAAGGGTGGCCGGTTGGTCTCGGCCAGGGCCGAGATGAAGAAGACGACGGCCATGGGGACCATGATCAGGATCATCGGCAGGTTCGAAAGCCCGCCGCCGAACACGTACCAGTTCCAGAAACCGCCGGCCTGCTGCTCGACGATGGTCTGCAGGTTCATGGTGCCCGCCAGCAGGATCACCGTGATGATCACGAAGCCGATGGAGACCTCGTAGCTCACCATCTGGGCGGCCGACCGCAGGCTGCCCAGGAAGGGGTATTTCGAGTTGGACGCCCAACCGCCCATGATGATGCCGTAGACGCCCAGCGAGCTGATCGCCAGCAGGTAAAGGACGCCGACATTGATGTCGGAGACCACCCAGCCCGGCGCCAGCGGCACCACGGCCCAGGCGGCGAAAGCCAGCACGAAACTGATCAGGGGGGCCAGGATGAAGACCACCTTGTCGGCCCCATCAGGGATCACGATTTCCTTCAGGACGAACTTCAGGAAGTCGGCGAAGGACTGCAGCAGGCCGAACGGACCCACGACATTGGGACCTTTGCGCATCTGCACGCCGGCCCAGATCTTGCGGTCGGCCAGGAGCAGGAAGGCCAGCGACAGCAGGATCCAGATCATGACGGCCAGGATCTGGCCCACGGTGATCAGCGTCCAGCCCCCCGGCGTCGCCCAGAAATTGGTGGTGGCGTCCATGCCCTACTCCGCGGCGATCTTTTCGGCGCCCGGCACGAGCGCCTGGCACTCGGCCATGGTCACGCTGGCGCGTGCGATCGGGTTGGTCAGATAGAAGGCCTTCACGGGACTCGCGAAGGGCGCATCCGAAAGGTCGCCGTCCCCGCCCAGAACCGACAGATCGAGCGCGCCAGGCGCGTCAGGCACATAGTCGATTCGGCCGAAGGTGGGGTGATCGGCGAACAGCCGCGCACGCAGCTGGTCGAGGCTGTCATAGGGCAGCTTGGCGTCCAGCAGCTCGGACAGGGCGCGCAGGATGGCCCAGTCTTCCTTGGCCTCGCCCTTGGGGAAGACCGCTCGCTCGCCCCGCTGAACCCGGCCCTCGGTGTTCACATAGAGGCCGTTCTTCTCAGTATAGGCCGCGCCTGGCAGGATCACGTCGGCCCGGTGCGCGCCGGCGTCTCCATGGGTGCCCATATAGATGACAAAGGCGTCGGTGGCCGACAGGTCCATCTCGTCGGCGCCCATCAGGACCAGCAGGTCTGCGCCCCCCTTGGCGACCAGCTCCAGGGCGGCCTTGCCGCCGGCCTTGGGCGTGAAGCCCAGGTCCAGGCCCCCGACCCGCGCGGCCGCAGTATGCAACACGTTCCAGGTCGCGTTGAAGGTCTTGGCCACGGCCGCGGAGGCCTTGACGACCGCCGCGCCGTCGGCGCGCGCCAGGGCGCCGGCGCCCAGGATGATGGCGGCCTTTTCGGCGCCCTTGAACGCCTTTGCGAAATCGCCGCGGGACTTGGACAGTCCAGTGAGGGTTTCGGGGCCGGCCCCAAGATAGTCATAGCCAAAGCTCAGATCGGCCTGTTCGCCGATCACGCCGACCCGCAGGGCGCCGGCCAGCCAGCGCTTGCGCAGACGGGCGTTGAACACCGGGGCTTCCAGGCGGGGATTGGTCCCCACCAGCAGGATCACGTCGGCGTCTTCGATGCCAGCGATGGTCGAATTCAGCAGCCAGCTTTCGCGGGGACCATCGCCCAGCGCCATGCCGTCCTGACGGCAGTCGAGGCTGGTGACACCCAGGCCGCCGAACAGATCGAGGGCGGCCTTCATGGACTCAGCGTCCTGCAGGTCGCCGGCGATGACGCCCATGCGGTCAGGCGCGGTGGCCTTCACCTTGGCGGCCACCGTCTGCAGCGCCTCGGCCCAAGACGCGGGACGCAGCTTGCCGTTCTCACGGATGTAGGGACGGTCCAGGCGCTGGCGTGACAGGCCATCGACAGCGTAGCGGGTCTTGTCGCTGATCCACTCTTCGTTGACGTCGTCATTGATGCGCGGCAGTACGCGGAGCACGGCCGGGCCGCGGGCGTCGACCCGAATGGCCGAGCCCAGGGCGTCCATGACGTCGACGCTCTCGGTCTTCTTCAGCTCCCAGGGCCGGGCGTTGAAGGCGTAGGGCTTGGAGGTCAGGGCGCCGACCGGGCAGAGATCGATGACGTTGGCGCTCAGTTCGGATGTGACAGCCGCGTCCAGATAGGTCGTGATTTCAACGTCTTCGCCGCGGGAGATCAGACCAATCTCCGGCACGCCGGCCACTTCGGTGACGAAGCGGACACAGCGGGTGCACTGGATGCAGCGGGTCATCACCGTCTTGATGAGCGGACCCATGAACTTCTCTTCGACCGCGCGCTTGTTCTCGCCATAGCGGGAATCGTCGCGGCCGTAGCCCATGGCCTGGTCCTGCAGGTCGCACTCGCCGCCCTGATCGCAGATCGGGCAATCCAGCGGGTGGTTGATCAGCAGGAACTCCATCACGCCATGACGGGCCTTCTTGACCATCGGCGTGTCGGTGAAGATCTCCTGGCCTTCGGCCGCCGGCAGGGCGCAGGAGGCCTGCGGCTTGGGCGGGCCGGGCTTCACCTCGACCAGGCACATGCGGCAGTTGCCGGCGATGGACAGGCGCTCGTGATAGCAGAACCGCGGGATTTCCTTCCCGGCCAGCTCGGCGACCTGCAGCACCGTCATGCCGGGTTCGAATTCGACCTCGACGCCGTCGACCTTTGCGATGGGCATGTCTTTTACTCCGCAGCCACGAGCGTGGCGCCCTGAACGTGCGGGCGTCCGGCGCGGTACTGGGTGATGCGATCCTCCACCTCATGGCGGAAGTGACGGAAGAGACCCTGGATCGGCCAGGCGGCGGCGTCGCCGAGGCCGCAGATGGTGTGGCCTTCGACCTGAGACGCCACATCGAGCAGCATGTCGATTTCGGCCATCTCGGCCTCGCCGGTGACCATCCGCTCCATGACCCGCCACATCCAGCCGGTGCCTTCCCGGCACGGCGTGCACTGGCCGCAACTCTCATGCTTGTAGAAGTAGGACAGGCGCGCGATCGACTTCACGATGTCGGCGTCCTTGTCCATGACGATGACCGCCGCGGTGCCGAGGCCCGAACGCATCTCGCGGAGGGAATCGAAATCCATCAGCGCGGTCTCGGCCATCTCAGCGGTGATCATCGGCACCGACGAGCCGCCGGGAATGACCGCCTTCAGATTACCCCAGCCGCCGCGGATCCCACCGCAATGCTCTTCCAGCAGCTGGCGGAGCGGGATCGACATGGTCTCTTCGACCACGCAGGGACGGTTCACATGGCCGGAGATGGCCATCAGCTTGGTGCCGGTGTTGTTGGGACGACCGAAGCCCGCGAACCACTCGGCCCCGCGGCGCAGGATCGATCCCACCGTGGCGATGGTCTCGACATTGTTGATGGTGGTCGGGCAGCCATAGATGCCAGCGCCAGCCGGGAACGGGGGCTTGAGCCGCGGCTGGCCCTTCTTGCCCTCCAGGCTCTCCATCAGGGCGGTCTCGTCGCCGCAGATATAGGCCCCGCCCCCGTGGGTCACATAGAGGTCGAAGTCCCAGCCATGGATGTTGTCCTTGCCGATCAGCTTGGCCTCATAGGCCTGCTTGATCGCCGCTTCGAGACGCTCGCGCTCGAAGACATACTCGCCGCGGATGTAGATGTAGCAGGCATGCGCACGGATGGCGTAGCTGGCGATCAGGCAGCCTTCGATCAGCAGATGCGGATCGTTGCGCAGGATTTCGCGGTCCTTGCAGGTGCCGGGCTCAGACTCATCGGCGTTGACCACCAGATAGTGCGGCCGCTCGCTTTCCTGCTTGGGCATGAAGGTCCACTTCAGGCCGGTGCCGAAGCCCGCCCCGCCGCGGCCGCGCAGCCCGGAATTCTTGACCTGATCGCAGATCCATTCCGGCGTCTGCGACAGGATTTCCCGCACGCCATTCCAGGCCCCGCGCCGCTTCGCGCCCTCGAGCCCGAAATCGTGCAGGCCATAGAGGTTCGTAAAGATGCGGTCCTTGTCTTCGAGAATCCCGACCACGCCCCTCAAACTCCTTCTTTCGCACGCCGGAAGGCGGCGATGAACCAGATCTGCGCCGCAAACCCTGCGGCCAGGGCAACGCCGAAGATGGCGAACAGCCAGTCCTGTCCAGAAACCAGCGCGCCAATCATCGCGGCGACGGCCGCCACCAGGCACAGACCGTTGATCACCGCCATGCGCAGGAAACGCGCCTTGATGCCCGCCTCTCCGCTCACGCCGTCGGCTCCGCCTTGGCCTTAGCCTTGGGGGCGGCGTTCGGAATCTTCTTCAGCGGCTTGGCGGCCGTGCCGTCATACAGCGCCGGGTCGGACAGGGTCAGCGGGCCGCCTTCGGGCGCCGATCCCTGGCGCTTGGCCAGAGACCCCGGCGCAGGCGCCTTGCCCGCGGCGAAGTCGTCCAGCAGGGCCTCGAAGCTCTCCGGCGTCAGGTCTTCGTAGTAGTAATCATTGATCGCGGCCATCGGGGCGTTGGCGCAAGCCCCCAGGCACTCGACTTCCTGCCAGTAGAATTTGCCATCGGCCGACAGGTGGTCCTTCGCGCCGATCTTACGCTTGCAGACCGCCATCAGACTTTCGGACCCGCGCAGCTGGCAGGGCGTGGTGCCGCAGACCTGCACCAGGGCGACGCTGCCCACCGGCTCGAGCATGAACATGGTGTAGAAGGTCGCGACCTCCAGCACCCGGATGCGAGCCATGCCGAGCATCTCAGCCACGGTGCGGATGGCGGGCTCGCTGACCCAGCCCTCCTGCTTCTGGATCAGCCACAGGATGGGGATCACCGCCGACTGCTGGCGCCCTTGCGGGAATTTGGCGATCCACCACTTGGCCTTTTCCAGCGTCTCGGGCTGGAAGGCGAAACTGGCCGGCTGGTTGGGCGAAAGACGACGAACGCTCACATGCCCCTCACTTCACGAAGTCGATGCGGGCGATCTTGCCGCCGGCGATGGTGTAGATGGCGGCCACTTCGAAGCTCACGGGCCCGGGTTTGCGATAGACGCGCTCGTGATCGATCACACGATCGCCGATCACCACGCGGTGGGCGAGTTCGGCGCGGTTCTGCGGATGCTCGGCGAACAGGGCCACATGCTTGGCCCGGAAGGCCTCAAGTCCGTCCACCGTCACCGCACCGTTGAAGTCGGCGACGATCAGGTCTTCGGCGAAGAACCCGCAGAGGGCGTCCACGTCCTGGGCGTTGTAGGCGTCGAGCTGCCCCTGGGCCAGATCGGCCGGCGCCCGTGTCGCTGCGGCGTTCATCGGTCGATTTCCCCGAACACGATGTCCAGCGACCCCAGGATGGCCGAAACATCGGCCAGCATGTGCCCGCGGTTCATCCAGTCCATAGCCTGCAGGTGCGGATAGCCCGGCGCGCGGATCTTGCACTTGTAGGGCTTGTTGGAGCCGTCGGAGACCAGGAACACACCGAACTCGCCCTTGGGGGCCTCGACGCAGGCATAGACCTCGCCAACCGGGGTCCGATAGCCCTCGGTGAACAGCTTGAAGTGATGGATCAGCGCTTCCATCGAGCGCTTCATCTCGCCGCGGCGAGGCGCGCCGATCTTGTTGTCTTCGGTCAGGACCGGGCCGGGGCTCTTTTCCAGCCGATCGCAGCACTGCTTCATGATGCGGACCGACTGACGCATCTCTTCCATGCGGCAGAGATAGCGGTCGTAGCAGTCGCCGTTCACGCCCAGCGGAATGTCGAACTCCAGCTCGTTGTAGCACTCGTAGGGCTGGTTGCGGCGCAGGTCCCAGGCGATGCCCGAACCGCGCACCATCACGCCGGAGAAGCCCCAGTCGAGGGCCTCCTGCTTGCTGACCACGCCGATATCGACGTTGCGCTGCTTGAAGATGCGGTTGCCGGT
>JAIXZX010000007.1 GCA_027489335.1 Caulobacteraceae bacterium | reverse complement strand
CAAGTATCCCGTCGGCGCCAAGTTCACCGGCCGGATCACCAACATCACCGACTACGGCGCCTTCGTGGAGCTGGAAGCCGGGGTCGAGGGCCTGGTCCACGTGTCGGAAATGTCCTGGACCAAGAAGAACGTCCATCCGGGCAAGATCGTCTCCACCTCTCAGGAAGTGGAAGTGGTCGTTCTGGACGTCGATCCGTCCAAGCGTCGCGTGTCGCTCGGCCTGAAGCAGGCCATGGCCAACCCCTGGGACGCCTTCCTGGAAACCCATCCGGTCGGCTCCACCGTCGAGGGCGAAGTCAAGAACGCCACCGAGTTCGGCCTGTTCATCGGTCTGGACAACGACATCGACGGCATGGTGCACCTGTCCGACCTGGACTGGACCGCGCCGGGCGAGGAAGTCATCACCCGCTACCAGAAGGGCGAGATGGTCAAGGCTCAGGTCCTGGACGTCGACGTCGAGAAGGAGCGCATCTCGCTGGGCATCAAGCAGCTGGCCGGCGATCCGATGGCCGGCGACGCCTACCGCAAGGGCCAGACCGTCACCGTCACCGTCACCGAGGTCACCTCGGGCGGTATCGAGGTGCGGCTGGGCGATGATGAAGCCCCGATGACGGCCTTCATCCGCAAGTCCGACCTGTCCCGTGACCGGGCTGACCAGCGTCCAGAGCGTTTCGCGGTCGGCGACCGCGTCGATGCGCAGGTGGCCAATGTCGACAAGGGCGCCCGTCGTCTGTCCCTGTCGATCAAGGCCCTGGAAATGGCCGAGGAAAAGGAAGCCATCGAGCAGTTCGGCTCGTCGGACTCCGGCGCCTCCCTCGGCGACATCCTGGGTGCGGCCCTGCGCGAAAAGGGCCAGCCCAAGGATTGATCGTCCTGGCTTCAGGTCATTGATCTGAGATCGCCCCGTCCGGTTCGCCGGGCGGGGCTTTTTCGTGGCCGTCGCTCTCAAAGCCCTGGGGGTGTTCCGCATACAGCCTTGATCATCCTCAGGGACTCGCCCATGGTCCCCCGCGCCGAACCTGCGGAAAGTGCGATGATCAAATCCGAACTGATCGCCCGTCTGGCCGAGGAAAATCCCCATCTGACCCAGCGCGACATCGAGCGGGTGGTGGGCGTGGTCCTCGAGCAGATGATCGTGGCCCTCGAACAGGGCGGTCGCGTCGAGCTGCGGGGCTTTGGCGCCCTGTCGGTCAGGGCCAGGGACGCCCGCTCGGGCCGCAATCCGCGCACCGGCGAGCCGGTGGACGTCCGCGCCAAGCACGTCCCCTTCTTCAAGAGCGGCAAGGAACTGCGCGAGCGTCTGAACGCCGACTGATCGGCGATCCCTGCCTGCCCCTTTCCCTAGGCCTGAGGACCTTCTGGCGTGAGCATCGTCTCGGAATTCCGCGAATTCATTTCCCGCGGCAATGTCATCGACCTGGCCGTGGGCGTCATCATCGGCGCCTCGTTCAACTCCATCGTCAAAAGCCTGGTCGATCAGGTGATCATGCCGCCCATCGGGCTGCTGACCGGCGGTGTGGATTTCTCACGCCTCAAATGGGTTCTTCGGCCCGAAAACCCGCAAACGGAGGCCGTCGAGCTGGTGGCGATCCAGTACGGCGCCTTCATCAACACGGTGATCCAGTTCGTCATCGTCGCCTGGGCGGTCTTCGTCCTGGTCAAGCTGGTGAACACCATCCGCCGCAAGGATGCCGAAAAGCCGCCGGAAGCCCAGCCGGCGCCCTCGCCCACCGAGGTCCTGCTGATGGAGATTCGCGACCAGCTCAAGGCGCAGAACGGCGGCAAGGGACAGACCCCGCCCGCGCCCTGAATCACTGCGGCGCCTTGCGGACAAGGGTGGCCATCCCCTAATCGAGCGGACATGAGCGTCCCCCGCATCGCCTCGAAGATCTGCGGCCTGTCCACGCCGCAGGCGGTCACCGCCGCTTTGGACGGCCAGGCGGCCTATCTGGGCTTCATCTTCTTTCCAGCCAGCCCGCGGGACATTTCGCCTGAAGCGGCCGGCGCCCTGACCGCTCCCGTGCGAGGCCAGGCCCAGGTGGTGGCTGTCAGCGTCGATCCCTCCGACGCGCTCATCGACCAGATCATGACTCACCTTCGGCCGGATCTGATCCAGCTGCACGGCGCTGAGCCGCCGGCCCGGGTGGCGGCCATCGGCCAGCGGACGGGCGCGCGGACCATCAAGGTCATCCCGGTGTCAGAAGCCGCCGACCTGGCGGGCGTCAGCGCCTATGAGAGCGCCGCCGACCACCTGATGTTCGAGGGGCGCCCGCCTAAGGACGCGACCCTGCCGGGCGGCGTCGGCGCCCGGTTCGACTGGACGCTGCTATCGGGGCGGAGGTTTTCGCGGCCCTGGTTCCTGGCCGGCGGCCTTGATCCCTGGAACGTGGCCAAGGCAATCAGCCTGTCTGGCGCGCCCGCGGTGGACGTTTCCTCTGGTGTGGAGCGCGGTCCCGGACTAAAGGACCCGGCCTTGATCACGGCCTTTCTGGACGCCGTGCGCCGCGCATGACGAGCTCTTTGCAAGGACGCGCAAGACGATGAACGCCCCGACGCACCCCACGGCGCCGCCTGCGACGCCCAACGATTTCGCCGCCTATCCGGACGCCAACGGCCGGTTCGGTCAGTTCGGCGGCCGCTATGTGGCCGAGACCCTGATGCCGCTGGTGCTGGACCTGGAGGCCGCCTATCTGGCCACCAAGGAAGACGCCGCCTTCCAGGCCGAGCTGAACGGGCTTCTGACCCACTATGTGGGCCGGCCCTCGCCGCTTTATTTCGCCGAGCGCCTGACCGACCATTTCGGCGGGGCCAAGATCTATTTCAAGCGCGAGGACCTGAACCACACCGGCGCCCACAAGATCAACAACTGCATCGGGCAGATTCTGCTGGCCCGCCGCATGGGCAAGACCCGGATCATCGCCGAGACCGGCGCTGGCCAGCACGGTGTGGCCACCGCCACCGTCTGCGCCCGGTTTGGTCTGCCCTGCGTGGTCTATATGGGCGCCGTCGATGTCGCCCGGCAGCGGCCGAACGTGTTTCGCATGAACCTGCTGGGCGCGGAGGTCACGCCGGTGACCAGCGGCGCTTCGACGCTGAAGGACGCCATGAACGAGGCCCTGCGCGACTGGGTCACGAACGTGGAAGACACCTATTATCTGATCGGCTCGGCGGCCGGTCCGCACCCCTATCCGATGATGGTCCGGGACTTCCAGGCGATCATGGGCCGGGAGATCCGCGAGCAGGTCCTGGAGGCCGAGGGCCGTCTGCCTGACGCCGTGGTCGCCTGCGTGGGCGGCGGCTCCAACGCCATCGGCACCTTCCACCCCTTCCTCAACGACGAGTCGGTGCGGATCATCGGGGTCGAGGCGGCCGGCGACGGCATGGGCACCGACCGCCACGCCGCGGCCATCAATGGCGGCCGCCCGGGCGTGCTCCATGGCAACAAGACCTATCTGCTGCAGGACGCCGAGGGCCAGATCACTGAGGCCCATTCCATTTCGGCGGGCCTGGACTATCCGGGCATCGGGCCGGAGCACTCCTGGCTGCACGATGTGGGTCGGGCCCAGTACCTGACCTGCACCGACACCGAGGCGCTGGACGCCTTCAAGCTCTGCGCCGAGCTGGAGGGCATCATTCCGGCCCTGGAATCCGCCCACGCTATCGCGCGGCTGTCCGACATCGCCCGCGATGTGGGCAAGGGCGGGGTCGTAGTGATGAATCTGTCGGGCCGCGGCGACAAGGACGTGGCCACCGTGGCCGACCACCTGGGACGCACCATCTGATGAAATCCCGTATCGACGCGCGGTTTGCGGCCTTGAAGGCCGAGGATCGCGCCGCCTTCGTGGCCTATGTGATGGCCGGCGATCCGAACCGCGCCACGGCGCTGGAGATCCTCAAGGGCCTGCCCGCCGCCGGCGCCGACCTGATCGAGCTGGGCTTTCCCTTCTCCGACCCCATGGCCGAGGGCCCGCCCATCCAGAAGGCCGCCCAGCGCGCCCTGAAGGACGGCATGACCCTGAAGGGGGTCCTCGACCTGGCCGCGGAATTCCGGCAGGGCGACGATACGACGCCGCTGATCATGATGGGCTATCTGAACCCCCTGGTGACCTGGGGCTTCGAGGCCTTCGCCCAGGCCGCCGCCGCGGCCGGAATTGACGGCCTGATCATCGTCGACTGTCCGCCGGAGGAGGCCGACCCCCTGGCCGACGCCCTGGACGCCGCCGACATCTCCCTGATCCGCCTGGCCACGCCCACCACGGACGACAAGCGCCTGCCGGTGGTCCTGCGGCGAACCTCGGGCTTCGTCTACTATGTCTCGGTGACCGGGGTGACCGGCGCCAAGGAGGCCGACGCCGAGGCCGTGCGCCCGGCGGTGGCCCGCATCCGCGCCGCCTCTGGTCTGCCTGTGGCTGTGGGCTTTGGTATCCGCACGCCCGAGCGCGCCGGCGCCATCGCCCAGGTGGCCGACGCCGCCGTGGTCGGCTCGGCCCTGGTGGACGAGGTGGCCGAAGCCCTGGAGCGGAACGAAGACGTGACCGCCCGGGTGCTTTCCAAAGTCCAATCCCTGGCTAAGGCTGTCCGCTCAGCCCGCACCGCCCCCGTTTCGGCCTAGACCCCGACAGAGATGGCAGATCAGAAGAACGAAAAGCCCGCCCGCCCGCAGGGGAACCAGGGCGGCTGGCTCTCCCGGATCGCCCCGGGCATCCGCAACGCCTTCGTCAAGCGTGAGACGCCGGAGAACCTCTGGGTCAAGTGCCCCGACACCGGCGAGATGATCTACCGGCCAGACCTGGAGGCCGCCCTGTGGGTGACCCCGTCGGGCCATCACATGCGCATTGGCGCCAAGGACCGGCTGAAGATCACCTTCGATGACGGTGTGGTCGAGCGCATCGCCACCCCGCACGTCACCGAAGACCCCCTGAAGTTCCCCGATGACCGCCCCTATGGCGAGCGCCTGAAGGCCGCCCGCAAGGCCACCGGCGAACACGACGCCATGGCCATCGGCGTTGGCAAGATCCAGGGCCAGGAGACCGTGGTCGTAGTCCAGGACTTCGCCTTCATGGGCGGGTCCCTGGGCATGGCGGCCGGCGAGACCTTCATCAAGGCCGCCCATGAGGCCATCGCCCGGCAATGCCCCTTTGTGATCTTCACCGCCTCGGGCGGGGCGCGGATGCAGGAGGGGACGCTCTCCCTGATGCAGATGACTCGCACCACCCTGGCGGTGAACGAGCTGCGGGCCGCGGGCCTGCCCTATGTGGTGGTGCTGACCGACCCCACGTCTGGCGGGGTGACCGCTTCCTACGCCATGCTGGGCGACGTGCACTTGGCCGAGCCCAACGCCATGATCGCCTTTTCCGGCCGCCGGGTGATCGAGCAGACCATCCGCGAGATTCTGCCGCCGGGCTTCCAGCGCTCGGAATTCCTGGCCGAGCGCGGCATGGTCGACCGGGTGGTCAGCCGGCCGGACCTCCCGGCCATGCTGGGCTCGATCCTCAAGACCCTGATGCTGGGACGCGCCCGTTCCCGCGCCGCCTGACGCCGTCCCTTCCGAAAAGGCCCCGCCGCCCGAGCCCCCGCCATGTATGATCCGATCCGGGCCTCAGACGCGGTGATCGCGCGGCTGCGCGCCAATCATCCCAGCCTGATCGACCTGACCACCGGGCGGGTGGAGCGCCTGCTGGCGGCGCTCGGCCATCCGGAACGGCGTCTGCCGCCGGTGATCCATGTGGCCGGCACCAACGGCAAGGGCTCGACCGTGGCCTATATGCGCGCCATCGCCGAGGCTGCGGGCCTCAAGGTCCACGTCCTGACCTCGCCCCATCTGGTCCGTTTCGCCGAGCGCATCCGGGTGGCCGGCGAGCTGATCAGCGACGAGGCGATGGAGGCCCTGATCAGCGAGGTGGAGGCCGCCAACGCCGGCGAGCCGATCAGCTTCTTCGAGATCACCACGGTGCTGGCCCTGCAGGCCTTTGCGAAAGTCCCGGCCGATCTCTGCCTGATCGAGGTGGGTCTTGGCGGCCGGTTCGACGCCACCAACATCTTCGACGCCCCGGCGCTCAGCGTCATCACGCCGGTGGACTATGACCATCTGGAGATGCTGGGGCCGGAGCTCTCCAAGATCGCCTGGGAGAAGGCCGGGATCATCAAGGCCGGCCGCCCCGTCGTGGTCGCCCGCCAGATGGAAGAGGCGCTAGGCGTCATCACGGCGGAGGCCGAGGCCCTGGGCGCCCCCATGACCCTGATCGGCGCCGACGCGGACGCCTGGGAGGCCAATGGCCGGCTGCTGGTGCAGTGGGGGGAGCAGCTGCTCGACCTGCCGCCGCCGGCCCTGTTTGGCGCCCATCAGTTCGACAATGCCGGCCTGGCGGTCACCGCCCTGCTGACCTTAGGCGACCCCCGCATCGACGAGGACGCCATGGCCCGCGGGGTGGCGTCCGCCCAGTGGCCGGCCAGGTTCCAGCGCCTGCGGGAGGGCGCTCTTGGTCAGATGGCGACCGAGCGCGGCGCGGTGCTGTGGCTGGATGGCGGCCACAATCCCCATGCCGGCGCGGCTCTGGCCCAGGCCCTGGCCAGGTTGACGGCCCGCGACCCGCGGCCGGTGGTCCTGATCGTCGCCATGTTCGCCCGCAAGGACGCCGCAGGCTTCTTCGCTCCCTTCGCCGATCTCGCCCCCCAGGTGGTGGCCACCAGCTTCGACTCCCCCAACGCCGCCCCGGCGCAGGAGATCGCCGACGCCGCCAGAACCGCCGGGCTCGTGTCGCAGACGGCGACCGACGTCACCGCCGCGCTGTCGACCGCCCTGGCCCTGGAGGGTCCCGCCCCGCACGTCCTGATCTGTGGTGGCCTGCATTTCGCCGGTGAGGTCCTGGCCATGGACCCTGCGACCTGGCCCCGCTGAGCCTCGATCAGCCCGGGGCGCTGGCGAAGGCCAAGGCGAGGCCGAGCTCCAGTCCGTCATTGATGATGTGGGCCACGGCCGAGGCCCAGGGCGTCTTGGTGATCAGATAGGGCAGGGTGAGGACCAGCCGCGCCACGCCGATCACGCTGAACACCTGGAGTATGCGCCAGTCATAGGTGGGCAGGTGCAAGGCGGCGAACAGGGCCGACGACACGAGCCAGGCCGCCAGGATGGCGCGGGGTCTCGACACCCCCCGGCCGTGGAGCCAGGCGAGGACCGCCAGCAGCGGCAGGAGCGTGATCAGCTCCTCGCCCAGCAACTGGAGCGCCGAGAGGGCTGCGAAGCCGGCGAGCGGCCAGCCCGTGGTCGCCAGCATGCCATTGATCACGGGATTTCCCCGGCTCTCGCCCAGCAGGAAGACCCCATAGGCGACGAGCAGCGAGGCGGCGATGCTGACCAGGGCGAAGATCAATCCTATGGCGAGGTCGGAAGGGCGCGGGGCCGGCAGAAAGGCCCGCCAATCCGCACCAGCCGCCCATCGCAGGGCCACCACCGGGGCCAGCACAAAGATCGCCACGGCGGTCACACGGCCAGGCCAGCCGGTTATGACGGTCGGGGCGATGGTCAGGACCAGAAAGCCTGCCGCGCAGGCCAGCAGAACGGCCCACCAGCCCGCCGCCGACAGCCGCCGAGGTCGCCCGTTGTAGAAGGGCAGGTCACGCCTGGCCTGGGGCGCCGCGCTGAATATTTGGATGCCCATCCCCATAACCACATCCTATGCTGAGGCCTCTGGGGCGAGGCTATGGCGCCCTCAATCCTGCGGAAAGTCGGAGACTGGACATGACCCCTCGCCCATTCCCCCGACAGCTGGCCCTTGGCCTTGGCCTGGCCATTCTGCTTGCCGCCTGCTCGGATCGGGCGCGCGAGCCAGCCGAGCCCGCTGAGGAGGCTCAGGTCGCTCCGGCGCCGGAAGCCGCCGCCCCGGCTGTCCCGCCCGCCCCTGCGCCGCCGGAAACGGACATCGCCAACGCCGAGCAGTTCGTCACCGATGAGGGTGACCGGCTGGAGGCCCTGGCCTTCCCGCCCCAGGGTTCCCTGACCGTCGACGGCGAGGCCGACGGCTATGTGGCGCCTGTCTACGCCGTGCCGGTCGCCGCAGGGCAGACGCTGACCGTGACCCTCGAGTCGGCGAGCACCAATATCTACTTCAATGTCAGCGACGCGGTGGACCACAGCGGGGCTGCCCTGTTCCGGGGCGAGATGGATGGAAAGACCGCGACCCTGACCGCTGAGCGGGACATGACCTATGTGGTGACGCCGTTCCAGCCCAGGGCGAGCGCGCGGCGCGGCGAGGTGGCTCCGTATCGCCTGACCGTGGCCCGAAACTGAGCCGCGGCCGGAGAGGGCGCGGGACGTGGACTTCCTCAAGATTCTCCGCAGCTTCGAAGACTTCGTCTTCGAGGCTGTCAGCTGGCTGATCTTCTATCCGCTGACCCTGTGGCGGATCGTGCGCCATCCCCTGCGGACCCTGGACTATTCCGACGCCGAGCAGGGTCAGGAGGGCGAGGCGCGCTACGACGACGCCATCAGCCCGCCCCTGGTCCTGCTGGCCACCCTGGTCCTGGCCAATATGGTCGGAGTGGCCCTCCACCAGCCGCCGCCGGCGGGGGGCGGGGCCCTGTTACACGCCATCGCCGCCTCGCCGCAGAACCTGGTGCTCTTCCGGTCCCTGATCTTCAGCCTCATTCCCCTGACGGCGGCCGTCAGCCTCGTGCGTCGCCGCGGGGAGCGTCTGAGTCGGGAGAGCGTCCGCGCCCCCTTCTACGCCCAGTGCTATCTGACCACGCCCTTTGCGGGGATCGTCTCCCTGGCCGGCATTTTTCTCCAGCAGGCTCCAGGACCTCATCCGGCGGCGCTGGCGGCCATGGGGCTTGGGCTGGCCTGGTTCCTGGGCGCCCAGATGGCGTGGTACCGGCGCAAACTGTCGATCGGCTGGGGCGCAGCGGCCTATCTGGCGGTCAGGGGCCTGTTCCTGGCCAGCCTGATCATGATCGGCGTCTTCATCCCGGTGGCCTATATCTGAAGCTGCAGCTCCCGGGACCGCCGGACGTGCGGGTGGCCCAGACGCCCTGGTCGGGCTAAGAGCCACCCATGGCGCGCACGAAACTGAATCCTGAGTTTCCGATCACGGTGGACGGGGACCCCTATGTCTGGCGGCTGCAGCGCCAGCCCCAGTGGTCCAGCGACGCGGCCGAGTGGCGGGGCATGGCCATCGCCGTGCGTCATGTGGAAGGCCAGCGGGAGGCGGTGGTGGAGTTTCCCCCCGGTCCGCAGCGCCGCTATGGCGCCCCGCAGCTCCAGCCCTCGCACATCCCCACCGATCTGGTGGCCAGGGCGATCACCTCAGCCATCGCCGCCGGCTGGGAGCCCCTGTCCCGGGGCAAGACGGTGGCCATCGTGGTCGACGCAGAGGGCCGGTGAGGGCGTCCTGATTGAGGACGAAAATTGGTAGGGCCTGGACCCGAACGCCGGACCCAGTTGTAGCAATGGGCTTCAGAGGAACACCCCTGAGAACCAACCCAACAGTATTATGCCGCCCAGAAAGAGCAGTGCAATCTGGCCTCGGTTGAGTTTTCGTGGCTCCGGCTGTGTGGGGCGTCCCCGCCGCCCTGGCCGCTCTGGCCGCTTGCGCCCTACGGGTTGGGAGCCGTCGGCCCGCAGGCAGATCCAGTCGGTCGCCTCATCCTCGTCATAGACGAAGCCCGTATAGTGGGCGAAGAGCTGCAAGGGCACGTCGAACACGTAGTCGACACCCTGCTCGGCGGCCTGAGAGTTGAGCGCCTTGGCTTCTAGCCCCGCCAGAATGGCTGGTGGTTCGCCCTCGAGCGCCAATGGACGGGCCTCATCGTCCGGATCATGGATCGCCGACCACTGAAGCTGACCGCCCTCGTACCCGCGGGCCTCAGAATACATGACGACGGTGCTCATCTCGCAACCCACGGCCATCTGATCCGTCGTCGAGGCGGCCTGTTCGAGATCGGCGCCTAAATCCAGGTTCTGCTGACTGGCCACCACGACCCAGCCGCCAGGGAAGACGCGGTAGCTGTAGTCGCCCTCGACCCAATCGCCGGGCGGCGCCCCCGGCATAGGCTCCAGCCCCAGCGCCGCCAGGACCAAGTCCGGCTCGGCGCCCTGCACCCCGATCCAAGTCGCCCTCATGGCGCGCCCCCGCAGGCTTGAACAATCACGTCATGGTCGCCGCCGGCCCTTGCCGTGCAGACGCGCACAACTCTACTCAAGAGAGATTTGGGCAATCAAGAACATTTGCAGAACACTTGCCCCCGCGGCTCCTGCCCCCTAGGCCCAGAGGTCGCCCACGCAGCGGCCGCGGGACGGCAGGTCTTCGAAGGCGCCCAGGCCGTCGAAGTGGCGGATCGGCAGGTGAGCCACCGCCTCCGGCCGCGCCAGTCGCACATTGACCGCCATCCGCCGCCGGCCGTCCGGCCGCTGGCGCAGGCCGCGCCAGGCGAGCACACAGGCGCAGGCGGGGCAGAACAGGATCTCAAGCCCCGGATCGACCTCATCGGCGCGCCTGTAGGCGGCGGTCGGCCCGCTGAGCTTGATCCGCTCGCCCTCATAGTCATAGGCCCAGAGCGCGCCATAGCGGCGGCAGAGCGTGCAGTTGCAGGCGGTGACGGAGCCCGGGTCCCCCTCCAGGGTCCAGTGACTCTGGCCGCAGTGGCAGGATCCGGTCAGCATGAGGGTCAGTGCCGCAGGATCTTGGCCATCGCCTTGCCGCGGGCCAGTTCGTCGATGAGCTTGTCCAGGTAGCGGATCTCGCGCATCAGCGGGTCCTCCACCTCTTCCACCCGCACGCCGCAGATCACGCCCTTGATGCTGGTCCTGGCCGGATTCATCGCCGGCGCCTGGGCGAAGAAGGTGCGGAAGTCCGATTGGTCGGCCAGCTGGGCGGCGAAGGACTCGGGGCTGAAGCCGGTGAGCCAGAGGATGATCTCGTCGACCTCGGCCCGGGTGCGGCCCTTGCGTTCGGCCTTGGCGACATAGTGCGGATAGACGCTGGCGAAGCTGGTGGTGAAGATGCGGTGTTCCGGCATCGGGGCGCTCACACGTCAGCGGACGGCGGGGCGTCCGGTTCCAGGCGATCATGCCCCGGATGGCCCTAGTCGTCGATGCCGGGGCGAAGCGGATCCCGCCCGTCCAGTCCCTCTATGTGTCGGCGTTGCTCGCGGACGCGGGCGCCGACATCCTCTGGGCTGGCGGGCTCGCGCTCGGACGTCGCAGGGCCCGAACCGGGGCGGCCGGACGGAGGGGACGGGGTTTCGGGATCAGCCATGGTCGCTCCTTGTCAGGGCTCAACCGGCGACGACCGTCTAAAGATCCAACGCATATCCATTCCGGATGTCGGACGCCGAGCCCGCCATGCGTCCTCAGTCAAAGGCTCCGCGGGCCACAGAAAGGACAGCGCATGACCGACAAGCCGATCAAGGGACCGGCCTCCTACTTCCCGTCCATCGAGAAGACCTATGGGCGGCCGGTCGCCGAGTGGCAGGCCCTGGTGCGTCAGCACTATCCGGCCAAGCACATGGAGCTGGTCGCCATGCTCAAGACCGAGCACGGCCTGGGCCATGGTCACGCCAACGCCATCGTCGCCCAGACCCTGGCGGAGGATAAGGCCTAGCCGAGGCCGGTCAGGATCTCAGACCGTCGGCACCGTGCCGCCGTCGATGACGACCTCGGTCCCATGGATGGTGGCGGCGCGGTCGCTGGCCAGGAAGGCGATCAGGTCGGCGACTTCTTCCGGCGTGTTGGGCCGGCCGATGGGGATGCCGCCCAGCGCCCGCATCAGGTTCTGGCGGGCGGTCTCCACATCGCCGCCTTGGCTGGCCGCCAGCCGCTCGATCATCCGCGTGGCGGCTTCAGTCTCGGTGAAGCCGGGCGACACGCTGACCACGCGCACGCCCTTCGGTCCCAGCTCGTTGGAGAGCGCCTTGCTGTAGACGCCGAGCGCGGCCTTGGCCGTGGCGTAGGCCAGGGTGGACTCATAGAGCGGCAGCCGGCGCTGGATGGAGGTGACATGGACGATCACCCCATAGCCCTGGTCCAGCATGGCCGGGGCCAGGGCCCGGTCCAGCCGCACGGCCGAGAGCAGGTTCAGGTTCAGCTCATTCACCCAATGGTCCTCGGTCAGGGCCGCAAAGCCGCCGCCGGGCGTCGTCGAGCCGCCGAGATTGTGGACGATGACGTCCACGCCGCCGAGCCGCGCCTGCACCACCTTCGCCAGCTCCGCCGCGCCATCGGGATGGGCGAGGTCGACACCGTGAAACAGGTCCGGCTGGGCCAGCTCCGCCGGTCGGGTCCGCGCCGCGCGGAAGACCGTGGCGCCGGCGCTCGCCAGCCGGTCGGCCACGGCTGCGCCCACCCCTTGCGTGCCGCCGGTCACCAGCACGCGGCGGCCGGTGAATTCGGCGCTCGAGGCCCGCGGCGTGATCTCCAGGGTCTGGATCAGGTCGCCGGCCAGGCGGAAGGCGTAGCGCAGGTCGGCGCGGCCGCCGGGGAAGGTCCCCGTCACATGGGCGGTCACGATCCCGCCGTCGGGGCTGGGCTCGAAGCTGCGGGGCTCGGCGCGGAAGCTGTAGAGCGCTCGGGCCTCGGCGGCCCAGGCCCGCACGGCGTCTCGGCCACGGTGGTCGCGCTGTTCGTCGTGGACATGCGCGTCGGGCGCGAAACCGGCGGCCAGGGCCTCGGCGTCATCGGCGTCGGCGGCGGCGAAGTAGCGGGCGATGGGGGCGGGGAGTCTGATCATGGTCGTCGGGCCTCTGGGGTGGCGATACCCAGGATTTGGCGCTATACAGACGCCATGGCAAGAACCGACAAAATCGTAGGGTACTCACCTACAGGTAAGTTAGAGGACGTCACGCCGGACCTGGCGGCGAGCGGGGTGGAGACGGCGTTTCGCATGCTGGAGGGCCGCTGGAAGATGGTGATCATCTTTCACCTCTTCGACCGCCAGGTGCTGCGGTTCTCGGAGCTGGAGCGCGCCATCCCCGGCGTGTCGCAGAAGATGCTGATCCAGCAGCTGCGGGACCTGGAGCGCGACGGCATCGTCGAGCGGCAGATCTACGCCCAGGTGCCGCCCAAGGTGGAATACCGGCTGACCGACTGGGGCCAGGCCATGTGCCCGGCCCTGGACTCGCTGCTGGAATGGGCCGCCCAGAAGCCGGCGACAGGGTGAGGGCCCCGCCCGCCGCGTCCGAAGGCACGCGGCGCCACGCCCTGCCAGACCGGATCGCGCTTGGCCTCAGGCTCGTCCTGGCCGCCTTCTATTTCGCCGCCGGCCTGCTGCACCTCACCGCGCCCGGCGGGTTCCTGCAGATCGTTCCGCCCATGATCCCGGCGCCCGGCGCGGTGGTGGCCTTCACCGGCGCGTGCGAGATCGCCGGGGCGATCGGGCTGCTGGTCCCCCAGACCCGGCTTTGGGCCGGCCGACTGCTCGCCCTCTATGCGCTCTGTGTGTGGCCGGCGAACCTCTACCACGCGCTGTCGGGCGTCCATGTCCCGCCGCTGCCGGACAGCTGGTGGTACCATGGGCCACGCCTGGTCTTTCAGCCGGTGCTGATCTGGGCGGCGCTGTTCGCCGGCGGCGCGGTGCGCTGGCCCCCGGCGCCCAGGGGCCGCGCTCCCGACCCGCCTTAAGCCAGCTCGAACTGGCCCACGCGCTTGCGCAGGATGGCCTCGGCGTCGGCCATGATCTTGTCGATGAGCTCCTTCACCGTGGGGATGTCGTGGATCAGGCCTGCGACCATGCCGCAGGACCAGCCGCCGGCGTCCATGTCGCCATCGCGCATGATGGCCGGATAGACGCCCGCCACTTCCGGGGCGATGTCGGCGAAGGTGATGGCGGCGCCCATCTCCTTCTCCTTGGCCAGCAGGCGCTCCACGCCCGCGTTCACCAGCACCCGCTCGGTATTGCGCAGGGGCCGCATGATCAGCCGGGTGTCGAGCTCGCTGGCGTCCACCAGGGCCTGCTTCACATTGGGGTGCACCGGGGCTTCCTGGGTGGCGATGAAGCGGGTGCCCATATTGATCCCGTCGGCCCCCAGGCAGAGCGCCGCAGCCAGCGACCGGCCATCGGCCATGCCGCCCGAGGCCAGGAAGGGGATCTCCAGCTCCTCGGCCGCCCGGGGCAGCAGGATGAAGTTCGGCACGTCGTCCTCGCCCGGATGGCCGCCGCATTCAAAGCCGTCGACGCTGACCGCGTCGCAGCCGATGGCCTGGGCCTTCAGCGCATGGCGCACCGCCGTGCACTTGTGGATCACCTTGATGCCCGCCTCCTTCAGGGCCGGCAGGTATTTCTGCGGATTGTTGCCCGCCGTCTCGACGATCTTGACGCCGGACTTGACGATGGCCTCGACAAAGCCCGGATAGTCCGGCGGCGTCACCGAGGGCAGGAAGGTCAGGTTCACCCCGAACGGCTTGTCGGTCATCCCCCGGCACCGCGCGATCTCGGCGGAAAGCTTCTCCGGCGTCCCCTGTGTCAGACCAGTGATGACGCCAAGCCCGCCCGCATTGGACACCGCCGCGGCCATCTCGGCGAAGCCCACATAGTGCATGCCCCCCTGGACGATCGGATGCTCGACGCCGAGCAGGTCTGTGATGCGGGTCTTCATGGTCGGCTCCTCCCGGGGGGCTGTGTTTGTTGGGTCGGAGTCGTGCGCGGATTGGGGGAGGTGTGCAAGGGGGAGGGGGACTGGCGAAGAGTAAGGGCTCTGAGCAAATTCGAAGGGCGAGACCGTGCTGCCGTCTAGCAGAGGCTAACTGGTGGCGGTGGGCGCCCAACTGTCCTTCAACTGTTTCGTGAACTTCGGGTCTCTCGCCTTCGCATCAGTCGCGCCAAAGGCATTGAACTCGCCGAACACCCATGTTGCGACCTTCTGAAGCATCTGGTCGTCCACCTTTGTGGGATCAAGCTGAGCCACCCGCTGGCCGGGCAAGGTAGAGTTCGCATTTAACGTCCATGCTAGCACCATCAAAGTGTGGAACTTCATATTGTTAACCAACGCTCTATCGGTCGTCTTCCGAATAGACCGAAAGTAAGCCTCCACCTGCATCAGAAGAACTGTTGCCACGTGATACATCTGCATCGGATGATTGGCGTCATCCGTAAAGATTGCCTTGTAGTCGGCTTCATTCTTCAGGGCAGTTCCTGGCCGGGCCCTCGCCACCTCTGGCTTTTGTAGGAGAACCGACAAAACAGCTTGAGCCAGCCGGTCTATACCGATAATGCGGTCCGCAGGCTTTCCCTGACGTTTATAGGAGTTCTTCCTGCGATCATAGTAGTAACCCTGAGCTTTCAGGTAGTCGTCGATCTTTGCGTGTATCTCGTCAGTCGCGCGAAAGGAGCTAGATTGTATCGCTTTCTGACGATTTGTCGCTCGGATAATTTTTTCGCGCTCTATCTGATCAGTTTCAGCAATTATCTTTACTAATACATTTCTGTTGTCATTTTGAAGTTTAGGCGCGTGAGCGTGTATTTCAAATGATGTTTGGAGTCCGTTGACTATTAGAGGATTTCGAATGTTGATGTTTGGGTGCTCGTACTGGGCCTTATCTGCTACAATTGTGACGCCATTATTAAGCCACCAAAACTCTGTTTTTGTGCCTTGCTGTAATGATGCAGCTATTTCCCGATTTACCTCGACGTCTCCCTGGTAGTCGCGCACGTTCGACTCAAAGATGCGGTTGATCACGGCCCCTTGGTTGTCGGTGACAAATGCCGCAAAGTCGGACAGCTTCACTAGGCCCACCAAGGCGTTCTGGACGTTCAGGGGCGGAACGGCCGCAGGCAGTGCTTTCGTCAACGTTTTTTGCTCGCGCGCAAGCTCATAGAGCCGTGCCGCACTCACCAAGCTAAAAGTCGAGTGCGAATATTTGGCTTTCAGTGCGTTCTGGAGGGCTTCGGCCTTACCTACTATGCTCGACGCTGGAGCGTTAGCCTTGGCGCAGTAGAAAGCGTGAATCGCTACCGATGGGAACTTCTTCCCAACTTCCGAAAGTGCCGCTCTAAAGTTCGCAAACACTGCCGCAACCTCGGGCTTGAAAGCGGCAAGCGTGGTCGAACTTGGGGTATTGAAAATAAAAGCGGTAAACAAGCTGGTTAGCTTATCTACCGGTGCCTCCGAGAACGACGACGTGTTTTTAGATTGTATAACTACAAGCTCAACTTCGGGTTCTTCACCAACAGAATTGTAGTCAAAATCGCTGGCGACAAGGCGCCGGTTGATAAAGAGATATGCAGCGTCGACGCCACCATCGCCCGTACCGTCAATGATTCCGTCACTTAACTCAGCATAGCTAACATCATAATTGGTCAGCAGCTTATCGGCGCAAAAAAACTCGAAAAGCTCATCGGCGCTTAAGCCAGATGGGTAGGCAATGATTGCGTCATTGAAGACGCTGTCCAGCATCGTGGTGTCCATTCAACACGTCTCCTGTGTCGCACCGAGCCGATCCACGGTTATAATCTCTTCTGATGGCCTCATAAATATACAGCTATTGGGACGCACACATTTGCGCGCCCTAGCCATCGAACATTCGGCGCGCTGCCAGCAATGAGCGGTTGGGGCGTCCGGCTTCATCATGATTGAATACGCCCCGTATTTTTACTTCGCGCAGGAACTTGGTATCTCGCTGGTTGCGGCAGTTAGGGTTGCGTTTCAGGGCTACCCCAAAGAGCATTTTTTCGACCCATCGAATTAGGACCTTGTTCGCGGAGCGATCGCGGCTAAAGCGCCATTCAGGAGTGAGCAGCGGCATCAGAAAGAGGATCGGGACGCCCCGACGCTGCTCCAACACGCTGTTGTAATGGTCCAACTTGTGGGGCTGAAGAATTTCACCCCTGAAGCCGCGCTGAGCGATTGTCATGCCGATGTACCAAGGCACTAGACTATCGCCATTCTTGAGGCCGAAGGCATAGCAGCCGATCGCCTTTTCGAGCTCCGTCTCGTCGTGGTGCCAGCGCGCGCACTCTTGCCGAACCCGCGCCCATAACTCGGACTGTCTTGACGTGACTCGCCCGTCAATTCGTTCGAGCTCGAACGGACCGTACACGTCAAAGAGCAATGACACCTCCTAGGCCTGCAACTCATCCGCTCCGCACCTTAAGCTCGACCATTCTCCTGTGACAACGTCGCAGCGAAGCTTGGCGCTGGTGTAACCTGGGAGCGACGCCCGATGGAACAAGCCCGCGCATCCGGCCGCACTCAAGATCAGCCAGATCCTTGAACTGCGGGGCCCCCTGCGATTAGGGGACCAGGGTGCCTTTGATCGCCTTATCGCCGACTGGCTGGAGGAGCCGCCGGCCGAATAGCAGCGCGACCACGAAAAAGGGCCGGCTTTCGCCGACCCCTTCTGCAATCTCTCAGGCCTCAGCCCAACCGCCTCACGCCGCCGGCTGCACACCCGCTTCGGAGAGCCATTCGAGGATCTTCTGCTTGGGCATGGCGCCGACCTTCATGGACGACATCTGGCCGTCCTTGAACAGCATCATGGTCGGGATGCCGCGGACGCCGTAGCGCGAGGGGGTGGTCGGGCTGTCTTCGATGTTCAGCTTGGCGATGGTGACCTGGCCGGCCAGGTCGTCGGAGATCTGCTCCAGCGCCGGGGCGATCTGCTTGCAGGGGCCGCACCACTCGGCCCAGAAGTCCACCAGGACCGGGCCTTGCGCCTGCAGCACGTCTTTTTCGAAGGACTCGTCGGTGACGGTGACGGTGCTCATGGAAGCTCCTTTTGCGATCCGGCGACAACGCGCGCCGACCGCTTCTCGATCCTGGATTTAAGACCCCTGGGGCGGGTGATCAACTCCTGGACCGGAGATCAGCCAGGGCCTGGGCCATCAGGAATTCTGGAACCGCCATCAGCTTCGGACCATCGGTCCAGACCAGCGCCGCCTCGATGGCCCGGCCGGGGAAGACTTCGGCCAGCACCGCGGCATAGACGGCCATCTGGCGGATATAGGCCGGGTCGGCGTCCTCGATGCGCGCCGGCGAGGGCCGGTTGGTCTTGAAGTCGGCCACCAGAACCCGGTCAGGGCGCACCACCAGCCGGTCGATGCGGCCGGAGATCTGCAGGCCCGGCGGCAGGGCGGCGGCTGTGCCGGCGATGGCCACCTCGGCCCGGCCGTCGGCGGCGAACACCTCGGCGAATTGGGGATCGGCCAGGACGGCGAGCGCCGCGCCCGCCATCTCGGCCCGCTGGTCCTCGGTCAGGTCCGGCTCGCGGGCGAGGATCGCCTTGGCCGCGGCGTCGCGCTCGGCGAGCGCCAGATCGGGCAGGATCTGCAACAGCCGGTGGATCAGCTCGCCCCGGCGGAACCGGCCGAGGCCCCCGACCCGGGCCAGCGGCGAGGGGGCCAGGATCTCCTCGGCCTCCCCCAGATCGGACGGCGAGGCGAAGCGGGCCAGGGGATCAGCGGCGGCGTCGACGCGGGCCCAGGCCGGCAGGGGGGCTGTGGTCTCATCGTCTGCGGCGCCCCGGCCCAGGACCTGCGGGTCTTCGCCAAACCGCTGGGCGGTGATCTGGCCGCAGGCGGCGGGCCGCAGGTGGGGGCCGACCCCCTCGTGGGCGAAGCCGGCCTGGATGGCCGCCCACCAACCTTTCAGGTTCTCTTCCTTGGCCTTGGCCGCGATCCGGCCGCAGATCACCAGCCGGTCGCGGGCCCGGGTCAGGGCCACATAGAGCAGGCGGTAGGCCTCCTCCTCGTCCTTGCGGGCGCGCAAGTCCCGCGCCGTGGTCGAGGCCGCGCAGTCTAGCGTCTTGGACGGACACCAGAGGAAGCCGCCGTCTTGCGTTTCCAACAGCGGCGAGCCGCGGCCCAGCCCCGACAGGGTGGTCTCCGGCAGGAAGACGATGGGCGCCTCCAGCCCCTTGGCGCCGTGGGCGGTCATGACGCGGACCTCGTTGCGGGCCGCCTCCATCTCGCGCTTGACGGTGATGTTGAGGCCGGCCAGGGCGTCGGCCAGGCCCTCCAGGTCGCAGACGCCCCGCTGTTCGGCGGCCTGGGCCTGGGCCAGGAACTCGTCCAGGGCGTCCTCGGCCTCGGTCCCCAGCCTGCGCACGATCCTCTGGCGCATGGAGGCGCCGGCGTCGTCGCGAAGGGTCATCAGCCGGCCATAGAATTCGAACGGCCGCCGCGTCCGGGCCTCAGCCTGGGCGGCGGAGAGGAAGGCCAGGGCGTGGCCCCAGTCGGGGCGCTCAGCGGCGCGGGCCTGCAGGGCGCTCCACAGATCGCCGGGCTTGCGGGGTTTGGCGAGCGCGTAGAGGGCCTCATCGTCCAGGCCGCAGAAGGGGCTCTTCAGCAGGGCCGCCAGGTTCAGCTCGTCCTGCGGGAACAGCACGAAGCGCGCCACGGCCAGCAAATCATCGAAGATGATGTGTTCCGACAGGGCCAGCCGGTCGGCGCCGGCCACCGGCACGCCCCGGCGTTTCAGCGCCCGCAGGATGTCCTCGAACAGGGCCTTGCGCCGGCGGACCAGGATCAGGACGTCGCCATACTTGGCCGGCCGCCAGGCGCCGCGGGTCCCATCAGGGGCGTCCAGGTCCTTGTCGAACACCCCATCGCCCCGGGCCACAAGGTCCTCGATCTCGCAGGCGATGTTCTCGGCCAGGCGGCGGTTGGCGCTGGCGGGGCCTTCTACGTCCAGCGGCGCGTCCCAGGCCTCGCGCTCCTCCCCCTCGGGCTCGCGCTCCAGGGGCCAGAGATCGACGCAGCCCCGGTGGTGGCGGCGCATGGGGATGTGGCGCACGGCGTCTTCGCCCCGGGCCGGCGGCACGCCCCCTTGGGTTTCCGGCGCGGAAAACACCGCATCGACAAAGCTCAGCACATCGACCGTGGAACGCCAGGAGGCGGCCAGCGGCACGCTTTGGGCCCGCGCGCCGGCGTCCCGGATGCGGGCGAGGTAGGTCTCGGTCTCCAGGCGCAGGCGCTCGGGCGCGGCGCCCTGGAAGGAGTAGATCGACTGCTTCTCATCGCCGACCACGAACAGGCTGCGCAGGGCCTGGCGCTCGCGGCCCTCGCCGGCGAAGAACTCGGCGGTCAGCGCGCTGAGGATCTCCCACTGCTCCGGGGCGGTGTCCTGGGCCTCGTCCAGCAGGATGTGGTCGATCCCGCCGTCCAGCTTGTAGAGCACCCAAGCGGCCATGGGGCGCTCGGCCACCAGGGCTCGGGTCTTCTCGATCAGGTCGCCGAAATCGAGCGCCCCGGCCGCAGCCTTCTCCTGGCCGTAGGCCGTCAGATAGGCCTGGGCCAGGACCAGCACATAGGCGCTGTCCCAGGCGATGTTGGCGGCCCGCACCTGATCCCGCGCCAGGGCCAGGCGCTCCTGCTCGTCCAGCAGGGCCTGGCGCAGGGGCTCGGCGCCGGCCAGGGCCTTGGTCTTGGCCACCCAGGTCGCCGGCGTGCCCTCGCCCCCTTGGGTGAACAGGGCCTTGAGCGCATCGGAGAGGGTGGCGTGCGGGTCGGCCGCCACCGCCGCCAGGGTCTGCGAACAGGTCTGGTCGGTCTTGCCGCCGAGCGCCAGGACCTCGGCCGCTTCCCGCCAGAGCGCCCGGTCGAGATCGGCCATGGCCGCGGCCGCCACCGCCTCCGGATCGGTGTTTTGCTCGAGCTTGCAGGTCTCCCAGGTCCGGGCCAGCGCGCCCTCCAGCCCGCCTTCGCGGGCCACGAAGGCGTCCAGCGCCCCGCGGCGGGCCTCGAAGGTGGCGAACATCTGCTCGAAGGCGCGGAAATCCAGGCTCACCGACAGCCGCGCATAGGCCTGGGCCACGGCGCCCTCGCCGGTCAGGGCATGGCGCGCCACGGCCTGGCGGGCGGCGCGGGCGATCAGGGCCGCAGCCGGATCGTCCATCACCCGGAAGCCCGGCGAGATGCCCGCCTCCAGGGGGAAGCGCCGCAGCAGCTTCTCGCAGAAGGCGTGGATGGTCTGGATCTTCAGGCCGCCCGGCGTCTCCAGGGCCTGGGCGAACAGGGCGCGCGCGGCCGACAGGCGCGCGGCGTCATAGGAGTCGGGCCTGCGCCCCTCCAGCTTGGCCAGCGCTGCGCGAAGGGCTGCATCATCGCACACCGACCACTGGCCCAGCAGGTCGAACAGCCGCCGCTGCATCTCGGCGGCGGCGGCCTTGGTGTAGGTGACGCACAGGATGGCGGCGGGCGCGGCGCCAGCCAGCAGCAGGCGGGCCACGCGGTCGATCAGAGTCTTGGTTTTCCCTGAGCCCGCATTGGCCGTGACGAAGGCCGACATGTCCGGATCGGCCGCCGTGCGCTGGGGATCGATGTCGATGACTTGTGTCATGCCTCGCCCTCGCCGTCCTCGCCGCTGGTGGACCACTCGAACACCCGGGCCAGGTGGGCGTAGTCGCCGGCATAGTCGTGGACGAACTGCGGGGCGGTCCGCGACAGATAGGCCCGCTCCGGATCATCGAACTGGGCCAACAGGCGCAGGGCGCCGGCCAGGGCCTGTTCGGCGGCGTCTTGGCTCTCAGGGCCGGCCGCGCCGCGGATCTCCACCTTGCCGGCGGGCCTGCGGCCGGTGACCTGCAGATAGACGAGGTCCCCGGGGGGCCTGGCCGGCACGTCCTTGAACCCGCCCCGGGCGACGATGGCGGCCGTCAGGGTCAACTGGGGGGAGAAGCCGGTCTCGACCATCTTCTTCGAGGGCGCCTGGCCGGTCTTGTAGTCGAGGATGTGGGCGTAGCCGTCCGGGCCGGTCTCGATCCTGTCGGCCTTGGCCGTCAGGATGAAGTCGCGGTCGCCGGCGCGGACGGGGATCTGACCGCCCGCCTCCACATGGATGTCGCGGCCGTCGGCCCGGCGCTCGGCTTCAAGCGCGACCACCCAGGCCGCCGCTTCCTGCGCCAGGGCCTGCTCGCGGGCGAGCGATTCGGGCGGCGCGCCGGCGGCGACCAGGGCCTCCAGATAGAGCTGTGCGAATTCCCGGGCCGGCTCCGGCGGCAGGGCCTTGGGATGGCGTTTGGCGAAGGTCTCGAAGGCCTCGTGGATAGCCGTGCCCCGGGCGCGGGCCTCCACCGGCTCATCGGGACGTTCCAGGCGGTAGAGCTTGAGGATGTCCCGGGCCCAGACCGCATAGGGGTCCCGCGTCAGGGACTCGATCCGGGTGACGGCGAACTGGGTCGGGCGGTCGGCGACCGGCGGGCAGGGCGCCGGCCGGCCGATGGGCTCATAGTCGGGGGCCGCATCCAGGGCGCGCGCCCAGTCCAGCAGGTCGGGCCGGCCTGGCAGGGTGAGGCCCGCGCCCCGGGCCAGGGTCTCCAGCCGCCAGAGCCAGCGGGACTTCACCGTCGGCTGGCCCTCCCGCCGCTCCGAATGCAGCAGCACCACATTGGGGGCGCAGGCGGCCTGGGCGAAGTCGTGGGCGGCCAGGCCCACCCGGCGTTCCGGCGGCGGCAGGCCCAGCCGCTCGCGCATGGGCCGCGACAGGAAGGGATCCAGCGGCGCGCCCTGCGGCCAGACGCCTTCCTCCAGGCCGGCCACCACCAGCCGGTCGGCGCGAACCAGGCGGGCTTCGATGGCGCCGAGGATGCGCAGGCGGGGATGGGTGGCGCCGCCGACTCGGACAGTCTCATCCCCCATCAGTCGGATCAGCAGGTCGGCGAAACCCTTGGGCGTCACCGGCGGCAGGGCGCCGGCCTCGGCCATCAGGCCCGCCAGGAGCTGTGAGAGCGCCTCACCGCCGGCCCCGCCCCACAGGCGGCCCGCGGCGCCCGTGCTGTCAGCGGCCAGGGCTTCCAGGGCGAGGGCCAGGGCCCGGGCGCGCTCGGCCGCAGGGCTCGCCTCGCTCATGTCGGTCAGGGGCGTCAGCGCGGCGCGAAGGGCGGTGATCAGCCCGGCCGCGCCGGCCCTTCGCGCCTCGTCGGTCAGGTTCTCGCTCAGCCTTCGGGTGAGCGCCGCCCAATCGGCCGGTCGGGCTCCGCGAAGGCCGTGACGCTCCAGGTCGATCAGGCGGTTCTGCAAGGCCTCGCGCTCCTCGCCCAGACGCACGAGGGGATGTTTCAGCACGCCCAGCATCAGCACCGGATTGAGCGGCTCGGCCGCCAGCCGGGCGACCAGACCCGCCAGCACGCCGGCCGGACAGGCCATCAGCGGGGCGCCGACCGAGGAGTCCGGGATCACGCCCCAGCGGGCGAGCTTGAGGGACACGCGCCTCGCCAGGTTCTGGTCGGGCGCCACCAGGGCGCCGGTGGCGCCGGGGATTTCCAGGGTCTCGCGCAGCAGCAGGGCGGCCACCGTGGCGGCCTCTTCCTCGCTGCGGGCGGTGACGACTGAGAGGCCAGCCAGCCCCTCGGCGATGGGATCGACGCCTTCCTTGGCGCCCTCGGCCCGCAGGTTTCCGATGACGTTCAGCCAGTCGGCGGTGGCCTGGGCCGGTCGCAGGGCCTCATTGATCACCCGCCGGCGCCAGCGGCCCTGGCTCTGATAAGGCGCCGAGGCGGGCCAGATCTCCACCGCCTCGCGGGTGAGGCCAGCCCGGGCAAGCAGCCGGCTGAGCGCCCCTTGCGGATGCTGTTCGTCCACCTGGTCCCAGGCCGCGCTCGCGAGGCTTTCGTCCAGGCCCGGCAGGACCACGCAGCCCTGCGGCGCCTCGGCGATCACCGCCAGCAGGTCGGCGGTGGCCGGCGCGGTTCCGGTGGAGCCGGCGGCCACCAGCACGCCCTGGGGCGGCCGGATGCTCCATTGTTCGGCGAGCGCGCGCAGGAGCGCCACACGACGTTGACTGGTGTCGACGACGCCCAGCGCGGCCAGGCGTTCAGGCCAGGCGGCGAGCGCGGTCTCCAGAAAGGCCCGGGAGACCTGCCAGTGTTCGGCCAGCTCGGCGTCCACCAGCCCGGCCAGGGCGCCTGAGGCGTCCACCTCCTCGATCTGCAGGCTGTCGAGGAAACCGCCCAGGGCGTCGGCCAGCTCCAGGGCGGCCGAGGCGTCCAGATCCCGCGACAGCAGATGTTCGTGGGCCTTGACCAGTCGGGTGAGCTCCAGCCGCCGACGTAAGGGATCGATGGCCGCGGGCAGGCGCGCGGCCAGATCGCCGGGCTCGAAGGGCGGCTCGCCCGCGTCCAGGTCGCCCAAGGGCCTGATCTGTGGCGGCAGCAGGGCCAGGCCGCCGCCGGCCGCCAGGAAGGCGTCGGCCAGCGCCCGGGCGCCTCGGCGGGTGGGGGTGAGCACGGTGGCCTGGGACAGGGCCTCGGGCCCCAGGGGCGCCAGGGCCTCATAGAGGCCCCGGGCGAGGTCGTGGACGAAGGGCCGGTGGGCCGGGATGTTGAACCAGCGGGGCCTTGGCCCGTCGAACAGCGGCGGCCGGCTCACGTCGCCAGCTTGGCTTCGGCGGCCTCCCGGGCGGCCGGGTCGCCCACATGCATCCAGAAGGCGTCCATCACCGCCCCGTGCAGGCGGCCCTGCTCGGCCAGGCGTCGCCAGATCGGCACGATGGAGAAGACGTCCTCGCGCACGCCGTCCAGGATCTGCGGCTTGATGATCTGGAAGCCGACATTGGCGAAGGGGGTCGGCGGTTCCGGTTCGGCCGAATGGGTGAGGCGGCCGGCCTCATCGCGGAAGAAGCCCTGCGGCCCTTCGAAGCCCAACCCCTGGCCCCGGGGGACCAGCAGCAGCAGGACGTCCATGATCTCCGGATCCCAGGCCTGCGCCATGGTCTGCAGCGGCGGGGTCTCTCCGCCGGTCCAGAGGGAGTCGATATTGGCCACCAGGATCGGCTCTTCCCCGAGCAGGCGCCGGGCATGGGCGATGCCGCCGCCGGAATCCAGCAGGGCGGCGCGCTCGTCGCTGATCTTGATGCGGATGTCGTCCCGCCGGGCCAGGTGGGCGACCATCTGGTCGGCGAAGTGATGGACATTGACCACGGCGGTCTCGACCCCGGCCTCAACCAGGCGATCGAGCACGTGATCCACCAGGGCGCGGCCAGCCACCTCCACCAGGGGCTTGGGCCTGTGGTCGGTCAGCGGGCGCAGGCGCGTGCCCAGGCCCGCCGCCATCACCATGGCGGTCTTGGGAAACTGACCGGCGCTCACCGGCGGGCCTCACGGGGCACGTGGGCGTCGAACCAGGCCTTGATCGGCGCAAGCTCGGGATCGGCCAGGCAACGTTCGAGATAGCGCCAGGTGCGGGGCATGAAGGCCTCGTAGCGCGGCTTGCCGAAGCCCGCCACCTGCCGGGCGAAGATGAAGAGGATGCGGGCCGAGTTCAGGGCGCCGAGCGCGTGGTAGTCGGCGCGGAAGGCCTCAGCGTCGATGTCACTGCGGATTTCCAGATAGCGGGCCAGCGCCGCGGCCTCGCGCTCGGGCGAGACGTCGCGTCGGGCGTCGTGCAGCAGCATGGAAAAGTCCCAGGCCGGGTGGGCTCGCACGGCGTCCTGGAAATCCAGCAGCCCGACCCGGGCCACGCCCTTGCGGCCTGGCAGCCAGATGAGGTTTTCGGCGTGATAGTCCCGATGACAGAAGACGCTGGCGCCGGCCTCGGCCCGGAGGCGGATCGGCGCCCAGAGCGCCTCCCACTCCGCCTGGGCGTCTGCCGGGAACGGCGCGAGGCCCGAGAACTTCGGCCACCATTCCAGGAACATGTCGCCGCCGGTGCGCAGGGCCAGGTCGTCATAGGTCAGGAAGGGCCAGGCGGCGCCTTGCGCCTCCAGCACCGCCGGCGGGGTCGCCTCATGCAGCCGCGCCAGAACCTCGACGGCCGCCTCATAGAGCGGGGACTCGTCGGTTCCAGACTCGATCAGCCGGGCATAGAGGTCGTCGCCCAGGTCTTCCAGCACCGCCAGGCCTTCGCCCGCCTCATGGGCGACGATCTCCGGCGCCGACAGGCCCTGGCCGCGCAGCCAGCCGGCGGTGGCCACGAAGGCGTCCACCCGTCCGGCCGCGAGCCTCGCCATGGCGTTGTAGCCCGCCATCCGGCGCTGGTCGGGGGTGGCGTCGGGGGGACAGGGCGCGGTCTCTACCGGCGGCTGGTCCATGAAGATCAGGGTCGCCTTGCCTGGACGCGACAGCCGCTCATAGCGCCGCGTCGAGGCGTCGCCGGCGAGCGGGATTCGCTCGGCGTCGGCCAGGCCATGGCGGCGCAGGAAGTCGGCCTTCAGGCCCTCACGGTCAGAACTCAATCGCACGTCCTTCCCAGGCGCCATGGGGCGTCAGCCGCGCCCGGCGCGCCGCCCCGTCCAGTTCGATGTCTATATCCAAGCGATGGGGGGGAAGGCGACCCTCCAGGCGCTGGGGCCATTCAATGATTACAGCCCCGTCCTCCAGGGCCTCGTCCAGGCCGATCTCATAGGCCTCATCGGGGCTGGTCAGCCGATAGAGGTCGAAATGGGCCAGGGTCAGGCCATCCCCCTCATAGAACTGCACGAGCGTGAAGGTCGGGCTGGGCACGTCCTCGTCCGGTGTCGTCCGCGCCCGGATCAGCGCCCGGGCCAGGGTCGACTTGCCGGCGCCCAGAGGGCCGGTGAGGCAGATGGCTTCGCCTGGGCCGATCACGTCGGCCAGGGCCGCGCCCAGGCGTGCGGTGGCCGCCTCATCATCCAGGCGCAGGTCCCCATCGAGCGTCAGCCTCATGCGAAGGGCCGGTCCGGCTCGGCGGGCAGCACCCGCTCCACATAGGTCTTCAGGGCCTCGGTGGCGGCCTGTGGGTCGCCAGCCAGGGCCTCGGGCGGCACGGTGGGGCCCAGGGTGAGACCATACTGGCCGCCCCGCTTGTTCAGCAGCTCGTGGAAAAGGGTGATGTCCCGTAGTTCGGCAGAAAACCTGTTGAACAGGTGAAACAGGGTCGACCAGGGGCCGGTCACATGCAGCGGCACGACCGGCGCCTCATACTTGCGGGCGATGGAGACGGCGCTGCTCATCCACGGCGGATCGGCCAGCAGACCGTCGGGCTGCCGCCGGGCCAGCCGCCCGGAGGGAAAGATCACCAGGGCGCGTTCGGCCTCCATGGCCTCACGGGTGCGCTGCAGGGTCAGGCGGGTGCGCTCGCGGGTGCGTTTCTCCTCCACCCATTCCACGGGAATCAGCACGTCGGAGAAGCCGGCCGCCACCCGGTGGGCGTCGGAATTGGCGTAGAAGCAGAGGTCCGGCCGGTGGGCCTTGAAGGCGTCATAGACCGCAACACCGTCAGCGATGCCTGTGGGATGGTTGGCGATCACCACCACCCGTCCCTGTTTCGGCAGGCGGTCGAGGCCATTCACGGTCAGCCTGACGTCCAGCAGGGCCGATACCTGTTCCAGGGCTTCGCGGCCGGGCAGGGGGGCGATGGCGTCGGCCATACGCCGGGCCTTGTCATAGTCGAGCAGGCCATAAAGCAGAGGCCTCAAGACCGGCCACGTGGGGTGGCGGCTCAGGGCCGGGGCGCGCTCGGCGATGAGCACGTCCACGATGTGGTCGTGACGCCGCCGGGCGGGACGCAGGATGTCAGTGGACGACGCGACGCTCATGGCCGTCCAGAATGCGCCTGAGCCTGCAATTTGGGCAAGCGCTAGGCGTAGGCGCAGGCCCGGCCTAAGCTTCCGCCCATGCGTGAGATCAGCCACTTCATCGCCGGCCGCGCGGTCGCCGGAACCTCGGGCCGCCACTCTGAGGTTTTTGACCCCAATCTTGGGGAGGTTCAGGCCCGCGTCGCCCTGGCCTCGGCCGTTGAGCTGGACGCAGCCGTCCAGGCAGCCCTGGCCGCCCAGCCGGCCTGGGCTGCGGTCAATCCCCAGCGCCGGGCGCGGGTCATGTTCGCCTTCAAGCGCCTGGTGGAGGCGCGGATGGACGAGCTGGCCGCCCTCCTGTCCTCTGAGCACGGCAAGGTGATCGCCGACTCTAAGGGCGACATCCAGCGCGGCCTCGAGGTGATCGAATTCGCCTGTGGAATCCCCCATGCGCTCAAGGGCGAATATACCGAGGGCGCCGGCCCGGGCATCGACGTCTATTCCATGCGCCAGCCCCTGGGCGTGGCCGCCGGCATCACCCCGTTCAACTTCCCGGCCATGATCCCGATGTGGATGTTCGGGGTGGCCGTCGCGGTGGGCAACGCCTTTATCCTCAAGCCCTCGGAGAAGGACCCCAGCGTGCCGGTGAGGCTCGCCGAACTGTTCATGGAGGCCGGCGCCGAGTCCGGCGTCGATGTGGCCGGCGTGCTGAACGTGGTCCACGGCGACAAGGTCTGCGTCGACGCCATCCTGATCCATCCGGACATCGCCGCGGTCAGCTTCGTCGGCTCTTCGGACATCGCCCAGTATGTCTATGCGACCGGCGCGGCCCACGGGAAACGGGTGCAGGCCATGGGCGGGGCCAAGAACCATGGGATTCTCCTGCCGGACGCTGACCTAGAGGCGGCGGCGAACGACATTCTCGGCGCCGCCTTCGGCTCAGCGGGCGAGCGCTGCATGGCCCTGCCGGTGGCGGTCCCCGTAGGCGCCCGCACCGCCGAGGCTTTCCGCGAGCTGATGGTCGCCAAGATCGAGACGCTCAAGATCGGCGTCTCCTCTGACCCCGCCGCCCAGTATGGCCCGGTGGTCAGCGCCGCCCATCGCCAGAGGATCACCGACTACATCCAGATGGGGGTCGATGAGGGCGCCGAGCTGGTGGCTGATGGCCGCGGCTTTTCCCTTCAGGGCCATGAGAAGGGCTTCTTCATCGGCCCGACCCTGTTCGACCATGTGAAGCCGGCCATGAAGTCCTACCAGGACGAGATCTTCGGCCCCGTCCTGCAGATCGCGCGGGTCGAGACCTTCGAAGAGGCCCTCGCCCTGCCCTCGCAGCACGCCTACGGCAACGGCGTGGCCATCTTCACCCGGAACGGCCGGGCCGCCCGGGAGTTCGCCTCCCGCGTCAATGTCGGCATGGTGGGGATCAATGTGCCGATCCCGGTGCCAGTGGCCTATCACAGCTTCGGTGGCTGGAAGCGCAGCGCCTTTGGCGACGCCAACCAGCACGGGATGGAGGGGGTGCGCTTCTATACGAAGGTCAAGACGGTCACGGCTCGCTGGCCCGAGGGCGAGGCGAGCGATCAGGCTTTCGTCATCCCGACGATGAAGTAGACACTGAAACTCAGACGACGTCCGGCCCATCTGGGCCAGAATTGCAGGAGCGCGCGCGCATGAAGAACTTCCGCCTCTGGGCCATCCTGGCCCTTGCCCTGGTGGTGGCCGGCGCGGGCGCCTTCGCCTATTGGAACTTCGAACTGCGCTGGAGGCCCGCCACCGTGACCAAGAACCAGGCTGAGATCGCCCGCCTGCTGGAAGGCTCTGGCTGGGTTTCTCCCGGCATCGAGGGCCGGGCCATCTACATGGTCTCGTTCCGCAGCTGCCCGGACTGCCTGCGGTTCAAGGCCGAGCAGTTTCCCGACCTGCATGCGGCAGGCGTCGACACACGGGTGATCGAGGTCGCCCGGCGGGAGGTCAACGGGCTGGAGCGCTCCACCCCCGCCGAGCGGGCCACCGTGGCCGAGCTGTGGCTCAACCGCGACTGGAGCCTGTTCGAACGCTGGGTCAGCGTCCCGGTCTCGGCCTGGACCGCGCCGGGCATCCCGCCCGCCGACGGCGACACCGCCCGCACCGCCGTCGTTGAGGCCGGCCGCAACATGGTCGACGAGCTGATCCCGCTGCTGAAGGACAATGGCGTCGACTTCGCCTATCCGCTGCTGGTCTGGTGGGACCAGGAAGGCCAGATGAAGGCCTGCGCCTGCGAGCGGCGGGAAACCTATCGCTACCTGCGCGAGGACCTGGGCCTGCCCGCCAAGAGCGAGACGCCGCTAGTGCCCGCGGGCGAAGAAGACGGCGTCCCGTCGCCTGTCCCGGCGGCGGCCGACGACCCCGCGGCGATCTGACCTTTTGATTTCGGCCGTGACGCGATCGGACGTTTCGTCTGATCGCATCATGCTCTAGGGGGCGTGGCATGACATCCGCCCTCGAAGCCGCCTACCGCGACCGCCTGGAGCGTGGCGACATCCGACCCGATCCGGCCCAGGCCGCGGCCCTGCCGGCCCTGGCGCGCCTGGAGGCCGATCTCGCCGCCAGCGAGCCCGGCGGCCTGTTCGGGCGGCTGCGAAAGCCCCAGAGTCAGACGGGCGTCTATCTCTGGGGGCCGGTAGGCCGGGGCAAGTCCATGCTGATGGATCTGTTCTACGAGACCGCGCCCGTGGCCAAGAAGCGCCGGGTCCATTTCCATGTCTTCATGGGCGAGGTTCACCGGCTCATCGACGCCTGGCGCAAGGGGGACGCCGCCGCCCGCAAGGCGAGGTTCGGTCAGCATCGGGGCGACGACCCCATCCCGCCGGTGGCCGATGTGGTCGCCGCCGAGGCGCGGCTGCTCTGCTTCGACGAGTTCCAGGTCACCGACATCGCCGACGCCATGATCCTCGGCCGGCTGTTCACCGCCCTGTTCGACCGGGGCGTGACCCTGGTGGCCACCTCCAACCGCGTACCGGACGCCCTCTACAAGAACGGCATCAACCGCCAACTCTTCCTGCCCTTCATCGACCTGCTGAAGGCCAAGACCGAGGTGGTTTCGGTGGCTGGCGAGCATGACTATCGCCTCGACCGGCTGCGGGCCGCCGGCGTCTGGTTCTCGCCGATCGACCCCGACAATGTGCGAACCTACGACGCCCTCTGGCGTGAGATGCTCGACGGCGATGAGGAGCTCGGGGAGACCCTTGAGGTTCTGGGCCGCAAGATCCATCTGCCGCACGCCACCGGCGGCCTGCTGCGGGCGAGCTTCGCCAGTCTGTGCGGCGTGGCGCTCGGTCCTAACGACTATCTGGCTCTGGCCGAGCGCTTCCACACCGTCTTCCTGGAGCGCGTGCCGCGACTGACCCCGGCCAGGCGGGAGGAGGCCAGGCGCTTCGTCACCCTGATCGATGCCCTCTACGAGGCTCGCGCCAAGCTGATCGTGCTGGCCGAGGCCGAACCCGCCAAACTCTATCCGGAGGGCGACGGCGCCTTCGAGTTCGAACGCACCGCCTCGCGCCTGCAGGAGATGCGCTCCGCCGACTGGCTCACTGAGCGGGGCTAGGGGCCACCCCTACACCCGTCATGCTCGGCCTTGTGCCGAGCATCCCTGTCGAGGGCAGGCGCAAGCGGCGCGAGGGATCCTGGGCACAGGGCCCAGGATGACGGAGGGAGAGAGCGGCGCGCGTTCAGGCCCGGAGGCTCTCGACCAACTGGCGGGCGATGGGGCGCAGCTCATCGAGGCTGCGGACGCAGATCTTCAGCTCCCGGACCGCCCAGTCGTCGGTGAGGGCCACGATGGCCAGATTCATGGTGCAGACCGCCCGCGCCGCGGTGGTCTCCGGCACCACGCCCACGCCGACGCCGCACTCCACCAGCCGGCAGACCGCATCGAAGCTGCGCAGCTGCACCCGCAGGCGCAGGCGCCGACCCTCGCGGCCGGCCCGGGCGGCCAGGAAGCGCTGCAGGGAGCTCGCCCGGTCCAGGCCCACCAGGTCGTAGTCCAGCACCTGGGCGAAGGCGGCGCTGATGTTCTGGGCCAGGGGGTGGTCGGGGGCGGTCACGACGACGAACCGGTCTGTGCGAAAGGCGAAGGTCTCCAGGGCGCCCACATCCACCGTGCCTGCGACGATGCCAACATCGGCGGCCCCTTCGGCCACCAGGCCGACGATCTCGTCCGACAGGCGCTCCTCCAGGTCGACGCTCACCTGCGGATGGTCGGCCAGGAAGGAGGACAGGGCCTCGGGCAGGAATTCGGTGAGCGCATTGGTGTTGGCCAGGACCCGGACCTCGGCCGCGCCGCTCTCGGCCATGACGCCGAGCTCGTCCTGCATCCGTGCGCTCTGCTCCAGCAGGGCGCGGGCGTGCTTGAGTAACAAGACGCCGGCGGGCGTCGGCGTCACCCCCTGGCGCGAACGGGTCAGGAGGGAAGCCCCCAGAGACTGTTCCATGGCGCGGATCCGGGTCGAAGCGGCCGCCAGGGCCAGGGCCGCGCGTTCGGCGCCGCGGGTGATCGAGCCGGCCTCGACCACGTCGCAGAACAGCCGCAGATCGATCAGGTCAAACCTCATCCTTCGCCTCCCGCGAAGGAAGCCTACAACAAAGACGCATTGCCCGGGAGTTGGAAACCGCAGATGTTCGCCGATCTGCGAAGGGCGGCGGCTGCGTCTCCGTGTGGGGCCTTCGTTGACACCCCCAGATGGCGGCTTAAAAGCGGCCAGGCATTCGCAGGGCAACAGGGAGCGGCTGTAGAACCGATGTCGGACGTCTCGAAGACCATCCGGGCCAGGCCCACCTCGCCGCACGTTCAGGTGTGGCGCTGGCATCTCACCGCCATCACCTCGATCATGCACCGGATCACCGGCGTCGCCCTCTATGGTGGGACCCTGATCCTGGCCGGCTGGACCATCGCGCTCGCCTTCGGACCTGAGGCCTATGCGACCTATATGGGCCTGCTGGGCTCGCCGCTTGGCAAGCTGGTCCTGTTCGGCCTCAGCTTCGCGGTCTTCTTCCACCTGGCCAAGGGCGTGCAGCACCTGATCTGGGACACCGGCCTGGCGCTCAAGGTGCCGGCCGCCAACGCCGGCGCGGTGGCGACCCTGGCCTTCGCGCTCGTGGCCACCGTGGTGGTCTGGATCATCGCGGCCATGACGGGAGCGCTCTGAGCATGACTGATTTCCGCACCCCCCGCTCCCGGGCCCAGGGCCTCGGCGCCGCCGGCCATGGGGTCAGCCACTGGATTTCCGAGCGTGTCTCCTCGGTCGCCCTCATCCCTCTCGTGCTGTGGGGCGTCTTCGCCGTCCTGCGTCTGGCGCGCAGCGACTATGACATGGCCGTCGCCTGGCTCTCTTCGCCGGTGAACGCCGTGCTGCTGGCCCTGCTCGCCGTGGTCAGCCTGATGCACATGCATTCGGGCATGCGGGTCGTGGTGGAGGACTATATCCACCGCCGGATCACCAAGGCCGGCCTGCTGCTGCTGAACCTCTTCGTCTGCGCGCTGTTCGGCGCGCTCGCCCTCTTCTCCATCCTGAAGGTCGCCCTCTCGGGCGGAGCTTACTGAGCATGGCCGCTTACGAATTCATCGACCACAAGTTCGACGTCGTCGTCGTCGGCGCCGGGGGCTCCGGCCTCCGTGCGGCCCTGGGCTGCGCCCAGGCCGGCCTTCGCACCGCCTGCGTCTCCAAGGTCTTCCCGACCCGCTCGCACACCGTGGCCGCCCAGGGCGGCATTTCGGCCAGCCTTGGCAATATGAGCCAGGATGACTGGCGCTGGCACATGTACGACACCGTCAAGGGGTCGGACTGGCTGGGCGACCAGGACGCCATCGAATATCTCTGCCGCAACGCGCCGGCCGCCGTTTACGAGCTCGAGCACTGGGGCGTGCCCTTCTCGCGCACCGAGGACGGCAAGATCTATCAGCGCGCCTTCGGCGGCATGACCAGCAACTATGGCGAGGCCCCGATCCAGCGCACCTGTGCTGCGGCCGACCGCACCGGTCACGCCATGCTGCACACCATGTATGGCCAGTCCCTGGCCAACAACACCGAGTTCTTCATCGAGTACTTTGCGCTCGACCTGATCATGGAAGACGGCGTCTGCCGGGGCGTCACCGCCTGGAAGCTGGACGACGGCACCCTGCACCGGTTCCAGGCCCAGATGGTCATCCTGGCCACCGGCGGCTATGGCCGGGCCTACTTCTCCTGCACCAGCGCCCACACCTGCACCGGCGACGGCAACGCCATGGTCCTGCGCGCCGGCCTGCCGCTGCAGGACATGGAGTTCGTGCAGTTCCACCCCACCGGCATCTATGGCGCCGGCTGCCTGATCACCGAAGGCGCCCGGGGCGAGGGCGGCTATCTGACCAATTCCGAGGGCGAGCGGTTCATGGAGCGCTATGCGCCGTCCGTGAAGGACCTGGCGCCGCGGGACATGGTCAGCCGTGCCATGACCATCGAGATCCGCGAAGGCCGCGGCGTGGGGCCTGGCAAGGACCACATCTTCCTGCACCTGGACCATCTGGATCCCAAGGTGCTGCACCAGCGCCTGCCGGGCATCTCCGAAAGCGCCCGGGTGTTCTCCGGCGTGGATGTGACCAAGGCGCCGATCCCGGTGCTGCCTACCGTCCACTACAATATGGGCGGCATCCCGACGAACTTCTATTCCGAGGTCGTGACCCGCGACGGCGACAATCCCGACAGCGTCATCCCCGGCCTGATGGCCGTGGGCGAGGCCGCCTGCGTCTCGGTGCACGGCGCTAACCGCCTGGGCTCCAACTCGCTGATCGACCTGGTGGTGTTCGGCCGCTCGGCCGCCCTGCGGGCCGCCGACATCCTGACGCCGGGCGCCAAGCAGCCTGATCTGAAGCCGGCCCAAACCGAGGCGCACCTCGCCCGCTTCGACCGCCTGCGCAACGCCAAGGGCGGCACGCCGACGGCCCAGCTGCGTCTCGACATGCAGAAGGCCATGCAGGAAGACGCCGCAGTGTTCCGCACTGGCGAAAGCCTGGCGTCGGGCGTCGCCCGCCTGGACAAGATCCACGGCCAGCGCGGCGACATCCAGGTCACCGACCGCGGCATGATCTGGAACACCGACCTGATCGAGACCCTTGAGTTCGACAACCTGATCGGCCAGGCGGCCGTGACGGTGAACGGGGCGCTGAACCGCACAGAGAGCCGCGGGGCGCATGCCCGGGAGGACTATCCCGACCGCGACGACGAGAACTGGATGAAGCACACGCTCACCTGGTTCGACGACGCGACGGGCAAGGTGCGGCTGGACGACCGTCCGGTGCACTCCTTCACGCTTAGCAACGACATCGCCTACATCCCGCCGAAAGCGCGGGTCTACTAGGGGCGGGTCTGTGACCTCCCTCGTCGCTCATTCCCGGCTTCGGACCGAACGCGCGCCCTGCGCGGGGTCCGGGGTCTTCGCCTAAGGAAAGCCTCCGATGGTCGAACTCGCCCTGCCCAAGAACTCCCGCGTCCAGAAGGGCCAGCATCATCCGGCCCCGGCCGGCGCCAAGAAGGTCAAGACCTTCAAGGTCTATCGCTATGACCCCGAGGGGACTGAAAACCCCCGCTGGGACACCTATGACGTGGATGTCGAGGCCTGCGGACCCATGGTCCTGGACGCCCTCATCTACATCAAGAACACCATGGACCCGACGCTGGCCTTCCGGCGCTCGTGCCGGGAAGGGGTCTGCGGCTCCTGCGCCATGAATATCGGCGGCCGCAATACGCTCGCCTGCACCCATGGCTGGGAAGAGGTGCCCGGCCAGACCTGCACCATCAGTCCGCTGCCGCACATGCCGGTGATCAAGGACCTGGTGCCGGACATGACCCTGTTCTACGCCCAGTACGCCTCCATCGAGCCCTGGCTGCACACCAAGACCCCTGAGCCCCAGGGGGAGTGGCTGCAGACCCCGGCCGACCGGGAGAAGCTGGACGGCCTCTATGAGTGCATTCTCTGCGCCTGCTGCTCCACCTCGTGCCCGAGCTACTGGTGGAACGGCGACAAGTACCTGGGTCCGGCCGCCCTGCTGCACGCCTATCGCTGGCTGATCGACAGCCGCGACGAGGCCACCGGCGAGCGGCTTGACGATCTGGAAGACCCGTTCAAGCTCTATCGCTGCCACACGATCATGAATTGCGCCCAGGTCTGCCCCAAGGGCCTGAATCCGGCCAAGGCGATCGCTGAGGTCAAGAAGATGCTGGTCGACCGGGTCGTCTAAAGTCGTCACTCTGCTTTTCCCAAGTTGACGCCGGCGTCATTTTTCTGCATCGGGGAACGGCATGAGTGATTTGGGCGCAAACGTGGTGATCCTGGGGGCGGGGCACGCCGGCGGCACAGCCGCTGCTTTGCTGCGCCAGTATGGCCACACGGGGCCGATCAGCCTGATCGGCGACGAGCCGCTGGCCCCCTATCAGCGCCCGCCGCTCTCCAAGGCCTGGCTGAAGGGGGAGGCGGACGCCGACTCTCTGGCGCTCAAGCCATTGGAGTTCTACGCCGAGCACCAGATCGACTTCCGGCCCAACACCCGCGCGGTGAAGCTGCGTCGGTCCGACAAGGTGGTCGAGCTGTCAGACGGCTCGACGCTCACCTATGACATCCTGATCCTGGCCACCGGCGCCCGGGCCATCAAGCTGCCGGTCCCCGGCGCTGATCTGGCTGGCCTGCTCGAGTTGCGCACCGCCGCCGACGCCGAGGCGCTCAAGGCCGCCGTCGGCCCCGGCAAGCGCCTGGCCGTGGTGGGCGGGGGCTATATCGGCCTCGAGGTCGCCGCGTCCGGTCGGGCGCTGGGCGCCGAGGTGGTGGTGATCGAGCGAGAGTCTCGGCTCCTGGCCCGGGTGGCCTGCGAAGCCCTGTCCAGCTTCTTCCGCGGCGTTCACGAGACCCACGGCGTGATCTTCGAAATGGGCGCCAGCGTCACCGGCTTTGTCGGCGAGAACGGCCATGTCACCGGGGTCACCCTGGCCGATGGCCGGACCCTGCCTTGCGATGCCGCCGTCATTGGCGTCGGCGCCACCCCCAATGACGAACTGGCTGCGGAGTCGGGCCTGGATACCGCCCGCGGGGTGGTGGTCGACCTGGAGGCGCGGACGTCGGATCCTTCGATCTTCGCCATCGGCGACGTCGCCCACCGGCCCATGCCGATCTACGACCGCATGTTCCGCATGGAAAGCGTCCCCAACGCCCTGGAACAGGCCAAGCAGGCCGCTAGCGCCATCACCGGGCGGCCAGCGCCGGCCGGCGAAGTTCCCTGGCAGTGGTCGGACCAGTACGATCTGAAACTGCAGATCGCCGGCTACGCCTTCGATACCGACGAGGTTCTGCTGCGGGGCGATCCGGCCAGTGGCAAGTTCGCGGTCTTCCATCTCAAGGGAGACCAGATCCAATCCGTGGAGGCGATCAACTCGCCCCCGGAATTCATGATGGGCAAGCAGCTGATCGGGAACCGCAAGTCGGTCTCGAAGGCGAAGCTTTCCGATCTCAGCGTTTCAATGAAAGAGGTCGTCGCCTGAACGCGGCGCGAAAGGGAGTCATGGCCAAGATCACCTATATCGAGCACGACGGGACCGAGCACGTCGTGGACGTGAAGACGGGGCTCACGGTGATGGAAGGCGCGGTGAAGAACAACGTCCCGGGCATCGACGCCGACTGCGGCGGCGCCTGCGCCTGCGCGACCTGCCATGTCTATGTGGACGAGGCCTGGAAGGACAAGACCGGCGAGTCCTCGGCCATGGAAGAGTCGATGCTCGACTTCGCTGAGAACGTCGAGCCCAACAGCCGCCTCTCCTGCCAGATCAAGGTCTCCGACGCCCTGGACGGCCTGATTGTCCGGCTGCCCGAGAGCCAGCACTAAAAACTGATGCGCGCGGGTGACCCTCAGGGTCGCCCGCGCCGCACAGCCTTTTCTAGAATTCCAGTTCCCGGTGGGTGGCGGCTTCGGCCTGGGCCAGCTCCGGAAGGTGGCAGGTGAAGGTCGCGCCGTTCCCCGGCTCGCTTTCCAGGGCCACCCAACCCCCATGCAGTTCGGTCAGCGCCTTGACCAGCGCCAGGCCCAGCCCCGGTCCGCCCCGCTCACGCCCGACGAAGCGGTCGAAGATGTGCGCCTGGACGTGGAAGGGAATTCCGCGCCCGGTGTCGCTCACCTGCAGCTTGACCTCACCCAGCGCCCGGCGGGCGGAGATGGAAATGGTCCCTTCCGGCGGGGTCTGACGGATGGCGTTCTCGATCAGGTGATCCATGATCTGGCCCAGGCGATGGGCGTCGGCGCGGATCACCCCGATCTCTTCGGCATGGTCGACCTTGAGGGTGATCTTGCCCTCCTCCGCAGCCCGGGCCCAGCGGCCAGCCGCGCCGGCGATCAGGTCGGCCACCCGGACATCCTCCAGATCCAGCGCCATCTCGTCGGCGTCGATCTGGGCCATGTCCAGAACATCGTCGATGGAGCGGGCGAGCTGGGTGGCGGCCATGCGCACCGCCGCAGCATGACCCCGGCCCCGCTCCGACAGATTCTCGCCGGACCGCTCCAGAAGTTCTGAATAGCCGATGATGGTGGTGAGCGGGGTGCGCAGCTCGTAGGAGACATTGCCCACGAAATCCCGTTTCAGCCGCTCGGCGTCCGCCAGGGCCGCGGACCGGTCGGCGAGCGCGCTCTCCAGCTTGCGGGCGTCGGTGACGTCGGTGAAGGCGATCAGGGTGGCGCCATCGGGCAGGGGCCGCGACTGATAGGCGACGATCCGGGAGTCAGACGTCTTCACCTCGCCGGAAATCGGCGCCCGGGCGCTGGGATCGGGATCGGCCACCCGGCCCTTCAGCTCCCGCCAGAAGTTCAGGTCATGCAGGCGCGGCACGCAGAGCTCGACCACCCCTTCGAAGTCGCCGGCCAGGTCGAGCTGGGTCGGGGTGACGTTCCAGAACCGCTCGAAAGCCTCATTGTGCAGCCGCAGCCGTCCATCGGAGCCGAACACCGCCACGGCGTCATTCAGCTTGTCCAGGGTGGCCTGCTGCACCTGGATCAGGGCGTTGTACTGGGCCTTCAGCTTCAGCTCGTCGGTGATGTCGGAGAAGAGCAGCAGCACCCCGCCCATGGGGTGGGGCTGGCGGACCACCCGAAGAGTGCGGCCGTCGGGCAGGCTCCACAGGTCGTCGGGGCTCGAGCCCAGGGCCTCGTAGCGGTCGAGCTCGGCGGCGCGCCACTTCACATAGTCGGCCGTTTCGGGCAGGCGGCGGCGCTGGCGCAGACGGTCGAGCAGCTCCCCATGGCCGGGCCGCTCCCCCAGCCAGGCGGGCTCCAGGCCCCACAGCTCGGCGAAGGCCGTGTTGTGGAAGATCATCTTCTTGTTGGCGCCGAAGATGGCCACGGCGTCGGCGATATGGTTGAGCGTCTCGTCGTGGGCGGCCACGTGCCGCTTCAGCGCCTCGCGCATCTCCTCGGTCTCGGTGGCGTCTTCGGCCCAGACCCCGACCCCGCCGCCTTCCAGGGGGCGAGCGGTGATGTGAAAGGCCCGGCGGCGCCCGCCAAGGGTCAGCCAGCGGGTGGTCTCGCGCACCTGGGCCAGATTGGCGGCCTCGCTGGCGATCTCGTCGGCGGCCTTGTCGAAGGTCAGCCCCTTGGCGGCGGCCTCATCCAGGCTTGTGGCGTCCACGGCGGCGAGCCACGCAGCGTTCACCCAGACCGGCGCCCCGTCAGCCGAGGCGATCCAGGCCGGACCTGGCCGGGCGTCCAGCAGGGCGGCGAACCGCGGCGCCGTGGGCAGGCCGGCATCCTCGCCGATCACCGCTGACAGGCGAAGCCAGGCGAGCGCGCCGGCCGCCCGACCTTCCACCGATACGACGCCAGAGGGGCCGCGCACCTCGAAGGCGCAGGCCTCGCCCCGCTCGAACAGGGCGCGCAGTCTGCGGGCATGGTCGGGGTCGGCGCGCATCAGGGCGTTGACCAGGCCCTGGGCGTCGATCTCCACCAGATCGAGCGCCGCGGCGCAGACAGCCAGGCTTTCCTCGCCAGAGGCCAGGATGGCGCGGCCGTCCTCCACCGCCAGCAGGGCAGAGTCGAAGGCTTCGGCCGAGGACTGAGCGACCTCGGCGCGCATTTCGAGTTCGGCGACCCGGGCCTGCAGCCCGACGAGGCGCATTCGCCCCTGCCGCTGCTGCGCCAGGGCCCAGAGCGTGGCGCAGATGGCCAGGCAGACCGCGCCAGCCGCCGCCGCCAGGATCAGTTCGTCCGCGTTCATCACCACTCCATCGACGGCGCTTGCGCCGATGCGAATCACCCACCCGTCAACATAGGACCCAAAGCGGGCCGTCGCACGCGCGGCACGTTCCCACAGGCCATCGATTGAGCGACAATGGGCCGATGAGCGCCATTCTCTATCCGGTCGCCGCCAACGCCGAGGCGGCCCTCGCCGCCCCCTTGGGCCGCGCCGCCCGGGAACGTGAAGCCCGCCAGCTCGCCGGAGACCAGGCGGTCAGCTTCGTCACCCGCCCCGTGGGACCCGACTTCGCCACTCGTGAGGCGGCCCTCGACGCCTATGCAGGCAAGGTGGAGGACGACCGCCCAGGCCGCCTCGTCAGCCTGCCGCCCGAGGACCGCTTCTGCCGGCTGGCCGAGCTCGTCGCCCAGGTGGGCGGGCGACGCCCTGTGCCGCCGCCAGCCCGGCCTGTGCTGAAGGACGGCCGCCGCTGGCCCACGCCGCCGGCCCCGCCTGTGCAGACCATCTGGCGGCTTCAGATTTCCTTCTGGAAAATCGGCGCGGCGACCGAGGCGGCTCTGGAGGGCCTGCAGGCGCGCAAGGTCCGCCGGGCCGGCGCCGAGGCGGATCGGGAGACCCTGAACGCCCTGACCCGCCAGCCCCTGCGCGCCCTGCGCCCGCAGCAGCCCCTGGACATCGGCCTGTTCGAGATCCGCCCGCCCGAGGCGCCCCACACCGTGATCGCCGACGAATGACCGCCGTAGCCTCGGGCCTGGCGCCCAGCCTGGATGACGTGGCCGCCCTGGCCGAGGCCGCCTTCGAGCGCCTCCCTGCGCAATTCCGGCAGATGACCGGGCACGTGCTGATCCGGGTCGATGATTTCCCCGACCAGGAGACCCTGGACGCCCTGGAGATCGAGGATCCCTTCGATCTGACGGGACTTTATCACGGCGTAGACCTGGCCCATCGCTCGGTGCTGGACCCCGAAACCCAGCCGTCCATGGTGCTGCTCTATCGACGGCCGATCCTCGATGAGTGGGCCGCAAGGGGCGACGTGACCCTGGAGGAGCTGGTCAGCCACGTCCTGGTGCATGAGATCGGCCACCATTTCGGCCTGTCCGACGACCAGATCGAGGCGATCGAGGCGGCGGCGGACTGAGCCCCGTTCCCCGTCCAGGCGAAAGTGACGCCCCCGTCATCTTCTTGACTGAACAGGGTTCATGTGCATGACTTCGCCCCAGATCGAAGGGGCTGCCCGCAAGGTGCGTAGCCAGGGCCGTAGAGCCTGCCCCCATCTCCTGGAGGACGTAGTCATGGCCGCTGACGGCAACATCACCAAGGACATCATCTACGACGCGGTGTCGCCCGACGACTTCGAGTCCATGCTGGAGCTGGACCGCTACAATGCGCGCTCCACGGCCTTCGACAAGATCATCTCGGCCACCCACGACCATTTCTGGGATCCGCTCGACAAGAAGTACATCGACTTCGACGAGCCCTTCGACATGGAAAACCAGATGATCCTGCCGGAGGACATGATCATCTCCATGTCCACCGACTATGTCTCCAACCACCTGAGCGACTGGAAGACCCGGGTCCGCTTCGTCAACCAGTCGGCCCTGCGGTCCTTCTCCTCGATCCTGCACGGCGAGCAGGGCGCGCTGAACCTGTCGGCCAGCCTGTGCCACGTGCTGAAGGACCAGGGCGCCCAGGAATACGCCGCCAACCAGACCCGCGAGGAAGCCCGCCACGTCACCGGCTTCGCCAAATACATCAAGGCCCGCTGGGGCCGGCCGGTGGAATGCGGCTCGACGCTGAAGACCCTGCTGGTCGACATCATCGGGTCGCCGGAAGTCTACAAGAAGATCATCGGCATGCAGATGCTGGTGGAAGGCCTGGCCATGGGCGCCTTCGCCACCTTCTTCAACAATATCAATGACCCGACCGGCAAGAAGCTGCTCCAGCTGGTGATGACCGACGAGGCTTTCCACCACAAGTTCGGGAAGATCTGGGCCGACCGGACCATCCCGCACCTGAACGCCGAAGAGCACGCCATCATCGAGGACTGGGCGGCCCACTGCTTCCAGACCCTGCTGTTCAACCTGGTGTCCCCCAGCCAGCAGCGCGACCTTTACGAGGAGTTCGGCCTGGATCCGGACAAGGTGATCGCCGAGATGGCCGAAATGGTCACCGACGAGACCCGCCGGGAGAATATGAAGGAGCAGACCAACATCTTCCGGGTGCTGGTGAAGACCCTGCTCAACGCCGGCATCATCACCGACCGGACCCGCGCCTTCTACGCCATCTATGTGGACATGGACGAGCTCAAGGCCGAGGGCGACCGCATGGTCGGCGACGACATCGCCGAGGAGGGCATCAAGTACCTCCAGGAGATCAACTTCAAGGATCGCCGCGCTGCCCCGGTGACCATCGCCGCCGAGTAAGGCGTAAGGTCTTCCCGAACCTGACGACAACGCCCGCCGGACCCCCGGCGGGTGTTTTTCGTTGGCCCGCTCTCAAAACTGACGCCGGCGTCACGGTTTCCTTTGACGAACGGCGGTCTGGGAGTCAGGCTCAATTCCCAAGGACAGAGCCGCCCATCCGTGGCGACAGCGGGGTCAACCCGCATGCGGAACCAAGGGCGCCGGCAATCCCACATCATTCCAGGAGGAACGAATGGCCGCCGACGGCAACATCACCAAGGACCTGATCTACGACGCGGTCGCGCCGGACGATTTTGAGTCCATGCTAGACCTGGACCGCTATAACGGCCGGTCCACCGCTTTCGACAAGATCATCTCCGCGACCCACGATCACTTCTGGGATCCGCTGGACAAGAAATACATCGACTTCGACGAACCCTGGGACATGGACAACCAGCCCCTGGTGCCTGAGGAGCTGAACGTCGCGCTGCAGACCGAATATGTCAGCAAGCACCTCAACACCCCGAGTCTGCGGGCTCAGTTCATCAACAAGTCCCTGCTGCGCTCCTTTTCCTCGATTCTGCACGGCGAGCAGGGCGCGCTGAACCTGTCGGCCAGCCTCTGCCACGTGCTGCTGGACCAGGGCGCCCAGGAATACGCCGCCAACCAGACGCGGGAAGAAGCCCGGCACGTCACGGCCTTCGCCAAGTACATCAAGGCCCGCTGGGGTCGGCCGGTGGAATGCACCAAGGTCCTTCAGGACCTGCTGGTGGACATCATCGGTTCGCCGGAGGTCTACAAGAAGATCATCGGCATGCAGATGCTGGTGGAAGGCCTGGCCATGGGGGCCTTCGCCACCTTCTACCAGAAGCTCAACGATCCGCTCGGCCGCAAGCTGATGCAGCTGGTCATGACCGACGAGGCTTTCCACCATAAGTTCGGGAAGATCTGGGCCGACCGCACCATTCCCAAGCTGACGGCGCAGGAACACGAGATCATCGAGGACTGGGCGGCCCACTGCTTCCAGGTGCTGTTGTTCAACCTCGTGTCCCCCAGCGAGCAGCGCGACCTCTATGAGGAGTTCGGCCTCGACCCCGACAAGGTGCTCGAGGAGATCCAGCTGCTGGCCACCGACGAGGCCCGTCGCGAGGACATGAAGGAATCGACCAACATCTTCCGGGTGTTGATCAAGACCTTGCTGAACGCCGGCATCATCACCGACCGCACCCGGGCCTTCTACGGCATGTATGTGGACATGGAGGAGTTGAAGAACGAAGGCGACCGCATGGTCGGCGACGACATCGCCGAGGAGGGCATCGTCTATCTGCAGGCGATCAACTTCAAGGAACGGGCCCTGAAGCCCGTCACCATCGCGGCCGAATAGCCTGAGTTTTCGTCAACCTGCGACGCCCGCCGGCCCTGTCGGCGGGCGTCCTTGTTCCTGGCGCATTGTTTTTCTAGTTTCCCGCTCATGTTGACGCTCCCTTCCCCCCGCCGTCTCATCCCGGGCCTCGCCCTTGCCGCCGCCCTGTTCGCCGCCGCGCCGGTGGCGCACGCGGCCGCGCCGGAGCCTGCCAGCCGGGTCGAGCTGACCAAGATGACCGGCCGCTGGTACGAGGTGGCCCGCACGCCCAACGCCATGCAGAAGGCCTGCGAGGCGGCCACCGCCGACTGGACCCGGGCGGGCGCCGGCTATTCGGTGGTGCAGACCTGTCGTCGCGGCGCGCCCGACGGCCCCAAGAAGGAATGGAAGGCCAGCGCCACCCCAGTCGACCCGGTGAAGAACGCCAAGTTCAAGCTCTCCTTCTTCGGCGGGGTGATGAACCAGGAGTACTGGGTGCTCGATCACCGCACGGACCAGGGCTGGCTGATCATGGGCACGCCCGGCGGCAACTACGTCTGGCTGCTGTCCAAGGCGCCGCAGCTGACCGCCTCGGTCCGCGCCCAGGCCATCGCCCGCATCAAGCAGCTCGGCTACGACACCTCCAAGCTGGAATTCCCGCAGCAGGTCCGCTGACTGGGGCTCAAGCCGCCCCTCTTGCGTCTGGAACGAAGGCGGAACATGGTGGCGACATGGATCTCGTTCTCACCACCTGCGCCCCGGCTTCACGTCCGCAGATCACCCAGGCGGTGACCCGCGGCGCCGCCCGGCTCCTGGCGGCCCTGGGCTATGCGCCGCTTACCGAGGTGTGCCTGCCCAATGGCCGGCGGGCGGACCTGATGGCCCTGGGTCGCCGTGGCGACCTCTTTATCGTCGAGGTGAAGTCCAGCCTGGAAGACTACCGGACCGACCTGAAATGGCGGGAATATGCGCCCTATTGCGACGCCTTCGCCTTCGCCGTGGCCCCCGAATTCCCCCAGGAGATTCTCCCAGAGGACCCGGGCCTGATCGTGGCCGACGCCTTTGGCGGGGCGGTTCTGCGTGAAGCGCCGGTGGCGAGCCTGGCCGGCGCCCGACGCAAGGCCCTGACGGTCGCCTTCGGGCGGCTGGCCGCCTTGCGGGCCGGGGCGGGGCTCAGCCTCTAGGCGTTCAGCGCGGCGCGCGCTTGGCCAGGATCCGTTGCAGGGTGCGCCGGTGCATGTTCAGCCGCCGGGCGGTCTCAGACACGTTATGCCCGCAAAGCTCATAGACGCGCTGGATGTGCTCCCACCGCACGCGGTCGGCGCTCATGGGGTTTTCCGGCGGGGCGGCCACGTCGCCGGGGAGGGCCAGCAGGGCGCGGGCCACATCGTCAGCGTCGGCGGGCTTGGACAGATAGTCGACGGCTCCGGCCTTCACCGCGGCGACGGCGGTGGCGATATTGCCGTAACCGGTGAGCATGATGATCTTGGCGTCGGGGCGGGCCTCACGGACGGCCTCCACCACCTTCAGGCCGGTTCCATCCTCCAGGCGCATGTCGAGGACGGCGAAGGCGGGGGGATAGACCTTCACTGCGGCCAGGGCCTCGGTGACGCTGGCGGCCAGGACGGGCTCGAAACCTCGCCCCTCGAGGGCGCGACCCAGCCGTGTTCGCAGGGCCGTGTCATCATCAAGCAGCAGCAGACTCTTGTCGGCCAGACCCTCGATCTGGGTGCTCAGGTCGCTCATTACCGCCACCCGCGCGTGCGGGCCTCCCTCCGTGCGTGTGGCCATAGTGACGTGCGCCGGGGCGGGTTCGCAAGGGGCGCAGGCGAGCGACTATCCGTGGGCCGACTCAATTCGGGCCCGCGGCCAGCGGACGGACACGACGGCCCCCTTGGGGCGACCATTCTGGAAGGTCACCCGGGCCCCGGTCCGCTCCAGCAGGGTCTTGGAGATGAAGAAGCCCAGACCCATCCCCACATGGCCGGTCCGCGATCCTTCCGCGCCGGGCCGGCTGGTCACATAGGGCTCCCCCAGCCGGGCGAGGATCTCCGGGGCGATGCCGGGGCCGTCGTCGCGCACCTCCAGAGAGATGGTGTCGGCGTCGAAGCGGGCGGTGACCAGCACCTCGGAGGCGGCGAAGTCCACAGCGTTCTCCACGAACGAGGAGATGGCGTGGATCACCTCGGGCATTCGCTTGATGCCCGGCTTGCGGGCGTCTGGGGCGCCGGTGACGATGGCTTCGAGCCGGACTCCCTTCACATCCCGATGCGGTTCGATGACCTCCTGCAGCAGCTGCAGCAGGCTCATGCGTTCGTGAACCTCATCGGAGGCGCCGGGGGTTTCGGTCAGCCGGGCGAGGATTTCCCGGCACCGCTGGGCCTGGGCCATCAACAGCTCGGCGTCCTCCCGCACCTGCGGGGTGACCGCCTCCCGGGCCATCTCCTTGGCGACGATGGCGATGGTGGCGAGCGGTGTCCCCAGTTCGTGAGCGGCTGACGCAGCCAGCCCTCCGAGCGCCGAGAGACGACGTTCCCGCGCCAGCACCGCCTGGGTGACGTCGAGAGCCAGGGCCCGACGGGCGGTTTCCTGGGCGGCCTCGCGTACGAAGGCGGCGCTGACTCCCAGGGCCAGCAACAGGCCGGCCAGGGTGGCCAGGCGGTAGCCAAGCGGCGCGATCCCCAGGCTCCCGGCGCCCGGCAGCGGGTAGGCGACCAGGCTGATGACAGTCAGGCTGAGGGTCGCCAGGGCGACCAGGATCAGGGTGGGGCGCAGGGGCAGGGTGGCGGCGGCCAGAGCCAGGGGCGGCAGGACCAGCACGACAAAGGGGTTGGCGATCCCCCCCGTCAGGGCCGCCAGGCCGGCCACCCGCAGAATGTCGAAGCCCAGCTGGAGCGTAGCCTCGAGCGGATGCAGAAGGCGCTGGCCGGGCGTCGCGATCCCCACCAGCAGATTGACCCAGGCCGCCAGGCCGACAATGCCGAAACAGATGGCGTAGGGGGCGGGCAGGGCGAAGACCACGGCCGCCAGGGTGAGGGCCGCCGATTCACTGCCGAGCAACACCCAGCGCAGGGTCACGACCGAGCGAATACGCAGCCGGCCCTGGCCGAGGACAGCCTCGTCCCAGGCCAGCTCGCCTTGCAGTAGGGCGGTGCTTTGCCTATCGAGACCCAAGGGGTCCTTCAGGCCCGCCGATCCGTCGTTCTTCAGGGCCATGGCCAAGACAGGATCACCGAGATCGGCGGTCCTGGCGAGCCCCAAACGAAGATCGACTCCCCCTGCGAAAGGTCGCGCCATGTCGAAACGCTCGCTGATCATCATCGCCCTGGTGGCTGTCATCGGCCTCGCGGCGGGGGCGGCCCTGTTCTGGCGGACAGAGGGCCCGGCCGGCGGCTCCAGCGCCCAGGCCGATGTGGGCGGCCCGTTCGAACTGGTGAACCAGGACGGTCAGCCGGTCGATCAGTCGATCCTGGAGGGTCGCTGGAGCGTTGTCTTCTTCGGCTTCACCTACTGTCCGGACATCTGCCCCTCGACGTTGCAGGCGGTGGCCGCCGCCCAGGATCAGCTGGGCCCCCGGGGGGCGGACCTGCAAACCGTGTTCATCTCCGTCGATCCGGAGCGCGACACGCCCCAACAACTGAAGACCTATCTCAGCCTGGAGGCCTTTCCCGAGGGCGTGGTGGGCCTGACCGGGACGCCCGAACAGGTCGAGCAGGTGGCCAAGTCCTACTATGTCTACTACCGCAAGTCCGGCGAGGGGCCCGACTACACCATCGACCACTCGACGGCGGCCTATCTGATGGACCCCCAGGGCCGGTTCAACCGGGTGCTGGCCTACGGGCTGGCCCCTGACGAGATGGCCCGGCTGATCCGCGAGGCGATGCAGGAGGGCTGAGCCCCCGCCGCCCGGGTGTGACCCCTCGCCGCGGGCGCGCGCGCTCACGGGAACGGCCAAGGCTGGACTCCGTTAAGGCTCCGCATGATATGTTGCGGTGCACAAGGATCCTTCGCAGATGCTCTACACCCTGCACGAGACCAGCTATTACGGTGCCGCGCCCCTGCGGCTGACGGCGTTGATGACCCGCGACTTCTGGAGTTCGCCGCTCAATCCGGCGCGCAACACCGACTTCGGTCGCCGAATCTTCGCCACCGCCGACCTGTTTTCCAACCTCACCCGCCGCTATCGACGGCCGGACTGGGGGATCGACTCGGTGGAGATCGGCGCGCACGCCGTGCCGGTGACCCGCAAGACCGTGTGGAGTTCGCCCTGGGTCAAGCTCACCCATTTCAGCCGCGACGCTGGCGCCCTGCGCCGCGCCGGCCGGCGCGGACCGCAGCCCAGTGTGCTGATCGTCGCCCCCCTGTCCGGGCACTACGCCACCCTGCTGCGCGGCACGGTGCAGGCCTTCCTGCCCGACCATGAGGTCTACATCACCGAATGGGAGAACGCCCGCTCGGTGCCCGTGCTCGAGGGGCGTTTCGACTTCCACGACTACATCGACCATGTGCGCCAGATGCTGCAGGTGGTCGGCCCCCGGGCCCACGTGGTGGCGGTCTGCCAGCCCGGCCCGCCGGTTCTGGCCGCGGTAAGCCTGATGTCCGAGGAGGGCGATGACGCCCGCCCAGCGTCCATGACCTATATGGGCTCGCCGATCGATGCGCGGCATTCGCCGACGGTGACCAACCAGCTTGCCGAGGAGCGCCCCTTCGCCTGGTTCGCCTCGAACATGATCTACACCGCCCCGCCGCCCTATCCGGGCATGGGCCGGCGGGTCTATCCGGGCTTCGTCCAGCTCTATTCCTTCATGTCGATGAACCTGGACCGTCACAAGGAAGCCCACCTGAAGTACCTCGACCACCTGATGGCCGATGACGGGGACTCCGCCGACAAGCACCTGGAGTTCTACGACGAGTATCTGTCGGTCCTCGACCTGACCGAGGAGTTCTATCTCCAGACCGTCGACTATGTGTTCCAGCGCTACCTGCTGCCCAAGGGCGAGCTGGTGCATCGCGGTCGCCTGGTGGATCCCGGCGCCATCACCGACGTCGGCCTGCTCACCGTCGAGGGCGAGAACGACGACATCTCCGGTATCGGCCAGACCCAGGCGGCCCACGATCTCTGCGCCAATCTGCCGGGTGAGCTGAAGGCCGACTACATCCAGCCCCATGTAGGCCATTACGGGGTCTTCAACGGCCGCCGGTTCCGCGAGGAAATCTATCCCCGGGTGCGCGAGTTCATCGCCCTGCACGAAAGCCGCTTTCACAAGAGCGCCGACCGCCCGTAAATCTGGAGGGGCATGAGTCCCTTTGGCCGAACCTTTGTCGACGGCGACCGGATCGAGATCGACGGCGCCGTCATCCGCCTGAAAGTCCATCCGCGGGCCAGGCGCGTCTCCCTTCGGCTGGACCGCAGCCGCCGCGAGGTGGTGGCCACCGCGCCCTCGCCCCGTCGCCTGGGGGAGGCTGCGGCCTTCGCCCGGGACCGGATCGACTGGATCGTCGCGCGGCTGGGCGAACTGCCCCAGGCAGAGCCCCTGGTTCCAGGGGCGGAGTTGTCGCTCATGGGACGCCCCGTCCGCTTGGTCCACCAGGCGGGGCGGGCCCGTTGGCGGCCAGCCGAGGACGGACGCTCAGCCGAGATCACCGCGCAGGGGGAAGGGGAAGGGTTCGCCCGCGCCGCTCAGCGGCTGCTACGCAAGCAGGCCCTGGAGGGGCTCACCGCCCTGACCCGCATCCATGCCGAGGCGCTCGGCGCCCCCATGCCCAGGGTGGTTCTTACCGACGCGCGGTCGCGCTGGGGATCCTGCAAGCCGCCCACAGGGGGTCAGCCGGCGGTCATCCGCTATTCCTGGCGTCTGGCCCTGGCCCCGCTGCCGGTGGCCGACTATGTGGCCGCGCACGAATGCGCCCATCTGCGCGAACTAAACCATGGCCCGCGCTTCTGGGCGCTGGTCGAGACCCTGGTGGGCGACCCCGCCCCGCACCGCGCCTGGCTGCGGACCCACGGGGCCCGCCTCCACGCCATCGGCGTCGACGGAGCCGGCTAGTAGGGGATCTGTTCCGGACTGGCTGGAGCCGGCTCGGCGGGCGCAGGCTCTGCGCCGCCGCCGATCATGCCGCCCACCCCGTCCAGCAGGTCGCCGATCGGGTCGGCGTCCGGCGTGGTTGGCGGCGGTTCGATGACCCCGCCGGGGATCGGCTGGGCGTTCAGGCGCGGCAGCGCCGCACCCATGAAGTCCCTCCAGATCCGCGCAGGCGCGGCCCCGCCGGAGACCCGGCGCATGGCGGTGTTGTCGTCCTTGCCCACCCAGACCGCGGCCACGAAGCCGCCGGTGTAGCCGACGAACCAGGCGTCCCGATAATCGTTGGTGGTCCCGGTCTTGCCAGCCAGATCGTAGTTGGGCACCTGCGCCGCCGTGCCGGTGCCGCTGGTGACTACGCCGCGCATCATCTGGTTCATGTACTGCAGGGCCGGTGAGCCGATCACCGCCTGGCGCTGGGGCTTGTCCACATTGTGGTCATAGAGCACCCGACCATCGGCGGTGCGGATACGCTCGATGCCGTAGCCCTGGGCCTTGAAGCCGCCATTGGCGAACGGCGCATAGGCCTGGGCCATCTGCAGAGGCGTGACCTCCACCGCGCCCAGCGCCATGGACGGATCCAGCTGGATCTTGCCCGTGATGCCCAGGCGCCGGGCCGTGGCCGCCACATTGCCGGTGCCGACCTCGTTGGCCAGGCGGGCGGCGATGGTGTTGGTGGACTGGGCCAGGGCCTGCTGAAGGCTCATCTCGCCGCGGAACTCGCCGTTATAGTTGCGAGGCTCCCAGTCGCCGATCCGCAGGGGCTCGTCGACCATGCGGACATTGGGCGTCCGGCCCTGCTCCATGGCGGTGAGGTAGACGAAGGGCTTGAAGGCCGAGCCCGCCTGGCGCTGCGCCATGGCCGCCCGGTCGAACTGGCTCTCTGCGTAGTCGGCGCCGCCCACATAGGCCCGCACCCGGCCCTCGCCGTCGAGCGCCACCAGGGCGCCCTGGCCGATGCCCTGATCTGCGCCGGCGGCGACCCCGCGCCGCACCGCCTGTTCGGCGGCGGTCTGGATCGGCAGGTCCAGCGTGGTCTCCACCACCAGATCGTCGGTGGGCTCGCCCACCAGACCGCGCACCTCGTCGTCAATCCAGTCGACGAAATACTGCGCCCGCTGGTTGGCCAGGGTCGGATTGACCCGCACGGGATTGTTGAAGGCCTCGGTCCGCTGTTCCGGGGTGATGGCCCCCAGCCGGACCATTTCATCGAGCACGATGGTGGCGCGGCGAGCGGCCCGCTCCGTGGCCGAGACGGGGCTGTAGCGGGATGGCCCCTTCATCATGCCGGCCAGCAGGGCGGACTCGCCGATGGTCAGTTGTGGAGCGGGTTTGTTGAAATAGCGCTGGGACGCCGCCTCGATGCCGTAGGCGCCGCCGCCGAAATAGACCCGGTTCAGATAGAGCTCGAGGATCTCCTTCTTGGAGAAGCGCAGCTCAAGCCAGACCGCCAGGATCAGCTCCTGGGCCTTGCGGCGGTAGGTCTGGGCGGGGGTCAGAAAGAGGTTACGCGCCAGCTGCTGGGTGATGGTCGAACCGCCGCGCAGGGGCCCGCCATCGCTGGTCATGTTATAGATCTGCGAGCGGACGATGCCCCACGGATTGAAGCCCGGATGCCAGTAGAACCAGCGGTCCTCAATGGCGATGAAGGCCTTGGGCACGTAGTCGGGCAGGGTGTCGAGATCCACCGGCGGCGCATATTGCGAGCCACGGACCGCCACCAGCGCGCCGGACCGATCCAGATAGGAGATCGAGGGCTGCCGCTCGACCTCGAACAGCTTCGAGGTGTCAGGCAGATCGACAGCGAACACCGCAAAGAAGGCCGCGACGAAGATCAGGCCCCAGACCGACAGCACCGCGCCCCAGTAGAGCGCCGCCTGCAGCGGGGTGCGCCGGGCCCGGCCACCGCCGCCGGCGGGCCGCTGCGATCGGGGCGGTTGCGAATTGGCCATCTGAATCCCAGCCGTTGGTCTTGAAGGTGCAGGCGCCCGCGGGCGGCTTTCTTTATCCGAAGCCCAGAAAAGGCGCGACAGGATTGATGGGACATGAACGGGGCCGTTCCAGGGCGCCGGTGGCTGCGCCTATCCAAACCTGCATACCCGCGGTGCGCAAATGGCGGTTGCGATCAATCTTAACGCCGTTATCTTAGCGTTGCTTAGTTCGAGGGGCCCAGGCGAGGGGATCGCAGGGCCCACCGGCCGGCCGGCGTTCTTCCCGCGCCGCTCCCTCCCCAACGCCGGAGTTATGGCAATGATGATCCGTTCCACCCTGGCCGCCGCCGCGGCCCTGATGACGTTCGCCCTGGCCGGCCAAGCCGCGGCCCAGACCCTGGTCACCGCCAAGCTTGAGCAGTCGGTGGCCGAGCGCACCCGTCTCGTCGCCGGCAGCGCCGTATTCTGGTGCGAAGGCGAAGCCTGCGTGGCCACCGTCTCCAACAGCCGCACCTTCATCCCTGCGACCTGCAAGGATATCGCCAGCCGCTTCGGACCGGTGACGGCCTTCGAGTCCGGGACCCGGTCGTTCGACGCTGAGCGTCTTGAAGCCTGCAACGCCTCGGCCCGGCCGGCTCAGCAGGCCGCCAACAACTAAAGACAAGACTTCCAGCCGTATCAGTCGAGCCTGTCAAACTGGGCGCCGGACCTCCGGCGCCCTTTTCTTTTCCGCCGAGCGGCTTAAAGGACCGCGGCCATGACCACAGTCCTTCCCACCTCCTCCTCCGCGCCCGTCCAAACCGCCGGCCAGGTCCCCACCGGCCCCGGCGCGGCAGCAGCCTTGATCGAGGTCGCCCTGGCGGCCGCCAGCGGAGAGGCGCTGGCGCCGGTCTCGCTGACTCTGGACTATGGCGCGCCGCTGCAGGCCGGAGAGGCCGTGACCCTGGAGGCTCTGGTGGAGCGGACCACGCGGACCCTCGTCTTCGCCCACGGCCGGGTGCTCAAGGCCGACGGCGCCCTGGCCGCGAGCGGCTCGGCGGTCTTCCGCCGGTTGGGGGTTTCGAGCCCCGACTAGGGCGATTGGCGAGATTCCGAGGCGCCGGTTCGGTTGCGGCGCCTAAAATCGCGTGCTATCAGGCGCGCGGCTTAGGGCCGGGGGGCGGACCTCCTTCTTCGGCGCCGTGCTTTTTCAAGCGCTTTCAAGCCTTTAGCTGAGACGAAGATCCCTTCGTAGCGGCTGTTAGACACGCACCGGGCGGACATATAGTGGCGGACGATTCCAGGACTTCGAATGTGGGGGGCAGATATGCCCAGGCCCTGTTCGACCTCGCGAATGACGAGAACAAGATTGCGGCGGTGGAAGCCGACCTCAGGTCGCTGAAGGCCATGATGGCCGACAGCCGCGATCTGCGCGTCCTGCTGTCTTCCCCGGCCTTCACAGCTCAGGACAAGGCAAAGGGCCTCCTGGCCGTGGCCCGCAAGGCCGGCTTTGATCCGACCACCATCAAATTTCTGGGACTGATCTCGGCCAATGGCCGGGCATCGGCCCTGTCGTCGGTGATCAGCGCCTTCCAGGCCCTGTCCGCCGAGCGTCGTGGCGTCGTCTCGGCGCATGTCACGACCGCCCTGCCCCTGACCCCGGCCCAGGCCGCGGGTGTCGCCGCGGCTCTGCGCCAGGCGCTCGGCAAGGATCCTGAAATTGAGACCCAGGTTGATCCCTCCATTCTTGGTGGCATCAAGGTCCGGGTCGGCTCCCGTCTGTTCGACGCTTCGCTGGGTACGAAGCTCGACTCGCTGAAATTCGCCCTCAAGAGAGCGTAAGAACATGGACATCCGCGCCGCCGAGATTTCGGCCATCCTCAAGTCGCAGATCGCCAATTTCGGCGAGGAAGCCGACGTCTCCGACGTTGGTCAGGTTCTCTCCGTCGGTGACGGCATCGCCCGCGTCTTCGGCCTCGACAACGTCCAGGCCGGCGAAATGGTCGAGTTCCCCAAGGCCGGCGTGAAGGGCATGGCCCTGAACCTCGAGCGCGACAATGTCGGCGTCGTGATCTTCGGCGACGACCGCGCCATCGGCGAGGGCGACGAAGTCCGCCGTCTCGGCGAGATCGTGGACGTGCCGGTCGGCAAGGGCCTGCTCGGCCGCGTCGTCAACCCGCTGGGCGAGCCCATCGACGGCAAAGGCCCCATCGTCTCCACCGAGCGCCGCCGCGCCGACGTGAAGGCCCCGGGCATCATTCCGCGCAAGTCGGTGCACGAGCCTGTGCAGACCGGCCTGAAGGCCATCGACGCCCTGATCCCCGTCGGCCGCGGCCAGCGCGAGCTGATCATTGGCGACCGTCAGACCGGCAAGACCGCCGTGGCCATCGACGCCATCCTCAACCAGAAGGCCGTCAACGCCTCGGGCGATGAAGGCCAGAAGCTCTACTGCATCTACGTGGCCATCGGTCAAAAGCGCTCGACCGTCGCTCAGATCGTCAAGACCCTCGAAGAGCGCGGCGCCCTGGAATACACCATCGTGGTGGCCGCCACGGCGTCCGAGCCCGCCCCCCTGCAGTTCCTGGCGCCCTTCGCCGGCTGCGCCATGGGCGAGTGGTTCCGCGACAACGGCATGCACGCCGTCATCATCTATGACGACCTCTCCAAGCAGGCCGTCGCCTATCGTCAGATGTCCCTGCTGCTGCGCCGCCCGCCGGGCCGCGAAGCCTATCCGGGCGACGTCTTCTACCTGCATAGCCGCCTGCTGGAACGCGCGGCGAAGCTGAACGAGGACAATGGGTCTGGCTCGCTGACCGCCCTGCCGATCATCGAAACCCAGGCCAACGACGTGTCGGCCTATATCCCGACCAACGTGATCTCGATCACCGACGGCCAGATCTTCCTGGAAACCGACCTGTTCTTCCAGGGTATCCGCCCGGCCGTGAACGTCGGCATCAGCGTGAGCCGCGTGGGCTCCTCGGCCCAGATCAAGGCCATGAAGACCGCCTCTGGCCCCATCAAGGGCGAGCTCGCCCAGTACCGGGAAATGGCCGCCTTCGCCAAGTTCGGCTCGGACCTCGACGCCACCACCCAGCGCATGCTGGCCCGCGGCGCCCGCCTGACCGAACTGCTGAAGCAGCCCCAATACGCGCCCCAGCAGGTCGAAGAGCAGGTCTGCGTGATCTATGCCGGCACCCGCGGCTATATCGACGGCGTCGCCGTGGCCGATGTCAGCCGCTATGAGACCGAACTGCTCAGCTTCCTGCATGGCAAGCATCAGGGCCTTCTGGACGCCATCCGCACCAAGAAGGAACTGAAGGCCGACCTCGAAGCCGAACTGAAGAGCGCGCTGGACGCCTTCACCAAGACCTTCGCCTAAGCCGGCCAGGACCCCAAGGGATGGCCAGCCTCAAGGAGATGCGCAATCGGATCGGAAGCGTGAAAGCCACGCAGAAGATCACGAAAGCGATGCAAATGGTCGCCGCGGCCAAACTTCGTCGTGCGCAGGACGCCGCCCAGAGCGCGCGCCCCTACGCCGAGCGGATGGCCTCGGTGATCGCCAACCTCGCCCAGGGCGTCAGCGGGGAATCCGCGCCGCGCCTGCTGGCCGGGACGGGCCGCGACGACCGCCACCTGATCGTGGTCGCCACTTCGGACCGCGGCCTGGCCGGGGGGTTCAACACCTCCATCGTCCGCGCCGCCCGGGAACGGATCAGTACGCTGCAGGCCGCCGGCAAGGAGGTTAAGCTCCTGGTGGTCGGCAAGAAGGCCCGCGACCAGCTGCGCCGCCTGCACAGCGAGAAGATCGTCGAGACCATCGACGCCGGCGGCTCGCCCTCCATGGATGTGGCCCAGGCTGTCGCCGATCGGGTCACCGCCATGTTCGAGGCGGGCGAGGTCGACGTGGTCACCCTGGTTTACAGCCGCTTCCAGTCCGTGGTCAGTCAGGTTCCGACCGCGCGCCGTCTGATCCCCGCCGAGGTGGTGGTCGATGCGCCGCCCGTGGATCTGAAGGGCGCGGTCTATGAGTACGAGCCGTCGGAAGAGGCGATCCTCGAGACCCTTCTTCCCCGCAATCTGACCATTCAGCTGTTCTCGGCCATGCTCGAGAATCAGGCCGGCTTCTACGCCGCCCAGATGACGGCGATGGACAACGCGACCCGCAACGCCGGCGACATGATCGCCAGCCTCACCCTGCAATATAACCGCACACGTCAGGCGCAGATCACCAAGGAGCTGATCGAGATCATCTCCGGCGCCGAGGCGATCTAGAGCAAGAGAACAGCACCATGGCTACGACCCCGAAGGCTCCCGCCAATACGCCGGCCGCCACCGTGGCTGCGGACGCTGCGGCGCCCGCCAAGGCCCCGGCTCGCAAGGCTGCGGCCAAGAAGACCGCCGCACCCGCCGCCGGCGACCAGGCTCCGACCGCCGCCGCCGCGGTGGCCACCGGCAAGATCAGCCAGGTCATCGGCGCCGTCGTCGACGTCGAGTTCGTCGGACACCTGCCGGCGATCCTGAACGCGCTGGAGACCACCAACACCGACCAGCGCACCGGCGAGCCCTTCCGCCTGGTGCTGGAAGTGGCTCAGCACCTGGGCGAGAACACCGTCCGCACGATCGCCATGGACACCACCGAGGGTCTGACCCGCGGCCAGCCGGTGACTGACACCGGCGCCGGCATCACCGTTCCGGTGGGACCGGGCACCCTTGGCCGGATCATGAACGTCATCGGCGCGCCGATCGACGAAGGCGGTCCGATCCAGACCACCATGAGCAGCGTCATTCACCGTGAGGCGCCGTCCTTCGCCGAGCAGTCGACCTCGGCCGAGATCCTGGTCACCGGCATTAAGGTCATCGACCTGCTCTGCCCCTACACCAAGGGCGGCAAGATCGGCCTGTTCGGCGGCGCCGGCGTGGGCAAGACCGTGACCATGCAGGAACTGATCAACAACATCGCCAAGGCTTACGGCGGTTATTCGGTTCTGGCCGGCGTGGGTGAGCGCATCCGCGAAGGTAACGACCTCTATCACGAGATGATCGAGTCCGGCGTGAACCAGCCCGGCGGCGGCGGCGACTCCCGCTGCGCCCTGGTCTATGGCCAGATGAACGAGCCCCCCGGCGCCCGCGCCCGGGTCGCCCTGACCGGCCTCGCCCAGGCGGAGTACTTCCGCGACGAAGAGGGCAAGGACGTGCTGCTCTTCATCGACAACATCTTCCGCTTCACCCAGGCGGGTTCGGAAGTGTCGGCTCTGCTGGGCCGCATCCCCTCGGCCGTGGGCTATCAGCCGACCCTGGCCACCGAGATGGGCAACCTGCAGGAGCGCATCACCTCCACCAACAAGGGCTCGAT
>JAIXZX010000003.1 GCA_027489335.1 Caulobacteraceae bacterium | reverse complement strand
GCGTTTCTCTTTCCAATTCAACAATGTCAAAGACCAAACCGGCTTCCGCCAGCCCCGCCAACCAATCCGTCGGCGGCGAGGAGCGGCGTATCTAGTCGCCACCCCCGAAGGTGTCAATCGATCCTTTCGGACTTTCTTTGCGTCATCTTCCCGGAGGAATTTGGCGCAAAAATCACTTCGGGCCGCCGAGGGGCTGCCCTCATTTGTCCGCAGCGATTCGATTGAAGGTCCGGAAGCTAGCGACCGATGAAGAAAAGGTCAAGAGCCTTTCGGCTTCCGACAGTTTCTCGCCGGCGTCGCGTCCGGGGCTGACTATCTAGGCAGCACGCCCCGGTGAGTCAATGCAGCCTCGCGCGCCGCGGGAGCGCCTTGCCGCACAGGCGGTGGACTCCCTAAGAGGGGATGTCGCGCAGAGGAGGCGCGGGCGCAGATGCTGTCGCAGAAGACCCGATACGCCCTGCGGGCCCTTGTGGAACTGGCCCGCGTGGAAGGCTCGCAATTGACCTCCGGGGAACTCGCCCTGCGGGCCGATGCGCCGCGCAAGTTTCTGGAAGCCATCCTGCTGGAGCTGTCGCGTCATCGGCTGGTGGTCAGCCGGCGGGGCAAGTTCGGCGGCTATACCCTGGCCAAGCCCCCCACGGAGATCGCCTTCGCCGAGGTCATCCGGGTGATCGAGGGCCCTCTCGCCCTTGCCCCCTGCGTCAGCCGCACCGCCTTTCGCAAGTGTGAGGACTGTACCGACCTGGCCACCTGCACCCTGCGCGAGGCCCTGCTTCGGGCCCGGGACGCCACGGCCAGCGTCCTGGAAGGCTACAGCCTCGCCGATGCGGCGGCTGGTTCCGGCGGGGAAGTGTTCCGCCCCTCGGTCTGAGGCGCCTCCAGGATCCCGGTGATCTGGAACCAGCGCGGCTCTTGCGCCGGATTGGCCTCAATCCGCATGCCCAGGCGCCGCATGACGGCGATCGAGGCCGCATTTTCATACTCAGTCCCGGCGAGGATGCGCTGCAGCCCCAGGCTCTCGAACATCCAGCCGCTCAGCAGGCGCGCCGCCGCGGTCGCCAGGCCCCGACCCTGCCAGGCTGGCCGCAACGCCCAGAACAGGCCGACCTCGGCGGTCAGGCGCGCATCGGGATCGCCGCCGAGCCCAGGCAGGCGCCCGAAGGGCTCCAGCCTCGGCACGATGCCGATCAGGCCGGCGAACGCCCCATCGCCGTCACAGATCACCCGCTCGCCATAGGGCGGCTGATGCAATGCGGCCAGTTGCTGCTCATTGCGGATCGCCCAATCGAGCCAGGCCTGGCGCTGATCGCGGGACTCCGACGGGCTGAGCCCCGGCTCATCCCAGCCGATCTCGTGATAGAGACGGCAGCAATCGTCGATGTCCGCCGGGCGCAGGGGCCGGATACTGACCCCCGGCCCCTCCAGGCGCGGAACGCTCATTGGCTCAACCGGCGGCGATATAGGCCTTCAGGCCATCGGCCTCCGCCACCACCTCGGAAATCTTGTGCTTCACCAGGTCGCCGATGGAGACGATGCCCAGCAGCTTGTCGTCCTGGCAGATGGGCAGATGGCGGACGCGGCGGTCGGTCATCCGCTCCAGCAGGGCGTCGACGGTCTCGCCGGGCGTCGCGAACAGGACATCACTGGTCATACAACCGGAAATAGGCCGGTCCAGGGCCGAGGCGCCCTGCTCGGCGACGATCCGCACCACGTCTCGCTCCGAGACGATGCCCACCACCCGGCCGCTGTCGACCACCACCAGCGCGCCGACGCGCCTAGCGTGCAGCAGGGCTGAAACCGAACTGACGGAATCGTTGGGCGTCACGGTGAAGACCAGGTCGCCCTTCGTCTTCAGGATCTGGGACACAAGCATAGGTCGTTTTCTCCCTCATCCCCTGGGAGATCAGCCTGTCGCATAACGCCGGTTCTGGCAATCGCTCAGATGGGCGGGTCGAGTGGGGTCGGTTCTGGCGGAGTCTCGGCCGGCGGCGACAGTCTCTGGGCGAGCCAGGCGGCTGGCCCCACCAGGAAAAGGCCGGCCAGAAAGCCCGCAATATGCGCCTCCCAGGCCACCGCCCCGTCCAGCCCGGGCGCGAAGCCGAGGACGGCGATCATCAGATTGAGACCGATCCAGGCCGCGCTCATGAACAGCACGCGGGAATCGAACAGGGGCGCCAGCCGGCCCCCGCCGGCCAGGATGCGCGTCGCCGCCCCGATCAGGCCAAACACTGCGCCAGACGCGCCCACCAGAAGGATCTGCTCGCCCGGATGCAGCTTGGCGAAGGCGAGGTTCGCCAGCGCGCCGCAGGCCAGATAGTAGGCGAAGAAGATCGCCGCGCCGCTCGCCCGCAGGCCAAACAGCCGGGCCGCCGGGCTGCCAAAGGCCAGGGCGCCGGCGGCGTTCATGCCCGCGTGCACCAGCCCGCCATGGACAAAAAGCGCGCTCACCAGACCAAACTGCGCGCCAGCCTCATAGGCGGCCGGCGAGAAGCCGAACCGCTGATAGGCCGCCTCCCCAACCACGAAGACCTGCAGCCCATAGGCGCCGAGGATGGCGCCCACCAGAACCATGGCCGGCCAGGGCGCCTTGAAGATGGGCTCGCGGTGATCTGCCAAAAGTGCGTCCTCCTGCGGCGTTCAGGCCAATAGGCCGTCAGCCTTAACGAAATCGCGAGGGTTAGGCCCCCTAGATAGGCCGGCGTCCAAGTTTGGCACGTGGTTTGCTTAATGAATCCCGCGCCCTGTCCCCGGAGACCGCCAGCCCATGGCCCTCGTCACCCCCGTCCGCCCAGCCGCCTGGCTCGCCGCCATCGTCGCGAGCCTTGCGGGCTCAGGCGCCGCACAGGCCCAGCAGATGACCACCAACTCCGCGGATTTCAACGCCGGGTGGGGTCGATATGCGGGCAGTGAGAACCATCCCGTGGACGTATCCACCCGCGACGCCAACGGAAACCGCGTCATTGTCGACGGCCTGATCCTGACCGGCGAAGACCAGTCCTCCTTCAGCCGCTCCTGGGGATCGGCCGACGCCTATGCCGGGGTGGGCGCCAGCTCCGGCGGCGCCAGCGCCATCGGCAACAATCTCGTGGTGGTGACCCAGGGCAACTACAACACGGTCATCGTCAACTCGACCCAGGTCAACAATGGCGATGTCTCGGCCGGAACCCAGATGACGTCTGGCGGGGTCGGCGATGCTCAGTAGCCCGACCCTGCGGCTCGGCGGCGCGCTGAGCGCGCTGGCGCTCACCCTCTCGGCCTGCGCCACTCCGGTGGCCGGCCCCGGCGGCAACTATAGCCGCCCCATCGGCAGCGCGCCGGTGACCGCCAATCCGACCCCCTATTCCACGGCCCTGGTCTGTCTGGCCGGCTACGCGCGCACCTCGAACCTGACCGCCCCGCGCATCGCCGTGGGCCGGATCGCCGACTATACGGGCAAGACGGAGTCTGACGGCAGCGGCCGCAAGATCACCCAGGGCGCCTCCCTGATGGCCATGTCGGCCTTCGCCAAGGCGGGCATGCCGCTGGTGGAGCGGTTCGACACCTCGGTGTCGGAGCTCGAACTCAAATACGCCAACAACAAGCTGATCTCCGACCAGCCCAACCCCGCCCCCAACATGCCGGCAGAGTATCGCCGCATCCTGGCCGGACAGGTGCCCGGCTCGGACTTCTATGTGGCCGGCGGTCTGACGGAGCTGAACTTCAACATCCGCTCCTCCGGCTTCGATGTCGGCGGCGGCGACCCCGATCCGCAGGACCTCAAGGGCAATGTGCGCGGTCGCCTGTTCATCATGAACATCGGCCTGGACCTGCGGCTGATCAACACCCGCACCCTCGAAGTGGTGGATGTCATCTCCTACCAGAAGCAGGTGATCGGCCGCGAAGTGGGCGTGGGCCTGTTCGACTTCCTTGGCGGGAATGTGTTCGACATCTCCGCCGGCACCGGCGCGCTCGAACCCATGCAGCTGGCGGTGCGCTCCCTGGTGGAGCGGGCGGTCATCGAGATGAGCGCCAACCTCTACGGCATGCCCGGTCCTCAGGCCTGCCTGTCGTCCGACCCCCTGGGCGGGAGCACGGTGGGGATCACCGGCGCCTATGTCCCGGCCTACAACAATCTGGGGACCAACAATGCGCAGACTCGTGAAGAGCCTAATCGCTGGAACGTCCATCGCGATTCTGACGTCCGCGGTCGCTACTAGCCAGACCTACGACAGCGTCATCGTCAGCGACCAGGTTCAGACCGGGGACATCTTCTCTGGCCAGACCCTGGACGTCGTCGAGGTCACCGAGACGACCACGGCGGTGACCTCGGCCACTGGCGCGGCGTTCAACGGCTCGGCCGACGGCGTCACCTTGGATGTTCGCGCCAACCAGAATCTGCAGGCCAATGTCACCGCCGACACCCGCCTCGATGCGGCGGTCAGCTCCGGCGCCGTCACCGCCCTGTCGACCACCGCAACCGGGGTGACGTCGGAGTCCAACATCTATGACGGGACCCTGACGGGGGTCTACAACCAGCAGACGGGCCCAGGGCGGATCTACAGCCACAGCCATGTGGAGGCGCCTGGCGCCGATGTGGGGGACGTCACGGCCTCGACCCAGGCCATCGGCGCAAGCCAGGGCTTCGGCGCCAGCGCCAGCGCCGTCGGCGCCCGTGTGAACCAGACCAATCAGGCTGACGTGGTGGCTGATGGGGGCGGGACCTACGGCTATGTGGACGGCGCGGCCACCTTCGTCGGCGCCGCCACCGGGACCAATGTGACGAGTTCGGGCGGCTACGGCTCGGCTGAGCGCTACATCATCAATCAGACCAATGCGGCGGCCATGACCCAGGCCAGCCAGTTCACCGCGCACGGAAACGCCTATCTCAGCACCACCAGCGCGACCGCCACCGGGGACAACATCCACCTCTACAACGAGGGCGGACTGCTGGACGTGATCAGCGATCAGCACAACCAGGCCTATGTGCGGGCCCAGACTGGCGCCTCGGCCTATCAGTTCGGCTCAGCCGCCAGCATCGCGTATGGGGTGGGCAATTCTTTCCTGGCCGGCAATCTTGGGTCAGAGACCGTCATCGACGCCGTTCAGCTGAACGACGGCGGGGGGGTCGAAGTGGTCGCCGACTTGACCGGCGCAGAAGGCTATGACGCCTCGGCCAACGCCACGGCGATCGGCAACGCGGCCACCGGCTATGTCTGCAGCGACTGCGACGGCCGTCTGGTGGCCACCAGCCAGCAGGTCAACAACGCCGATGTGGGCGCCTCCACTTCGGTCAATGTGACGGGCTACGCCCGCTCGGCCACCGGCGTCGCCACCGCCGTGGGCAACACCGCCACCTACTATGTGAGCCGGCCCAGCGCCCACTAGTCAGAGGGCTCGCCCGCCCTTCGCCGCGCTCGCGCCTTGCCCTCGCCCCATCCGGCGGCGATGGTGAGCGCTGTTCTGGTGATCTGCGGACGTCTCAATGATCGGTTCCCCGCGAGCGGCGCTTGCGCTTATCGTCGCCCTCGCCCTTGCCGGCTTCTCCGGCGTGGCTCCCCTCAAGGCTCAGACGGCCCTTCCCTCAGGCGCCGCGGGCTCACCGGCTCAGGCCAGCCTGGAGCCGGGTCAGTGGCCCCAGGCCATCGCCGATGTGGCGCCCGACCCCGAGATCCGCTTCGGGACCCTGCCCAACGGTATGCGCTACGCCCTGCGACGGCAGACCATCCCCGAGGGCCAGGCGGCCCTGCGCCTGCGGATCGACGCGGGCTCCCTCATGGAGACCGACGACCAGCAGGGTCTGGCCCACTTCCTTGAGCACATGGCCTTCAACGGCTCTGAAGCTGTGCCGGAAGGGGAGATGATCAAGATCCTGGAGCGTCTGGGCCTGGCCTTCGGCGCCGACACCAACGCCTCGACCGGGTTTGATGAGACCATCTACAAGCTCGACCTGCCGCGCACCGACGCCGAGACCGTCTCCACCAGCCTGATGCTGCTGCGGGAAACGGCGATGAGCCTGCTGATCGCCCAGGACGCGGTCGACCGCGAACGGGGGATCGTTCTGTCGGAGGAACGGGCCCGCGATACCCCACCCTACCGCCTCTACAAGAGCCGGCTGGCCTTCCTGCTCAGGGATCAGCGTCTGAACGACCGCTATCCCATCGGCGATGTGGAGGTTCTCCGCACCGCCCCGGCCTCGGCCATCCGGGACTTCTACCAGGCCTACTACCGGCCCGAGCGGACCCTGCTGGTGGCCGCCGGCGACTTCGACCTGGACGCCATGGAGGCCCAGATCGTTGAAGCCTTCGGCGGCTGGACCGTCGAGGGGCCGGCCGGCGTCGACCCTGATCTTGGCCAGATCCCCACCCGCGGCCTGGAGGCTCGGGTCGCCGTGGAGCCCGGGGTGCAGGCCGCCCTGCAGATGGCCTGGGTTCGCACGCCCGATGAGCGCGCCGACTCCCTGGCCCGGCGTCGCGGTGAGGTGGTCGAGCAGTTGGGCTTCTCCGTCCTGAACCGGCGACTGTCAGCCCTGGCGCGGGCGTCTGATCCGCCCTTCCTCGGGGCGGGCGCCTTCGTCAATGATGAGTTCGGCGCCGCAGAGACCACCAGCATCCTGGCCAACGCCCAGGAAGGCCGCTGGCGCGAGGCGCTGAGCGCCATCGAGGCCGAACAGCGGCGGCTCCTGCAACACGGCGTGCGCCAGGATGAGCTGGACCGGGAGATCGCCGAATACCGCGCCCGGCTGCAGGCCAATGTGGCCGGCGCCGCCACCCGCAGGCCGTCTGCCCTGGCGCAGCAGATTCTGGGCGCCACCGCCGAAGACATGGTGGTCACCAGCCCAGCCCAGGACCTCGCCCTGTTCGAGGCCGCCGTTGACGGCCTGGAGGCCTCGGCGGTGTCCCGCGCCTTGGCCGAGGCGTTCCAGGGCCAGGGTCCGCTGATCTTCCTTGCCAGCCCGACGCCTGTCGAGGGCGGGGAGGCCGCGGTCATCGCAGCCTATGAGGCCTCACGCGCCAATCCCGTCAGCCCGCCGGAGGCCCTGGTCCAGCTGGAGTGGCCCTATGCCAGCTTCGGGGCGCCTGGAAAGGTCGCCGAGACCCTTGAGGTGGCCGACCTGGACACCGTCTTCATCCGGTTCGAGAACGGGGTGCGCCTGACGGTCAAGCCGACCCGCTTCCAGGACGATGAGATCCTGGTGTCGGTCAATGTCGGGGACGGCCTCCAGAGCCTGCCGGCCGACGCCCAGAGCCTGGCCTGGGCGGCCCAGGCCTTCGCCGAGGGCGGCCTTGGCCAGATCACCGCCGAAGACATGGAGCGGGTGCTGGCCTCCCGGGTGTATGGCCTACGCCTGCAGGTCAGCGACGAGGCCTTCACCCTGTCGGGCGAGACGCGGCCTGAAGATCTGGACATCCAGATGCAGGTCATGGGCGCCTATCTGACCGACCCCGCCTGGCGCGGCGAGGCCTTCGCCCGCATCCAGGCGGCCGGCGCCACCATCCATGAACAGTATGAGGCCACCGCCAATGGCGTGCTGTCGCGCGATCTCGCCGGGCTACTGCATGCTGGCGACCGTCGCTGGACCTTCCCGTCCAAGGCGGAGATCGCCGGCGCCCGCCTTGAGGACCTGCGCGGCCAGCTGGCCCCCCTCGGGAACGCCCCGATCGAGGTCGTGATCGTTGGCGACACGACGGTAGAGAAGGCGACCGAGGCCGTGGCCCAGACCCTGGGCGCCCTTCCCGCGCGGGCGGAACGCACCAGCGCCGCCCAGACCAGCGGTGTCGCCTTCCCGGCCGCGCCGCCTGCGCCCCTGCGGCGGACCCACAAGGGTCGCGACGATCAGTCGATCGGCTATGTGGCCTGGCCCAGCACCGATTTCTTCGCCGACCCGCAAGCCGCCCGGGAGGCGGCCGTGCTGGGGGAAATCCTGCGGCTGCGGCTGACCGAAGAACTGCGCGAAAGCCAGGGCGCCACCTACTCCCCCTCGGTCAATTACAACCACTCCTATGTGTGGGAGGGCTGGGGCTACATGTCCGCCAGCGTGGAAATCCCCCCGGCGGGCCTGGACGCCTTCTTCGCTGATGTGGCGAAGATCGCGGCAGACCTGCGCACGACGCCTGTAGAAGCTGACGAGCTGGAGCGCGCTCGACAGCCGCGGCTGGAGCGGATCGCCCGGGCGCGGGTCACCAACGGCTACTGGTTGAGCGAACTCTCGGGAGGCCAGGCCGATCCTCGCCGGCTAGAGGCCATCCGCGCCGTCATCCCCGGCACTGAGCGGGTGACCGCCGAAGACGTCCAGCGCGCCGCCGAACGGATCCTGCGTCCGGACACTGCCTGGAAGATCGAGGTCGTGCCGGAAGAGTAGGTCGACTGGTCCCTAGTAGACCGTGCCGCCGACGCCGCCGTCGAGGCTCAGCGCCATGGAGGAGGAGGATTCGCTGATCTCCTCTTCCTCGCGGTAGGCGGTGTAGGTTTCGGTGGAGACCATGGTCAGAATCTTCACCCCGGCGCCGAAGCGGCGCAGCAGGGAGCGCTCGTTGCAGTCCCGCGCCGCCTTCTGGGGCCGGCAGGTCACCTGACCGCCGGGGGCATGATAGAGGGCCTCACCCTTGGCGCAGACCAGGGTCTGGCCGCCGGAAAAGTCGATCTGGCCGGAAAACTCGGCGATGGTCACCTGCAGGCGGGCGCCGGCCACGCAGCGATAGAGCTCGCCGTCATAGATGTCGCGAACGTCGCGTTCGGGGAACAGCTGGGCGGCCGGGTGCGGCGTCTGGCGGTCGTCGATGCAGACGGCCTGGATCACCACCCGCCGGGTGGCCGAGCGGGTCGCCTGATAGGCCGTGCGCTTCATCCGGCGCGCGCCTTCCACGTTGAGACCCTGGATCACGCCCGTGGCCATGGGGGGTGAGTAACCGCCGCCGCCGCCACCGCCGCCATAATAGACCGCTGAACCGCCGCCGGCCCCGGCGCTGGCCCGGGCAGAGGCGTTGACCGTAGCGCTGGCGCTGGCGTTGACCACCACGGTGGGAGCCACGACCACATTGACGCTTGGGACCTTCACCCCGTGCCCCGGGGGCGCGCAGCAGGGCGGCTTCGGCGGGGGCGGAGGCGGCGGGGGCGGCTTGCAGCAGGGGGGCGGAGGCGGCGTGCAGCAGGCCGATGAGGGATCCCCCGCCTCGGCGCGCTCCGGCGCAGCCCCAGCCAGCAGGAACAGGCCAAGCCCGAGGGTCAAGCCAAGCAGGGTCTTTTGCGGCGCCATGTCGGCCTCCAACTCTCTACTGACGAGCCCTGCAAATTTCAGGCCGCAGACCCCCGACCGGGAGGCGATGCGGCGTGGCTGTCCCGGATGGAGACAACGGCGGCCTGGCCCGAATCCTTCTGCAAGCCCCATGCGGTCAATCTCGGCCGCGATGGGAGCCGCGCAGCGATGTCGATGTGCCATCCAAACACGGAACGGTTGATAGACTATTGGCGAACCCGGGCCCGTCCGGGCGCGCCGCCGCCGCGCACCTCCATCAGCCCCGCTGATTTCGCCGACCTCCTGCCCCAGGTCGTCATGCTGGGCCGGGTGTGTTCAGGCATCTATCCGATCCGTCTGGCCGGCGGTCTCGTCACCGAGCTGCACCAACGCGACCTGCGTCAACAGAACGCCCTGTCTCTGTTCGGGGCCAAGGACCGCATGGACCTGCAGACGGCCCTGGAGATGGCGCGCCGCAGGCCTGAGCCGATTGTCGTCACCGCCAAGGCCCATGCCGAAGGCGTGGCCATCGGCATGGAGATGCTGTTCGCCCCTCTGGCCGGCCCGGAGAACGGCCCTGACCGGTTCCTGGGCCTCTATCAGCCCCTCACCATGGTCGCTCGCTTGCGGGAAAAGCCCGTGCTCAGCTTCTCCCTTGAGGACATCCGCAAGGGCGGCCCGGCCAATGAGGAAGCCCCGCGGCTGCGGCTGGCGGCCATCGACGGGCGCCGGATCGCCTGAACCGTCAGGCTCAGCCGGGTCCCAGCGCCTTCCACAGGAGCTGGGCGCCCACCAGGATCATCAGGACATAGATGGCGGTGTAGAACTGCTCAGCCTTGATCCGCCGCACTAGCCAGACGCCTGCGAAGGTCGAGGCGATGGCCAAGGGGGCGAGCACGGCCGCGGTCATCAGGTTCTGGGCCGTGAACTGGCCGAGCGCCAGATAGGCCGGGACCTTGATCCAGTTGATCACTGCAAAGAAGATCGCCGTGGTTCCCACCAGGACCGGCGGGCTCAGATTCTTGGGCAGCACCCACATCTGGAACGGCGGCTGGCCGGCATGGGCGATCTGGCTGGTGAAGCCTGAGGCCGCGCCCAGCAGGGCGCCCAGGGCCAGGGGCGCATCCTTGGGCGCCTGAACCCCGCCGCCTCGCGCCAGCCACAGCCGGTGCAGGGCGAAGACGATGCTGATGGCGCCCAGCACCGCCAGCACCGCGGTGGTCGAGACTTGAGCCGCCAGCAGATAGCCCAGCACGATGCCCACCGCCGCCGACGGGATCATCAACATCAGGATCGCCCGGTCCCAGCTGCGCCGAAACGCCCAGACGCCCACCACATCCTGCAGGATCAGCACCGGCAGCAGGATGGCTGCGGCCTGCACCGGCGAAATGGCCAGGGCCAGCAGCGGCAGGGAAATGGCGCCGACGCCGGCGAACCCGCCCTTGGCGAGCCCCAGCAGGATCACCGCCGGGATGGCGAGGGCGTAGAAGAACGGGTCGGTCAACACCGGGGGTTCAGCCTTGGGCTTCCGCCGCTACGGGATCGAGCCTCTGCACGCTGACCACCCGCAGCTCCCGCTCATGGCCCTCACGGTCGGGCCATTGGATGGACTGCCCCGGCCTCAGACCCAGCAGACCCGCGCCGACGGGGGTGAGGATCGAAATGCGCCCAGCAGCGATGTCCGCCTCGGCTGGATATACCAGGGTGACGGCCCGGGCCTCCCCATGGGCCTGATCAACGAATTCGACCCGCGCGCCCATGCCGACAATGTCGCCAGGCGTATCCTCATCGGGACGAACCTCGGCGCGCTCTATCTCTTCAAGCAGCAAGCGCGAGACCTCCGGCGACCTCTGTCGGGCGCCGAGCGCGAGGTCGGTGATGCGGTCCGCATCGGTTTCACTAAGAATGATGTTGGGCCGCGAGGCCGCCAGAGACGAAGCCAGCATTGAGAATTTCCAGAACAAGAACAGGAGCAGAAGACCGGAACGGCCTGATGCTCGTTCCGGATTTCAGAGATGCGGAAATGTCCCCGGGCTCGGCTGACGCGCAGCACAGACCCGGGGCTGGAAGCCTGCCGCGAGGTCCTTCCCCCGGATCCGGATCCGATCTGAACGTGCGCTCAACATGGAGCCAGCAAGCCCACCAAGCCTCGGTGAAGTCAACGGCGGCTCACTCCGGCGCGCTCGCCCCGTCCAGGACCTTGAGATCTTCGGCGCTCAGCGACAACTGCGCCGCCCCCATCAGCTCCTGCAACTGGACCACGCTGGTGGCGCTGGCGATGGGGGCGGTGAGGCCGGGCTGGGCCATCACCCAGGCCAGCGCCACCTGCGCCGGCGTCGCCCCATGGCCGCCGGCCACCTCGTCCAGGGCGGCCAGGATGCGCATGCCGCGCGGCGTCATGTACTTCTTCGCGCCGCCGCCCCGGGGGCTTTTGGAGAGATCAGCCTCAGACCGGTACTTGCCGGTCAGGAAGCCGCTGGCCAGGCCGTAGAAAGGGATGACGCCGATCTCTTCGTCGATGCAGAGCTTCTGCAGGGCGCCCTCGAAGCCCGCCCGGTCATAGAGATTGTAAAGCGGCTGCTCGCTCTCATAGCGCGGGACGCCAAGCTCCTTGGCGGTGTCGATGGCCGATTTCAGCCGCTCGGCGGTGAAGTTGGAGGATCCCACCACCCGCACCTTGCCGGCCTTGATCAGCCGGCCATAGGCCTCGGCGGTTTCGGCCAGCGGCGTGTCGGCGTCGTCCCGGTGAGACTGATAGAGATCGATATAATCGGTCTTCAGGCGCTTGAGCGAGGCCTCCACCGCCTGTTCGATATAGGCGGCCGAGAGGCCCTTCATCCCCTCGCCCATCTCCATGCCGACCTTGGTGGCCAGCACGATCCTGTCGCGCCGCCCGCCTTGGGCGAGCCAGTTTCCGATCACCGTCTCCGAGGCCCCGGCGCCGGCCGGCGACCAGCGGGAATAGACATCGGCGGTGTCGACGGCGTTGAAGCCGGCGTCGACAAAGGCGTCGAGGATCGAGAAGGAGGTCTTCTCATCAGCCGTCCAGCCAAAGACGTTGGTCCCCAGCATCAGCGGGGCGATCTTCAGGTCCGAACGTCCCAGTCTGCGAAGCTCCATGAGCGGGCCTCCCTCTCGTTATGTGATCAGGCGGCCTGCTGACCGTCCTCGTAAACCGGCGCCTCCTCAGGGAGCAGGGCCGGGCGCCCGAGGATCATATCCGAAGCCTTCTCGGCGATCATGATGGTTGGCGCATTGGTGTTGCCCCCCACCAGGGTCGGCATGACCGAGGCGTCGATGACCCGCAGACCGGTGAGGCCCCGGACCTTCAGCTCGGCGTCGACCACCGCCATGGCGTCCCCGTCCGCGCCCATCTTACAGGTGCCCACCGGGTGGTAGATGGTTTCCGAGGTGCGCTTGATCCAGGCGTCGATCTCCTCGTCGGTCTGCACCGCTTCCCCCGGCGAGTATTCCGGCCCGCGATAGGGATCCAGCGCCGCCTGACGGGCGACCTCGCGCATCATCTTCACCCCTTCGCGGATGGCGCGGCGGTCCTCCTCGGTGGCGAGGTAGTTGGCGAAGATGGCCGGATGATCCATCGGATCGGCCGAGCGCAAGCCCACCCGCCCGCGGCTTTCCGGACGCAGCTGGCAGACGTGGAAGGTGAACCCGTCCTTGGCGACCGCCACCTTGCCGTGGTCCTGCATGATGGCCAGCACGCAGTGGATCTGCAGGTCCGGCCGATCCAGGTCGGGCCGCGAGCGCAGGAAGGCGCCCGATTCCAGGAACTGCTGGCGCCCCGGGCCCTTGTTGAAGAAGACGTAGTTCATGCCGACGCCGAGCGTCTTGATCAGGCCCTTTCGCATGGAATAGGCGGTGATCGGCTGCGGGCATTCCCAGGACAGGGTCACGTCCAGGTGGTCCTGCAGATTGGCGCCGACGCCCTTCAGCTCATGCACCAGCGGGATGCCGTGGGCGGCCAGTTCCTCGGAATCGCCGATACCCGACAGCTGCAGGATCTGCGGCGACTGCACGGCGCCGGCGCAGAGCAGAACCTCGGCGTCAGCGTAGACGATGGTCTTGGCCTTGGTCTTGTCGTCCATGTACTCGACGCCGACCGCACGCCCGTCCTCGATAACGATCCGGGTGGTCCGCGCGCCGGTCAGGCAGGTCAGGTTCGGCCGCTTCAGGGCCGGATGCAGGTAGCCGCGGGCCGCGCTCCAGCGTTGGCCGTCATGGATGGTCAGCTGATAGGGGCCCCAGCCTTCCTGCTGGAAGCCGTTGAAATCCTTGGTGATCGGATGCCCCGCCTGCCGGCCGGCCTCGATGGTCGCCGCATAGATCGGATTGGGCGAAGAGGCCTTGGACACCTTCAGCGGGCCCTCGCCCCCATGCCAGGCGTCGCCGCCGCCCTCGAGGGCTTCGGAGCGTTTGAAATAGGGCAGCACCTCGGCATAGGACCAGCCGGACAGGCCCATCTGGCGCCACTGGTCGTAGTCCCGCGCATGGCCGCGGATGTAGATCATCCCGTTGATCGAGGATGATCCGCCCCAGCCGCGGCCCCGGGGCCACCAGAGCTTGCGGTAGTTCAGGTGCGGCTCGGGCTCAGTCCAGAAGCCCCAGTTGTGCGGCCCCTCCTTGCCGATCAGCCCGCCGACCCCGGCCGGCATCTTGACCATGAGGGAGTTGTCGCGGCCGCCGGCCTCCAGCAGCAGGACCTTTGTGGCCGGGTTTTCGCTGAGCCGGTTGGCGAGCACGCAGCCCGCCGAGCCTGCGCCGATGATGATGTAGTCGTACCGGTCCATGACCGCCCTCCCCTGAACGCGTCTTCTTCGGGCTTACGCCCTGACTTGAAATCCCAGGCCTAGCGGCCCTTCCACTGAGGCGGCCGCTTCTGGGCGAAGGCCATCGGCCCCTCCTTGAAGTCCTCGGACCGCAGCATGGCCGAAATCGCCGGATAGCGCATCTGGGCGGCCATGGCCGCGGCCAAGCTTGGCTCATCCAGGCCCTTGAACACCGCCTCCTTGGAGGCGCGGATCGACATGGGCGACAGCTCGCAGATCTGCGCGGCCCAGCGCCTGGCCGCCGTCATCAGGTCAGCGGCCGGAACCACCTCGTTGACGAAGCCCAGTTCGCGGCCCTCCGCGGCGCTGACCCGCCGGCCCGTGAGGATCATGCCCATGGCCTGCTTCTCGCCGATCTGGCGCGGAAGACGGTGCAGGCCGCCGGCCAGGGCGGCCAGGCCGACGCGAGGCTCGGGCAGGGCGAAGGTGGCGGTCTCGGCGGCGATGATCAGGTCACAGGCCAGCGCGATCTCGAAGCCGCCGCCCATGGCCACGCCATTGACCGCCGCGATCAGCGGCTTGGTCAGGTCGAACCGCTCGGTGAGCCCGGCGAACCCGGAGGGCGGCAGGCCCATGCCGCCACCGGTTGCCTGGTGTTTCAGGTCATTGCCGGCGGAAAAGGCCCGCTCGCCCGCCCCGGTCACAATGGCCACCCACTGGTCTGGATCGGCGGCGAAGGCGTCGAAGGCGCCGTGCAGCTCGTGATGGGCCGGCGAATGCAGGGCGTTCATCACCTCAGGCCGGTTCAGCGTGACCACCGTCACCGGCCCGTTCCGCTCCACGGAGATGAATTCGTAGGCCATGGCGTCCTCCCGTCGTGTTTGGAAGAACCTTCCCCAGGGCGCCCCTGCGTCCGTCAAGCCATTCGGCGGAAAACCCAGGCGCCCTCAGGGGGCCACGAAGGTCCGCACCGCCGCGCTCAGCCGCGTCAGGCCCTCGGGATCGACGAAGACGGAGTGGCCGCTGGCGAACAGGGCCGCGGTCAGCCGCTCGGCCGGCACGCCGGCCTGGTCGAGCATGTAGCGGCCGGCATAGGCCGGCGTGCTGAGGTCAAATAGCCCTGCGGCCCAGAAGACCCGCAGCTTGGGATTGGCGGCCATGGCTTCGGCCAGCCGCTGATTGGCCTCATCCTCCCCCTGCCCCCAGGTCCAGGCGGCGTTGACCTCCAGGTTCAGGGCCTCGTAGGTCTCCGGGGTCGCAAAGCCCAGATGCTCCTTGAAGTAGGACTCCACCGCGCTCAGGCCAGCGGTGGAAACCGGTAGCTGGCCCGTGACCGCGCCAGGCGGCCGCGGCGGCGTGTAGCTGAGGCCCGGATCGTCATAGGGCGGCCGCTGAGCCGGCGCATCCAGGGGCCGGGTGGCGCGGGTGTCCAGCTGGCCGGTGCGCAGGCCCTGATCCTTGAGCAGGTTGAGATAGAAGTCAGCGCGGCTCAGTCGCAGGTTCTTCTCCAGGATCAGCTCGGTCGGCAGGCCGATCAGCGCCGACATGGCCTGCGCCACCGTGCGCTTCTCATCCTCTGGCAAACTGGCCCCGGCGATCAGGGCGCGCACATAGTCGGTGCGGGCGAATTCGACGGCGGCGTCATAGACATCCTGCGCCGTGCGGCCCTCCCGGGGGATACGGCCGTGGCTCCAGGCGCTGGCGGCAAAGCTTGGCAGAGTGGTGACATAGGGCATCTCGAACCCGGGCGGCCGGGCCACCAGGGCGAACAGCAGCACCCCATCCAGCTTCAGGTCCGCCCCATGGTGGGCGATCAGCGCCGCCCGGGTGGTGCCGTAGCTCTGGCCCAGCACATAGCGCGGCGAGGCCTCTCGGCCATGGGTCTTCAGCCAGTCGGCGATCACCGCCTTGACCGACAGGGCGTCGCCGTCAGGCGTCCAGAAGGCCTGGCCCTGGCCCTCGCTGAGCGGGCGGCTGTAACCCGTGCCCACGGGATCGATGAACACCAGGTCGGCGGCGTCCAGAGGGCTGTCGGGATTGTCGACCATCCGCTGCTCGGCCCCCTCCCCCAGCCGCCGCTTGGGTCCGAAGGCGCCAAAGTGCAGCGGGGTGGTCGATGCGCCGGGGCCGCCATTGAACAGGAAGATGACCGGGCGCGGACCGGACGGGACATCAGTCCGCACATAGCTGGTGGTGATGATCTGACCACTCGGCTCGCCCTCGCCCGGGCTCACCCGCCAGGCCTCCACTCGGGCCTGATAGGTCACGGGCTGGCCGTTGAAGACGCCGCTGTGGGCGCTGACGGCCGGCGCCTGCGCCACCGCGGCGCCGCTCAGGCTGGCCGCCAACACGAGGATGACCAGGAAGTGTCGCAGCATGCAGGCCTCGCGCAGCGGTTCGGAACAGACGCTCTTCGGCGATCAGCCTATGCGGTGGCCGGTAGAAAAGCATTTCGTTGTGCGGCTGATCTGCCGCCAGTGGGCCGTAGCCCGCCACAGGCCAGGGTCTGCGGCGCATGAACTATGCGCCGGTCGCCGGGGTCGCCGGGACAACGCAAGCACTATGCGGGGCCTTGCCGCTAGAGTTCACCCCAGGAAACTAGGCCAGCGGTGGAGGGGCGGATGAACGGCGAGCAGTTCTGGCGTGGCGCGGCCGCCCTGCTGGCGACCCTGGCCTTCGGCCTCACCCCCGCCCCTGCCATGGCCGAGCCTGCGCCCTTCCAGATGACGCTCAAGCCGCTCACCGGGGGCGACGATGATGTCGACGCCCTGGCTGTTCGATGGCAGGTCATCCTGCCGGCGGGTTCAGCCTTGGACCTTGCCGCGCCGATCACCTATGCGGGCGTTGAGGGCGTCGCCGACCGGATGGAGTCCATTTCGGCCCGGGACGCCGCAGGGCCGATCGCCTTCACCACCACCGATGACCCGCCTCACCCTGGCGGCTTCCCCCATTTCCGCCACTGGACCGCCGAGCGGCCTGTCAGCGGCGAAGTTGAGGTGTCGTATGTCGCCCGGGTGCGGACGCCCGGCGGCCGGGGCGGCCCGCCCTTTGACCTGCGCGCTTCAGGGGGCGGACTGAGTGGGGCGGGCTCTGGCTTTCTGCTCCTGCCCCGCGGCGTTCAGACCTCACACTCGCAGCTGAGCTGGGACCTGTCTGAGCTGCCCGCCGGATCAGGCGCCAGGACCAGCTTCGGTGAGGGCGACACGCAGGTGGACGGCCCGCCCTCGCGCCTGATGCAGGGCTGGTACATGGCCGGTCCGTTCGGCCGCTATGTGGGCGCGGGGCAGAGCGCCGGTTTCAGCGCCAGCTGGCTCGGACGCGCGCCCTTCGATGCGGGCGCCGAAATGGCCTGGGCGGCCGACGCCTACACCTATCTGGGCGAGGCCTTCGGATATCTCGATCCCGTCCCGCCCTACCGAGTCTTCATGCGCTTCGTGGACGGCGCACCCTGCGGCGGGGGCACCGCGCTCGGCGCCTCCTTCATGTACGCCCACTGCGCCCTGGCGGAGGGTGAAACGGCCCCATCCCCGCGGGAGACCCTGGTCCACGAGATGGTCCATATGTGGGTCGGTGGGATCGAGGGGCCACAGGGCGTCACCAGCTGGTTCACCGAGGGTCTGACCACCCACTACACCCGCCTGATGATGCTGCGCGGCGGTCTGGATTCGGTCGCCGCCTATGGGGCGCACATCGATCATTCCGCCCAGGCCCTTTATGGTCTGGCCGCGCAGGATCTGAGCGCGCAGGAGATCGTCGAGGTGGGTTTCGCAGATGGGGATATCCGCCACATCCCTTACCACCGCGGCGCCTTCTATTTCGCAGACCTGGACGCCCGTATCCGCGAGCGGTCCGGCGGGGCCCGCACCCTGGACACTGTGCTGCGCCCCATGTTCGAGGCCCGCCAGGCCGGCCAGACCTTCGACCATGCCGCCTGGATCGCCCTGATCAGCGCCGAGATCGGGCCGGGGGCCGGTGAGGAGTTCGAGGCCCGCATCCTGCGCGGCGAGGCCTTCGCCCCCCATCCGAACGCCTTTGGCCCCTGCTTCACCCGCCGGGACAAGACCTATGAGATCGAAGGCCGCGGCCCTGTCGATCGCTATGAGTGGGTGCGTCAAACCGACGTCCCCGACGACCTCTGCCGCAACTGGTAGGACTTCAAGATGATGCTTGCTCGCCCCCTCCTCCTGGCCGCCCTCGTCGCCTTCGCCGGCGCCGCCGAAGCCGCCACCCACCGGTTCGTCGCCATGGCCGGGGGCGAGAAGGTCGGCCATCTGGTGGCCGAGGTGGATGGCCGCACCACCTCAGTCGACTTCGCCATCGACAACAATGGCCGCGGCCCCAAGGCCCGCGAGCAGATCACGGTGGACGCCGCCGGTGCGCCGGTGACCTGGGCCATCGAAGGCTCCTCCCTGTTCGGCAGCCCCGTGCAGGAGTCCTTCAGCCGCCAGGGCGGTACGGCCCGGTGGGTCAGCCAGGCCGACGAGGGCCAGGCCGAGGTTTCCGGTCCCGTCCTCTACGTCCCCAATGACGGCAGCCCCTGGATTCTCGGCCAGTACGTCAAGGCGCTGCTGAAGGCGCCCGGCCAGACCCTGCCCGCCCTGCCATCGGGCGCCATGCGCCTGCAGGAGGTCCGCAAGGTCACCCTGGGCGAAGGCGCCTCAGCGGTGAAGCTGACCGTCTATGAGCTGTCCGGCGTTGATCTCAACCCCAGCTACGTGATGGTTGACGCCCGCGGCGACCTGTTCGGCGTCCTGGGCGGCGGCCTGATCCGGGAAGGTTATGAGACGCACCTGGAAGAGCTCAGCGCCCTGGCCCAGGAAATCTCGCTCGATCAGGCCAAGGCAGCCCAGGCCAAGCTCGCCCACCGGTTCGACACGCCGGTGCGCATCCGTAACGTCCGGATCTTTGACCCTGAGACCATGACGCGGGGCGGGCTCTCCACCGTCGTGGTGTTCGGCGACCGGATCACCAGCATTCAGCCGGAGACCGACGCGCCGGCGCCGGAGGGACAGGTGGTGATCGATGGCCAGGGTGGAACTCTGATGCCTGGCCTGCACGACATGCACTCCCATACCTCGCTGTCCTCCAACCTCTTCTACCTGGCCGCCGGGGTCACCGCGACGCGGGATCAGGGCAATGACAATGAGCGGCTGATGGGCATGGTCAAAGGCCTGGAGTCCGGCGAGCTGGCCGGTCCGCGCATCGTGCGCAACGGCTTCCTGGAAGGCCGCAGCCCCTATTCCGCCCGCCATGGATTCATCCCGGAGACCCTGGAAGAAGGCCTGGAGAACGTCCGCTGGTACGCCGAGCGCGGCTACTGGCAGATCAAGATCTACAACTCGATGAACCCCGATTGGGTGGGTCCCCTGGCGGCCGAGGCCCGGCGCCTGGGCATGGGCGTGACCGGCCACGTGCCGGCCTTTTCCAGCCCCGATCGCGTCCTGATGGACGGCTATGACGACATCGCCCACATCAATCAGCTGATGTTGGGCTGGATCCTGGATCCGGAAGAAGACACCCGTACGCCCCTGCGCCTGACGGGCATGGCGCGGGCGTCAGACCTCGATTTGAACTCCGAACGCGTGCTCTCGACCGTCCGGTACATGCGCGAGAACGGCAAGGCGCTGGACACCACCGCCATGATCCTGGAGCGGCTGATGCTCAGCCGCTCAGGCCAGGTGCACCCGGCTGACGCCCCCTATTTCGACCATGTGCCGGTGGCCTATCAGCGCTACCGTAAGCGCTCCTTCGTGACCCTGGGCGAGGGCCAGTACGAGACCGACGCCGCCTATCAGGCCGGCTTCGGCAAGGTGCTGGAGGTGCTCAAGCTGTTGGACGACAACGATGTCCAGCTGCTGCCCGGCACCGACGACGGCACGGGCTTCTCGGTCCATCGGGAGCTGGAGGTCTATGTGATGGCGGGGATTTCCCCGGCCAAGACCCTGCGCCTGGCCACCCTGGACGCCGAGCGCTATTTCGGCCGCGACCATGAGTTGGGCTCCATCGCCCGCGGCAAGCTCGCCGACCTGATCCTGGTAGAGGGCGATCCCACCACCGACATCAGCGACATCCGCAAGGTGCGCATGACCATGGTCGGCGGGGTGGCCTACTACCCGGCCGAAATCTACGACCACCTCAATGTGAAGCCGTTCGCGGCCCCGCCGCCGGTCACCCCGGCGCAGTAGGCGTCGCGCCCGGCCGCCCCTCAATGAGGCGGCCGGGCGGCGTCCTTAGGACGCGGCCAGTTCGAAGGCCGCCGTGATCTTCAATTCGACCTCGTCAGAGACCACCGGGGCGGCATAGCCCAGGCCGAAGTCGCTGCGCTTCAGGGTCGAGGTGGCGGTGAAGCCCACCGTCTGGGCCTTGTTCATGGGGTTGGCGCCGGCGCCCATCAGCTTGGCGTCCAGCACCACCGGCTTGGTGACGCCATGCAGGGTCAGGTCGCCCGTGATCTTGGCCTCATTGCCGTTGGCCACCACCGAGGTCGACACGAACTTGGCGGTGGGGAACTTCTCCACCTCGAAGAAGTCGGCCGAGGCCAGGTGCTTGCCAAAGGCTTCCGAGGTCACCGTCAGGCCCGACAGGGGAATGTCGATCGACAGGCTGGCGGCCGACAGATTGGCCGGATCGAGGTTCAGCGTCCCGGTCATCTCACCGACCATCCCATAGAGGGTCGAAAATCCCATATGATCCACCGACCAGACGACCTGGGTGTGGTTGGTGTCGACCTTGTAGCTGCCGGCCACAACGCGGGAGGCTTCGGGCTGGCCGGGCATGGCTGGCGCCTGGGCCATGACGGGCGAGGCCAGGACAATCGCCGCCACAGCGGCCAACAGGTGGGATTTCATGCTCTACCTCTCAATGGTGCCTTGGCCAGCGCCTGCGGCGGCCAGCTTGCGGAGGTAAGCATAGAGGTCGCCCGCGCCAAGGTCGAAGCCCGTGGCGCCCACAAGGCCGTTACGGCCGGCAGGCGGCCTCCGGAACCTCGGGCCTGCGGGCCCACTGGTAGGCCTCCACCCATTCGCCCCGAGGCAGATAGGTGATGGGGAAGGTCTCGCCGTCGCGGGTCACCTGCAGGGTCAGGGTGCGCTCGGGATCGCCCTGCACCGAATCCATGGCCACCGCATAGGTGACTACATCGCCGTTTCTGAGCCCGGCCTTCTCGGCCTCCGAGCCTGGCATCAGCCCGGCGATGGTTTTGACGTGTCCGACCAGAGACCGCGGTTCAAAACCCAGCTCAAAGCGACGAAAAGGCCGGGTTATGCGCGCAAAACAGGGGCTAAATGCGTCCGATTCCGGCAGCATCAGACCACCCGCCAGCATGTCGGCGGTGAGCTGCGCGCCCGCCTCCCCCAGCTCAGCGACCACCAGGTCCTGCCAGTCGGCCTCGCTCACCGGCAGGCCCGCCCGGCGCCGGGCGATCATGGCCAGGATCAGATCATCCACCGACCGCTGACCGGCCGAGGCCTTGCGGATGCGATCGTTCAGCACTGCGAAGTACAGCCCGCCCCGGTCGTAAGGCAGGGTCCGCACCCGGGTGTCCTCCCAGAAGCGGGCGGCGATCTGGTCGTTGGGCGTGTCGTTGAGCGCGTTGGTGTAATAGCGCCGGGCGGTGTCGTTGATGTCCTGCAGATAGTCCTCGGTGGAGATCAGCCCCGCCCGCCAGGGCAGTTGCGCCTGATAGAAGACCGCATTGCCCTCGGAATACCATTGGCCAGGACCCAGCGAGGTCCAGGTGTGGATCATCTCGTGGGCCAGCGTGCCTTTGATGCTCTCGGCCGTGGTGGCCTGGCCATAGGTGGTGAGGAACGAGTTGGTGAGCGCCGCCCCACCGCCGGCGTTGATCGGATTGAACCGCAAGAAGACCCGGTAGGGCGGCTCGTCGGTCTCCTGGAAGAAGTCGCTCATCCAGGTGTGCAGGGTCTCGGTCCAGGCCATGAGCGGCGCCGGATCGAAGGGTGGGGTCCCGAGCCAGGCGGCGGAAAAGCCGTTGTTCTGCGGGTGGGCCGGATAACGCTTCATGGGGCCTGCCATGAACACCCCGGACCACAGGCGGTCGGCTGAGCCGGCGCCCGGCAGGACCGCATCGCCCTCCCCCCAGCTGGAGGTGGCCGTGGCGCCCTGCCCCATGGCGCTGAGATCCCAGTCGATCGTGACCTGGTAGTCGCGGCCGTCCGGGGGCGTCAGCAGGAAGGTGTTGCCCACCGCCGAAAAGCCGCCGCCTTCGGTGCGCAGCTGATAGGGCGGACCCGACCCCCGCCGCGGCGGTGTGTTGTCGATGGGCGCGCGATAGCTGATCACCAGATCGCCGCTGACGGGCCGGCCAGCCAGCCAGTGGCGCGCATAGACCAGGGCCTCAGGATCATCGCGCACCTGCAGAGGAACGGTCCCCTGATCGTCCCGGGCGGAAAGCCCAATCAGGTGCTCGGCCACCGTCTCGGTATTGGCGATAACAATAGGCAGGCTGACCAGCACGTCGCCCGCCGCGGCGTCGAGGTCCGACAGGGTCAGGGTGATGTCCACATGTCCGAGGCCCCGGATCTCGTTCATCAGACCGGGCGCGATGAGGACGGTGAGCGCGGCGGGTTCGGCGGCCGCGGCGGACTGACTCCACAGGACGAGGGCGGCGGCGAGGCTGAGGACCTTGGCGTTCATCGGGCGGTTTGAAGCTCCATCAGGGCCTGGGCGCTGGCCAGATCCTGCACAATGTGGCCCAGGGACTTGTAGGCGGTGATCTGGTCGGGGGACTGGCGGCCGGCCAGACGGCCGTCGAACACCTCGCCGATCTCGCCCACCACATGAGCGTCGTCGATCAGGCCCGCGGCCTTGGCGGCCAGCACCTCGGCGCCCTGGGCCAGGACGCCCTCGCGGCTGTCGGCGATCAGCCGGGCGCGCAGCACCAGGTCATGATCGACCTCCACAGGGCCCGCATAGCTCGAGCCGACCAGATTGAGGTGCGCGCCAGGCGCGACCCAGGCGCCCAGCAAGACCGGCGTCTTGGAACTGGTGAGCGTGCAGATGATGTCGGCCTCGTCCACCGCGGCCTGCGCGCCCGCAACGGCGCGCACCCGAATGCCGGTCTCGACGGACATTTCGGCGGCGAAGACCTGGGCCCGGCCGAAGTCCCGTCCCCAGACGCGCACATCGCTCAGCGCGCGCACCCTGGATATGGCCCGAAGGTGGGTCCTGGCCTGCTCGCCATAGCCCAGCAGAGCCAGGCGATGAGCCTCAGGCCGGGCCAGGGCGTCGGTGGCCGCCGCACTGGCGGCAGCGGTGCGGATGGCCGTGATCTCCCCGGCATGTGCCACGCAGATGGGAACGCCGCTCTCCCCGTCGAACAGGACCACCACGCCCTGGTGGGACTGGCGGCCCAGGGCGAAGTTCTCTGGAAACACGCTGACCAGCTTGGCGCCGAAACAGGCCCGCTCCCCCAGGGCGCCGGGCATGACCCCGAACATGCGGCCCTGGTCCAGGGGGATGATGCTGCGCAGCAGCTGGCGGGTCTCCCCCCTGGAAAACGCGATCATAGCCTGGCGCATGATGGGGATGCAGACTTCAAAGGTCAGCCGCGCTCGGACCTCATCCTGGCCGATGACCCGCATCAGACCGCTTCACGCTGGCGAACGAAGGCGAGGTAATAGCCCGTTCCCAGCACCGCCCAGACGGCCAGCGCCGCATAGGGCGTCCAGTCGGCGCCCAGACCCAGCAGGGCGACGACCAGGGCCATCAGCGTCCCGGCATAGGCCCAGAAGACGGTGGCCGGTTTCGACAGGCGGAACGTCGCCGCCTCATAGATTTCGGGGTGCCGTCGCACGACGACAGCGGCCGCCAGGTTGACCCCGGCGTACTTCAGCAGGGTCGGGATATTCACCGCCAGGAAGAGCGCGGTCAGGTTCATCGGCGCGGCCAGGCCAAGCGTCGCGCCCGCCAGGATGACGCTGAGCGCCACGTAAGGCGCGCCCGTGCGCGGATGCACCTTCGTGAAGACAGCCGGCAGCATGCCGGCCCGGGCCATGGCGAAGAGGTTCCGGGAGAAGCCCAGATAGAGGGAGTTGATCGAGGTGCCGATGGCCACCACGGCGGCCGTGACGATCAGCGGCTTGGCGAGCGGCCCCATGAAGACCTCGGCGGCGTCCAGCAGCGGCGTCTCGCTCGCCCCCAACGCATCGGCGCCCAGCACGCCCATGGTGACGCCCGCCACAATCATATAGAGCGCCACCGCCGCCAGGATCGAAAGGGCCAGACCCAGGGGGATGGTCCGGCGGGGGTTCTTCACCTCATCGCCGATCTCGGTGGAGGACTCGATGCCGAAGAAGAGGCCGATCAGCAGCGGGATGGCCGCCAGGACGCCGGCCCATCCCTGGGGCAGCAGCGGCGCATAGGCCTGCGGCGTGATCGAGGGCGCGCCCCAGGCGGCGAACAGGGCGAAAAGCCCGATCATGGCGGCGATCATCAGCACCTGCAGACGGCCCGCGAGACCGACGCCGATGATGTTCACCGCCCAGAAGATCACGAAGATCCCGAACATGGCCGGCTTGGTGGGCAGCGGCACGACCATGTTCAGATAGCGCACCAGCACCAGGGCCAGGACCAGGATGGCGCCCAGGTTGGAGATGATACGCAGCCAGGCGATCATGAAGCCGAGGAAGGGGCTGACGAACCGTCGCGACCACTCGAACGAGGCGCCCGAGGTCGGCAGGGCCGAGCCCATGAAGGCGTAGGTCACCGCGATCACGAACATCGGGACAGCTGCGATCAGCACCGCCAGCAGCATGCCAGGTCCGGCGAGCGCCGTGGCCGGCGCGATCACGGAGAAGATCGCCACCCCGACCGCCGTCCCGAGGCCCAGCGAGATCACCGCCCAGAGGTCGACTCCCCTGTGCAGCAGGCCTGTGGTGTCGGCGGAAGGCGGCGCAGGCTCGCTCATGGTCGCTTGTCCTTCTGACGATAGAGCCAGTCCGTGACGGCAAGGTCCTGGGCCGCGTGGCCCAGGGACTTGTAGACGGTGATCTGATCGGCGGCGGTCCGGCCAGGCTTCGCGCCGGCCAGCACCTCGCCGATCTCCGCGGCGATGTGATCGGCCGGCAGGCCCGAGCGGAGGAACTCGCCCCCGTGGGCCAGCACATGCTCGCGATGGTCGACAATGAAGCGGGATCGGGCCACCAGGTCCGTATCGATTTCGGCCTGTCCCGGGCCGCTGGAGCCCACCGCATTGACGTGAGCGCCGGGGGAAACCAGACGCCCCTCCAGGATCGGATCGGCGGCGCCGGTGACGGTGCAGATGATCTGCGCCCCATCGACGGCGTGTTCGACCGTCTCACAGGCGCGCAGGCCATGGCGTTCGGCGAAGGCCTGGGCGCGGCCGAAGTCCCGGCCCCAGACCCGGATGTCCTCCAGGGGCCGAACCAGGCGCAGGGCCTCCAGATGAGCCAGGGCCTGCTTGCCCAGGCCCAGTATGGCGAGGCTGCGGGCGCCTGGCGCAGCCAGAGCCTCGGTGGCCACGGCGCTGGCGGCTGCGGTGCGGATGGCGGTGACCTCGGCCGCATCGGCCAGGCAGACCGGCGCGCCCGTGGCGCCGTCGAAGATCACCACCAGGCCCTCATGGGCCTTGCGGCCGGTCCCGTCGTGGAAAACGCTGACCAGCTTGGCGCCAAAGACGCCGTCCGCCGACAGGGCGGCGGGCATGATGGCGAAGGTGCGGCCCTCGCCCAGGCCGATGAAGCTGCGCAGGTGTTGGCGCACCCGGCCATCGGAGAGCGCAATCATCGCCTCGCGGACCACCGGGATCGCCGCGGCGTAGGTCAGGGCCTGACGCACGCCGGCGGCGTCGATGACGATGGGATCGGCGGCCTGCGCGGCCATGCGGCGAGCCTCCTTCGGAGATGGAGACGGGGGCGGGCGATGGGGATGCCACCGCGCCGCCCCCGCAGGGACGCCAGGCGCTAAGGCCCGGCGCTTTCCTTTGTCGCCCTAGAAGCGGGCGTTCAGGCCGACATAGTACTGGCGGCCCAGGATGTCGCCATGGTTGCGGGTCGGGTAGGACGGCTCTTCGTCGGTCAGGTTGATGACACCGGCGCGCACCGTGTACTTGCCGAAGTCGTACTGCCCCGAGACGCTGTGGCGGATGTTGCGCTCGATGATCGGGTTCGGGTTGTTCTCGATCGTCGCCGTCGGGCTCGCCTTCACCTCAGGCAGGTAGATCATCGAATAGGTCAGCCGTACCGGACCAATCACATGCCGGGCGTCGAACCGCGTGGTCCAGTCCGGGATGGCCACCGTGCCGTCCGACCGGGTGAGGTCGAAGCCGGTCACCGAGGTCTCCAGCTTGGAGGTGTGGGTGGCCTCGATGGACAGGTCGAGCGTGCCCCAGTCGGCGTCGCCGAAGAAGCGGCCGGGCGCGAAGGTGTAGCCGGCGAAATAGGTTTCGCCGCGATAGGTGCCCTCACCGGCGTTGAAGGTGGTGGTCTGGGCCGTGGCGGTGGCGCCCGTGGCGTCACGGGTGAAGCGGCTGCAAATGTCGACCGGCTGCGGACTGGAGTCGTAGCAGGTCTCCATGAAGTTCTGCGGTGTGAACGGCGACAGGCCGTCGGTCAGATCCACCTCGATCCGGTCGACCACCAGGGTGAGGCCCGGCGCGAAGGTCGGCTGGAAGATCAGGCCGTAGGTGATGGTGTCGGAGATCTCATTGCGCAGGTTCGGATTGCCGCCGGTGGTGACCAGGGCCGCATTGAAGTTCTCCGCCGGGTTCTGGAAGGTCGCCAGGGGGCCATAGCCCGGATTGGCGGCGAACAGGGCCTGGCAGTTGGCCAGACGGGTGGCCGGGGCCGGGCCGCCGCTGATGCGGTCGGCGTCGCAGGGATCCTGGCCGACGCTGGCCAGGGCGGTGCGCGACGGGGCCAGCAGCTGCTCCAGGGTCGGCGCCCGGAAGTTGCGGCTGCGCGATCCACGCAGGGTCAGGCCCTCAAAGACCTCCCAGCGCAGGCCAGCCCCCCAGACATCCTCGCTGCCGGCCAGGGAGTTCTTCACCCGCCGGAAGGCGCCTTCGAAGTCGACCGCCTGGGCGAAGGGCAAGGTCACGTCGCCGCCGATGATCGGGATCAGCAGCTCGGCCGAATACTCGTTGGTGTCGTACTCGCCGCGGGTGGCCACGGTGGGCACGCGCGAGCCGGTCAGACCCCGCTGAGAGGCCTCAAGCGGCACGAACTTGGCGCTTTCGCGACGATATTCGTAGGCCAGGGAGAACTTGGCCGGGCCGGCCGGCAGGTTGAAGAGATCCCCGCCGAGGGTGGCCAGGAAGTTGTCCTGGACGTTGTAGAACTCCTGACCGGTCTGGACCGTGGCGTAGGCGCGGGCCTCGGGCGAGACATTGCCGTCGCCGAACGGATTGATCGGCGCGCAGGCGGCGTCGTCATTGGCGGTGCTGGCGTCGGCGTTGATGGCGCAGACAATGGTCCCGGCGCCGTTACGCACGGCGTTGACGGCGTTGTTGAAGCGCGCGGTGTCGACGCCCCAGGCCTCCTGGCGACCATCGGTGACGCCGCGGCTGACCGTGGCGCTCCAGTAGAAGTTGCGGTCGGCGTAGTCGAAGTCACCTTCCAGGCCGGCCAGGGCGCGGTAGCTCTCGGTCACCTGGCTGCCTTCGCGGGTCGGCAGCAGATCGTCGAACCACTTGGACAGGAACAGCGGCGCGCCGGCCCCGAAGGCCGGCCGCAGGGCGGTGAGCTGGGCCACCGTCGCCGGCGTCAGGAAGGCGTTGTTGCGGGTGAAGGCGATGACGCCGGAGCCGGAGGCGGCGTTGTTGAGCACGGTGTTGTTGGCCTGGGCCGCATAGGGATCGGTCCCCTCTGTGCGGCCATAGAGCAACTCCCCGGTCAGGCGGACCCGGTCGGTCAGGTCGAAGTGGCCGATGGCGTTGGCGCTGAAGCGCTCGACGCCGGTGCGCAGGGCGGCCAGCTCACGATAGGTCAGGCCGTCGCCACCGCTGGCGAAGGGCACGCCCTGGATCGAGCCGGGGTTGTAGGCCGCGAGCCCGCCGGCCGAGGTGAACTGCTGGCCGAGCAGGAAGCCGGGGACCGGAGCCGGCGTGGTGAAGATGACGCCATTGGGATTGAACTCCCAGAACCGGGCGTCGAAGATTTCCTTCACCGAGGGGATGCCGTCGGTGCTCGAGGTGTTGGCGGAATTGGGCACGGTGATGCGGCCCAGATTGCTCCGCGGCCGGTCATAGTCGAGCAGGGAGTCGTTCTGCGACCATTCCAGGTTCAGGGCCACATTGCCCCGGTCATCCATGAAGTTCTTGCCGAAGGTGCCGCGCAGGGCGTGGACCGGATAGTCGCTGCGCGACGAAATCCCGGTCTGGGCGTCGAGCTCGACGCCTTCGAAATTGGTCTTCAGCACATAGTTGATCACGCCTGCGATGGCGTCGGAGCCATAGACGGCCGCGCCGCCGCCCTGCACCACCTCGACCCGGTCCAGCAGACCGAGCGGGATCATGTTGGTGTCCACCGACGAGCCGGCCAGGCCATTGGACGAGGCCACGAAGCGCCGGCCATTGACCAGGGTCAGGGTGCGCCCGGCGCCCAGGCCAAAGAGGTTGGGGAACTGCTGGCCCGCGCCCGCCGCCGAGCCAGAGCCCGCGGCGATGGGATAGTTGGGGATGTTGGAGCTGATCTGGTTCATCAGATCGCCGACCTGCACCACCCCGCGGTCGGTGAAGGACTGCTGATCCACCGACAGGACCGGCGCTGCGGTGTCCACCTCGACGCGGCGGATCCGCGAGCCGGTGACGATGATCTCCTGCAGCTGGGTGTCGTCGCCCGTCTGAGCGACGGCCGGCGCGGCCGAGAGCGCCGCGGCCATCGCCGCGCCCAACATGGTGGTGGCGAGCAGGCGCCCCCGGATCGACTGATAGCTCATTGCATCCCCCATTGGCCGAAGCGGCCCCCAAAATCCAAGCGCCTCAGACCCGCACGCCCCACCGTCTTTGAGCAGGTGCGTTGGGCATGGCCCGAAGCCCGTGATTGCAGTCACGTCAGACTAGTCAGCCACCGCCGGTTTTTCTTTTCGAAAGCCCAAGCGTCACCGGCATGTCGCAAATCGTTTATGCAGACGGTCAGGCCACGTCGCATGTCCAATGCGGACCCTCAGGCGAGACCGACTGTCGCATCCAAGCGCCGGGGCGCACTGGACCCGCCCGCTCACGGCGCTCCCCGGCGGCGCAGCAGGGCGGCGTGCAGACGACCGAGCCCAGCATCGAGCGCCTCGGCGTCCCCGCCAAAGCCGATCCGAACATGCCCTGGCTGACCAAAGAACTCGCCCGGCGCCACGACGATCTTCTCTTCGCTCCAGAGCCGGGAGGCGAGACTGAGGGTGTCGCCGACCCCGACCACCTGGGGAAAGTACATGCACCCATAGGCGGGCGGCTCGCCGACGATCAGACCGTCAGCCGCCATGCGGTCCACATGGGCGCAGAGCACCGGGCGGGCGGCCGCCAGCACGCCCCGCCAATGGGCGTCGAACGGCGCCATGTCCTCCAGCACCAGGGCGCCAATGGCGTGGGCGAGCTTGGAGACCCCGAGGTCCCCCTGCGGGTTCGCGGCCTGAATGGCGGCGATGTTGGCCGCGGACCCGACGGCCCAGCCGCACTTAAGGGCGAACAGGCCCTGCACCTTGGTCAGGCTGCCGGCGCTGATGAAGACGTCAGACAGACCGACCGCAGACCCCACATCGGCGAAATCGGCATAGACCTCATCGATGAGGACGCGGGCGCCCGCAGTCCGGGCGATGTCGGCGATAGCCCGCAGGGTCTGGGCGTCCAGGACCGCTCCCGACGGATTGTGCACCTGGGTCAGCAGGATCAGGCGGGTGTCAGGCCGCACCAGCGCCCGCAGCTCATCCAGGTCGATGGCGAAGTCCGGCGCCCGACGGGGCAGCGGCGTGATCTTCGCCTGGGCCTGTTGCGCCAGGGCGGGCAGCAGGTCGAAGGCCGGCGCCTCGACGATCACATGATCACCCGGAGCGACGAAGGCGGTCATGGCCATCGCCATGGCGCTGGTGGCGCCAGTCGTGCAGATCACCTGCTCGGGCTGGACGCCGTGGCGTTTGGCGACCGCGGCGGCCACATAGCGATTGCCCCCGGCGAAGGTGCTTTCAAAGCGGTCGGTGACCCCATCCCGGAACGCCTCGCGCACGACGGCGGCCAGCAGGTCGGTGGGCTCCTTGATGGTGGAGTCGAACAGGACGGCGGCTCGCGGCTCGGTCGCCACCGCGCCCAGGACCTCGCGAACCCAGGCGGTGTAGCCGCCCTCGAGCCCTGAGCGAAACCCGTCGCCGGATGGCAGGCTCAGCCGCGCACTCGCTGAATTCAAGGCCTCGCCCCCATGGCCAGCACACTCCCTGGCCCGCCAGAAAGCGGCAGGCGCCCAGGAACCGATCCTAGTTACGGGCCTTGGTTTTTCTTGCCTTTGTGTTCCTTGACAGGGGTGGTCTCCGCATCCGCTATGCTCCGTGCGAGATGGGGAGACATAAGATATGCCGTCGGCCTTGGACGCGATCGACCTCAAGATCCTCGACCTGATGCAGAAGGACGCCTCGCTCTCCACCGCCGAGATGGCCGAGCGGGTGGGCCTGTCGCAGTCCCCCTGCTGGCGCCGGATTCAGCGGCTGAAGGACGAGGGCTATATCAAGGCGACCGTGGCCATCGTTGATCGCCAGCTGCTGGGCTTCAAGATGCAGGTCTTCGCCCAGGTGAAGATGACCACCCTCACCGACCAGGAGCGGGAGGGCTTCTTCAAGGCCATCCACGACATCCCCGAGATCCTGGAGTGCTACGCCGTCTTCGGCGAGATGGACTGCATGATGAAGGTGCTGGCGCCCGACGTGAACTGGTACCAGGACTTCATCTTCTCCACGATCCTGAAGCTGCCAGGCGTGGTCGATGTGCGCTCCATCGTGACCCTGTCGGAGTCCAAATCCACCACGGCCGTGCCCCTGCGGCACCGGACCTTCCGCTAGGCGCCGCCGCATAGCCTATCCAAGGGGCCGCCGGGGCCGCGCCCACAAGGGCAAGATAATCTGAGGACCTGCGGCTAGGCTGTGTCGTCAGCTGGGAGGGTCATGGCCATGAGCATCTTCGGACGGGGACTCGCCATCGGGGCCTGCCTGGCCCTGAGCCTGGGCGCCGCAAACGCCCAACCAGCCCCGCCCCTGGCGCCCGTCACCCTGGAAGCACCGGTGGTGACCCAGCACCGGGGCGTCTTCAATAGCAAGACGGTCGCCTACCAGGCCCGGGTCGAAGCCTTTGACCTGCCAGGCCCCGAGGGCGGTCCAGGTGTGCGTCTGGTGAGCACCGCCTATGTGGCCACAGGGCGCACAGCCAACCCTGAGCGGCCAGTGATCTTCGTGTTCAACGGCGGGCCCATCTCGCCCTCGCCCTATCTGCACATGGGCGCATTCGGGCCCAAGCGGCTGGCGGTTCCCGATGACCTGAGCGCCGATCCGGCCAGCTTCAAGATCGTCGACAATCCCTATACCGTGCTCGATGTGGCCGATCTGGTCTTCTTCGACCCGGCTGGCACCGGGTTCAGCCGCTTCGCCGAAGGGGTCGATCCGCAGACCTATTTCTCGGTGGAGGCCGACGCCCGCCAGCTGACCGACTTCGTCGTGGCCTGGTCGAAGGCCCATGGTCGCGAGGCCTCGCCCAAATATCTGTTCGGCGAAAGTTACGGCACCATCCGGGCCGCCGTCGCCGTCAATCAGATCCAGAAGCTGCCGCAGGACCAGAACCTGCGCGGCGCGGTGTTCATGGGTCAGGCGATGAACATCGTCGAATACGTCCAGCGGCCGCAGAACATCATCAGCTATGTGGTTTCCCTTCCGACGCTGGCGGCCAGCGCCTGGTGGCACGGCAAGGCCGACCTGAAGGGCCAGGACTTCGAGGCCTGGATGGCCGAGATTCGCACCTTCGCCCGCACCGAATACCTGACCGCGCTCGCCCAGGGGGATGATCTCGTCCCCGCGGTCCGGGCCGCCGTCGCCCAGAAGCTTGAGGCCTATAGCGGCATTCCGGCGGCCTTCTATGTCGAGAACAATCTGCGGATCACCAAGGAGCGCTTCCGGGTCGAACTCCTGAAGGATCAGGGCCTGACGCTTGGCATGGCCGACGCCCGATATACCGGCCCTTCGGCGCCGGCTGGCCAGCGGGCCGCCGATCCGTCCCGGGTGCTGCCTGAGGCGCTGATCGCCGCCTTCGAGGTCTATGCCCGCGACACCCTGAAGGTGGGCGACCTGGGCGCCTACAACTCCCGCAGCCCCGTGACCGCCGGATGGCGCTACGCCGAAGGGCCGGCCTCGCCCTTTTCGGACTATCCGTTCATGAGCCCGGTCAGCGAGGTGTTCGCCCTCAATCCCGACTTCCGGGTCTTGATGATGAATGGCCATCAGGACACCCAGACCACCACCGGCGCCATGGACTACGGCCTGGCCCTGTCGGGATGGCCCAAGGACCGCGCCCAGGCGCTGAGCTATCAGGGCGGGCATATGGCCTATTCGGTGGAGGCGAGCCTGGCCCAGATGATGGCCGACGTCCGGGCCTTTGTGACAGCCGCCCCATGAGGTTCGCAGCACGCCTGCTGACCGCAGCCCTCGCCCTAGGTCTGCTGGCGGCGCTCCCGCAGCCCGGCCAGGCGGAGCCGGCGGCCCGGAGCTTCGTCACCCAGCATGTGGGCGTCTTCGGCGGACGACGGGTGGCCTATGAGGCCACCGCTGGGGAGACGATCCTGCGCGACGCCAAGGACGCCCCGGCTGCGGCCCTGTTCTCGTTCAGCTATGTGGAGAAGGTCGCCAAGCCAGACCGTCCGGTGGTCTTCATCTTCAACGGCGGCCCGGGCTCGTCTTCAGTGTGGCTGCACCTCGGCATGGCCGGTCCCCGGCAGGTGGACTTCGCCGATGAGGTCAATCCGCCCACGGTCCCGCCCTTCCCCCTGAAGGACAATCCCAACGCCCTGCTGGATGTCGCAGACCTCGTCTTCATCGACCCGCCGGGCACCGGCTTCAGCCGCGTGCTGCCAGGCGGGCGGACGGAGGACTTTTACGGCGTCAATCAGGACGCCCTGGCCGTCGCCAAATTCATCGCCGACTGGCTGACCCGCAATGACCGCTGGGCCTCGCCCAAGTTCGTCATGGGCGAGAGCTATGGAACGACCCGGGCGGCGGCGCTGGCCACCACCCTGATGGGCGGCCCCACCTCGCCCTCAGGCGAACTGGGCGCCATCACCCTGAACGGCATTCTGGTGCTGGGGCCGGCCATGGGCGGGGCGGTGGGCGACCACCTTTACGGCGCCAATCTTCCGGCCATGGCGGCGAGCGCCTGGTATCACCGCCCTGAGCTGCGCCAGGGACGGTCCTTGGACGCAGCCGTCGAGGCGGCGCGATCCCTGGCGGCGGACGGCTATATGCGCGCCCTCTATCTGGGGAACGCCGTGCCAGCCGCAGATCGGCTGGCGCTGGCCGAGCAACTAGCCGCCCTGACCGGCGTGCCGGCCCAGACGTGGCTCGCCAACCGCCTGCGGCTCGGGCTTGGCGCCTTTTCCCGGGAGCTTTTGAAGGACAAGGGCCTGCAGGTCGGCGCCTATGACAGCCGCTACGTGCTGCCCCTGAAGGCCACCGGCGCCGATCCCGTGGCCGATGATCCGGCCATGGGCCAGTACACGCCGGCCTTTGTCGGGGCGATGAACAGCTATCTGACCGGCGAGTTGAAGGTGCGGATGGAGGCCCCCTACATCCCCATCGCCTTCAGCCAGGTGAACTCCAAGTGGGACTATGGCCCAGGCGGCCCCCGGGGCCGCGACGCCGCGGCCGAGCTCGCCCAGGCCCTGCGGCGCAATCCGTCCCTGCGGCTGTTCGTGGCGGCCGGCCACTACGACCTGGTGACCACGGTGGGCGCCGCGGAATACGCCCTGAACCAGGTGGACCTGCCGCCAGAGCGCGTGACCGTGAAGGCCTATCCGTCCGGCCACATGCCCTATCTCGGCGCCGACAGCGCCAGGGCCCTGGCCGCCGACGTCCGCGCCTTCATCCGGCAGGCCGCTCAGGGCTCTGAGTAACCTTCGGCGCGGAGGGAAAGGGCCAGGTCCTCTGGATCGCGGGTGAAGAACAGGCCGCCCTCGCGCTCGGACTGTTGAGGGAGGTAGTCGATGGTCACGGCGCTCGTCTCGACCACCGCCCCGCCCTCCCGCAGCTCCCCGCTGACCTGCAGTCCGGCCGCCGTGGCGCCGCCAGCGTTGGCGGCCCGGAACGAGACCAGATAGCCCCCAGGCGTGGTGGTGACAGAGGTCACCGACAAGGTCACCGTCGGCGGCCGTTTCGGCTCCGCGGCGGCGAAGACGACCATATAGGCGATGGCCGCAACCACCAGCAGCCCGCCGATGGCGGCGATGACCCATTCCAGCGGCGAGGTGCTCTCCAGGGCCGGCTGGGTGGGGTTGGCCTTCTCGGGTTCGCCCACGTCAGACCAGCTCACAGCAGCAACCTCGCCGAAGCTGCGCCGATGGCGCCGGGGAAGCCCAGGACGATGCTGGCGCTGATGATCTCTTTCAGGCTGTCGCCGTCAGTGCGGCCGAACACCCAGAGGCTGAACAGGCTGACGCCAAGCACGATGGCGTATCCCACCAGGGAGAAGCGGGCGAACAGGCTCCAGGCCGGTATGTGATCAGGTCGCGCCGAGCCGCCCTTGAAGTTCAGGGCGTAGACGAAAGCGTGCATGAGCCCGAGTGACACCAGGGCCAGGCTCACCGACTGCCAGGCCGACATCTTGTAGGCGATCAGCACCATCTCCTCGGTGGGCGCCATGTTGAAGGACAGGAAGAGCGCGCCCGCCCCCATCAGAAAGAGCTCGCCCCAGTAGGTCGGCGGGTCCTTCTCCCGCTCCCCCTCCGGCTCGCCGCCCAGCTGGCTGCGGGCCAGCATCGCGCCGAAGCTGCCGGGCACGGTCTGGAGCACGATCTTGCCGATGATTTCCCGGGCTGACATGCCCGGCGCAAGGATGCCGAAGATGTAGAGCGTGACCGTCGCGGCCAGGGCCGCCACCAGCAGGACCACAAGGGCGTCGGCCACATCGTCACGAAGCCGCGCCGTGGGGCGCAGGCCGCCGAACCGCGACAGCCCCACCAGGGTGGGTACGGTGAGGGCCAGGAGCAACGCCAGACGCAGCGGGTCCATGTAGAAGCCAAGCTGCCACATCTCCATGGTCATCAGCATGGGCAGGGCGAAGATCAAGGCGCCGGCGAAGGCCCTGCCCAGACCGCGCAGGAAGGCCGCATCGGCCTTGAACGCATGCGGCGAAGCAATCGCTGTCGACATGATGACCCCATGCTGCTGCGCCCGAGGCGCCGACAGTTTAGGTCCAAACTCAACCGAGGGTTCCCAGCGCAAGGCGCAAAGATGCGCGATCCGGCGGCGACGGGCGGGTTGCGGCGACGCTGGGGCCTGATCGCCTTGACTCGCACAGCCAAGGCATCCGTTATGCGCAGGATCGCCCTTCGGAGCATAAGCTATGCCGGCCCAGCTGGACGCCATCGACGTCAAGATTCTGGAGATTCTTCAGAAGGACGCGTCGCTCTCGACCGCCGACCTGGCTGAGCGGGTGGGCCTGTCCCAGTCGCCGTGCTGGCGTCGCATCCAGAGACTGCGGGAGGATGGCTACATCAAGGGGACCGTGGCCCTGGTGGACCGGCACAAGCTCGGCTTCACCATGCAGATTTTCGCCCAGGTCAAGATGACCACGCTAAGCGATGAAGAGCGGGCGCGCTTTCACCGGGCCATCGAGAACATTCCCGAGATCCTGGAATGCTACACGGTGTTCGGCGAGATGGACGCCATGCTGAAGATCCTGGCGCCGGACGTGAACTGGTATCAGGACTTCGTCTTCTCCACGATCCTGAAGCTGCCGGGCGTGGTCGACGTGCGCTCCATCGTCACCCTGGCGGATTCCAAGAACACCACAGCCGTGCCCCTGCGGGTCAGGCCGCTGCGCTGACACCTGGAGAATAGATTAGCCATCCGCCCCCTCCGCAGGGGGCGAGATGGACAAGATAATGTCGGCGCCGCGCCCTAACCTTGCCTGGCCCGGCCGCCGGGACGAGCCCCGAGGGACCCATGCTGACTCGCCGTAGCCTGATCGCCGCCGCCGCCGCGGGACCCAGCCTCGCCGCGGTCGCCTCAGAGGCCCAGAGCCAGGACGCCGCCCCGGGCGGCGGCCGGCCAGCGCTTCCGGCCAAGGCGGACTTCGCCGACATGCCGCTGACCTATCTGGACGCCGGCGCCACCCATCCCATGCCCCTGGGGGCCCAGGCGGCCGTGGAGGCCTATCTGCGGGAGAAGACCCTGGATGGGTCGGCGAGGTCCCTGCGGGTCGGGGGACAGGAGAGCGAGATGATCGCCGCCTTCGGGACACTGGTGGGCGCAAGCCCCGACGAGCTTTGCATCATTCAGTCGACCACCATGGGCGAGAATCTGGCCCTGCTGGCGCTGGGCTTGCCAGAGGCGGGCGGCCGCATCGTCACCGACGCCCTGCACTTCTTCGGCTCCTTCTACACCTACGGCGAGATAGGCCGGGCGGGCATGGACGTGGTCACCCTGCCCCTGGAGGCCGATGGCCGGATCGACATGGACAAGATGGCGCAGGCCATCAATGACCAGACCAAGCTGGTGGCCATCAGCCACGTCTCGACGGTCAACGGGTTCGAGCACGACCTGAAGGCCGTTTGCGACCTCGCCCATGCGCATGGCGCCTATGTGTTCGCCGACATCATCCATGGGGCCGGCACGACCCCCATCGACCTGCGCGCCGCGGGCGTCGATTTCGCCTCCAGCGCTTCATACAAGTGGCTGATGGGCGACTTCGGCCTGGCCTTCCTCTATGTGCGCCGGGAGATCCAGGAAAAGCTGCGCAGGCCCTGGTGGGGCTACCACCAGGTCGCCAAGTTCCAGACCCACGTCTACCCCCACGATGCGCCCGGCGACACGGTGGCCGACTATGAAGCCGCCGACAGCGCGGCGGGGCTGTTCGCCATGGGAGCGGCGCCCTGGACCGGGGTGGTGCAACTGAACTGGTCCCTGGCCTGGCTGAACCGGGTCGGGGTGGAGGCCATCCAGGCCTGGCGCCAGCCCATGGCTGACGCTGTGCAGACTGAGTTGCGCGCGCGGGGCTATGCCCCCCTGACCCCGCTCCACAGCCGCACGCCCCTGGTGGCGTTTTCGCTCAAGGATGCCCGGGCCAAGCTGGCTGAGCGGCTGACCAGCGCCAACATCCGGCTGGGCCTGTCGCAGAACCGGTTCAGGGTGTCGCTGGCGGTGTTCAACGACATGAATGACGTGGATCGCCTGCTCGCCGTCCTGCCCAAGACGCCGCCCGCCTGAGCTCGACGGCGTTGAAGTGCGGGCCGCGACAAAGTTCAGGTTGAGCTTGCGCCCGCCCTGGGACAGGTTCCGCCCCCCACCCTGCGGCCGTGAGCGACCCCGATGAGCCAGCCTCTGTTCTTCAACCTGCAAGCGACCCACAATCCGCACCGCTGGCTGTTGCCGCTGAGCCCCGCGGTCTGCGTCGGTCCGCCGGACAACCTGTTCATGTTCGGCGGGGTGGGTATGGCCGCGGCCATTGCAGCGCTGGAGCGCACCTGCGGCCGCCCGGCCATCTGGGCGACGGCCCAGTATCTCTCCTACGCCCGGCCGCCCAGCATTGTGGACCTGGACGTCTGGGTGCCGGCCTCTGGCAAGTACAACAGCCAGGCCCGGGTGATCGGCCATGTGGGCGACAAGGAGATCTTCACGGTCAACGCCGCCCTGGGCGCCCGGGAGAGCGAGCATTCGACGCAGTGGGTGCAGGCCCCAGACGCCCCCGCCCCCGAAGACTGCGTGGAAGCCGGCCATTGGCGCGGCGGCGGCGATGACCTGCATAGCCGCATCGAAGTGCGAGTGGCCAAGGGTCGATATGGCGGGGCGAGCGCTGGCGAACCGGCCAGCGACGGCCGCCTGCTGCTCTGGGTCCGGTCGCGGGAAGGCCTGCCCATCGACTCCACCTTCCTGGCCATCGTCGCGGACTTCGTGCCCGGCGCCCTCGGCAACGCCCTGCAGCTGAACGCCGGCGGCAACAGCCTGGACAACACCATCCGCTACCGCCGGATCGTCCCTACCGATTGGGTGCTCTGCGACATCCGCATCGACGGCGTCCACGGCGGTTTCGGCCATGGGAGCATGGCCCTGTTCGCTCAGGACGGAGAGCTGATGGCCACCGCCAGCCAGTCGATGATCCTGCGGGTCTTCTAGGGCCCCCGCCTCAGGCGGTGCGGACGAGCTCGCGGTGATAACGCTTCCAGTTTTCCACATAGTGGTGGGCCGAGGCGGTCAGGATCCTGGCCTGACCCTCTGAGACCTCGCGCACCACCTTGCCGGGCGCGCCCATCACAAGGCTGTTGTCGGGGATTTCCTTGCCCTCGGTGATCAGGCAGTTGGCGCCGATCAGACAGTTCTTCCCGATCTTAGCTCCGTTCAGGATGATCGAGCCGATGCCCACCAGGCTGTTGTCGCCGATGGTGCAGCCATGCAGCATGACCATGTGGCCGACGGTGACATCCCGGCCAATGGTCAGGGGCGAGCCGGTATCCGTGTGGAGAACAGAGCCGTCCTGAATATTTGAGTTTTCGCCGATGATGATCGGATCATTGTCGCCGCGAAGGGTGGCGCCGAACCAGACAGAGGCGTTTTGCTTCAGGATGACATTACCCATCACCGCAGCGGTGGGCGCAATCCAGTATTCACCCTCCGGCGGCAGCTGAGGAGCCACATCGCCCAAATTAAAGACACTCATCCGCACACCCCATATCTTGTCAAAAACGTCGCACTTCAGGCTCGGTTAACCACGCTAGCATCATAGTTGCGATGCGATTCGAGGGGATCATACCCCGACGATCCGCGCCGGACCGGCTTCCGGTCTGCAAGGTTCGATTTGGACGGAGTGCATGGCGCTGCGTTTTCGATCCCGGCGAGGCCCCCTCGCCACCGATGACCCGGCCTATGTCGGGGATGGGTCGCCCCCTGGCGCGGCCCTGGCCCCCCTTCCTTCTCTGTCGTCCTCCCCCCAGGGGCGGTCCGTTCCGGACTCGCCCCTTTTTCATGCCCCCATGGAGGCTTTGATGACCAAGCGTGCCCTGAAGCGACAGCTGCGCGAAGGCGCCTTCGACGCCGAGCAGTTTGAAGATTCGAAAATCCGCCGGCTGCCCATCGAACGGGGGTGGTCGCCGCTGGGGCCCGGCGAAGAGGGCCGTGACCAGGGCTATCTCAAGACGATCAAGGCCAAGTCCCCGGGGCAGGAAGAGCTGATCGCCGCCATCGACGCCAAGAATCTGGTGCTGGCCCTGGGACCGGCGGGCACCGGCAAGACCTATCTGGCCATCGCCAAGGCTGTCGAGGCTCTGGAGGCCGGCCGCGTCGGCCGCATCGTCCTGTCGCGCCCGGCGGTGGAGGCCGGCGAATCCATCGGATTCCTGCCCGGCGAGATGGAGGACAAGCTCGCCCCCTATCTGCGGCCGCTCTACGACGCCCTGTCAGATCGTCTTTCCATGAAGCGGGTGCGGGCCCTGATGGCCGAGGGCGCCATCGAGATCGCGCCGGTGGGCTTCATGCGCGGCCGCACCCTGAACAACGCCTTCGTGGTGATCGATGAGGCGCAGAACTGCACCTATGTGCAGCTGAAGATGCTGCTGACCCGGCTCGGCTGGCATTCCACCATGGTGGTCACCGGCGACCCGGCCCAGTCGGACCTCTTGCCGGAGCTGTCGGGCCTGGGCCCGGTGGCCGAGAAGCTGGACACCGTCCCCAATATCGCCGTGGTCCGCCTGAAAGACCGCGACATCGTCCGCCACCCCTTGGTGGCCGAAATGCTGGGCGTTCTCTGAGGTCCTGCGGCCGGGCGGCGCTTCAGCCCGCCCGGCCCTCGGTCTTTATCGCTGCGGCCAGGCCGGTCTTGAGGAAGGCCAGCGCCGCCTCACGGGTGGTTTCGGGCGGACGGCCGACCAGTTCGGCGAGCGAGCGGCCGATCAGGCCGACGCCCATGGCCAGAGAGACAGCCACCAGGATCAGATTGGTCGCGCGCTCAGGGTCGACGCCCTTCTGGGCCATGGGACCGGAGATCACTTCGGCGACGGCTTCGCGAACCAGGGTGAGGCGGCGGGTTTCGCCCGTCAGTTCCAGCCAGGCGGCCAGGCGGGCGCCGCCGGCGGACTCAAACGCGTCGAACAGCACCTGACCGACCCCTTCCAGCTGCGCCTCCGGATCATCGGGCCGCTCGGCCTCTAACACGCGGGCGACCAGTTGGCGGATCATCGCTTCGGCGAGCGCGGTCTGAACGCCATCGATGGAGCCGAAGTGGTGCAGCACCGTGGCGTGGGAGACGCCTGCGCCCTGGGCCACCTCCACCAGCTTCAAGCCCTGCGGGCCCCGCTCCAGCAGCAGGCGCTCGGCTGACTGCAGGATGTTCTCGCGGGCCGCCTCAGGCGACCGACGCACGCGACGGGCAGGCTCTATTGACATTTTTGTCGGTAACTCTAATCTGTGTTCAAGACAAGCCACGGGCCCGCCGCCCCCGTTCCACAGGATCATGCCATGACGCGCAAGACCACGCCCGCCGATGTCGAGGTGGCCCCTCGGGACATTCATTTCGACGCCAGCCCGACCAACTCCGGCCACTGGCTGGACGGCGACCCGGTGGCCACGGCGGTGTTCAACGCCCTGTCGCTGACCTTCCCCGATGGGGAGCGCCTGTTCATGGACGCCGTGCGCCACTATCGCGACCGGGTCTCGGGCAAGCTGGCCGAGGATGTTCGGGGCTTCATCGCCCAGGAGGCGATCCATTCGCGGGAGCATCACAGCCTCAACCAGCTGATCGACCGGGACCGCTATCCCGTGGCCGAGATCGAGGCCCAGGTGCGCGAGCGGGTGGCCTTCAGCCGCGGCCGCGGGCCGATGGCCATGCTGATCTCCACTATCGCGCTCGAGCACTTCACCGCCATGATGGCCGAGGTGCACATCCGCCACCGCGACGAGCTGTTCCAGAAGACCGATCCGGCCATCGAGCGGCTCTGGCGCTGGCATGCGCTTGAGGAGACCGAGCACAAGGCGGTCGCCTATGACGTCTTCATGGAAGCGACCAAGGACTGGTCGCCCTTCCTGCGCTATCGCCGCCGCTGCATCGCCATGGCGCTGATCACCATCATGTTCACCCGCAACATCAGCCGCTACGCCGCCAGGCTGTTGGAGGCCGACGGCTATACGCCCGACGCGGCCCTCAAGGCGGTGAAGCAGTTCGTCTGGGTGCAGCCTGGCCTCTTCCGGCGCGGCTGGAAGACCTATTTCGCCTGGTACCGGCCGGGCTTCCATCCCTGGGATCAGAAGGCCACCTCCCCGACCCTTGCGGCCTGGAAGGCGGAGTTCGACGCCGCGGCGCTCAAGCCTGCCTAGTCAGCCGTGACAGCCGCACGCGCGGGGGCTGCGCTGGCGATCACCCGTTGTACAGCTGCGACGATCTCGGCGTTGTGGGCGTGGGAGAGAATGGTGGCGTGGCCAGCCTGGGTGACCGCGGCGTAGCTCCCGTGGTCGGAGGCCTCCACGGGGGCGAGCCGCGCCCGGCCCCATTCGCCATTGCGATCAGCCGCGGCGCCGGCGGTGACCACCGCAACCGGCCAGGCGGGATCGAGTTTTCCAGCCGCGCGCGCCATGGCCGCGCTGCCCAGCCAGTTCGAAGCTTCATTGGCGGCGTTGCGGGCATGACGCCCCGAGACGAAGGCCGCCTGCTTCTCGCGCACGGCCGGACCCGTCAGGCCGATCCGGTCGCCGAAGAAGAACAAAGGCTTGGCCAGACCCAGACTGATGGCCACCGCCGTCCCCTGGGAGAGATTGCCAAAGGTGGTGACGAACCGGCGGACCAGCGGGATCTGCACCGCTTCGGGCGTGGCGGCGTCCACCAGGACAATGCCGGCGACCCGCTCAGGATGACGGGTGGCGAACAGGCGCACATGCTGGCCGCCCATGGAGTGGCCCAGCAGAACCACGGGCGTGTTCACCCCGGCGGCGGTCATCAGCCGTTCCAGGTCGGTGACGATGGCCGCGCTGTCGCGGGGGCGCGGGCCTGGATCAGAATAGCCGAGGCCGGCGCGGTCATAGGCGCAGCTGCGCACCCCTTCCGCCGCCAGAGCATCTTGCAGATCGGCAAAATCGGCAGAGAACCCGAAGGCGCCGGCCTCCAGCCACACCAGGGGGCCTTCCGATGGGCCTGCGCAGACCAGTCTCAGGCGGCGGTCGCCCACCTCGACCATCTGGCCGCGGACATCCCGGGGGGCGAACAGGGCCTCGATCACGAGGCCCGCCCCGATCCAAAGGATCAGGAGGGCCCCGAGAGACAGAGCGACAACCTTCAGCATGGACTCGCTCCGCAGGACCGCATGGCGTCTCTTAGCCGCCGGGTCTAGGCCGCGGAACCCACCAGTTTCAGCGTCCCCTCCAGGGCGGCGTCCAGATTGCGCGCCACGGTCGACAGGAAGGTCTCGGGATGGATCGGCTTGGAGACAAAGTCTGTCATGCCTGCAGCGTAGCAGGCGTCCTGATCTGACTGCATCGCATTGGCGGTCATGGCCACAATCGGAACCTGCGAGGCCGCGCCCCCGAGGGCGCGGATCCGGCGCGTGGCTTCCAGGCCGTCCATCACCGGCATCTGCATGTCCATGAGGACCAGATCGAACAGCCCATCCGTCATGGCCTGCACAGCAAGGGCGCCATTGACGACGCAGACCACCTCACACCCCATGCTCTCCAGCAGGGTGCAGGTCAGCAGGGTGTTTATCTCGTTATCCTCGGCCAGCAGGATGCGGACGCTCTGGGGCTCGACGGGCGCAGCCGCCTCTGGGGCGATGGCCGGGTCGACGTCAAAGGCCTGCTGATCCAGCCCAGACCAGGGACAGCGGCTCCCAAGCTGGCTCAGGGTTTCTGTCAGGACGTGCTGGCGTACAGGCTTGGTGAGAAAGCCGTCGAGGGCCGGCCAAGCCTGCAGCTCCTGGCCAGACGGCGCGCCCATGGACGAGGCGATCACAATCCGAGGCTGGTGATGGGCGTCTAGCGCACGAATACGCCTGGCCACCTCATCGCCGGCCATGCCCGGCATCATGTGGTCCAGAAGCACGATGTCGAAGGGCCGCTCGGCGTCGTGGGCGCAAGCCAGCTGGGCCAGCGCGGCTGGACCATCGGCGGACTCGACCACTATCGCGCCCTCCGTCTCAAGCTGCCGTCGGAAGATGTCGCGGTTGAGGGGGATGTCGTCGACCACCAGGATGCGTGCGCCGCGCAGGCCATTGGGATTCCTGGGCGCCGGACGCGCCTCGGCGAGCTCGGCGATCGGCAGCTCAAGCTCCAGCCAGAAAATGCAGCCCCCGCCAGGCCGATCCGTGACGCCAATTCGGCCGCCCATCAGCTCGGCGAGTTGGCGGCAGATCGACAGCCCAAGACCCGTCCCGCCGAACCGGCGGGTGATCGACCCGTCCGCCTGATGGAATTTCTGGAACAGGCCGAGCTTGGCCTCGGCGCTGAGGCCAGGCCCGGTGTCGGCCACCTCGATCCGCAGGGCCCTGCGCCCCTTGGCGGCGGGTTGGGACTTGACCTCAATGGCGACGAACCCGCGCTCGGTGAACTTCACGGCGTTGGAGACGAGATTCAGCAGGATCTGGCGCAGCCGTGTGGGGTCGCCGGTAAAGCCGCCCTGGGCCCCGTCATCCAGGTAGCAGGCCACTTCCAGGTGCTTTTCGGCGGCCCGTGGCGCCATCAGCTCGGCCACATCCTCCACCAGGCCCGTGAGGCTGAAGCCGATGGACTCAAGATCGACCTTGCCGGCCTCCAGTTTGGAGACGTCGAGGATGTCATTGATGATCGACAGCAGGCTCTCGGCCGAACTCTGGACCGCCTCGGCGTACTTGCGCTGGTCAGGCGACAGGTCGCTGCGTAGCAAAAGGGCGTTCATGCCAATCACCCCGTTCATGGGGGTGCGGATTTCGTGGCTCATATTGGCCAGGAATTCGCTCTTGGCGCGGTTGGCCGCCTCGGCGGCGTCCCGGGCCTGAGCCATTTCAACCTCGGCGCGCTTGCGGCTGGTGATGTTCTGCAGGGCGCCCACCAGACGCAGGGGTCGGCCGTTCTCGTCGGTGATCAGCTCCGAGGTGGAATAGGCCCACACCTCCTGGCCGTCGTCGCGCGCCACCCGGTACTCGACGCGATAGGGCTCTCCGGTGGCTTGATGATGCTCCCAGGCGGCCCGGGCCATGTCGCGGTCGTCGGGGTGCACGGAGACCCAGACATTGCGATAGAGGTCCTCATAGGTCAGGCGCTGGTTGAAGAAGGTATCCTCGGCGCCGATGCTGAGCAGCTGGCGGGCCCTGTAGTCCAGCTCGTAGACATGGATTTCAGACAGCTCGGTGGCCAGCCGCATCCGACCCTCCGACCGCTGGGCGCGGTCCAGGGCGTCCACCAGGTCTGAGATATCCTGAGAGAGCAGCATGAGGCCGCCGACGGCGCCGTCCGGGGTGCGCCAGGGGCCGACTTCGACGCGAGCCCAGATCTGCCGGCCATCTGCGGTCTGGAACCTGACCCGCTCACCTTTCAGGGTGTCACCGTCCAGGCAGGCGCGGACCCGCTCACCCCAGCGGACGAAGATGTCCGGCAGCAGGTCGCCGAGGGACTCCCCGTGGATTTCCCGGCCGGCCAGCCCGAACTCCTCGCGCCAGCGGGGGCTTGAGTGCATCAACCGCAGGTCGCGATCGGTCACCGCCAGGGCCACCGGCGCTGAGGCCATCAGGTTGAACAGAAGCTGTTCGGCCGCATCAGCCTCGGCCCGGGCATAGTCGCTGGCGCGGTCCGAATAGAGCCGCTCGGCCGCGGTGGCGACGCCATCGGCCAGGTCAGACAGGATCTCCGTCAGATCAACTTCGGCCGCAGGCGCAGACGCGCAGGTGACGGTCAGTCGTCCGCGCCGGCCCTGCCCGCCAAAGGCCACAGGGGCGCTGGCCACAAAGGCTGCCGCGCCAAAGCCGAGCTCGGCGTTCCGGTCTTTCGAACAGGACCAGAGCGGGGCGGAAAACAGATCTTCGGAGCCGGCGTCCAGTACCAGCTCCAGAAGGCCATCGGCCCCGCAACGGAACGCATCATCCCCGTCATGGAGGACGATCTCGACCTGGTCGGCGTTGAAATGCGCCCGCGCAGCCTGCGCCATGCGCCGAAGCACGGGGCGCAGGGCCAGGGCGTCAAACTTCGGGGAGGCTGCGCCACCCCACAGTTGTACTGTCCCGAACATTCGAAAACCCACCCAACCCGATTTGGGTAAGGGTCAACCTGCGGGGGTTAACGGGACGTCAAATGCCGCTTTGATGAGCTTGTTCAGCCTAAACGGGGGGCGCCAGGCGCGCCTCAGGGCAGATCTTCGGCCAGGATCGCCATTTCGAACATGTAGGAGCCGGCCTCGTCCTCGTCTTCGAAGACCACGCCGATGAACTCATCAGCGATGTAGACCTCGGCGGAGTCCTTCTGCTTGGGGCGGGGCACCAGGGTGATCCTGGCGTTGGCGAAGGCGCCGCGCAGGTGGCCTTCGACTTTACGCATGGCGCGTTCGTCCACGGGGGGCTCCTTTGGAATCTGAAGAGGCCGCGAACCTAGACGTTCGCGGCCCCCTGTTAAACCTCGACCAGGTCGATTTCCGCTCAGATGACGTAGTCGTACACAGCCTCGGCCAGGGTGTGGTCCATGCTGCGGGCCGGTTCCTCGCAGGTCGGGCAGTTGACCAGACGGGCCGGCACGCCGGCCGCCGTGCAGTGGGCGGGCACAGGCTTCAGCACCACTGAGCCTGAGGCCACCTTGGCGTAGTCGCCGATGGTGATGTTGCCGAGCACCTTGGCGCCGGCGCCCAGCAGGACGCCGCGGCCGATCTTGGGGTGGCGGTCGCCGCGCTCAGCGCCGGTGCCCCCAAGGGTCACGCCCTGCAGCAGGGACACGTCATCCCCGATGACCGCGGTCTCGCCGATGACGATGCCGGTGCCGTGGTCGATGAAGACGCCAGAGCCGATCCGGGTGGCCGGATGGATGTCCACCTGGAAGACCTCGGACATACGGCTCTGCAGATAGAAGGCCATGGTGTCGCGGCCCTGGCTCCACAGCCAGTGGGCGACCCGCTGGGTCTGAAGGGCCAGGAAGCCTTTGAAGAACAGGAAGGGCTGCACATAGCCCTTGCAGGCCGGGTCACGTTCGAAGACAGCCCGCAGATCGGCCTCAGCCACGTCCACAAGCCCGGGGGCGGCGGCATAGGCCTGTTCGGCGATGTCGCGCAGGCTCATGGCCCGCAGCTCCTGGTCGCCGAGCTTGCGCGCCAGCTGATAGGAGAGCGCATCACCCAGGCTGTGATGGCTGAGGATCACCGCGTTCAGCAGCGAGGCGAGCGCCGCCTCGTCGCGGGCGGCGCGCTCGGCCTCGTTGCGCAGGGCGGCCCAGACCGGCGGGGCGTGCCCCGGATCGATAACTTCCAGCCTCGCGGCGTCTTCCCGTCCCATGGGCTCTCTCCCTAACTTAGCAGCCGGCGTGCGAGCGCCGGCGGCAAGGCCCCTTCCTGCGCCATATGGTAAGCCCGAAGCAGCATCGCCACCGTCAGCATATCAGGCATATGGCCGGCAAGCGCGGTTTCGAGGGCCTCCTTGAAGGGAATCCGCGCCACCGCCAGGTCCTCCGTCTCGTCCGGAGCCTGCGCCACGGGGCGAAGATCCATGGCGATGAACCCCACGGCGCGCTCGTCGGTGACTGAGTTTGAGAGCTGCGCGCGCAAGACCTCGCGCCAGTCGGCGGCCTCCAGCCCCACCTCTTCGCGTAATTCACGCCGCGCATGCTCCAGAGGATCGCCATCGAGCGGCCCGCCGCCCTCGGGGATTTCCCAGCTATAGTCGCCATGGGGAAAGCGGTTCTGTCCCACCAGGGTCACCGTGCCGTCCTCATGCAGGGGCAGGATGGCCAGGGCGAGGTTCTTGAACCGCACCACACCGTAGAGCGCCGCCGCCCCCGTGGGCGCCACCGCGTCATACTCCTCGAGCGCGATCCAGGGATTGTCATAGAGGCGGCGGGCTGGACCGGCGCGCCAAGGTTGACCATGGGGCTGGCGCCAGGACGGTTTCTGCGACATATTCTCAACTAGAGCGGCCGGTTGAATTGAACTTGAGCGCCAGAATCTGTGGCGCGTCCACGAAAAGGTATCCCTTGCCCCTGTCCCTGCCCGATCCCGTCCCGATGGGCGCGCCCATGCCCCAGACCGCCCGGCCTGAGGTTCTTGATTTCCTGGCCACGCGCCGCTCGGCCTCAGCCCTGACCCTGGAGGCGCCAGGTCCATCGGCAGAAGAGTTGAGCGCCCTGGTCCGCCTGGCCTGTCGCGTGCCCGACCATGGGAAGCTCACGCCCTGGCGCCTGATCGTCCTGGAGACCGCGCCGAAAGCGGAGTTTGCGGCGCGTCTGGAAGCCCTGGCCCTGGCCCGCGAAGACACCAAGGCGGCCGCCAAGCTCGCCAAGCTGAAGACCCCGCCCCTGTGCGTGGCGGTGGTGGCGCGGCCGCAGCTGAGCGAGATCCCGGAATGGGAGCAGCTGCTGTCAGCGGCGGCGGTCTGCACCAACCTGCTCTATGGCGCGACGGCCATGGGCTATGGGGCCAACTGGATCACCGACTGGTACGCCTATGATCCAGACGCCCTGAAGATCCTTGGACTGGAGGCCGGAGAACGGGTGGCCGGCTACATCCTGATGGGGTCACCCAAGGAAGCGCCCCTGGAACGGGTTCGGCCAAACCCCGAAAGTCTCGTCACCCCCTGGAGCGGCTAAGCTGCATCAAAAAGACCGGCCGGCGCAGGCGCCGACCGGTCTCCGTGACACGCCCGAGGAGAGTTGGGCCCACTCTATATAGCAGTTTAACGCCCTTGCCGCCAGACAGGGCCCGTATTGCCGCGCCCAAGCCAAGCCCCAGCCTGGGATCAGCGCTAGAAATTCTCAACAAGCTTGGCCGTAATCAGGATACACAACTGTGCCCACCCGCATCAGGACTGGTTGAGGGCGCAGGTCAGGCGCTATCCCCGTCCCCGATAGGGCGCGACGCCCTGATCTGGCAGCCATAGATCGGCCGGCGCAGGCCCCGACTGCCAGAACACATCTATGGGAATGCCGCCGCGGGGATACCAATAGCCGCCGATGCGCAGCCAGCGCGGCTCGGCCACCGCCATGATCTTGCGGCCGATCGACACCGTGCAGTCCTCGTGAAAGGCCCCGTGATTGCGGAACGAGGCCAGATAGAGCTTCAGCGACTTGGACTCGATGAGCCACTGATCAGGCGCATAGTCGATGACCAGGTGGGCGAAGTCAGGCTGGGCGGTCACGGGGCAGAGGGAGGTGAACTCCGGGGCCGTGAACCGGGCCAGATAAAGTGTGTCGGCCTGCGGGTTGGCGACACGCTCCAGAACCGCGGCCTCGGGACTGTCGAAGCCTCGGACATCCTGGCCAAGTTGCGTCAGATGGGTCTCTTCCATGAGCGGGCTTTAACCGCGACGCCGCGGCTGGGCAACTGGCGCCCCCGCGACATGTGGAACAGGTCTGGCTATGACTGAGCTCCCAGAAGAACCCGCAGGCCATGATCCTGCGCCAGGAGGAACAGCCCATGAGCGGACAGGACTTCAAGGACTATGTGGTGGTGGTGACGGGCGCCTCCACGGGGCTTGGCCGCGCCATCGCGGTGGAGACGGCGTCCCGCGGCGCAGCGGCGGTGATCATCAACTATGCCCGCAGCCGGGACGAGGCTGAGGAGACCGCCCGTCTGGTGGCCGCCCACGGCGCTCAAGGGCTGCTGGTCCAGGGTGATGTGGGCGAGGACGAGGACTGCCGGAAGATCGCCGCGGCGGCCGCCCCGTTCGGCCGGATCGACGCCCTCTTCAACAATGCAGGCGTCACCAAGTTCGCGCCCAATCACGCCGACCTCGACGCCGTGCAGGCCCAGGACTTCCTCGATCTCTACCGGATCAACGTGGTGGGCGCCTATCAGACCCTGCGCGCCTGCCGCAGCCTGCTGGAGTCCGCGCCCCAGCCCGGCGCGGTGGTGAACACCTCCTCCATCGCCGGCGTCATGGGGATCGGCTCGTCAGTGCCCTATGCGGCGTCCAAAGGGGCGCTGACCACCATGACCCTGTCGTTGGCCCGCGCTCTGGCGCCCAAGATCCGGGTCAACGCCGTCTGCCCCGGCTTCATCGACACCCCCTGGTTTGAGAAGGGGCTGCCGGCAGGACGGGCGGAGAAGATGCGCCAGGGCGCCGAGGCCTCGACCCCGCTCAAGGCCGCCTCAACCGCTGAAGATGTGGCCGGCGCCACGGTCTTCCTGGCCTCTCCGGCGGCGCGCCACATCACCGGCGAGACCTTGCTGGTGGACGCCGGGACTCACCTTGGGGCGGCGCCGCTCAGCATGCGCTAGGCCTGTGGCGCAAGCGTGACAGTTGCGAGCCTTTTTTTTGGGCGCTGCTGCCAAGGGGTGCCGAAATAATAGCCACGGTCTATGCAGGGGCATCTGAGCCGCCAGCCTGCGTTGATCTACGCGCCTTCACCATGAGGATGCAGAACGTCGGTCGGGCGAAGCCGGATCGGGAACTCAAGGGGATAACGAATGAAAACTCTCAAGCTTACGCTTCTCGCCGCCGCTGCGACTCTGGCCATGGGCGGCGCTGCCGCTGCGCAGGAATCGCCGGTCAGCTTCAACCTCGGCGTTGCGTCCGACTATGTTTACCGCGGCGTCAGCCAGACCGATGAAGGCCCGCAGGTCTTTGGTGGCGTCGACCTCGCCATCGGCGAAATGGGCTATGCCGGCATCTGGGCGTCCAACGTCGATTTCAATGACGACACCGTGGGCGAAGTCGACTTCTACGCCGGCGTCACCCCGACGCTCGGCATCGCGTCGATGGACTTCGGCGTGATCTACTACTCGTACATCGACGCCCCGTCGGGCTCGGACTACAACTTCTGGGAATTCTCCGCCGCCGGCACGATCCCGGCTGGTCCGGCTGAACTCGGCGCGGCCGTCTACTACTCGCCCGACTTCTTCGGCGGCACGGGCGACTCCTTCTATTACGAAGTGAACGCCGCTGCGCCCCTGACCGAGCGTCTGAGCCTGAGCGGCGCCGTGGGCCGTCAGGAAGTCGACACCGGCCTCGACTACACCACCTGGAACGTGGGCCTCGGCTTCGCGATCAACGACACCATCGGCGTCGACGTTCGCTGGCACGACACTGACGAATCGGGCCTGGGCAAGATCGGCGAAGGCCGTCTGGCCGCGAGCCTCACCGCCGCTTTCTAAGCGACGCTGATCTTTAGATCTTGAAAGGCCGTCGCCCCTGGCGGCGGCCTTTCTCATTTTCACCAAATTCGACCGGCAAACCCTCCGGACATTGAGTCGCTTGGCCAGGCTGAGCGCCCCGCCGGGGGATCGCTTCTTCCCTCAATTGAGTTTGGTTGGACGTGGGTCGCGCCCCGTCTATGTTGTCGGCTCGCAGGGAGTCGCGGAGAGCAGCCCATGATGCGGATGGCCTTCCGAGCGCAAACCGTAATCGTCGATGTCGCCATCGCCGCCCTGGCTTTCATATGCGCTTACCTTCTGTCGCCGTCGGCGGTTCCTGATCTTGGGTTCGACGGCCAGGCCTCTCTGAACATAATTCAGCTGGCGGCGATCTACGCGGCCTACGCCGCCATCTTCACCACCCTCTTCCGTGGCGAGCTGTCGCCCTGGCGCTACGCCTCCATCCCGGACGCGCTGGTCATCGCCCGCATCGCGGCCCTGACGGCCGGCCTTTTCCTGCTCACCGTCTGGATCGTCGACCGCGCCTCGACCCTGCCCCGCTCAGCGCTCGCCATGGGCGCGGTCTTCCATGTCACCGGCTGCCTGGGCCTGCGGGTGTTCCGGCGCGCCATTCATGAACATGCCCTGGTGAAGGTCGCGCCGCTGCGCAGCTCAGCAGGCCCCCAGGCGCCGCCGCTGCTGCTGATCGGCCCGCCGGCGCTTGCCGACACCTATCTGCGCGACGCCGCCCGGGCCTATGACCGACGCTATACCCCGGTGGGAATCATCGGCATCGATATGCGCGACGTGGGCCAGCAGGTCCGGGGCGTCTGCATCATCGAGAGCCTGGACCGTCTGGAAGAGGCGCTGGACGACCTGCGTCGCTGGAACCGATATCCGCGGGCCGTCCTGTTCCTGGATGAGCCGAGCCAGATGAAGGGCCTCAATCCGGACCATCTGGGCCGGTTCCGGGCCGACGGCGTGCGCATGCTGCGTCTGCCCAGCATCGTCGAGCTGCGACACCATGAGGGCGCGGCGCTCATGCCGCTGCGCGACGTCAGCGTCGAAGAGCTTCTGGCCCGCGAGCCCATCCAGCTGGACCGCGCGCCGGTCGCCGCCCTGATCCGCGACCGCCGGGTCTTGATCACCGGCGCCGGCGGCAGCATCGGCAGTGAACTGGCCCGGCAGGCGGCGGGCTTTGGCTGCGCCCACCTGACCCTGATGGACAGTTCAGAGGCCGCCCTCTTCACCATCGACCGCGAACTGGCCGAGACCTATCCCGACCTCTCTCGCGCCGCCGTCCTGTGCGACGTTCGCCACGCTGGCCGCCTGCAGGGCCATTTCAAGGTGCAGGCGCCGGACCTGGTGTTCCACGCCGCGGCGCTGAAACACGTCTCCATGGTCGAGCGTCACCCGTGCGAGGGGGTGCTGACCAATGTGATCGGCACCTGGAATGTCGCCGAGGCCGCGCGCCTGTGCGGGGCGGCCCAGATGGTGCTGATCTCCACCGACAAGGCTGTCGATCCGACCAATGTCATGGGCGCCACCAAGCGTCTGGCCGAGGCGGTGATCCAGGCCCAGCAGACCAATGGCGCCAAGACCCGCTTCGCCGCCGTTCGGTTCGGCAATGTTCTGGCCTCTGCAGGATCGGTGGTGCCGATTTTCAAATCACAGATCGAGCGCGGCGGGCCGGTGACCCTGACTCATCCGGACATGACCCGCTTCTTCATGACCATTCCGGAAGCCGCGCAGCTGGTCATGCACGCCACCGCCGCCAGCGCCGAGGATCAGGACGCCCGGGCCCGCCTGTTCCTTCTGGAAATGGGTCAGCCGGTCCGCATCATGGATCTGGCTCGCCAGATGATCGCCCTCTCCGGCCGCACCCTTGGCCAGGACATCGAGATCAAGATCACCGGCCTGCGCCCTGGCGAGAAGCTCAACGAGACCTTGCTGGACGACAATGAGCACGCCACGCCCTGTGCGCCCAAGGTGATGCAGGTGGTGTCGAATTCAGCAGTGCGGATCACGCCTGGCCATCTGCAAACCCTCGAAGCCCTGGCCGAACAGGCGGACTCCGAAGGGGTGCGTACGGCGCTGTTTGATCTGGTGGGGCAGATCCGCGGTCAGCGTCCCGGCGGCGCGCCCAAGCTCAAGGTTGTGGCCGGCGGCGGACAGGGCTGAGTCCTCGACGCCGAAGGGCCGAGCGCCCTTCGCCCGATCCAACCCCAACCCGTTTCAGTGTGACGTCTTCAGGCCGATCCAGCGGGGGCGCGGCGGCGACCGCCAGGGGCGGCGAGCCCGATCCAGGCCACATGGCGCATGGCGCGGTCCACAGCGGCCTTGGCGGTGTCCTGGCAGGCGTCCAGACCTGAGGCGACGATCTCGCCGGCCTCGTCATAGACGCTCCAGGCCCAGCCCATGGTGTCCTGGCTCATGGAATAGGCGAAAAGTGGCTCAGACATACCCAGCCCCTGTTGCGCTGCAACATACTCAGACATCAGACGGCTCCTGAACGCGCCCTGTCAAGTTTCGATCCCTGCCCGGCTGGCCGCAGAGCCTGTCCGCAGCCAAATCGATCAGGGTCTTGCGCACTATTCCGCCGCCGCCACAGCCTGGCCCCGACGCTCTGCGGCGAGGCGGGCCACCAGGGCGGCGTGTTCGTCCCAAAGCGCCTTGGGCAGGCGCTCGCCGAACCGCTCATAGGCCGGCGGGATCAGCGCGGCTTCCTGGGTCCAGATGTCGGCGTCGACGGTGAGCAGGAGGTCGAGCTGGGCGTCGGTCAGGTCGAGACCGGCCAGATCCAGGCTTTCGCGGGTCGGCAGGCGGCCGATCGGGGTGTCCACCGCCTCAGCGCGGCCGCCGAGGCGCTCGACGATCCACTTCAGAACCCGGCTGTTCTCGCCGAAGCCCGGCCACACGAACTTGCCGCGTTCGTCCTTGCGGAACCAGTTCACGAAATAGATGCGCGGCAGCTTTTCGGCGTCGGCCTGGGCGCCAAGCTTCAGCCAGTGATTGAAGTAATCGCCCATGTTGTAGCCGCAGAAGGGCAGCATGGCGAAGGGGTCGCGGCGCAGCTCGCCGATGGCGTTCTCGGCTGCCGCCGTGCCTTCCGAGGCCACGTTGGAAGCCATGAAGACCCCATGGCGCCAGTCGAAGGCCTCCGTCACCAGCGGTACGGCCGAGGCGCGGCGACCGCCGAAGAGAATGGCCGAGATCGGCACGCCGGCGGGATCCTCCCACTCCGGCGCGATCACCGGGCACTGGTCGGCCGGGACGGTGAACCGGGCGTTGGGATGGGCTGCAGGGGTCTCGGACGCCGGGGTCCAGGGATTGCCGCGCCAGTCGGTCAGCACCGGCGGCGGATCCTTGGTGAGGCCTTCCCACCATACGTCGCCATCGGGCGTCAGGGCCACATTGGTGAAGACGCAGTTGGCGTGCAGGGCGTCGATGGCGTTGCGGTTGGTCTCCAGGCCCGTGCCCGGCGCCACGCCAAAGAAGCCGGCCTCCGGATTGATGGCGTAGAGCCGGCCGTCCTGGCCAAAGCGCATCCAGCAGATGTCGTCGCCGATGGTCTCGGCCGTCCAGCCCGGCAGGGTCGGCTGAAGCATGGCCATGTTGGTCTTGCCGCACGCGCTTGGGAAAGCCGCGGCGATGTAGCGGACGTCCTTCTCCGGCGAGGTGAGCTTAAGGATGAGCATGTGCTCGGCCAGCCACCCTTCATCCCGGGCCATCACCGAGGCGATGCGCAGGGCGAAGCACTTCTTGCCCAGCAGGGCATTGCCGCCATAGCCCGAGCCGTAGGACCAGATCTCCCGGGTTTCGGGGAAATGGACGATGTACTTCTCTTCGTTGCAGGGCCACGGCACATCGGCCTGACCCGGGTTCAGGGGCGCGCCCACGCTGTGGACGGCCGGAACGAAGAAGCCGTCCTCGCCGAGTTGCTCAAGCGCCGGCGTCCCCATACGGGTCATGACCCGCATGGAGATGGCCACATAGGCGCTGTCGGTGATCTCCACGCCGATGGCGCTGATCTTGGAGCCTAGGGGGCCCATGCAGAAGGGCACCACATACATGGTGCGCCCGCGCATGCAGCCGTCGAACAGACCGTTCAGCTTGGCGCGCATCTCCTGCGGCTCGGCCCAGTTGTTGGTCGGGCCGGCGTCGACCTCATCCTGGGAGCAGATGAAGGTGCGGCTTTCGACCCGGGCGACGTCGCGCGGATCAGAGGCGGCGTAGAAGGAATTGGGACGCAGGTCGGGGTTCAGAGGTTTCAGCGTGCCGCTTTTGACCAGGTCCCCCGTGAGCTTGGTCCATTCGGCCTCAGAGCCGTCGCACCAGTAGACGGCGTCGGGCTTGGTCAGGGCGGCGATCTCGTTCACCCAGGCATTGAGCCCGGCATGGCGGGTCGGCGCAGCGTCCACGCTCTTGGTCGAGGTCGCATCCGTCATGAAGGTCTCCATCACCTGGCCGTCGGCTCGGCAGGCCATCGGCTGCCGGTGTCGTTTATGAACAAGTCCATAATGCGTGACGTCGAGTGTGCAAACCGCGGGCCGCCGGATTTTTTGCACCCGAGGTCAGGATTGCGCTCTTGACGACCTGCGCATGCGCCTATCGCCGAACGGCGCATCAGGCCGGAGACCCGGGGCCACGCGCCTGAACCTGCACGGTCAACTCGCTCCACCTCGTCTCGCCTGCCCCCAAAAAAGAAAGACCGCCCGATCCGCCTTAAGCCGGCGGAGGGCGGTCTGGAGCAAGGGGTCTGAGCGCTCAATCCAGGCGCCCTGGCCCAATCTGGATCAGAAGAAGCGCTCGGTGATCCGGATGGTGTCGCCCGGCGCCACAGGCGTAAGCGGTGTGAGCGGGTATTCCCGCTCATCATCGGTGTCGCTGCGCTTGATGAACACCCGGCGGTTGTTGGCCCGGTAGGTGAAGCCGCCAGCCGTGGCCACGGCGTTCAGCACAGAGAGACCATTGGTATAGGGGTACTCGCCGGGGCTCTCGACCTCACCGAGGATATAGAAGGGCCGGTAGTTGAGCACCTCGACGCTGACACGGGGGTCACGGAGGTAGCCTTCCTTCAAGGCGGTCTGGATCGAGGTCTGGATCTCCGGGATCGTCAGACCCTGGGCCTTCACCTCGCCGATCAGCGGCAGGGAGATGTTGCCCGAGCCGCCCACGAAGAACTCACCGGTGAGGCTCTCCTCACCATAGGTGATCACGCGCACCTTATCGCCGGACCCCAGGCGGTATTCCGGCAAGACGCGGACCTCGGCGGCCGTCGCCTCCTGAGCGCTCACCACAGCCGGGGCGAAGGCCGCTGCACAAAGGGTCGCCACGGCGACCAGCAGGGACATGAACCTCTGCATCTAAACCACGCTCCACATCTCTTAAGCGTCCCCCACAGCCTCCCTTCTACCGCAGTGCGGCGAGCCGGGAAACTCCCATGGGTCCGCGACCAGGACGGTCCGCAAGACTAAGGATAACAAAAGCAGAATAGAACATTTACCAGGGATGAACAGCCCATTCAGACGATGTAAACCTTAACGCGACAGCAACCGCGTTTCGTAGAGATATGTATACCCTATAACTACAGCAATGCTTAAGCGGCTTTATCGTAAACACCACACAACAGAACTCCAGAAGGGGTGTGTGTGGTGGTGGTCAAGAAGACTCTCTTTACTCATGCGGCTATCGTTAGTGCTTCAATAACCCTGGCAGCCTGTGCAACGATGCCGGAGCCGAGCAGCCCAATGGGCCTGGGCGTCGCCGCGGCGGCCCCGACCGGCTATCTCGACTTTTGCCAAAGACAGCCGGAGGACTGCGGCGGCGCGCCGGCCGCTGTTATCCGCAAGGTGGCCGAGGTTGAGCTGGCCCGGCGCAACGCATCTGAGGCGCAGCTGATCCTCGCAGGCGGGCGACGCACCACCACGGCGGCCCTCCAGGGACGCAATGTGAACTGGGGCAGCGCCTTCGCCGAGGCCCGCCTTCGGCGCGAGGCTGCCGAACAGTCCAACGCCGCCGTAGAAGCGGCTCTGGCCGAGGCTCAACCGGCGGCCCTCGCTGCGCCCCTGCTGGTGAACCTCAACACCTCCTCGTTGGCCGGCGCGCCCCGCCTGCAACGCCTGGGGGATGCGGCGCCCGTGGCCGTGCCGTCGCCGGCGACGCAACAGACCGCCGCCGAAGATGTTCGGCGAGCGGCTATGACGCCAACCCTGTGGGGCCAGCTGAACCGCATCAATGACAAGGTGAACCGGCAGATCGTGCGCCGGGCCGATATCCAGACCTATGGGGTTCTGGACAAGTGGGCGACGCCGCTGGCGGCCGGAGACAATCTTGGCGACTGCGAGGACTATGTTCTGGAGAAGCGCCGCGCCCTGATCGAAGCCGGCCTGCCCGCAAGCGTCCTGTCCATCGCGGTGGCCACCACGAGCTGGGGCGAAAGCCACGCTGTGCTGCTGGTCGCCACCGACCAGGGAGACTATGTGCTCGACAGCCTCACCCCTTGGATCCTGCCCTGGCGCAAGGCGAGCCTGACCTGGCGCGAACGTCAGGTGGCCGGGGCGCCTTTCCGCTGGGCTATGGTGAACACCAGCCTGACCGCAGAGTCCCCGGCCCAGCCGCTCGCAGCGCCCCGGCCCCTCGCCGAGCAGCCGATTGAGGCCGCGCCGAACCCGCTGGAGGCTGGGCAGCCCCTGCGGTTGCTGCGGACCGAAGCCTTTACCGGCCGGCCGAACGGCGTGACCTCGCCGACGCCGGCGTCCGTGGAACGGGATGAAGACTTGAAGTCGCCCATCACCCTGGCCCAGCTCGGCGCCGGCGGCCCCTTGCGCGGCCGCCTGCACTGAGGGAAACCTCCCTCGGGGGCCCGTAGCTTGCTTGCAGCCCTCCGGTCTCGAGGCGGAATCCCGCTCCAGGACAGGACGTCGGGAATGTCGCAGGCCGTCAGGGCCTCGACACTGGGGGATGGACAAGGGCGTGGGGTCGAAACGCAGCAAGAGCCAGGCTGAAGGCCGGCCTCCCCGATCCGCGGCAGGCCGCCTGTGGCCGCCGCCCGAAGGCGCAGGGATCGCCCTGGCCGGCCTTGGCCTGATCTTTCTGGCCCACCTCGCCTACGGGGTCTTGCGGATCGAGGCCAATCTGATCGCCGTTGGGGCCTCGGCCCTATTGCTGCTGGCCTGCCTCGCCATTCCAAACCTGCGGCGGGACCTGTTGCGTATTCGGGGCCTCGGCCTTCCCGCCGCCCTGTTCGCCCTGACCCTGCTTATGGGGCTCGTGTCGCTGACCCCCTACGCCCTGGGGGGGCCGCACCCTACCTGGGACTATGTGGGTCTGGGCCCCGGCTCAGCGACCTTGGATCGGTCCGCGACCCTCCTGGAATTGGTGAAGCTCCTAGGGCTGGGTTGCCTCTTCCTGGTGGGCGCAGCCACAGGCGCCTCCGATGGCCGCGCCAAGACCGCCGTCAATCTGCTGCTTCTCCTGGCGGTTCTCTTCGGCCTGTGGGCCTTCATCAGCTTCGCCACCGGCGTTCAGTTTCAGACTCAAAGGGGCCGCCTAGAGGGGACCCTGATGAGCCCGAACACCGCGGGCACCTTCTTTGCGGCCCTGCTGGTGATCAGCCTCGGGCCGCTCATGCGCAATCTTCGCGGCGTCAGCCCAGGTCGCGCCCTTCAGGCGGCCACTGGATACTGGATCGCCCTGCTGGTGCTCGCCGTCTGCCTGCTGGCCACCGCCTCGCGGGGGGCAGCGCTCGGCGCCGGCGCCGGCATCGTCGGCCTTGTGTTGATGCTCATCTTCGCCGGCCGCGTCAGCTGGGGCCGAGTCAGCCTGATCACTTTGGGCGCCCTGCTGGCGGCGGTCGGCGCGCTCTATATGTTCGGCGAGAACCTGATCAACCGCTTCACCGAGGTCGAAGAAAGCGCCATCGGCCGGGCCGAGCTGTTCGCCATGCACTGGCGCGCCTTCATGGCTTCGCCGCTGTCGGGCTACGGCCTGGGCAGCTTTGATACGATCCATCGCACCCTGCTCGACACCACCTCCGTAGATGAGCTGTGGCGCATCCGGGCGACCCACAATGTCTATCTGCAATGGCTGGAAGAGGCGGGCCTTGCCGGGGCCCTGCCTATGTTCACGGCCATCGCTGCGGTTATGCTGATCAGCCTGCTACGCGGCGCCCGTCGATCCCGCATGACCTATGTGCTCTTCGCCCTTATGGCCTCGAACCTGGTCTTCCTCGTCCACGGCATGTCCGATTTCGCCCTGCAGACGCCGTCCATGGCGTTGATGTGGGCCTACCTGCTCGGGCTCCAGTTCGCCCTGTCACAGGGGTCGCAGCGATGAGCGCTTTCCGCCCGCAATTGTTGACCGGAGGGCTGGTGGCGTTCGCCATCCTGAGCCTCGGCATGGCGCTCGCCGCGCTGCTGGCGCTCGACCCGATCGGTGCGCCGATCAAGTCCCCCCTCGTCCTCACCCTTGGCCAGAGCCGAACGATCGACGCCGCCCTCGCCGAAGCGCCGCCAGACCTGAGGGTCGCCGCAGAGGCCAACGGCCGCATCGTCGCCCTGGCCCCCTATGATTCCAGCGCACGCCTCCGGATCGCCTATATTGACAGCCTGGACGGCCAGCTGGGTGACGAAGGCCTGTCTGCGCTCGCCCTGTCCTACCAACTGCTGCCCTTCGATCAATATGTGTCGACCTGGCGCATTAGTTTCGCACTCAACCATTGGGGAAATCTGACCCCCGATGTTCGACGTGCAGTAGAGGCCGAGACCTTCGCCTTCGCGCAGACAGGTCGACGGCGCGAACTCCTCACCGCGCTCGCCGCCGTAGATTCGCCCATCGGGGCTGTACCCGCAGCCTTTTGGGCCAAACGCATCCAGAGGGATCATGCCCGGCGGGTCAGCGCGCACCGCCTGGAATCGGGCATGCCGCAAGATCAAGCGCCATAAGCTCAATCAACGCGCGAATTCACCCCAAAACAGGCGATGATTACTAAAACTTCTCAAGAATCCCCTTGAGATAGGGCTCGTCTTGTGACTTTAGGTGAGCGCGGCAGTTACGCCGTTAACGTTCCTCAAGGGAGAGGCGCCATGAGCCTCAAAGTGTTTGGCGTCAGCGCCGTGGCGCGCGCCATGGTTGCAGCTGCGGGTCTTGGCCTGATTGCGCTCCCGGCCACCTTGGCCGTCGCCCAGGACGCGGCGCCCGATCCGGCCCAGGTCGCGGCTCTCGCCGAGGCCATCGCCGAAGCGGTGGCGGAAGCCGTTGCGGCGACCGAAGGGATGTCCGAAGAGGCTCAAGAGGCCGCTATCGAGGCCGCCATCGAGGCGACCGTCGCGGCCAGCGGCCTTCCGGCGGCCGTCGTCGCCGCCGCGGTCCCCCAGGCTGCGACCATTCTCGCTGCCGCCGGCATCAGCACCCCGGCGGTGACCGCCGCGATCCAGACGGCCTCGGCCGCCGCCCAGGTGGCGGTGGCTCAGGCGCCCGCCGCCGTCTCACCCGGCGACGCTGGGGCCCCGCCGGCGCCGCCCACCACCATTACCGCGCCCATCTATGTGCCCCCCGGCGCGACGCCGTAAAGCGTACTGATCTCGGCGCCGCGGCGGACCGTGGCGCTGAGATCCGATTTGCAGCTTTTCATCTCAACCTGGCTCTGCGCCTCGCGCAGCCCACAGGACCAAGGGTATGCCCGTGACTGCGGACAAAAAGATCCTCATGGCTGGCGCCGCGATCGCGATCGCAGCAGGCCTCTCCCAACCGGCGGCGGCTCAGTCAGCCCGCGGCGAACTGGCCTCGGCCAGCGACGTCGACACCAACTTCGCCCGCGACCGCAATGTCAGCGTGACCCAGCGGCCTCGCGACGGCTACCAGGCCGTCGGCCTGCGGATGGGCTCCTTCATGGCCTACCCGAAGCTGTCGGTGGGCGCGGAGTTCAATGACAACATCTACGCCACCGATGGCGGCGAGACCGACGACCTCATCTGGAAGGTCGCGCCGGAGATCAACCTATCTTCGGACTGGTCGCGGCACTCTCTGAACGCTTTCGCCCGCGCCTCGATCCTGCGTTACCAGGACTTCGACACCGAGAACTCCGAGGACATTACGGTGGGCGCCTCGGGTCAGATCGACCTGCTGCGCAACAGCTTCATCTCGTTCGGCGCCGACTGGGCCCAGCTGGTTGAACCCCGGACCTCGCCGAACGCCGTCTCCGGCGCGGTGGCGCCTACGGAGTACGAAACCACCGGCGCCCGGATCGCGATCAGCCATGAGCTGAACCGCCTGCGTCTGTCGGGTGGCTACGACCTGAAGACCTATGATTACGAGGACGGCCGCAATCCCGCCGGCGGCGTGATCACCCAGCAGTACCGCGACCGCGACGAGCACACCCTGACCGCGCGCGCCGACTATGCGGTGAGCCCGGCGGCCGCCCTGTTCGTGGAAATCGCCCGTAACGAGCGTGACTATCGTCTGAACCGCCCCGCCGTGACCCTGGTTCGTGACTCCGAGGGCTACCGCGCCCTGGTCGGCGCCAACTTCGAGACCGGCGCGACCGCCCGTGGCGAGATCGCGGTGGGTTACCTGAGCCAGGAATATGACGACCCGACCCTGAGCGACATCGACGGGTTCGGCGCCCGCGCTCAGGTCGAGTGGTTCCCGACCCAACTGACCACGGTGACCTTCACGGGTTCGCGCACCATCGAAGAAAGCGCGTCTCCCGGCTCGGCCGGCTATACCTCGGCGAATGTCGGGGTGAAGGTCGACCACGAGCTGATGCGCAACGTCATCCTGACGGGCAATGTGTCCCAGGGTAAGGACGACTATCAGGGCATCACCCGCGAAGATGATCGCTTCAACGCCGGCCTCGGGGCGACCTATCTCCTCAACCGGAACGCCGGCCTGACCGTCGCCTACAGCCACATGGAAATGGACTCCAGCGGCGTGGGCGGCCAGGACTTCAAGGTCAACAAGATCGGCGCGACCCTCGCCCTCCAGTTTTGACCGGCGGCGGCTGGGCCTTGCGCCCAGCCGCCCCATTCCCGGCGTCTTCCGGCTTCAATCTGGCCTCGAGCTTGCACGCTCAGGCTGACTCAAAGCCAGTTTCGGGACATCGACTTCGATGAACGCATTTTCTCATCCCTCCACAGACCCCGGCTTCGAGGAGGCTGGTGGGTCTCCGGGGGGGCGCCGCGGTGCGGGCGGCCTTGCCGAACAATTTGACCTTCGTCGTCTCGGCAACATGTTCCGGCGGCGGATGCGTCTGTTCGGGGCTGTCGCCGCCCTCGTCTTCATCGCCGTCGTGCTGGTCACCTTGACCGCCACCCCGATGTACACCGCCACCGCCAATGTGATGCTCGACACGCGTCGCGAGCAGGTGGTCAATGTTGAGGCGGTCCTGTCTGGACTTCCGGCCGACTCCAGCGTCGTTGACACCGAGGCGGAGATCCTCAAGTCCCGTCGTCTGGCTGAGCGCGTCGTGAACGCTCTGCAACTGGACAAAGACCCGGAATTCAACCCCGCCCTGCGCTCGCCTGGCCCCGTGGCCGCGGTCAAGGGCGCCATCAGCGGCGCCCTGGCTTCGGTCCGGCCGCAGGAGGTCCAGGACACCGCCATCGCCGAGCAGAAGGCGCAGGAGCGCGTGGTCGACAGCGTCCTGCGCGGCCTGTCTGTCCGGCGCTCGGGCCTGACCTACGTCATCAATGTGAGCTTCGAGGCCGAGAGCGCGCCCAAGGCCGCGACCATCGCCAACAAGTTCGCCGAGCTCTATCTGCTTGAGCAGCTGGAGGCGAAGTTCGACGCCACCCAGCAGGCCACCACCTGGCTGAATTCCCGCCTGGAGGGCCTGCGCGACCAGGTGCTGGCCGCTGAGGCCGCCGTTCAGCAGTACCGGATCGCCAATAACCTGCTGAGCGCGGCGGGCACCAACCTGACCGAGCAGGAAATCTCAAACTACAACATGACTCTGTCCCAGGCCCGGGCGCAGGTGGCCGAGGACGAGGCGCGTCTGAACACCGCCCGCAGCCAGCTGGCCCGCGGCTCGACCGGGGACGACCTCGGCGAAGCGCTAAGCTCGCCGGTCATTCAGCAACTGCGCCAGCAGCGGGCGACGGTGTCGGCCAAGGTGGCCGACCTGCAGGGCCGCTACGGCGAACGTCATCCAGAGATGCTCACCGCCAACCGGCAGCTGACCGACATCGACGGCCAGATCCAGGCCGAGATCCAGCGGATCATCTCCAACCTGGAAGCCAAGGTTCAGGTGTCCCGTCAGCGGGCCGCGGCCATCGGCGGCAGCCTGTCCAACGCCCGTGGCACCCTGGCCGGCAACAACCAGGCCCAGGTCCGGCTGAACGAGCTCGAGCGGACGGCCGAGGCTTCCCGCACCCTCTATGAGAGCTACCTGACCCGCTACAAGGAGACGAGCTCGCAGCAGGGCATTGAAGCCTCTGACGCCCGCATCGTCTCCCAGGCCACCATCCCGACGGGGCAGAGCTCGCCGAAGGTGCCGCTCAACCTCGCCCTTGGGCTGGTGCTGGCCCTTGGCGCCGGCGTCGCCGCCGTGGTCCTGGCCGAGATGCTGGACGCCGGTCTGGCGACCGCTGAAGACGTCGAGCAGCGCTTGGACGTCTCCTATCTGGGCGCCATTCCGCTCCTGGCCTCGGTGGCCGAGGGCAAGGCGAGCTCGCCCATCGACTATGTGATCGAAAAGCCGCTTTCGAGCTTCGCCGAGGCCTTCCGAAACCTGCGGGCTTCGGTGACCTATTCCCGTCTCGGCGAGCCCGTGAAGGTGGTGGCGATCACCTCCTCCCTGCCTGGCGAAGGCAAGACCACCACCTCGGTCTGTCTGGCCCGGTCGGCCGCCCAGCAGGGATTGAAGGTCATCCTGGTCGACTGCGACCTGCGTCGTCGCTCGGTCAATCGCCTGTTCGGCGCTGAGCCGAGCCGCGGCCTGATCGAGGTCCTGGCCGGTGAAGCGACCCTGGACGAGGTCCTGACCATCGACCAGACTACTGGGGCCCGGCTCCTGCCGCTCGCCAAGTCCAGCCTCACGCCAAAGGATGTGTTCGGTTCAGCCGCCATGGACCGGCTGCTGGAAGAACTGCGCCGCACCTATGATCTGGTGATCCTGGACACCGCGCCCGTGCTGCCCGTGGCCGACACCCGCGTCCTGGCCCCCAAGGCCGACGTGGTGGTCTTCCTCACCCATTGGCGCAAGACCCCGCAGCACGCCATCGAGGCGGCCTTCCGGCTGCTTTCAGGCACCGGCGCCCATCTGGCGGGCGTTGCGCTGACCCAGGTCGATATGAAGCAGCAGTCCAAGTACGGCTACGGCGACCCGGGCTACTACTACGCAGAGTACAAGAAGTACTATGTGAGCTGACCCAGATCGGCGGTCCGCGCGCTCAGCCGAGCGCGCGGGCCGCCAGCTGGAAGAGAAGCGCCGTGGCGATCCAGAAGGCGCTGCAGGTCGCGACCACAAAGGCCAGGGTTCTGCGGGCCGACCAGTGATCCTGCGGCGCCGCCTCGAGCGAGCGGCGCAGATGGTCCTGGAGCCGCAGGGCCGGACTTTCGGCGCCGAGATCGCTCGGCGAAGCCAGTCTGGCCGACCAGAGCGCAGGCTCCGGCGAGGCGGCATCAGGTGTTGCGACCGCTTCTGCGGTCAAAGGCTTAAGTTTGGCGCCCACGTCCGGTTCCTCCCGAAGGTCCAGCAGGTGATAACAGGTGGCGGCTAACAAACTCTCTCCGCGCGAAGACTTTCCTGATCTTGGCCGAAGTGGCTCGAGAGTCAGCCTCGGGCGACGCCGATCGCCTGGGCCCATAGCGGGCGGCTCGACGACTCATCGCGCGCGCGCCTGAAGGGCCGCCATCTCAAATTTGTCTTGAGCCTGTCGTCAGGGCGCAAGGACGAGCGCCTAAACGGCCATGGGGGTGAAAGTGGACAGCGGCATGCAGACGGTCTTGGTCACCGGCGGCGCGGGCTATGTAGGTTCGCACACCAGTCTTCGACTTGCGGAGGCCGGGTTCCTTCCCGTGGCCTATGACAATCTCAGCAATGGCCATGCCGAGTTCGCCCAATGGGGCCCGCTGGAAATCGGCGACATTCGCGACGGCGCGCGCCTGGACGAGGTCTTCGCCAAGTATAGCCCGGTGGCCGTCCTGCACTTTGCGGCCCTGATCGAGGTTGGCGAGTCGGTCCGCCACCCCGACCGCTTCTACGAGAACAATGTCGCCGGCGCCCTGACCCTGATCGACGCCGCCCGCCGGGCCGGCGTCGGGGCCATGGTCTTCTCTTCGACCTGCGCCACCTATGGCGATCCCCAGCAGATCCCGATGGACGAAACCCATCCGCAAGTCCCCCTCAATCCCTATGGCCGCACCAAGCTGATGGTCGAACAGGTTCTGAGCGACCTGGACCGCTACAGCGGGTTCCGGTCGGTCTGCCTGCGCTATTTCAACGCCGCCGGCGCCGATTTCGAGGCTCGCATCGGCGAATGGCACGATCCGGAAACCCACGCCATTCCGCTGGCCATCGCTGCGGCCATGGGCGCCAACGCCGGCTTCAAGATCTTTGGCCGGGACTATCCAACCCGGGATGGCACCGCGGTGCGGGACTATATCCATGTGCTGGATCTGGCCGACGCCCATGTCCGGGCGTTGAAGCACCTGCTGGCCGGAGGTGAGAGCGCCGCTTTCAACCTGGGCACCGGGACCGGCTCCACGGTCCAGGAACTGGTCGACGCCATCAGCGGCGTATCGGGGCGGCCCTTCGAGGTCACCGACGCACCGCGTCGGGAGGGTGACGCCCCTGCCCTCGTCGCCGATAACCGCAAGGCCCGCGAGGTGCTCGGCTGGGCGCCGCAGCATGGCCTGAGCGCCATCCTCGAAAGCGCCTGGCGATGGCACACCGAGGGCCTGCCAAGGCTGAAACTCACCGCAACCTGATGAATTCTTACCGCACTGCACACTTTGGGCGCCTGCCTAGCTGGCGCCCGACGCTTTGAGCGCCAATAACTTCTTTCCACCGCGCGTTGAAAGGACTGGATGGTCCTAAATTCGCAGGGTAAAGACCGCGACAACCGTAAGGGGCTGCCTCGTGTATCTTTCCGGGACGAAAGACATCACCCTCGACAGTACGAGCCTTCAGGCTCTGGGGGATCATGTGCGGTATTCCGCGACCAGGCCCGCCAAGCTTGGCGCGCAGATCAGCCTCGATTTGTGTCGGTTGCTTGACATCATCATCGCCTTTTCGGTCCTGATCTTCATCGCGCCGCTGATGCTGGCGATTTCGCTGATGATCCGGGCCCAGGACGGGGGCCCTGCCCTTTTCCGTCAAAGCCGCATCGGCGAGGGCGGCAAGACCTTCAAGTGCCTCAAGTTTCGCACCATGGTGATCGACGCCGAGGTCCGGCTGAACGCCCTGCTGGCCCGCGATCCTGAGGCCCGCAAGGAGTGGGAAGCCGACCACAAGCTGCGCAAGGATCCGCGCATCACCGCCCTCGGCGCCTTCCTGCGCAAGTCCAGCCTCGATGAACTGCCGCAGCTGTTCAATGTCCTGAAGGGCGAGATGAGCCTTGTCGGCCCCCGCCCCATCGTCGCCGCCGAGGTGCCCCGCTATGGGCGCTGGTTCGCCTACTACTGCGCCGTCAAGCCGGGCGTGACGGGCCTGTGGCAGGTGAACGGCCGCAACGATGTTTCCTACCGTCGCCGGGTGGCCTTGGACGTGCTTTACGCCAAGACTATCGGCGTACGCCGCTACGTCCAGATCATGGCCGCCACGGTGCCGGCCGTGCTGATGCGCAGCGGTTCCTACTAGACCAACCTATCTCAAGTCGTTTGGGCGGCCTGGCGGAGCGTATCGCCAGGGCCTCAAGTATCGCCGGGGCGGGGGCCTGGCTTCTGATGTCGCAAGCGTATGATCTATCCGATGACGCCCGTCTGGCCAGCGCCCTGGCGGGTCAGGCCGGCCAGCTTCTCCTGTCGGCCCGAGCCCTCACCCCGCTGACGGGCAAGCCCCTGGGCGGGCTTGGAGACGCCGTCGGCCAGGGGTTCCTGAGCCACAGCCTTTCAGCCCTTCGCCCCCATGACGCGGTCCTGTCCGAGGAGGCCGCCGACGATGAGAGCCGGCTCGTTCGCTCCCGCGTCTGGGTCATCGACCCCCTGGACGGCACGCGGGAGTTCTCCGAAGGCCGCGACGATTGGGCCATCCACGTGGCCCTGTGCATCGATGGCCATCCGACCATCGGCGCCGTGGCCCTGCCGGGCCTGGGTTTGGTGCTCGACACCGCCACCCCGCCGCCCATGCCGGCGGCGCCTGAGGGCCTCAAAATCCTGGTCAGCCGTTCGCGGCCTCCTGAGGTCGCCAGCCGCGCCGCCGAGATCCTGGGCGCCGAGCTGGTGGGCATGGGGTCGGCCGGCGCCAAGGTCATGGCCGTGGTCCGCGGCGAAGCCCACGCCTACGTTCATGCTGGCGGTCAATACGAATGGGACTCCGCCGCCCCCGTAGCTGTCGCCCTGTCGGCCGGTTTCCACGTTTCGCGCCTGGACGGCGCGCCGATGATCTACAATCAGAAAGACACCTACCTCCCCGACCTCGTCGTCTGCCGTCCGGAGCTGAAAGACCGGCTGATGAATGCCCTCGGTTAAGCAGAGCCTTCCCGCAACGCGGCGCCCATGAAGGGGCTTAGGACATCGGCGGTACGCAGCGCAGCTTGGCTATTCTTGCGGGCCGGGGGCCGCCAGGCGGCCAATACAGTCGCGTTCTTTGCGATCGCAGCCCTTGTGTCGCCAGAGGCCTTCGGCCTGGCGTCGATCGCCGCAGCGGTCGCGATGATTTTAAGAGCAGCGCTTCAGCGTGGCTTGCGCGATATTGTGATCCAGCGGGCGGATCTGACTGATGTGGCGCTCAACACGGCCTTCTGGCTCAACCTTTCCTTTGCGGCTCTCCTGAGCCTCGGCCTCCTGGCCGCGACGCCACTCATCGCCGCTGCCTACGGGCAACCCAACCTCGGGCCTCTATTAGCCCTGTCATCCCTTCTTCCATTGATCGCAGGGCTTTCGGCTGTGCAGGAAGCGCGGCTGGAGCGCGCATTTCGGCACAAGACACTTACCATCGCCCAGCTATTCGCCTCTCTTGTCGCGGCGGCGGTCGGCGTGGGCTCGGCGCTCGCTGGTGCTGGGGCTTGGGCGTTGATATTGTACAACATCGTCGAGGCGGCGGCCCTGACACTTGTCACACTGGGTCTCGCCCGGTGGCTTCCCCGCTTCCAGTTCAGCGCTCGTGAGGCCCGAGAGCAGATCAGCTTCGCGTGGCCGCTTATGATCTCGTTCACCTTCACTAACGGCAATCTTCGTTTCGCCCAGCTTATTGTCGGGTTGTTTCTGGGGCCGGAAGCGACGGCCTTCTTCCGGATCGGCTCTCAGGTGAACCAGTTTCTCACGCAGACAGTCGCCGCGCCTATCGTACGCGTCCTGCTGCCGGTCTTCTCACGCGTCGAGACCGACTTCGAGCGCCACTATTTGCGCGCATTCGCGGCCGTATGCGCTTTCGCCTTTCCTGGGTTCCTGGGCGCCGCGGCTGTAGCCCCAGTAATTTTGCCGTTGCTGCTGGGAGAAGAATGGCGCGTCGGGGCCGAGCTTGCCGGCATTCTTTGCTTCGCCGTATTTGCAACGGTGCCGCTGCAAGTTCTGACCCCCGCTCTGATCGCCAGAGGTCAGCCTCTCGTTTCATCGAGACTGTCGATCGGCAGCGTCATCGCTGGTCTGATTGCAACCAGTATCGGGAGCGTCTTCGGTGTATTTGGAGCCGCCTTAGGCTTTGTCGGCCGCAGCCTGATCACAACGCCGGCAGGCGTGTTTACGGCGTCTCGCCTGGTCGGCGCATCGTGGCGGGTCCAGGCAAGGATAATACTCGCCTACGGCGGCTCAGCGTTGGCGTGCTACGCTTCGGCGCGACTCCTTCTCCTGGCCGTGCGACCTGATGGCTTCGCCATCTGGGCGGTGATCGCGGGAGCGGTGGCGCTTGGCGCGATCGTCTATGCCGTCTCAGTTCGCTTCATCGTTCGCTGGGCTGCGCCTGATGTCTATGAGCCCATAGCCGCGGTCGCACCCGCACGGCTCCGTAAGTTCCTCTAAAGCCTGCGGGATTCATCATGGCGCTGAAGGTTGCGATCATCCACTACTGGCTCGTGGGTATGCGTGGCGGCGAGAAGGTTCTCGAGGCGATCTGCGAACTTTTCCCGCACGCCCACATCTACACGCACGCCTATGACCCAGGGGCCGTCTCGCCAGCCATCCGGGCGATGGATGTCCGCACCACCATGATCTCGAAGCTTCCGGGGGCGAAGCGGCGGTACAAGTCCTACCTACCGCTGATGCCTTTGGCCTTGGAGGAGCTGGATCTCGGCGGCTATGATCTGATCATCTCCAGCGAATCTGGTCCCGCTAAAGGTGTTGTTCCGCCGCCGACAGCGAAGCACATCTGCTACTGCCATTCGCCGATGCGCTATATATGGGATCACTATCACATCTACAGACGATCAGCCGGTTGGCTGGCAAAGCTATCGATGCCGTTGCTCACTCATTACCTGCGGATCTGGGACACCACTTCAGCCGCACGCGTTGATCGTTTCGTCGCCAATTCTCACCACGTGGCGGCCCGCATCGAGAAGTACTATCGCCGTGAGGCGGACGTGGTCCCGCCCCCTGTGGATGTCGATCAGATCGGCCCTGGAGGCGCACCGGGAGACTTCTTCCTCTGGGTTGGCGAACTGACCTACTACAAACGTCCCGATCTGGCCGTAGAGGCGTTCCGACGTAATGGCCGGCGCCTCGTCGTCATCGGCGATGGAGAAGAGCGCAAGGCGCTGGAGCACGGCGCGCCTCCGAACATCGAATTCCTGGGTCGAGCCAGCACAGCCGAACTTCGTCAGGCGCTTCAAAGTTGTCGAGCCTTGGTTTTTCCCGGGGAGGAGGACTTCGGCATCGTCCCCGTTGAAGCCATGGCCGCCGGCCGACCGGTCATCGCCTACGGCCGCGGAGGGGCGCTGGATACCGTGACGCCAGGTCTCAGCGGCATTCTCTTCGAGGAGCCCACGGTTGAATCGCTGATGGAGGCGATCGAACGATTCGATGTCGAGGCGGCGAGCTTCTCGCCCGAACTCATCGCCAATCACGCAGGCAACTTCAGCCGCGCCATGTTCAAGCGCAGGTTCACCGAGAGCCTGCAGGCCATGGGCGTCGAAATGCCCAGAGAGAGCAAGCTGGCCTCGTGACCTCTCGCCTACTGATATTTCCGGTCAAGAATGCCGAAAACTGTCTGGTTGTAGATTCGCCGGAGCCTGCGGGCGAGGGTCCGCAGGGGCCCGACTTGGCCGGCGTTGGCCATAGGAAAGGGCGCTTCGGCCGGCGGCTGAACGCCCAGATGTTCGCAGAGCTCCCGCCAGCCATCCCCCTGCTCCCAGCAGACTGTGAGGAGCTTTCCAGGACGGTCGCTGAAGTGGTCAATAACCGCGGCATTGTGCGCTTCATAAAAGGCGACATGAGCGTCTTCAGCGCCAATGGGCGTCCTATGCCCGTACGCCGCTTTCTTCATCGCATTCGCACCCGTGCGCTGAGCATGGGAGACCAGGCTACGGAGCCAAGTCTGACTGTCCTTGCGGACCGTCAATACAAACTTGGCGTCAGGATAGGCGGCGTCCAGCTCGCGGAAAACCAACGGCCAGGGAAAATCGTCGAAGCTGTCATGGCGCTCCAGCACGTCCCGGGCCAATGCAAGGTCACGACCAGGCCCCATCTTCAGCAGAAGCCTCGGCCGGCAGTAGTGCCGATATCCGAGCATCTTCATGGCTGCGCCAAAGGTGCTCGTGCCCGTCTTCCCCAGCCCTACGCAGAAGACTTTCGTCCTGGCCGCTTGCGTCATCTCGGGACCTCTTCGTGTGCGCCGCAACAATCTGTTGTTCGACTAGCAGAGCCCATGCCATTCCGCCACGAGACGGGCGCCGGAATAGGGCGCCGTCGGACTGACAGCCAGTTCGGTGATCAGCACATGAGGGAGAGCGCCGCGTGGCGCGCCCCTTGCTGCATTCCCCCTCGAAGGCTGGGCCCTTGGCTCAATCCGATCCCACCGACCCGGAAGCGCGCACCAATCGCATGACAAAGCCCACCTTCCTCTACATCGGCGCGGACAAGGCCGGCTCCACCTGGATCTACAAAATCCTGGAAGCCCATCCAGCCGTCTACGTGCCCGAGGTCAAAGACCTGTACTATTTCGACAAATTCTACCACTTCGGTGCAGACTGGTATGGACGACACTTCGCAGGCGCGCCCCACGACGCCGCCGCCGTGGGCGAATTGTCTCATGATTATCTCTACTCGGCCGAGGCCATTGACCGGATCGCCACAGACCTGCCGGGTGTCCGGTTGCTCGTGTCGCTACGCGATCCCGTCGAACGGGCCGTATCCCACTACAAATACATGCTGCGGGTTGGGCGGACCCGGGCGCCTCTATCAGAGGCGCTGGAAATTTTCCCGGAAATCCTCGACCACAGCCGCTACGCAGAACATCTGACCCATGTCTACAAGCGTTTCCCCCCCGACCAGGTGCGGTTGCTGTGGTTCGACGACCTCAAGGCAGATCCGGTCGGCTTCGGACGCCAGCTATGCGAGGCCGTAGGCGCCCCCTTCTTCCCCGACCTGCCCTACGAAGAGCGCGTTCTGGAAGGCGGCAGGGCGAGGGCGCCTGGTCTCGTGAATCTGTTGCGCAAAGGTGGATGGGCCCTGCGGGCCATCGGCCTCTCCCGCCTGGTCGGGATCGCCAAATATAACCCCTTGCTGCAGCGGACCCTGTTTGAACGTGGCCGGTTCGACGCCAACGCCGCGCCCCCGGCCGACATCCTCCAGGCCATGGCCGCCAGCCTTGCACCTGACATACATCAACTGCAGGCTATGACTGGACGTGACTTAGCGGGCTGGGGCGCCAACCCGCGATCAGCGTCTTCGGAGATTTGAGCCCATGTACACGCTGACAGTCTTGATGGGCCTGGCGGTGACCGCCGGCGCTCTGGCGGCGGTCTACCGAACTTTTGGGCGGTATCCGGTGGATGTGGTTGGCATCTTCTGCGGCTATTTCGCGCTTGTGTTCCTTGTGCGCGCCGCAGGGGTCCATCTCTTTGGTCTCAGCCCGAGTCCCGCCTTCCTTCCAGACTTCCGCGGGGATACGGGTCTGTTCGCACTGACCCATCTCCTCGTTGTCGAAATGCTTTTGGGCGTCTTTGTCGGGCTCGCCCTCAGTGCACGGGGCACTGTCCTCAGGAATATCATTCCCCACGTCCCGCATCAGGATGAAACCAAGGTCATACTGACCGCAACCGCCGTGTTTTGGGCTGCCTCACTAGTCGCAGTGGTGGTCATCATTGCAACTGTACCTTCGATAACCCAGATGATGCGATATGTTCGCATTGATAAGGGGTTAGGGGTCGCCGGCCGCCTTACAGAGATCCTTCCGTCGACGATGTATTTCACGAGCGCCTTCGTGCTACTCATGTATCAGCGTCGCCAGAAGATGCTTATGTATGGTGGTCTTGTTCTGTTTGTATTCTTTGGCGCCTTCATCGCTCTGATGGGATCCCGGAACTCTGTAGTTCTTCCTATAGTAGCACTTCTCGGCGGCTTTTGGCTCTATGGTGGTGATTGGCGCCTTGCCATGCGCCAAGGGCGACTGCCCAAGAAAAGCACCGCCGTTCTGGTAATGGCCGGCCTCCTTCCAGCACTATTGCTATTCTTTTTGGCGAATCTCCGCCAGACGCTGACACGCAATATCGAGACCCGCACGTACACTGGTCTCGACGCCCAGAATTTAATGATTTCGGTTAACCTGCATATCTATGATGCCTTTACATCGATCGTGAAGATGATCGATGGAGGTCTCCCGCTACGATATGGCCAGGATATGTGGCTAGCTCTTGTTAGCGTCATTCCTCGGTGGGCGTGGCCTGGGAAGCCCGAAGTGATCAACACCGGCGTGGAAGTGGCGCGCATCTTCGAGCCCACTCGCATTATGGGGTTGCCTATCTCTGGTCCTGGGGAGTGGTTCTACAACTTCGGCCTCTTGGGGCCCCTCGTATGTGGCATTCTGACCGGGTTAATCCTCGGGGCCCTACGAGACCGCTACAGAGACTACCTCATCAACCCATTCAGCCTTGTCCTCGGGGTTCAGTTCATCTCCGACATGATTCAGTTCGGCGTCAGCAACATTTCGCCGCGACGATACGTCCTGATTGTCATCCCAGTTGTAGCGTTTGCTCTCCTGCTAAGGCTGCTCCGCGGCTCCACGGCGCCGAACAGGAGCCATTCCTGGCAGAGCGCCTGACACATGGCGCGGCAAACCTAGTCCAACAGCCGCCTCACAAGGATCTTGGCCCCCATCGCTGAGAGATGATCGTCATCGCGATAGAGCAACTCCCCGCCTATGGCGGCACGGCACACGCTAGCGTCACATAGAACGTCCCCAGGCCACACAGCTGCAGCTCGGCTGGTTGCAACCGTCGCCCTAATGCTGTTCTCGACGACTCTGGTGTGGGCTTCAAACTCCGTGCTGGGGCGCTCAAAGCACCCGTCCGCTACGTTGCCACGAAAAGCCTTACGGACCGCGCAGCGAACAGGGTTGGCGTCCCATTCCGGCAGGGGACCAAGGATTACGACCCGTGTTTCCGGGGCGACCCCTTTGATCCGCGCCACTGTTTCATCCAGGGCCGTTGAGAAGCTCTGCCGGTTCCCGGCGCGGTCAGTTAAGGGATCAGCATCGGTGAGGAAGAACTCGCCGCCCTCCTGCGAAGGTGAAGCCTCAACGTAGCGCGACCAGCGAGCAGCCAGGAATACGATCGCCGGCTGCGTCATCTCGATTGCCTTCAGGGTTTCCAAGTTCGCCCTGGCGCAACCAAGGCGAGGGCCGGCCAGCGTCGCGAGGGTCACGCCCAGCAGCGGTGGGCAGGCGCTCTTCGTGATCTGCCGGCCACCGAGCCCTTGCCGGACGGCCCATTCCTCGACCCCCGGCGTTATGGCGTCGGCATGAGAGTCTCCCCACACGACGATCGAGATCGGTTCACCGCCGAAGGTGCAGCCATCTAATGGAGCGACGTGGCCACTGTATTGATCAGTGAGGCAGGCGGCGCGCCTGGGATTGAAGTCGTCTCCAACGCTGGCGTAGCGAAGCGATTGCGGGGGAGCGCGAAACTCCGCCCCATCAGTCAGCAGCAGAAAGCCGCCCGCTGCGCCGGCCAGCGCCAGGGCCCCGATAGGGGGCGCGAAGCTGGATAGCGGCAGACGCTCTGGACTGGGTCGGCGGAACGGCCTTTCGACAAAACGCCAAGACACCACAGCGCCGATGACCGCGACCACAAGCATCAGGAACGTCTGCCCTGTCGAGGGCGGCTGCTCTAGAGAGAGTCGCCCCAGAACCAGGACCGGCCAATGCCAAAGATAAAGGGAGTATGAGATGAGACCAATGAATACCACAGGGCGCAGCCTGAGTATTGATGCGGTCTGGGCGTCGGCGCCGTACTGGATAACTAGCAAAGTTCCAATGCACGCTGGTAGGGCGGCGATTCCTGGAAAGCGACTTTCAGGCTGCAGAAGCAATGCGCTCCCAATGATAAGGGCCAGCCCCATCAGAACAAGGAAGTCGGCAACGCGACGTCCCTTGAGCATCGGAACAAGCCCGACAGCGATTGCGGCGCCCACCAGAAGCTCCCAAGCCCGGGTGTGGAAGCCGAAAAATACTTCCAACGGCTGCTCGCTTAACCGGAACTCGGCCAAGAACAAGGAGCCAAGGAAGATGGCTGCGAACGCGGTTACAAACCACTTCCGTGGAACTTTGGCGAGAGCGATGAGAACAATAGGCCAAATGACGTAGAATTGCTCCTCAACTGCCAGCGACCACGTGTGCAGCAACGCCTTCTCGTGAGCTGGCCCGCTAAAATATCCGCCTGTTAGCCAGAAATATATATTCGACATGAACGCGGACGTAGCAACAAGACTTTCACCGTACTCGGTGAAGTCTGGTGGCGACAGAACTATCCACCCGGCGATAGTTGTAAGCACAATAGCAAACATGAGAGCGGGAATGATTCTCCGAAATCTCCGCTCGTAGAATTTTCTTATAGAGAACCTGCTTTCTTGGATTTCTCTATGAATTATAGACGTGATTAAATATCCGGATATCACAAAAAAAACATCAACGCCGATGTAACCGCCCGGCAGGGCCAGCGGAAAAGCATGGAATATCACTACAGTGCCAACGGCGACCGCTCTCAAGCCGTCTATATCTCGCCGATATTCCACTAACTGACCCTCAATTCGATTTGGAAGCTGCGACACATTACAACTATCCAATTCTATCCTGCTTGGGCATGGATGCCCCGGCGGTCCGAACGCCCGCCTCTGCAACCAGCTTCTGCACTGGTCGCTCAAACATCATCAGTGATACTTGCGAGATAAGCGCAGTCACACCCAGTCCGAGGAGCGCCAGACCCAACCCTGACATTGTCGATGTTGGCTGGAAGTGCAGCTCCAGGGTTCGCAGAACCGGGTAGTGGATCAGGTAGAACCCATACGAGATCGATCCCATCCACACCATGAAGCGGTGCTTCATCCAGGCTGAGGGTCCGACCTCGACCAGCATTGCGAGTAGGAAAGCAGCGGCTGAGCCGACAATCAACGGGTCGGCCCACTCAGGCAGAACGGGCGCACCCAGAGTGGCTCGCACCTTGGGGAAGGCCAGGACTACCGCCCCGAGACTGATCCAACCAAGCGCTTGAGCCCACCATCGAGTCCGCAACGCCGTGAGCTGGACGTGTCGCCGCTTCCAGAGCATCCCAACGGTTGCGCCAAGCAAAAACAGATGAATCCAGAACCAGATGACATAGGTGTCGGTGCGGCCGAGCAGGCCAAGGGCGAGCCCCGCCGCCGCCACTTGGACTATGATCAGCCCCGCCACCAAGCGGCGCTGACTTGCCATCCACCAGATAAAGATGAACGCCAGATAGAAATGGACCTCAACAGGTATCGTCCACAGGGTGTTGACCCCATGAATCATGAACATATGGACCAATATGGACTGTGCGTCATCTATCGGAAATATCCACAATCCTGCGGCGCCCGATATTCCAATAGATGTAATCACAACCAAGAAGTACAGAGGAAGAACCCTAGCCAATCTATGGCGCCAGTAACGGGATACGCTATCCCTGCCGAATACGTCATCCCCATAGAGATATGACATCAGGAATCCGCTCAGGATGAAGAACATCGCCACGCCGAGCTTGCCAGCACCGCCGCCAAGTATGCTCGGCAGGAAACCTAGGTTCGCGGCGTGACTGACGAACACGATGAGCGCCGCAAGACCCCGAATACCGTCGAGCGTTGGAAGGTGACGCGGCGCAGTTGGGCTCGGAGGCTCCGATAAAATCGCCAAAGCACGCTTGAAGATTTTCAGCACCATGGACGCTGCTCTGACCTATCTCTGGCCATCGGCGACGACCGTGAGGTAAAGTTCTTCATAGGCGGCCGCGGCATCGGCCCACCCCATGCCCTCAGCGCTCGGCCGATCCAAGCGTGTAAGCCACGCCTTGAAGCGGTCGGGTTCTGCGCACAGTCGGACGAGCGCACCGCTAAGCGCCTGCCCCAGATCTTCCCCGTCGAAAGCCTCGCCGCCGCCCCAGACGGCCAACATTTCCGGCAAGGCCCCACGGGCGCTGGCCAGCACCGGCACGCCCCGCAGTTGCGCCTCTGAGATGACGAGGCCGAATGGCTCATCCCACTCTGATGGGACGACCAGAAGATCGATCTGATCAAAAAAGGCCTCACGATCAGTGTGGCCAAGATAGACGATATCACCCCGCGCCGCCGCAGCCTCCACGGCGGCCTGACTCGCGCCCTCTCCGCGGCCCGCAACGAGGAAACGGATGGGCTGTTCATAGGGCCTCGACGCGGCAGCCAGGAAGGCGTGGATCCCTTTCCGGTCCACCAGGCGGCCCAGATAGCCGACGCGCAGAGCTCCGTCGGTCGCCAGGGTTCTCTGGGCCATCCTGTTCGGAAGCGAAACCCCATTGGGGACGACGCGCCGCCAGGGAACTCTGGCCACCCCGCCGACCTTTGCCTCCAACAACTCAAGAACATGACGACTGGGGGCCGTAAGCCCAGTCAGGGCAGACATTCTGTCCTGACGGCGGGCGTGGTAGAGCGCACAACGTCCACAAGCCTCCTCACACCTTCGCCCACCGCGGTACATCCCGCTGAATGGACAGACGAGAAAGTAGTCGTGGGCCGTGTGGACGACCGGCGCGACATGCGCACTAAGCCAGGCCCAGGCGGAGAGCCCGAGCAGGCGCAAGTTATGGGTATGGACCACGTCGAAGCGCCCAGCCCCAGCCAGGGCCTCCGCCAACACCGGGGCGACCCGCTCCGGGGCTAGAAGCATCCGCTCGGCGCGGCTCAGGATGGAACGTTCTGCGCCCGGTGCGCCGTAGCGGGCCAGGGCGCCTGTGCTGCGGATTTCTTCGCCGGCCAGACTTTCAGCCTGGAACGACGTCAAAACAGTTACCTCATGGCCCCGTCCGATGAGGGCCGCGGCCAGTTCGGCCACAACGACCTCCGCGCCGCCGACCGTCTGGGGGGGATAGTAGTCATTGACCAGCAGGACCCTCATCGCAGCGCCTCGGCCGCGGCGAGGTTGCGGGCGATCAGAGCGCGCCAGAGATCGAACACCGCGCTGTCTGCATATGGCGCCGCAGAGGCGCGCGCTGCATCAGCCATACGGCCCAGTCTCACGCGGTCGGCGGCCAAGGCCTCAATCTTCGTGGCATAGGCGGCGATGTCGTCCTCAGCGAACAATTCGCCATTGATTCCAGGCTGGATCAGCAAGCGGGGCCCCACGTGATCGGAAGCGAACACCGGAGCGCCAGAGGCGAAGGCCTCCACAATGACGCGGCCGAACAACTCTTCCCACTTGGCTGTGCGCTTGGAAGGCGCCAGCAGCAAGTCGGCCTGCCCGAACACGTCCATCATGCGTCGCCGGTCGCCGATGGGGCCGAGATAGGTCACCTGGCCTGAAGCCTGCGCAGCCTCCACGTCTCGACGTAGCGGCCCATCGCCGGCCAGTACGACCTGCGCCGTGACGCCAAGTCTCGCCGCCAGATCGAGAACCAGCGGGACACCCTTACGCTCTTCAAGGTAACCCACATAAAGCAAGCGAATAGGACCCGGCGGGTCCAGCGCCTCGCGGGCGGCGAGGTAGAAGCCCTCCTCGACCGCATGCGGTATGAGGTGGGTCTCTCGACCGGCAAAGTCGGCCAGACCCTTCTGCGAAAGCGGCGTGACCGCAACCGTCTCCACATTGGGATGGGAGAGGAAGCGGCGCCACAACGCCTTCGCCTGCTTGGTCAGCGGACCGTACCTGCGCGGCTGAAAGTCGCCGCCCCAATCATGCCAGGAGTTGTGGTAGATCACGCGATTATGGCGCGCCAGGGCGAGCAATCGGCCAACGCGTAAATCGAAAGGCGGCAAGCCCGCCACCACGACCTCCCCCCGCCGGCCAGCGCTCGACAGGCGGAGCGGCAGGTTGTTCGCAAAGCGCGCGATGGCTTCTCGCCCTGGCTGCCGGCGGACCAGATCCTTAGCCAAGCGCTTGACCACCACAATGTTACGATATTGGGGGAGCGCCAAACCGAGGTCTGCCGACACGTCGTCCAGCAGCCGGAAGTATTTCCGGCCATCTGTCTCATGGTAGATCAGGAGCCGATGCTCAGCCATGCTGGCGCTCAGGATATTCATGGGGCGCCATGGCTGGCGCGCCGAAGCTGATGCCCCAGTCTTTCTCCAGCCGCGCCAAATCGTGCGCGTAGTAGTCGGAGATCCGAGCCGCCAGATCGTGTGGCAGGATCGGCTTGGCGCTTTTGCTCTGGCGCGCGGACCGCGCCAGCGACAGGGCCGACACACCCTTCAGAAGCTTGGCCGGCGACAAAGACGGCCGAAGCCTCCGGGTCATACGCCCCTCAGAATACCTGAAGAACACATCATTCACGGTCTGATAGGCCGCCATAGAGTCGGGCGAATAGGCGCCTTCATTGGCTCTCTCGAACAGAGCTGAAGGATATTGCCCCTGTTGGACGCCTAGAAAGGCGCAAGCCCTGTCAAAGACCGCGCGCGGCTCGATCTTGAACGACTCGAAGGTCACAACGAGCAGTTGCTCGCGGGGAAACACATCGCTCCAGCGCGTTAGCGCAGCCGCATAAAGGCCAAACTCCCGCACCTCTGCGGCGCGAGCGTACTGCGCGTCGTAGTCGCCAGCGAACACCTTCGCCAAACCTTCCGCGACGGGCTCAGCAGGGAGGAAGCCAAACCGCTGGTAGTGAACATATGCGGAGACTGCCCGCTCCCGGGGCTCTCGCAGCATCACCAGGAGGCGGCAGTCGGGGGCGATGCTGAAAAGCCGGGAGGCGGGCCCGTCGAGGCCTAGATAGTTGGGTCGCTTTAAGAGCCTCACCCGATCGTGAGCCCTACGGAAACGTCGTTCCAGGTGCGCTTGACGCTGCGCCTCATTGAGATCTTGCCGCTCGAAGACCGGGTCTTCGCCACCTGGGGCATAGATAGCCGGATGCGCTGACAAGCCTGCCTGGAGGCTTGTGGAGCCAGCCTTCTGCGCGCCGATTATGACTGCGTCTACAGCCGCCCCTCGCCCCCTCATCGCTTAGGCTCGCCCGATGCTGGTGTAGTCCAGCCCGAGCCCTCTAACGTCCTCAGGCCGGTAGATATTGCGCAGATCTACGAGAACCGGGGTCGTCATGGCCGCCTTCAGGCGGTCGAGGTCGAGCGCCCGGAACTGATCCCATTCGGTGATGATCACCACCGCGTCGGCGTCCCTGGCCACGGCATAGGGCTCGGC
>JAIXZX010000009.1 GCA_027489335.1 Caulobacteraceae bacterium | reverse complement strand
CTCGACATGCTCGGCAAGGCCAAGAAGGTCACCATCACCAAGGACGACACCACCATCGTGGACGGCGTCGGTGAGAAGGCCGACATCGAGGCCCGCATCGGCCAGATCAAGAAGCAGATCGAGGACACCACCTCGGACTACGACAAGGAAAAGCTGCAGGAACGTCTGGCCAAGCTGGCCGGCGGCGTTGCGGTCATCCGCGTCGGCGGCTCCACCGATGTCGAGGTGAAGCACCGCAAGGACCGCGTCGACGACGCGCTCAATGCGACCCGCGCCGCGGTTGAAGAAGGCATTGTTCCCGGCGGCGGCGTCGCCCTGCTGAAGGCCTCCAAGATCCTGGACGGCTTCAAGGGCGACAATGACGACCAGGAAGCCGGCGTCGCCATCGTGCGCCGCGCCCTGCAGGCTCCGATCCGCCAGATCGCCGAGAACGCCGGCGTCGAAGGCTCGATCGTCGTCTCCAAGGTTCTGGAAAACGGCTCGGCCACCTTCGGCTTCAACGCCCAGACCGAGGAATATGTCGACATGGTCCAGGCTGGCGTCATCGACCCGGCCAAGGTCGTCCGGACGGCTCTGCAGGACGCGGCTTCGGTCGCCGGCCTGCTGATCACCACCGAAGCGGCCATCGTCGAGGCGCCCAAGAAGGGCGGCGGCGCGGCCGGCGGCGGCATGCCCGACATGGGCGGCATGGGCGGCATGGACTTCTAAGTCCAAACCAACCCAGGCTTTCTCACTAACGGGAAAGGGCGGAGCCTCACGGCTCCGCCCTTTTTCTTTGGTCGGCTGACGAGCGTCGTTTAGCTCAGCCCTTCGCCTCGTCGCGGATCAGCATGTGGCCGACCCAGCTGGTCAGGCCGGTGACGATGGCGGCCACCAGGCCCGGCCACAGGCCGTCCACCGTGAAGCCCTGCAGCATCACCGCTACCAGGCCGATCATGGCTGCGTTCAGGACCAGCAGGAACAGGCCGAGCGTCAGGAAGGTCAGCGGCAGGGTCAGGATGAACAGGATCGGCCGCAGCACGGCGTTCACCAGCCCGAGCAGCACCGCCGCCAGGATCAGGCTGCCCATGTCGGTGAAGGACACGCCGGCCACCAGCATGGAAGACAGCCAGAGGCCGATGGCGCCGAAAATGGCGCGGACGATGAACTTGGCCAGCATGCGGCCCTCCCCCCGGTATGGACGACCATTGGCCGTCAGTCAGGGGAGCATAGTCGCCGATGGCGCCGCTTCCGTCACCCCAGGACCCATTTCCGCCGCAACGGACGCCGATAGCGGGACTGTAGGGCGGGCGAGACGGGAGATTTCGATGCAAAGACTGGTCCTGCTGACCCTGGCCGCCCTCTGGACAAGCGCCGCCACAGCCGCCTCAGCTGCCCCGCCTCCGGGCCCGCCCCCTGGCCGGGAGGCTCAAGGCGGCGGCGAGATCTTCATCAGCCCGTCGGGCGAGCCGTTCCGCGGGGCCGGAGGCCTGGCCGCCTGGTTCAAGGGCGCCGACGCCGATGCGGACGGGCTGGTGACCCTGGCGGAGTTCGAGGCCGACGCCGTCCGTATGTTCGGCCTGCTGGACACAGACCAGAACCGCTCCATCGACGGTTTCGAGACCCAGGCCTATGAGCGGGAGATCGCCCCGGAGATCCGCAGCCTGGGCGGAGCGCGGCCGCCGCCCGGCGCCGGCCACAGCCCTGGCGCCGAGGGCGAGCGGCCGAGGCGGCCGATGCTGGGAATGGGGCGCGCCGCCCCGCCCGCCACGCGGGAGGGCGCGGCCCGGTTTGGCCTGCTCAACGAACCCCATCCGGTGCGCGGCGCCGACGCGGACCTGTCCGGGCGAGTCAGCCTGGAGGAGTGGCGCAAGGCCGCGGCCCGGCGCTTTGGGCTGCTGGATCAGGATGGCGACGGGGTTCTGACTCTGGACAGTCTGCCGCCGCGCCCAGGCGCCTGAGCCCTCAGGCCCGGGCCAAGTCCACCTGGGGGATGGTTTCGGAGAGCCGGCCACCGACGCGGATCGGCTCGACCCGGACCGCAAGGCCCGTGGCGTCATCGGTCTCGACGAAGACGCCACAGACCGTGGCCGGGCCTTCAGCCGGCTTGTAGCGGCCGCCGGAGATGCGGGTGGTGAAGCGCCGCAGAGGCTCTTCCTTCTGGTTGCCGATCACGCTGTCATAGTCGGCGCAGGCGCCGGCGTCGGTCTGATAGGCGGTGCCGCCGGGCAGGATCTGGCAGTCGGCGGTGGGAACGTGCGTATGGGTGCCCACCACCAGGCTCGCCCGGCCGTCGCAGAAATGGCCCATGGCCATCTTCTCGCTGGTGGCCTCGGCGTGCATGTCCACCAGGACGGCGTCCGACACCATGCCGAGCGGCGCCTTCTCCAGCTCCCGGTCGACGGCGGCGAAGGGGTCATCGAGGGAATCCATATGGACCCGGCCCAGCAGGTTGATCACCAGGATACGGCGGCCCGACTGGGTCTCGAACAGATTGGCGCCGCGGCCGGGCGCATCGGCCAGGACCGAATAGTTCAGCGGCCGGATCAGGCGGGGCTCGCGGACGATATAGGTCAGCGCCTCCTTCTGGTCCCAGGAGTGGTTGCCCAGCGTCAGGCAGTCGGCGCCGGCGTCGAACAGCTCGCGGGCCGTATTCTCGGTGATCCCGAAGCCGGCGGCGGCGTTCTCGGCGTTGATGACCACGAACTCGAGACCGAGCTGGCGACGCAACATGGGCAGGTGGTCGGCGAGACCCTCGCGGCCGGACCGGCCGACGACATCTCCGAAAAAGGCGAAACGCATCAGATCATCCTAGCGGACTTCAATCAGCCCGGCTTCCGTCAATATGGCGTCCAGCCGCTGATCGTGCGGCTCGACGGGCAGGTCCTCCACCTCCTGGCCGGCATAGGCCAGGCCCAGCAGGAAGGGGCGATGTTCGGCGCCCAGCGCCGCGATCGCCCGGTCATAGACGCCCGCCCCCTGGCCCAGCCGCCCGCCCCGGCGATCAAAGGCCAACAGGGGCACGATCAGGGCGGAGGGCGCTACCTGCGGCTGGTCGGTGAGGGGGGCGGGAATTCCGAAGGCGTCCGGCGACAAGGCCGCGCCCGGCATCCAGGCGCGAAAGATCAGAGGCGCGTCCCGGCTTAGAGCGGTCGGCAGGGCGAGGCTGACCCCGGCCTCGGCCAGGACCGCCATCAGCGGCGCGGGATCAAGCTCGGCGCCCTGGGCGATGTAGCCCGCCACCGGGCCAGACCCCAGCCGCGCCAGCGGCGCGTGGGCGGCGGCGCAGGCGCCGGCCTGCCCATCGGCAGCCGCCAGCGCCAGACGCAGGCTGCGCATCTGCCGCCGCAGAACGGACTTTTGGTGGGAGACAGGGTTCACCGCCAGGCTCTTAGCCGAACCTGAGGGCCTAAGGGAAATCGTCGTAGGCCATTAAGGCCGGGGCGTTCGAAGCTCAGGGCTAGCCCAAGGATAACGCCGGCCCTATGCGCGTTGGCGAATCCGTACCCAGCCTCCGGGCCTGGGATGCACGCTCCCGACCGCTGCCGACCCCTTGCGAACGTTTGAGCTTGAGCACACGCCTCCCCAGTGCTTGCCTTTCAAGGCGGCGGTGAGTGGGGCAAGGGTGCGGATGATTCGTTGGCTGGCGGCGGTGATTCTAATCATAGGCCCCGTTGCCGCATGGGTGGCGTGGTGGCCCCACAGTGACCTGACGAAAGCTGGATTGCACACCGAAGTTGGCAACCTGAGGTCTGGCAGCAGGTTCGGCTTGCATCCGGGGATGCACTGGCGGGAAGCCGACAAAACCATCCGATCTCAGTTCGAGCCGACATTTGTTCTGTGGCGAGTCGCCACTGAAGAAGAGAAGGCTCGTGGTGCTGGCAGCTACCCGCCATCTCCAGTCCTGGCGGGACGCAGCGAAGTCTTGTATCGCGACAAGTCGTGGAGAAACGGTGTGATCACCCTTCATCTGAACGACGGCGTCGTCACAGAGGTGCATTGGTGGTTCGGCGGGCCGTTCTATATCGACCTTTAAGTGTAGCGTGGCGTTCTCGACAACGTCCGCCCCCACCTAGAACGAGCCTTGGGAAGGTTTGCTTGCCGCCATCCGACATGGGGCTAGGTTGTGTGGATGATCGACCTTGAGGAACGGATAGAGATGGTGACGCGCAACGTCATCATGGCCGCCATCCATCATGATCTCTGGTCCCTCCACATCCATAAGAATGCGTGGGACACCACAGAGATCTATCGCGAAACAATGATGGACCTTTGGGCAGCTAACAGCTTGGCTCATCGCTATTCATTCTATGTGAGGACAGCGGCGGCCTACGCGCAGGGGCCTAAGGTCAACGGCATCCCCAGGCTTATGCGGGAGTGCTCGGAAAAGCTGACCCAGGAAGGTGCAGCCCGGCTAACTTCGCTATTCACCGAAGCCAAGCCCCTCGCCGACAAAATCGAAAGACTGAGGAACACCGTCTATGCTCATCAATCTGCGCGTATGCGAGTTGAGGATGCGTATGCCGAAGCGAAGATCAACTTGGATATGGCTCAACGGCTGATGGTGATTTCAATCGACATCATAAACGAACTGCGTACCACTGTGGGCCTGGGGGCAACCGAGATCAGCAGGTCGCACATCGATCAGTTCGAGCGGACGATGAGGGCCATCGGCCAATCTCGTGAGGATTCCTCACACCCCTTTGGTGGTGTCATTCTCGGGGTTTGATCGTCCGCTTACGTCAATGTCGCTGCCCTTCGCAGTCATTCACAGAGGCCGCTTTCGAGAGCAGGGCGGACGCGACTGATGGATGCGCGCGCGACCGACGTCGCTGAGCGATCAGGGGACGAGGGTGGCGGCGCCGCGAGAACCGTGAAGGACGATTTTAATCCCCTCGGACCTGGATAACCAGGTGGGCGCCATGTGTCCGGGGCCACGGCGCCGGACAGGGACAGCTCCCTTCGAGACAATTAAGGTCGGAGGAATTAGGTTGCCTTCGACGTGAGCCACAGCAGACCCGCCGAGGCCTAATCTAGGCGCGGGCCAGGGCGATAACAAGGCGCGTGCGCGGGCCTATTCCGCCGCCAGCTGCTCGATCTTCTTGGCCGCCCCATCCAGCGCCGCCACGGCCCTGGATTCGATCCGCGCCCGGTCGGACTGCAAGCGGGCGAGTTCCGCCTGAACCCCCGACATCCGGCTGCGGGAATCCCATAGCTCATCGGCCAGCAGCAGGGCCGCCATCAGGAACAGCCGCGTCTCCGTCAGCTGTCCCATGTCCTGGGAGACCGCGCGGACCTGGCGGTCGAACAGCCGCACCAGCTCCAGGAGATGCGCCTCCTGGCCATCCTCGCAGCCCACCTGGTAGGGCCGGCCGTTCACCTCAATGGTCACCTGGGCCATGGGTCAGTCCTCCCGGATCATGGGGTCGGGGGTTTCGGCGTCAGAGGCCGGGTCGAGATCAAGCTCCGGTTCATCCTCGTCGAAGGCTGAACCCTTGGCGTCGGGCGCCTCGTCGGCCTCCAGAACCTCGCGAATCTCGGCGATGGCCCGGCCCAGGGCGGCAGACGCCTCCGCGCCGGCGGCCTCCAGGGCTTTTTCGCGGGCGCGGGCCTCGTCCAGTTCGGCGGCCAGCTTGGCGCGGTCCTGGTCGAACAGGCCGCCAGCCTCCAGCCCGGCGCGGCCCCTGGCCTCGCCCAGGCGCTGTTCCAGCAGGGCGATGGCGCGTTCGAGCCGACGGGCGGCCTGGTCTATGGCGCTCTCGCTAGCGGGATCACGGATCATTCAGGACTCCAGAAGTGTGTCCGTTAATCTATAGCCCGCGCCGGGCGTGGCCTGAAAGCGGCGCATTTCTTGACCGCCGCGCCCGTGCATGCGACCCCGCCAGCCTGCGCCCCGCCCCTTGCGACCTTCAGTCTTCCCGGAACGCTCATGCCCGCACAGCTCCAGACCATGGCCGACGCCATCCGTGTCCTTTCCATGGACGCCGTCCACCGCGCCAAGTCGGGGCATCAGGGCATGCCCATGGGCATGGCCGACGTGGCCACCGTCCTGTGGTCGAAGTTCCTGAAGTATGACGCGACGACGCCGGACTGGGCCGACCGGGACCGGTTCGTCCTGTCGGCGGGCCACGGCTCGATGCTGATCTACGCCCTGCTGCACCTGACCGGCTTCAAGGCCGTCACCATGGACGAGATCAAGAACTTCCGTCAGTGGGGCTCCAAGACCGCCGGCCATCCGGAATACGGCCATACCCCGGGCGTGGAGACCACCACCGGCCCGCTGGGCCAGGGCGTCGCCACGGCTGTGGGCATGGCCATGGCCGAGCGTCATCTGGCCGCCCGCTTCGGCGATGATCTGGTCGACCACCGCACCTGGGTGATCGCCGGCGACGGCTGCCTGATGGAGGGCGTCAGCCAGGAGGCCATCTCCATGGCCGGGCGCTTCAAGCTGAACAAGCTGACGGTCCTGTTCGACGACAACAACACCACCATCGACGGCGAGGCGACCATCGCCGAGACCGGCGACCAGATGGCCCGCTTCAAGGCGGCCGGCTGGGCGGTGAAGGCCGTGGACGGCCACGACTTCGGCAAGATCGCCGCGGCCCTGCGCTGGGCCACGCGGCAGGACAAGCCGACCATGATCGCCTGCAAGACCAAGATCTCGAAGGGCGCCGGCCGCAAGGAAGGCGACCCCCACAGCCACGGCTACACCCTGTTCGACGACGAGATCGCCGATTCCCGCCTGGCCATGGGCTGGAGCCACGAGCCCTTCGTCATCCCTGACGAGGTCTACAAGCCCTGGCGCTCGGCCGGCCGCAAGGGCGGCAAGGCCCGCAAGAGCTGGGAAAAGGCGCTGGGCGCTTCGCCCCTGAAGGCGGAGTTCCAGCGGGCCATGGCCGGCGAGCTTCCGGTCGGCGCCTTCGAGCGCCTGGACGCCCACATCGCCGAGATGGCCAAGACCGCCCCGGCCAACGCCACCCGGGTCCACTCCGGCGCAGCGCTGGAGCAGCTGGTCCCCGCCATTCCGGAAATGGTCGGCGGCTCGGCCGACCTGACCGGATCGAACAACACCTTCGTCAAGGGCACGCCGGCCTTCGACGCCCCGGACTATGCCGGCCGCTATGTGCATTACGGCATCCGTGAGCACGGCATGGCCGCGGCCATGAACGGCATGGCCCTGCACGGGGGCGTCATCCCCTATTCCGGCACCTTCATGGTGTTCTCCGACTACAGCCGCCCGGCCATCCGGCTGGGCGCCCTGATGGGGGCGCGGGTGATCCATGTGATGACCCACGATTCCATCGGCCTTGGCGAAGACGGACCCACCCACCAGCCGGTGGAGCACCTGGCCTCCCTGCGGGCCATGCCGAACCTGAACGTCTATCGCCCGGCTGACGCGGTGGAAGCCGCCGAGTGCTGGAAGCTGGCTCTGTCGACGCCGACCACGCCCTCGATCATGGCCCTGTCGCGGCAGAAGGTGCCGGCCGCCCGGACCGAGCCTATGGCTGAAAACCTGTCGGCCCGGGGCGCCTATGAGCTGCGCGCCGCCGATGGCGAGGCCCAGGCGACCATCTTCTCCACCGGGTCCGAGGTCTCCATCGCGCTGGCGGCCCGCGACCTGCTGCAGGCCCGCGGGGTGCCGACCCGGGTGGTTTCGGTCCCCTGCTGGGAGCTGTTCTCGGCCCAGAGCCCGGAGTACCGCGCCTCGGTGATCGGCAAGGCGCCTGTGCGCGCGGCGGTGGAAGCCGCCGTCAGCCTCGGCTGGGAGCGGTTCATCGGCGAGGACGGCGTCTTCGTCGGCATGTCCAGCTTCGGCGCCAGCGCGCCCTACGAGCGGCTCTACAAGGAGTTCGGCATCACCGCTGAGGCCGTGGCCGACGCCGTCCAGGCCAAGGTCTAGGCCTGATGCGCCTGGGCACGCCGCTCTCGCCAAGCGCTCTGCGCGTCCTGCTGCTGGGCTCGGGCGAGCTTGGCAAGGAGGTGGCCATCGAGCTGCAGCGCCTGGGCTGCGAGGTGATCGCCGTCGACCGCTACGCCGATGCGCCCGCCATGCAGGTGGCTCATCGCAGCCACGTCATAGCCATGACGGACGCCAAGGCCCTGCGCGCCGTGGTGGAGGCCGAACGGCCCCACCTGATCGTGCCGGAGATCGAGGCCATCGCCACCGACGAGCTGGCGGCGATCGAAGCGGCGGGCCTCTCCGTGGTGATCCCCACAGCCCGGGCCGCCCAGCTGACCATGAACCGCGAGGGCATCCGCCGTCTGGCCGCCGAAGAGCTGGGTCTGGCCACATCGCCCTACGCCTTCGCTTCCACAGAGGCCGAGTTGGCGGCCGGGGCCGCGGGCGTCGGCTATCCCTGCTTCGTCAAGCCGGTGATGTCCTCCTCGGGCAAGGGCCAGTCCTATGTGCAGGATGAGGCGGGCATCGCCGAGGCTTGGCGCTACGCCCTGGAGGGTGGCCGGGTCGAACAGGCCCGGGTCATCGTCGAGGGGCGCATCGACTTCGATTTCGAGATCACCCAGCTGACCGTGCGGGCCCGCGGCCCCGACGGCGAGGTGGCCACCCATTTCTGCGAACCCATCGGCCACCGTCAGGTCCAGGGCGACTATGTGGAAAGCTGGCAGCCGCAAGCCATGAGCCCGCTGGCCCTGAAGCGCGCCCGGGAGATCGCCGCCCGCGTCACCGCCAGCCTGGGGGGCCTTGGCCTCTTCGGGGTCGAGCTGTTCGTGAAGGGCGACGAGGTCTGGTTCTCCGAGGTCAGCCCAAGACCCCACGACACCGGCCTGGTGACCCTGGCGACCCAGGCGCAGAGCGAGTTCGCCCTGCACGCCCGGGCGATCCTCGGCCTGCCGGTGGACGTCACTCTGCGCGAGCCCGGCGCCAGCGCGGTGATCTATGGCGGCATGGAGGCCCGTGGCGTGGCCTTTGAGGGCGTGGCTGAGGCCCTGGCCGTGCCCGGCGCGGACCTGCGTCTGTTCGGCAAGCCCGAGGCCTTCGAACGCCGTCGCATGGGCGTGGCGCTGGCGCGGGCCGCCACCATCGAGGCCGCCCGGGCGCGGGCCCTGGAGGCTGCGGCCAAGGTCCGCGTGGTCAAGGGCGACTGAGGCGCCTGTGGCGGTGCGGGCGCCCCGGCCGCCGCCTGACGGACTCCATGACCCTTTCGGGCGTACTAGCGCTTGACTCGCGCGCGGGCGCCCGCACAAAACCCCGGCAAAACAATCGGAAAACGTCGCCCGCCGACCCTTATCCCGCCAGGAGAACACCACCATGACCGTCCGCGTCGCCATCAACGGTTTCGGCCGCATCGGCAGGCTCGTCCTGCGCTCGATCATCGAGCATGGCCGCACCGACATCGAAGTGGTGGCGATCAACGATCTGGGCCCCGTCGAGACCAACGCCCACCTGCTGCGCTATGACAGCGTGCACGGACGGTTCCCTGGCGTGGTCACCGTGGACGGAGACACGATCAATGTCGGCCGCGGGCCGATCAAGGTGACGGCGATCCGCAACCCGGCCGAACTGCCGCACAAGGAACTGGGCGTCGATATCGCCCTGGAATGCACCGGCCTGTTCACCACCAAGGAAAAGGCCGCCGCCCATCTGGAAGCCGGCGCCAAGCGCGTGCTGGTCTCGGCGCCTTGCGACAACGCGGACAAGACCATCGTCTTCGGGGTCAATCACAACGTCCTGACCAAGGACGACCTGATCGTCTCCAACGCCTCATGCACCACCAACTGCCTGGCCCCCATCGCCAAGGTGATCCATGAGCTGTGCGGCATCGAGCGTGGCTACATGACCACGATCCACGCCTATACCGGCGACCAGCCGACGCTCGACACCATGCACAAGGACCCCTACCGGGGCCGGGCCGCGGCCATGTCCATGATCCCCACCTCCACCGGCGCGGCCAAGGCCGTGGGCCTGGTGCTGCCGGAACTGGCCGGCAAGCTGGATGGCTCATCGATCCGCGTGCCGACCCCCAATGTCTCGGTGGTCGATCTGAAGTTCGTTCCGGGCCGCTCGGTGACAAAGGACGAGATCAACGCCGCCCTGCAGGCCGCCGCCGACGGCGCCATGAAGGGCGTGCTCGACACCTCTAACGACCCGCTGGTGTCCATCGACCTCAACCACATCGCCGCCTCCTCCACCGCGGCTCTGCCCCAGACGCAGGTCATCGAAGGCCAGCTCGGCCGCGTCCTGTCCTGGTATGATAACGAGTGGGGCTTTTCGACCCGCATGAGCGACACCGCGCTCGCCATGGCCAAGCTGATCTAGAACCAAGCCGCCCCGAGCGCTCCGACCTCGGGCCTTGGCGGCCCGGGGACGGAGACCGCACTCCCGCCTCCTTGACCGCCAGGGCCCATGACCTTCAAGACTCTCGACGACGCGGATCTTTCCGGGAAGCGCGCCCTGGTGCGTGTGGACTTCAACGTGCCGATGCATGAGGGGGAGGTGTCCGACGACACCCGCCTTCAGGCTGCGGTCCCGACCATCCAGAAGCTGCGCCAGGGCGGCGCCAAGGTGGTGCTGCTCGCCCACTTCGATCGCCCGAAGGGCAAGGTGACGCCGTCGATGAGCCTGGCGCCCATCGTCCCGGCCCTGGCCAAGGTGCTCGGGGCGCCGGTCGCCTTCGCCGCCGACTGCGTCGGTGAGGTGGCCGCCGCTGCGGTGGACGCCCTGCGGCCCGGCGACGTGCTGTTGCTGGAGAACGTCCGCTTCCACGCCGGCGAAGAGGGCGCCGACCCCGCCTTCGCCAAGGCCTTGGCCGCCAATGGCGACCTCTATGTGAACGACGCCTTCTCGGCCGCGCACCGGGCCCACGCCTCCACAGAGGGCCTGGCCCACGTGCTGCCTGCCTATGCCGGCGAGCAGATGCGACTGGAGCTGTCGGCCCTTGAGAAGGCGCTGGGCAATCCCGAGCGCCCGGTCCTCGGTATTGTCGGCGGCTCGAAGGTCTCGACCAAGCTCGACCTGCTCAGCCACCTGGTGACCAAGCTCGACAAGCTGGCCATAGGCGGCGGCATGGCCAACACCTTCCTCTACGCCCAGGGCCACGATGTCGGCGCGTCCTACTGCGAGAAGGACATGGCCGAGACCGCCCGGGACATCATCCGCCTCGCCGGCCAGCATAACTGCAAGCTCTTTCTGCCCCTGGACATCGTGGTGGCCGAGAAGATGGCGCCGGGCGCGCCGGCGCGCGTCCGAAGCCTGGGCGCCGTGGACGAGCATGAGCGCATCCTCGACGCCGGCCCAGAGACGGTTGAGCGCCTCTGCCGGGCGATGGACAATTCCAAGACCCTGATCTGGAACGGCCCGCTGGGCGTGTTCGAGATGCCGCCCTTCGACAAGGGCACCGTCACCGCGGCCCGCCACGCGGCCTCGCTGGTGAAGGCTGGCAAGCTGGTGGCCGTGGCCGGCGGCGGTGATACGGTGGCGGCTCTGAACGCGGCGGGCTGCGCAGACGACTTGACCTTCGTCTCTACGGCCGGCGGCGCGTTCCTTGAATGGATGGAAGGCAAGACCCTGCCCGGTGTGGCGGCTCTGAGCCAGTAAGAGACAAAGAGAGAAACGGACGGATACGGCGATGGCCCGGATTACCCTGAGACAGCTTCTCGATCATGCCGCCGAGCACAGCTATGGCGTGCCGGCCTACAACATCAACAACATGGAACAGGGCCTGGCGATCATGGAGGCCGCCCATGCGGTCAATGCGCCAGTGATCATCCAGGCCAGCCGCGGCGCGCGCTCCTACGCCAACGACATCGTGCTGAAGCACCTGATCGATGCGCTCGCCGAAATGTATCCGCACATCCCGATCTGCATGCACCAGGACCACGGGAACAACGAGGCCACCTGCGCCACGGCGATCCAGTTCGGCTTCACCTCGGTGATGATGGACGGCTCGCTGATGGCCGACGCCAAGACGCCCGCCGACTACGACTACAACGTCAAGGTCACCAAGAACGTGGTGGACATGGCCCACTGGGTCGGCGCCAGCGTGGAGGGCGAACTGGGCGTGCTGGGCAGCCTCGAGACCGGCATGGGCGAGAAGGAAGACGGCCACGGCTTCGAGGGCAAGCTCGGCCATGACCAGCTGCTCACCGATCCCGACCAGGCCGTCGAGTTCGTGAAGGCCACCCAGGTGGATGCGCTGGCCATCGCCATGGGCACCAGCCACGGCGCCTACAAGTTCACCCGCAAGCCGGACGGCGACGTTCTGGCGATGAACGTGATCGAAGAGATCCACCGCCGCCTGCCCAACACCCACCTGGTGATGCACGGCTCGTCCTCGGTGCCGCAGGACCTGCAGGACATCATCAATCAGTACGGCGGCCAGATGCCCCAGACCTGGGGGGTGCCGGTGGAAGAGATCCAGCGCGGCATCAAGCACGGCGTGCGCAAGATCAATATCGACACCGACAACCGGATGGCCATGACCGGCGCCATCCGCAAGGTGTTCGCCGAGAACCCGTCGGAGTTCGACCCGCGCAAGTATCTGAAGCCCGCCATGGACGCCATGCGCTCGGTCTGCCAGCAGCGGTTCGAGGAATTCGGCTGCGCCGGCTGGGCCGAGAAGATCAAGCCGCTGCCGCTCTCGGTCATGGCCAAGCGCTATGCCTCAGGCGAACTGGACCCGAAGATCGGCGTCAACCGCCAGGCGGCCGAATAGGCGTATCCAGCCTTCCAAAGACGACGACGCCGGCCAGGGCGACCTGGCCGGCGTTTTCATGTCCGCCGCGAAGCGAGATCGCTGGAGCGCCTAGCCCTCCATCTCGCCCATGGCGCTCTGCATGAAGTTGGCTTCGCCAAGCGACTTCAGGAGCAGGAGCTGGGTTTCGAGGTAGTCGATGTGCTCTTCGGTGTCGGAGAGGATCTCCCGCAGCAGTTCGCGCGACACATAGTCGGCGACGCCTTCGCAGAGCTGGATGCCTTCGATCAGGGTCGCCCGGCCGCCGGTCTCGACCGCCAGGTCGGACTCCAGGCATTCGCCGACGGTCTCGCCAACCTTGAGCTTGTGCAGGTCCTGCAGGTTGGGCAGGCCCTCGAGGAAGAGGATGCGGTTGATCAGTTTGTCGGCGTGCTTCATCTCGCCGATGGATTCTTCATAGACGATCTTGCCGAGTCGACGCAGTCCCCAGTTTTCGAACATGCGCGCATGCAGAAAATACTGGTTCACAGCAGTCAGCTCATTGGTGAGCACTGCGTTCAGCATTCGGATGACAGCCTTATCGCCTTGCATGTGTGGCTCCTTTCCTCACGCCGCATACAGAATTTCACGCAACCTCATGCGAAGGCCGCGTCGTGTCAAAGCCTATGTTTGCAAGTGATTTGCGCTGTCGAAGAAAACAGCGCGGGGACCTTAAAGGGCCGCTCTACTCGGCGGCGTAGCGCAGGGCCTGACGCTGTTCCTGGAGGATCTCGCGCATGTCGCAGACACACCGGGCGCATTGGGGCTTGGCGTCGCACGCGCGGAAAATTTCCGACGGCCGGGTGGCGCCTGAGGCGACCGCGGCGCGAACCTCACGTTCGCGAATACCGTTGCAATTACAGACGTACACGAGCGGTGCGACTCCTGAAGCGACCCACCGACATCTAACAGATGCGAACGTCCTTGCAAGTCATTTGCAGCTTGGTTGACGCCACCCGCCGCGACTCTATGACGCGCCACGCAGCCTTGGTAAGGGCGGCCTGCGGGCGCAAGACTCCGCCCGCTTGTAACAAGCCGCCTGGAGCGTGAGGGCCAGATGGAATTCGACGCGCTGCTTCTGTCGCGAATCCAGTTCGCCTTCACCATCGCCTTCCACATCATCTTTCCAAGCTTCACCATAGGACTGGCGAGCTACCTGGCCGTTCTTGAGGGCCTGTGGCTGCTGACCCGCAATGAGACCTTCAAGACCCTCTACCTGTTCTGGGTGAAGATCTTCGCCCTGTCCTTCGGCATGGGCGTCGTCAGCGGCGTGGTGATGAGCTACCAGCTCGGCACCAACTGGAGCGTCTTTTCCGCCGTGGCCGGTCCGGTCATTGGGCCCCTCTTCGCCTTCGAGGTGCTGGCCGCCTTCTTCCTGGAGGCGAGCTTCCTGGGGGTGATGCTGTTCGGCTGGAAGAAGGTTGGCCCGGGGCTTCATTTCGCCTCCACCGTGCTGGTGGCGTTCGGCACGTTGACCTCAGCCTTCTGGATCATCTCGGCCAATAGCTGGATGCAGAGCCCGTCGGGCTTCGCCGGCACGGTGGAGGAAGGCCTGGTGGCGGTGAACTGGCTGCAGGTGATCTTCTCGCCCACCTTCCCCATGCGCCTGACCCACATGGTCCTGGCCGCCTATCTCACCACCGCCCTGGTGGTGGCCGCCGCCAGCGCGTTCCGGCTGCTGAAAGACGCCAGCGAGGCGGAGTCGGCCATGGCGCTCAAGATGGCCATCGGCATGCTGGCCATCGTCGCCCCGTTGCAGCTTCTGGCGGGCGACCTGTCGGGCAAGGACGTCCTTGAGCACCAGCCGGCCAAGCTGGCGGCCATCGAGGCCTTCTGGGAGACCCGCAGCGAACAGGCCTTCCACATCGCCGCCTGGCCCGACCGCGAGATCGAAGGCAATCACTGGGAGTTGTCCATTCCCAAGCTCGGCAGCCTGATTACCGCTGGCGCGATGGACGCAGAGGTCCAGGGACTGACCGCCTTCGCGCCGGAGGACCGCCCGCCAGTCTTTATCGTCTTCTGGGCCTTCCGCGTCATGGTGGGCCTGGGGCTGGCCATGATCGCCCTCGGCTTCTGGGGAGCCTGGCTCGCCTGGCGGGGGCGCACCACCCGCAGCCCCGCCTTCCTGCGGGCCTGTGTGGCCATGGGGCCGGCCGGCTTCGTAGCGGTGATCTCCGGCTGGATCGTGGCCGAGGTGGGCCGCCAGCCCTATGTGATCTATGGCGTCCTGCGCACGGAGGATGCGGTGTCGCCCATCGGGGCCGGCGCGGTTTCAGCCTCGCTGCTCGCCTTCCTGGTGGTCTACGCCATCGTCTTCAGCGTCGGGGCGCTCTACATCCTGCGCCTGTTGGCGGAGGGGCCGGTGGCCGGCGCCCATGAGCCACCGCCCCGCGAGAACCGGGCGCCAGGCACACCCCTGGCGGCCACGCCGGAGGATCCCGGCCCATCTGGCCAGGAGACGCGCTGATGGACCTCGACCTGCCCCTGATCTGGGCCGGGATCATCGCCCTGGCCGTGCTGCTCTATGTGATGCTCGACGGCTTCGACCTGGGCATCGGCATCCTGTTCCCCTTCGCCCGCTCACCACGGGACCGGGACACGATGATGAACACCATCGCCCCCTACTGGGACGGCAACGAGACCTGGCTGGTCCTGGGCGGCGGCGGGCTGTTCGCCGCCTTTCCGCTGGCCTACGCCATCATCATGCCGGCCCTCTACATCCCCATCCTGCTGATGATGATGGCCCTGATCCTGCGAGGCGTCGCGTTCGAGTTCCGCGCCCGGGGGCGGACCCGCGGCAAGGCCTTCTGGACCGGCGCCTTCGCCGGCGGTTCGACCGTGGCGGCCCTGTCGCAGGGGTTGGTGCTGGGGGGCTTTATCCAGGGAGTCACGCTCAACGGCGAGGCGTTCGGCGGCGGCCCCTTCGACTGGCTCACCCCCTACACCCTGCTGGTGGCCGTCGGCCTGACCGCCGGCTACGCCCTCCTGGGTTCCACCTGGCTGATCTGGCGGACCGAAGATGACCTGCACGGCGACGCCCGGCGCTGGGCCTGGCGCGCGGTCCTGGCCAGCGCCGCCCTGCTAGCGGTGGTCAGCTTCGCCACCTTGTTCGTCCACCCGCAGGTGGCGCTCCGCTGGGGGTTTGAGGACGGCGCCTTCGATCTCGCCCGCCTCGCCCTGCTTTCCCCCATCCCCCTGCTGGGTCTCGCGGGCCTCGGCTTCGTGGTCTGGGGCCTGGCCAAGGGCGGCCATGTGGCGCCCTTTCTGGGGAGCCTCACGGTCTTCGTATCCGGCTATCTGGGGCTGGCCGTCGGCTTCTTCCCCAACATCGTCCCCTATGACCTGACCTTCCGCCAGGCGGCCTCGGCGGAGAATGCGCTCGGCCTGATGCTGGTGGGGGTGGCGATCCTGCTGCCCGTGATCCTGGCCTACACCGTCTGGGTCTATTGGGTGTTCCGCGGCAAGGTGGGCGCCGATGCCGGATATCATTGAGGGTCCGCCGGACGCTGAGGCCCCCCGTCCGCCGCTCCATCGCCGGCTGGCCTGGTTCATCGCTCTGGCGCTCGCGGGGATGGCGGCCACCGGAGCCGTGGCCTACGCCCTACGCGCCCTGCTCGGCCTGGAATGAGCCCCCTCCCCATCGCCCCAGCCTGGGGCTAGAAGCGGGGTCATGACCACGACCCCTGACTGCCGCCTCTACCTGCTCACCCCGCCGGCCATCGACGACCTGGCGGCCTTCGGCCACACCCTGGCCCAGGCCCTGGACGCCGGCGACGTGGCCGCCCTGCAGATCAGGCTGAAAGGCGCGCCCGACACGGTGATCGCCGCCGCCGTCGACGTCATCATGCCCATCGCCCATAGCCGGGACGTGGCCGTCATCCTCAACGACCGGCCCGACCTGGCCGCCGCTCTTCGCTGCGACGGGGTCCATGTGGGCCAGGACGACCCGCCCTGCCGCGATGCGCGACGGATCATGGGTAAGGACGCCATGATCGGCGTCACCTGCCACGACAGCCGCCATCTGGCCATGGAGGCCGCCGAAGCCGGCGCCGACTATGTGGCCTTTGGCGCCTTCTTCCCCACGACCACCAAGGACGCTTCGACGCGGGCGGAGCCTGAACTGCTGACCATCTGGCAGGAGTCCATGGAGATCCCCTGCGTGGCGATCGGTGGGATCACGGTCGACACCGCCGAGGGGCTGGCCGCGGCCGGCGCCGATTTCCTGGCCGTCTCAGCCGGAGTCTGGGCCCACCCCGAAGGGCCCGCTGTCGCCGTCCGCGAACTGAATGCGGCCATCGCCCGAGGCGTGGCCGCCCGCGCCGCCGCCAGCGTCGGTCAATAGGGCGCTGATCGCCCGCCTTGCCATCGGGCGGCGCGGCGACTAGGTTCCGCCGCCCATTTCCCGCCCGAGCGCCGACCACCGCCGCCCGTCCCTTGCGCGCACTGGAACAGACCGTGGCCACGCAGACCGCACTTCTGAAAGTCATGTCCGACGCCGCCCGTAAGGCCGCGCGAGGGCTCAACCGCGACTTCGGCGAACTGGCCGAACTGCAGGTCTCCAAGAAGAGCGCCGCCGACTTCGTCTCGGCCGCCGACATCAAGGCCGAGCAGACCATCTTCGAGGCCCTGACCGCGGCGCGCCCCGGCTACGGCTTCCTGGGGGAAGAGCGGGGCATGATCGAGGGCACCGACAAGACTCACACCTGGATCGTCGATCCCCTGGACGGCACCACCAACTTCCTGCACGCCATCCCGCACTTCGCCATCAACATCGCCCTGGAGCGCCAGGGCGCCATCGTCGCGGCCCTGACCTACAACCCTGTCAGCAACGAGCTATTCTGGGCTGAGAAGGGCAAGGGCTGCTTCCTCAACGACCACCGCCTGCGGGTGGCCGCCCGCACCCGGTTCGACGAGTCGGTGATCGCTACGGGCATCCCCTTCCTGGGCCACGGCCAGCACGCCAAGTTCCTCAAGGAGCTGCACCAGATCAGCCAGCGGGTGGCCGGCGTGCGCCGCTTTGGTTCGGCGGCGCTGGACATGGCCTATGTGGCGGCGGGCCGGTTCGACGGCTATTGGGAGCGTGACCTCAACCGCTGGGACCTGGCCGCAGGCATCCTGTTGATCACCGAGGCGGGCGGCAAGGTGACCGACGCCGACGGGGGCGAAGATGTCCTGACGTCCGGCTCGGTCTGCACGGCCAATCTCGAACTCCACCCCCTGCTGCTGGAGCGCCTGCGCGCCGCAGCCTGAGGCTTGGCCGTCTCGGCTTGACGCAACCGTCACAAGAGGCGGCTAGATCGGGGCCATGAGCGCCCTCACCCGTCGCGCCTTCACGGCGTCCGCCCCCCTGGCCCTGGCCGCCCTGGCGCAGCCCGGGCTCGCCCAGCCCGTCACAGCCCGCCCCCTGGTCATCGCCCACCGGGGCGCCAGCGGCGAGCGGCCTGAGCACACCCTCATGTCCTATCAGCGCGCCATCGAGCAGGGCGCCGACTTCATCGAGCCGGACCTGGTGATGACCCGGGACGGGGTGCTGGTCGCCCGGCACGAGAATGAGATCTCGGAGACCACCGACGTCGCCGATCGTCCGGACTTCGCCGACCGGCGCACGGAACGGCTCATCGACGGGGTCAAGGTGGAGGGCTGGTTCACCGAGGACTTCACCCTGGCTGAACTGAAGACGTTGCGGACCCGCGAGCGGCTGCCGGACCTGCGGCCCGGCAGCGCGGCCTTCGACGGCCAGGCGGCCATCCCGACCTTCCAGGAGGTGCTCGATCTCGCCAACGCCGAGAGCCGGCGGACGGGACGGACCATCGGGACCTATCCCGAGATGAAGCACCCCACCTATTTCGAGGCCCGCGGCCTGCCCATGGGGGCGAGCCTGGCCGCGGCCCTGCGCGACAACGGACTCGACCGCCGGGATGCGCCGGTCTTCGTCCAGTGTTTCGAGCCCAAGCCCCTGCGCGCCTTCCGCGCCCGCAGCCAGGCGCCCACGGTGATGCTGGTCGGCGCCGGAACCCTGTCAGACGGGATGCTGGCCGAGCTGGCCGAGTTCGCCGATGGCCTGGGGCCGGAACTGAAGCTGGTGCTGGACGTGAACGCGCCGGGTCTGGCCGCCACCGGCCTGATCGCCAGGGCCCAGGCGGCAGGGATGAAGGTCCACCCCTGGACCGTTCGCTCGGAGAACAGCTTCCTCCCCGCCGCCCTGCGGCAAGGTGACGATCCGGCGGGGCATGGGGACGCCGCGGCCCTGCTCCGCGCCGTGTATGGCGCGGGCGCCGATGGCGTCTTCACCGACTTTCCGGAGCTAGCGGTGAAGGTTCGCCAGGAGATGTTCGGCGCTTAGATCAGCAGGCCTCGAGGCTCAGGCCGCCTGGCCGAACTGCAGGGCGACGAGGCGAGCATAGAGTCCCCCCTGTGACGAGAGCGCGGCATGGGTCCCCTGCTCGACCACCTGGCCCTGGTCCATGACCACGATCCGGTCGGCCTTGAGCACTGTGGCCAGCCGGTGGGCGATGACCAGGGTGGTGCGGCCCGTCATGGCCTCGTCGAGCGCCGCCTGCACCAGCCGCTCGTTCTCGGCGTCCAGGGCGCTGGTGGCCTCATCCAGCAGCAGAATGGGCGCCTGGCGGATCAGGGCCCGGGCGATGGCCAGCCGCTGGCGCTGACCGCCTGACAGGGAGCGGGCCCGGTCCCCGAGGGGGGTCTGGAAGCCCTCGGGCAGGGCCTCAATGAAGCCGCGGGCCTGGGCGGCCTGGGCGGCGGCCAGGATGTCCTCCGGCTGGGCGCCCGGGCGGCCGAAGGCGATGTTATCGGCGGCCGAGCCCGAGAACAGCGGCGAGTCCTGGGCCACGAGGGCCATGCGCTCACGCACCTCCCGCGGGTCAGCCAGCCGCAGGTCGGTTCCATCCAGGCGGATCACCCCCTGGTCCGGATCATAGAAGCGGAGCAGCAGGCGGAAGACCGTGCTCTTGCCCGCGCCCGACGGCCCCACCAGGGCCACCCGCTCGCCCGGCGCGACGTTCAGGGTAAAGTCGCGCAGGGCCGGCATGTCGGGGCGGCCGGGATAGGCGAAGGTCACGCCCTCAAAGGCGACCGAGCCCCCTGACGGCATGGGCAGGATGGCCGGGCTGACAGGCGCGGCGATGCCCGGACGGGCGTCGAGCAGTTCGGCGATGCGGTCCATGGCGCCGGCGGCCTTCTGGACGTCCCCCCAGGTCTCCCCCAGGGCGCCGACCGCGCCGGCGGCCATCACCGCCAGGAAGGCGAACTGGAACAGCGCCCCCCAGCTCATCTCGCCGCGCAGGCCTGCATGCACCCCCAGCCAGAAGATGGCCACCACGCCGCCAAACACCAGGGCGATCACCAGGGCGGTCATCACGGCCCGCGCCGTCATGCGGCGCAGGGATGTCTCGAAGGCTCGCTCCACGGCCCCATCGAAGGACCGGGCGGCGGCGGCTTCGCCACCGAAGGCCTGGACGGTCTCCAGCGCGTCGAGGGTCTCGCCAGCCTGACCGACGGCCTGGGCGAACTGATCCTGGGTCGAGACGGTCAGCCGGCGCACCCGGCGACCGAACAGGAACAGCGGCGCGAGCACAAAGGGGAAGATCATCAGGACCAGGGCGGTCAGGCCAGGGCTGACCCAGACCAGCAGGACCAGGGCGCCGATGAGCGTCAGCAGGTTGCGCAGGGCCACCGAGACCGAGGTGGCCATCAGGCTCTCGACGATCTGGATGTCGGTGGTCAGCCGCGACAGCACCTCGCCGGTGCGGGTGCGCAGGAAGAAGCCTGGGTGCAGGGTCAGGATGTGCGCGTAGACGGCCTCGCGCAGGTCGGCCACCACACGCTCGCCGAGCTTGGTGACAAAGAAATATCGAAGGGCCGAGGACAGGGCCAAGGCCAGGGCCACGCCCCCGATCAGGGCGAACCACAGATTGACCCGCTCGGGCGAAATGTCCGGCGTCGTCAGGGCGTCCACCAGCAGGCGCACGGCGCCAGACAGACCAAGGGTCGCCGCCGTCGCGCCGATCAGGAACACCAGCGCGCCTGCCGCCTCGCCCTTGCGGCGTCGGGCGAAGGGAACCAGACGTCGCAGGGCGCCGACATTGCGGCTGCGGGGCCGGCGTTCGGCCGCCTCACCCAGGCTCTGAACAAGCTCGGCGCCGGCGCCGGGACGCCCGTCGGCCCCAGGGGCGGCAGGGACGGCGGTGTCGGCTGACTGGCTCATGAAATCCGTGCGCCCTTGCTTCAGGGCCGCCGTTTCTGTATACGCGCGGCTCGTTTGCGCACCGGACCCGTCGGGCCCGGCGCTGCATCACCCGCTGCTCTTACGTCGGTTGTCCTCGCGATGAAACAAGACACGCACCCCGATTATCACTTCATCACCGTGGTGATGACGGATGGTACGACCTATCAGACCCGGTCGACCTACGGGAAAGAGGGTGCGACCCTGAACCTGGATATCGACCCGAAGACGCACCCGGCGTGGACGGGCGGCGCCCACACCCTGCTGGACCGCGCTGGCCGCGTTTCGCGCTTCAACGCCAAGTTCGGCGGCTTCACCCGCAAGTAGGCGTCTGGCCCGCCGTACGGCGGGCTTTGACCTTGCCCCATACAAAGAAGACGCCGCGAGCCCTCGGCCCGCGGCGTCTTCTTTGTGTCTGGAATTCCGCCGGCTTTCGGACCGGCGACGACCTCAGCCGGCGCCGAAGGCGTCACGCAGCCGGTCGAACTGGGACAGGACGGGGTTGGGCGTGGAATCCTCGGCGGCCTCCACATACATGCGCCGGTCCAGGTGGCGGACCCGCTCGAACAGGCGCTCCGAGCGGTCCATGAGCTCCAGCAGCCCGGAGGGCAGCACTTCGAGCGCCTCCGCCGGATGACGGGAGGTCTCGGCCGCCAGACGATAGCGCTCCTCACAGGCGGCTTCGGGCTCCATGTCGCCCTCGCGCACCGCCCGTTGAACCAGCAGCCAGGAGGCCACCTGCATCAGCCGGGTGGTCAGGCGCATGCTCTCAGCCGCGTAGGCCAGGGCTGCGCTGCGATCCAGGCGCTTGGATTCCTGACGACCGCCGCCGTCGAGATAGGCCGCGGTCTCCTCGACCAGGTCCATGCCTTCCTGGAACGTGCGCTCAAACAGCTCCGAGCGGGCGAAGTCGGCGATCACGTCGCCACGCCAGGGTTTCGCCAATGCGGTGAGTTCGCTCATCGATTTTCCAAGCCCCTGCCAGACACTGTACGAACCGATCGTCCGATAGCGTCCGACTTGCAACCCCCATGCCATATCGGGCCGCGCGACGCGACGTCACTCCCCACCATGGGGGATCGCCCTAGCTGCGGAATAACGCGTCGGCGGCCGCGCGACCGGCCCGTTTCTTGTCAATGAAGCCCCGGGTGCGGGCGATCTCGGCCTCCAGCACCTCAACCCGCGCCTCCAGTTCCTCCACGCCATAGAGCTCGAGGTCCTCTCGCGTGACCTCGATCAGGCGCTGGCCGCGCCCCAGTCGGACTTCCGCCGGTTCTTCCATGCTCTGCCCTCTCTTTGCCCAGGCCCCCGGAGCGGTTTATCCAACCCCCTGCGCCGCTCGGGCGCAAGCACGTGGAGGCGACGACGATGGCGCAAGCGACTGTTCCCGACCAGATGACGGCCATCGCCATCAGAGATGACAAGGGGCCCGCCAGCGCCCTGCATCCCGTGACCCTGCCCACCCCGACCCCTGGCCCAGGCCAGATCCTGATCCGGGTCGAGGCCGCCGGCGTCAATCGTCCCGATATCGCCCAGCGGGCGGGCTTCTATCCGCCGCCTCCCGGCGCGCCGCAGACCATGGGCCTGGAGGTGGCCGGCGAGGTCATCGTGGGCGCCGGACGCTGGCAGCCCGGTGACAGGGTCTGCGCCCTGCTCGGCGGCGGCGGCTACGCCCAGTACGCCGTCTGCGACGCCCGCCACGCCCTGCCGCTCCCCGCAGGCCTCAGCGCCCTGGAAGCCGCGGGCCTGCCTGAGACCGTGTTCACCGTCTTCGCCAACGTGTTCGAGCATGGGGCGCTGAAGGCCGGTGAGACCCTGATGGTGCATGGCGCCACGTCCGGGATCGGGACAACAGCGATACAGATGGCGAAAGCTGCAGGCGCCCGCGTGATCGCCACCGCCCGCGGCGCCGACAAGGCGCGGCAGGCCCTGGAGCTAGGCGCCGACATCGCCATCGACACCACCGCCCAGGACTTCGCCGAGGTCGCCCTGGCCGATGGCGGCTGTAACGTGGTGCTGGACATGGTCGGCGGCGACTATTTCGCCAAGGACCTGGCCGCCCTGAAGACCGGCGGCCGCATCGTTTTCATCGCCGCCCAGGCCGGCGGCAAGGTGGACCTCAACATCGGCGCCTTGATGATGAAGCGGGCTGTCGTCACCGGCTCGACCCTTCGGCCCCGCTCGGCCGACGAAAAGGCGCGCCTCGCCGCCGCGGTCGAGGCGACGGTCTGGCCATGGATCGCGGCGGGTCAGTTGCGCCCGCAGATCGACAGCGTCTTCCCCCTCGAACAGGCGGCCGACGCCCATGCCGCCCTGGAGGCCGGCGGCCATCTGGGCAAGATCATGCTCAAGCCCTGACCGGGCCCGCTCTCCCGCGGCCTGTACCCTGCCCAAGAATATGGAGCGCCTCTGGTCGGCGGCGAAGGATCGCCCCTTGCGGGAAGTTAAGCTGGGCGCCGCTCCAGGTCGATTGCGCGATCAGCCTCAACCCGTTGTGGGCCAAGGGTTAGTTTGTGTCAGTCTTGTAAGATCATAAGCGTTGACGCTGCGATAGGCCTCGCCCACGCTTGCGCCGTGAGTGGTCCTGGGGCGGTGACGCCGGGTCCCGGGACCGGACGCGACACAAGAATGATCGAACCCGATTGAGGTTCGGCAGGGAGGACTGCGCATTGATCCGCAAATTTCTTGCGGGCGGGAGTGGAAGGCTGCGCCCAGCGCAGCATCCGCCCGCGGCATATGAATTTCAAAACCCGGCGTCCGGGCGTAGCCGACAGGCTTTGCGCCGCTTTTGCATTGGCCGGAGACTTTAATGACGGCGATCCCCTCAGAGGTTCCCCCTCTGAAGCTGCACACCAAGCTGTTCTACGCCCTCGGCGCCGTGGCCAATGCGGTCAAGGGCCGTGGTCTCGCCACCTTCCTGATGATTTTCTACAATCAGGTGGTGGGCCTGCCCCCGGCGACGGTGTCGGGGGTGCTGATGGTCGCGCTGATCTTCGACGCCTTCGTCGACCCCCTGGTGGGGCAGGTGTCGGACAACTTCCGATCCAAGTTCGGCCGCCGTCACCCCTTCATGTACGCCGCCGCCCTGCCGGTCTCGGTCGCCTATTTCCTTCTGTGGAATCCGCCCGGGGGCTGGAGCGACGAGGCCATCGTCATCTGGCTGGTGGCCTGCCTGCTGACGGTGCGCCTGTTCGACACCTTCTTTGAGCTGCCCTCCTCGGCGCTCGCCCCGGAACTGACCCGAGACTACAACGAACGCACCAGCCTGATCTCCATGCGCGCCTTCTTCACCGTGGTGGGGGGCCTGGGCATGACGGTGGCGGCCTATCAGTACTTCCTGGCCGAGAACCCCGATGGGACCGGCGGGATCCTGGCCCGGGACGGCTATTTCGCCTTCTCAGCCGTCTCGGCGGTCCTGATCTTCGTGGTCATCCTGGTTTCGACGGCCGGCACCCACAACCGCATCCCCTATCTGAGCCAGCCGCCGACGCGGAAAATCACGCTCAAGGCCATGGCCAGAGAGGTGGCGCATACCCTCAACAACCGGGCTTTCGTCATCGCCACCCTGACCGGCATGTTCATCGCGGTGGCGGCGGGGTCGAAGAACGGCCTGGAGATCTATTTCGCCCTCTATTTCTGGGAACTGACCCAGAGCCAGCTGGCCATCCTGACCGCCGTCAGCGTGGCCGGCAGTCTGGGCGGGGTGCTGGTCGCCCCCCACATCGCCCGACTGCTGGGCAAGAAGCGCGGGGCGATCCTGATGTTCGCCAGCGCGCTCGCCGTCGGCATCACGCCCATCACCCTGCGCCTCATCGGGCTGATGCCGCCCAACGGCACCGACCTGCTGTTCTGGATTCTGCTGACCGAGACCTTCTTCAATTCCGGCATGGCGGTGGCCACCGGCGTGATGCTGGTCTCCATGGTCGCCGACGTGGTCGAGGACGCCGAGGTCAAGACCGGCCGCCGCTCTGAAGGCCTGCTGATGTCGGCCGACAACCTCTTCAAGAAGATCGTGTCCGGGGTCGGCATCTTCATCGCCGGCGCCGTGCTCAGCCTGGTCAGCTTCCCCGAAGGGGCGCGCCGGGGCGGGGTGGATCCCGAGATCCTGCAGAACATGGGCCTGATCTATCTGCCCCTGGTCACCCTGCTCTACGGCATGGGGATCGTCTGCCTTTCGATGTTCAACATCGACCAGGCCAAGCACGAGGACAATCTACGCATCCTGGACGAGGCCGGCGCCAAGGCGACCGCGGCCGCCCAGGAAGCGCGCGACGCCAGCACCGACATCCTTCCCGGAGGCGCGACGCCGCCCCTGGGTTCAAAGGCCTGATAGGAAATCACCGTGACCGACCTGACCGACCAGGCCACCCCGGCCGCGACCGCTGACCGCCGGCTGAGCCTCACCACGCGAATCCTCTACGGGGCCGGCGGGGCCGCCAGCGCCATCAAGCAGCGCGGGCTCTCGACCTTCCTGCTGCTGTTCTACAATCAGGTGATCGGTCTGCCGCCGCAGATGGTCTCCACGGCCATCATGTTCGCCCTGATCTTCGACGCCTTCGTCGATCCCATGGTGGGTCAGATCTCGGACAATTTCCGGTCCAAATGGGGCCGGCGACACCCGTTCATGTATCTGTCGGCCCTGCCTGTGGCGATCGCCTTCTTCCTGATCTGGAACCCGCCGGTCGGTTGGGAGAACGCGCAGATCTTCGGCTACATGCTGACCTGCCTGCTGGTGATCCGCCTGTTCGACACCTTCTTTGAACTGCCCTCCTCGGCGCTCGCTCCGGAACTGGCCAAGAACTATGACGATCGGACCAGCCTGATCGCCCTGCGCGGGTTCTTCGGCGTGGCCGGGGGCCTGGGCATGACCCTGCTGGCCTATCAGGTCTTCCTGCGGGAAGGCCCCAATGGGACCGGCGGCGTTCTGGCCCGCGAGGGCTATTTCAGCTACGCACTCTGCGCCGCGGTGCTGATCTTCATCATCATCCTGGCCTCCACCGCCGGGACCCACAAGCATATCCCCGAGCTGCGCAAGCCGCCGACACGGAAGATCACCTTCATCGGCATGGCCCGAGAGGTCGCCCACACCCTGAACAACCGCTCCTTCGTGGTGCTGACGATCTCGGGCATGTTCATGTCCATGTCCCTGGGGGTGAAAGGCGGGCTTGAGCTCTACTTCTTCCTCTACTTCTGGGAGCTGACCCAGACCCAGTTGTCCCTGCTCACCGTGGCTGGGGTGATCGCCAGCGTCATGGGCGTATCCCTGGCCCCCAAGGTGGCGGCCAAGATGGGCAAGCGGAACGGCGCCATCTCCATGTTCGCCGGCGCCGTGGTGGCCCTGTTGGGCCCTATCGCCCTGCGCCTGCTGGGCTGGATGCCGGCCAACGGCACCGACCTGCTGTTCTGGATCCTGTTCGTCGATGTCATCGCCAATGGCGCCATGGCCATGATGACCGGCGTCATGCTGGCCTCGATGATCGCCGACGTGGTCGAGGACTCCGAGGTCAAGACCGGCCGCCGGTCGGAGGGCCTGCTGTTTTCCTTCGACAACCTGTTCAAGAAGGTGGTCTCAGGCGTCGGCGTCTTCGTCTCCGGCGCGGTGCTGGCCTTCGTCGCCTTCCCGCAGAACGCCGTCCGCGGCGGGGTGGACGACGAGGTGCTGCGCAATATGGCGCTGATCTATCTGCCGACCCTGCTGTTCTTCTACGCCATCGCCATCGGCTGCCTGTTCATGTTCAAGATCGACAAGGCGACCCACGAGGAGAACCTGCGCAAGCTGGAGGAGACCGCCCTGCGGGCCCAGGCCGCCGGTGGCACGACCCCGGCCGGTCCCAACGCCCCGCCGGTCACCGGCGCCTGAGTCACAACATCCGGGACTGCGGTCTTGCCCGCGGTCCCGGACCAGACCTAGATGCGGCCTGGCCCTAGGGTCACTCTTCTGCGGCCGCCCGGGTCGCGTCTGGCCCAAGGATGCCCCGTGACTGAAAGCGCCGTCCGCCCCGCGCCAAAGAAGCTCAGCCTGCCCACCAAGCTGTTCTATGGCTTCGGCACCGTCGCCTTCGGGGTGAAGGACCAGGGTTTCTCCTACCTTCTGCTGATCTTCTACAATCAGGTCATCGGCATGCCGGCCCACATGGTGGGGCTGGTGATCATGATCGCCATGATCTTCGACGCCATTTCCGACCCGCTGATCGGCCAGGTTTCAGACAACTGGCGTTCCCGCTGGGGCCGCCGGCACCCGTTCATGTACGCCTCAGCCATTCCGGTGGCGATCACCTACGGCCTGCTGTGGAATCCGCCCGAGCTCTCCCAGACTGGCCTGTTCGTCTATCTGCTGGTGGTGGCGGTGATGATCCGCACCTTCATCACCCTCTATGAGATCCCCTCCACGGCGCTCGCCGCCGAGCTGACCTCGGACTATGACGAGCGCACCAAGGTGCTCAGCTACCGCTACTTCTTCGCCTGGTGGGGCGGGCTGACCATGACCCTGCTGGCCTTTCAGGTCTTCCTGCGCCCCAGCGCCGAACATCCGGTGGGCCAGCTGAATCCCGATGGCTATGTGGCCTATGGGACCACCGCGGCCGGGGTCATGCTGCTGGCGATCCTGGTGTCAGCCATCGGCACCCACCGGCATATTCCTGAGCTGGTCACCCCGCCCAAGCGCAAGCTGACCGTGGTCCAGGTGATCAAGGAGATGGCCGGCACCCTGTCCAACCGCTCCTTCCTGGTCCTGATCATGGCAGGCCTGTTCAACGCCATGGCGGGCGGCCTGGTCCTGTCGCTCAACCTCTATTTCAACACCTATTTCTGGGAACTGTCGGCGGTCGAGATCTCGCTGTTTGCGGTGGCCAACTTCATCTCCGCGGCGATCGCCTTCGGCCTGGCCGCGCCGCTCTCGCTGCGCATGGGCAAGAAGAACGCCGCCCAGCTGGCCAAGGTGCTGTCCTTTTTTGTGGGCTCGGCGCCGATCACCCTGCGGCTGTTCGGCGTTTTCCCCGACAACGACAACCCGGTGATCATTCCGATCCTGTTCGTCCAGACCATGCTGTCCACGGGGCTTTCGATCACGGCCTCGATCCTCATCTCCTCGATGATCGCCGACGTGGTGGAGGATTCCGAGCTGAAGACCGGCCGGCGCTCGGAGGGGCTGTTCTTCGCCGCCGCCAGCTTCGTCAACAAGTCGGTCTCGGGCATCGGGATCTTCGCCTCCAGCATGATCCTGCTGGCCATCGCCTTCCCGCAGGACGCCCGGCCAGGCGAAGTGCCTGAAGAGGTGATCCGCAATCTGGGGATGCTCTACGTGCCGCTGCTGGGCGCCCTGCTGGCCGCCGCAGTAGGCTTCGTCGCCTTCTACAGCATCACCCGCGACAAGCATGAGGCCTCTGTCCGCAAGCTGGCGGCCGAAGCCGGCGCTGACGGGATCGAGACGCCCGGCCCGCAGTAGCGAGCCACGGCTCAGCTGCGGAAGATGCCCATCAGCATGGGCCGCACAAAGACCGCCGGGGCCGCCTTCTGGCGGACGCCTGGCACCCAGAAGGCGAGCTCGGCGCCGGCGTTCAGGGTGGCGTTGAGCATCTGGGCGGCGATGAAGGGATCCACCGGGCGGATCGAGCCCTCGGCGATGCCATCGGAGATCATTGAGGCGAAGCGGTCAGAGATCCGGTTGGAGTGCTGCACCATCTCCTCGCGGATAGCCTCGGGCAGGGCCGAAAGGGCCGAGGAGCGCAGCAGCGGGCCATAGTCCGACAGCTGGTATTCCGCGAGCGCCGCCCCGGCGCTGGCCAGCTTGGTCCACTGATCGCCCTCCTTGGACATGACTAGGCGCTGCACCCGCCGCATGACCTCGTAGCTGCGCTCGAAGCAGGCCACCACCAGGTCATCCTTGGCGTCGATGTGGTGGTAGAACGACCCCTTGGTGACATTGAGCTCGGCCGAGATGCGGTCCACCGAGGCGCCGCGATAGCCGTGGGTGTTGATCAGCCGCGTCGCCGCCCGCAGGAAGGCGTCACGGCTCATTTCAGGCCCTTCACCGGGCGCCAGTTCGGCCATGGGGGGCAGGCGCGGCTCCCAGGCCGCCCCCTCCACCGCCAGGCCGTTGAGCAGGATGTCGACCATCCGCTGCTGGATCCTCGGATAGTCCTCCGGATCGTACTTGGGCAGCCAGAAGGCCGCCCAGGAGATCTGCTCCAGCAGCATGTGGGTCCGGGCCGTCCGGCGGCCCCTCGTCAGGGCCGCCAGCTCCGGGGCCTCGAAGATCTGCCGCATGCGGCGGAAGGCCTTCATATAGGCGGCGAAAACCTCGCTGCGGCGGGGCTGGCTCAGCGCGCGGATATCTGAGAGCGCCGGAAGGGGCGGCGCCAGGCCCTGGGCCGTCAGCCGCAGGCGACCCAGATGTAGCTCAAAGATCCGCTCCAGCCGCATGGCCGGCGCGTCGCCGGCTTCAGCGCTGGCGGCCAGATGGATGAGCCAGTCGACCCCGCGCATGAGGCAGGCGGCCGCCAGGTCGTCCTTGCGTTTGAAATAGTAGGTGACGCTGGTGGTGGACAGCCCCACTGCGCCCGCCGCCAGGCTCAGGGTCAGGCCCTTCACCCCCTTCTGGTTCAGGATCAGGGTCGCCGCGTCGAGGATGTCCTCGCGCTTGCGCTCATATCGATCCGTCGCCCGGGCGGCGTTGCGTTCGGCCATGGAAATGGCGGCTCCATATCCCGCGCCTGCGCCGGGAGACGCAGGGGAAGGTGTCGTTCCATCTATCGAAACCCGGCGGCTGGCGCAAAGCGCCCGCACGCCGGATCGCGAGGTCATTCGTCTCAGCCGATGGCGCCGACCGTGGCCAGGGCCACGCCGCCGTCGACGGCGATGGTTTCGCCCACCACATAGTTGCCGGCTCGGCTGGCCAGGTAGATCGCCGCGCCGGCCATGTCCTCATCGCGGCCGATGCGGCGGGCGGGAATGGCCTTGGCCACAGCGTCCCCATGGTCGCGGGCGGTGCGGTTCATCTCGGAGGCGAAGGCGCCGGGCGCAATGGCGCTGACCACGATGTTGTCGGCGATCAGCCGGGCCGCCAGCCGGCGGGTCAGATAGATCAGGCCCGACTTGGACGCATGGTAGGAATAGGTGTCCTGCGGGTTCAGGCGGATGCCGTCGATCGAGGCGATGTTGATCACCTTGGCCGGCTGATCGTGCGTTCCGGCCTTCTTCAACGCCACGTGCAGAGCCTGGGTCAGGAAGAAGGGGGACTTGAGGTTCAGGTCCATCACCTTGTCCCAGCCGTGCTCGGGGAACTCCTCGAAGGGCGCGCCCCAGGCGGCGCCGGCGTTGTTCACCAGGATGTCGAGCTTGTCTTCCCGCTCCTCGAGCGCCTTGGCGAGCGCCTGGCAGCCCGCGACGGACGAGACGTCCTGCGGCAGGGAGATGCAGGTCCCGCCCCCTTGCGACAGCTCCTCGGCGGCGGCGTCGCAGGCGTCGGCCTTGCGCGACGAGATATAGACCTTGGCCCCCTGGGCCAGGAAGCCGGCGGCGATCATCTTGCCGATGCCGCGCGAGCCGCCGGTGACGAGGGCGGTGCGCCCCTCGAGGGTGAAGAGATCGAGCGCCATGATGCGCCTCCTGTGCCTTGCGTTTCCCTTGCGCCACCGCCCCTGGAAGGGACGAGGGACGCGGTGATCGGCGGCGAGCCCGATTGACTCGCCCCCTTCCGGTCAGGCCTATAACACGCGTTTGAATCAGCCAGGTCGCCCGTCCGAGAAGCGGCCCCGTGGAAATGTCTTGAGGACGCGCATGAGCCAGATCAATCCGGTCACCGACCTGACCCTCGACGGCGACGTCGCCGTCATCACCCTGAACTCGCCGCCGGTGAACGCCCTGTCTGCGGCCGTCCGCCAGGGCCTGTTCGACGCCTTCACCCAGGCCAACGCCGAGGCCGCCGCCAAGTCGATCGTCCTGATCTGCGACGGCCGCACCTTCATCGCCGGCGCCGACATCACCGAATTCGGCGGCGCCATGACCGGCGCCTCCCTGCCGCAGGTGCAGGAAGCCATCGAAGGCTCCTCCAAGCCGGTCGTCGCCGCCATCCACGGCACCGCGCTCGGCGGCGGGCTGGAAGTGGCGCTCTGCGCCCATTACCGCGTGGCCGTCCCCTCGGCCCGCCTGGGCCTGCCCGAGGTCAATCTCGGCCTGCTGCCGGGCGCCGGCGGCACCCAGCGCCTGCCCCGGGTGGTGGGCGTCGAGACTGCTCTGGCAATGATGACCTCTGGCCGCCACGTGCCGGCCAAGGAAGCCAAGGCGCTCGGCCTGGTCGATGAACTGGTCGAAGAAGGGCAGCTTCGTGAGGCCGCCCTGGCCTTCGCCCGCAAGGTGGTGGCCGAAGGCCGGCCGCTGGCCAAGATCCGCGACCAGAACGAAAAGCTGGAAGCCGCCAAGGGCAAGCCCGAGATCTTCGCCGCCTTCCGCAAGGCCAATGCGCGCAAGTTCCGCGGCTTCCTGGCCCCGGAATACAACATCCGCTGCATCGAGGCCGCGGTGAACCTGCCCTTCGAGGAGGGGCTGGAGGTGGAGCGCAAGCTGTTCCTCGAACTGATGAGCGGCTCGCAGTCGGCGGCCCAGCGCTACGCCTTCTTCGCCGAGCGCCAGGCTCAGAAGATCCCCGACGTGGCCGACGACACCCCGGTCATCCCGGTGAACAAGGTCGGCATCATCGGCGCCGGCACCATGGGCGGCGGCATCGCCATGAACTTCGCCAATGTCGGCATCCCGGTGGTGCTGATCGAGGTCAAGCAGGACGCTCTCGACCGCGGCCTGGCCACCATCCGCAAGAACTATGAGCGGACCGCCTCGCGCGGCGGCATCACGCCTGAGCAGGTGGAGGAGCGCTGCGCCCTGATCACCGGCTCACTCCAGATGGAGTCGCTCGCCGACGTCGACCTCGTCATCGAGGCGGTGTTCGAGCGCATGGACATCAAGAAGGACATCTTCACCAAGCTGGACGCCATTTGCAAACCCGGCGCGATCCTGGCCACCAACACCTCGGGCCTGGACATCGACGAGATCGCCGCGGTCACCAAGCGTCCGGAAAGCGTCATCGGCCTGCACTTCTTCTCGCCGGCCAATGTGATGAAGCTGCTGGAGATCGTCCGCGCCGACCACACCAGCAAGGAGGTGATCGCCACCTCCATGAAGCTGGCCAAGAAGATCGGTAAGGTCGCTGTCCTGGTGGGCGTCTGCCCCGGCTTCGTCGGCAACCGCATCCTCGGCCAGCGCCAGCGCGAGGCGCAGAAGCTGGTCATGGAAGGCGCCATGCCCTGGGACATCGACCGGGTCCTCTACGACTTCGGCTTCCCCATGGGCCCCTTCGCCATGAGCGATCTGGCCGGCCTCGACATCGGCTGGGTCAAGGAACGCTCCAAGGGCGAGAGCATCCGCGACGTCCTGTGCGAAATGGACCGCCGCGGCCAGAAGACCGGGGCTGGCTATTACGATTATGACGAAGCCCGCAACGCCAAGCCTTCGCCGGTGACCGAGCAGGTCATCAAGGACTTCATCGTCAAGACCGGGGCCAATCCCCGGGACGTCTCCGACGAGGAAATCCTGGAGCGCTGCATATATCCGATGATCAACGAGGGCGCGAAGATCCTCGAAGAGGGCAAGGCCATCCGGCCCTCCGACATCGATGTGGTCTGGCAGAACGGCTATGGCTGGCCGGTCTATCGCGGCGGCCCCATGTGGTACGGCGACCATGTCGGCCTGCCCAAGGTGCTGGCCAAGATGCAGGAATTCCACGCCAAGATGGGCGACCAGTTCAAGCCCTCGCCCCTGCTGGAAAAGCTCGTCGCCGAAGGCAAGTCCTTCAAGGACCTCTAAGCCCCTCCCCGAACACCTAGAGAAGCAGGATCATTTCCATGCGTGAAGCAGTCATCGTCTCCGCCGCGCGGACCCCCATCGGCAAGGCCTATCGCGGCGCCTTCAACAACACCACCGCCCCCACCCTGGGCGGTCACGCCATCGCCGCGGCCGTCGCCCGCGCCAAGATCGACCCGGCCGAGATCGACGACGTCGTGATGGGCGCGGCCCTGCAGCAGGGCACCACCGCTCAGAACATCGGCCGTAGCGCCGCCCTGCGGGCCGGCCTGCCCAACACCGTCTCGGGCATGTCCATGGACCGCCAGTGCTCGTCGGGCCTGATGGCCGTGGCCACGGCCGCCAAGTACATCACCCATGACGGCGCCCCGATGGCCATCGGGGCTGGCCTTGAGTCCATCTCGCTCGTGCAGAACGACAAGATGAACCTGTTCCGCGCCCGGGACGAATGGCTGGCCGAGCATGTGCCGGAACTGCAGACCTCGATGATCGAGACCGCCGAGATCGTCGCCGACCGCTACAAGATCAGCCGCGAGGCCCAGGACGAGTACGCCCTGCAGTCCCAGCAGCGCACCGCCCAGGCCCAGGCCGAAGGCCGGTTCGCCATGGAAATCGTGCCGATGACCACCACCATGATGGTCTTCGACAAGGCCACCGGTCAGGCCTCGGAAAAGGAAGTCACCATCGCCCAGGACGAAGGCAACCGTCCCCAGACGACTCTGGCTGACCTGCAGAAGCTGCAGCCGGTGTTCAAGGGCGGCCGCTACGTCCAGGAAGGCAAGTTCGTCACCGCCGGCAACGCCAGCCAGCTGTCGGACGGCGCGGCGGCGCTCGTGCTGATGGAAGCCAAGGAAGCCGAGAAGCGCGGTCTGGAGCCGCTCGGCGCCTATCGCGGCATGGCTGTGGCCGGCTGCGGTCCGGAAGAAATGGGCATCGGCCCGGTCTTCGCCATCCCCAAGCTGCTGGCCCGCAACGGCCTGAAGGTCGAAGACATCGACATCTGGGAGCTGAACGAAGCCTTCGCCTCGCAGTTGCTCTATTGCCGTGACACGCTCGGCATCGACAACGAGAAGCTCAACGTCTCGGGCGGCGCCATCTCCATCGGCCACCCCTACGGCATGACCGGGGCCCGCTGCACGGCGCACATCATGTACGAAGGCAAGCGCCGCGGGGCCAAGTACGGCGTCGTCACCATGTGCGTCGGCGGCGGCATGGGCGCGGCGGGCCTGTTCGAGATCTTCTAAGTCTCGCGCCTTAAAGGCACACCGATCAGGGGCTGCTCCACCCGGGGCGGCCCCTTTTTCGTGGCCGCAGCGGCCGTCGCCACTTTGACTCGGATATTTTTCTGCGAATTATTTGCAACTAACTCTTCCGCGAAGCCATTGAAGCGCTATATGCAAATCGTCGCCACGAAAGGCTGAGACGATGAAGAAGACCGCCGCCAAGACCCTGACCTACAGCGTCATGCACCTGATCGTGGCCTTCACCGTGGCCTACGTACTGACCCGGGATTGGCGAGCGGCCCTGGCGATCGGCATGGTGGAGCCCATATTCCAGACCATCGCCTTCGCCCTGCATGAGCGCGCCTGGTCAAAGGCTGAGGCCCGCGCCGCCGCCGCGAACGGCGGAACCCTAGCCGTGGCCAGCCGTTCGATAGCAAGCTGAGCCGTAAGACACCAAAGGAGCTGATTTCATGGCCGAGAAGATCAAGACCGGACTGGACGCCGAGGACCGCAAGGCCGTCGCCCAGGCCCTTTCGCGCATGCTGGCCGACACCTATGCGGTCTATCTCAAGACCCATGGCTTCCACTGGAACGTCCGCGGTCCGAACTTCTCGTCCCTGCACGCGCTCTTCATGGAGCAGTACACCGAGATGTGGCAGGCCATCGACACGGTCGCCGAGCGGATCCGTGCGCTCGGCGAACTGGCCCCGCAGGGCTATGGCGCGTTTGGCAATCTCAGCTCGATCAAGGACGGCGACCCCGAAGGGGACTCCCAGTCCATGCTGCAGGCCCTGACCAGCGACCATGAGACGGTGATCGCCACCTGCCGCGAGGCTCTGGCTTTGGCCCAGAAGGCCGACGACGAGGCCAGCGCCGGCATCATCACCGACCGGCTGGAAGCCCACGAGAAGCACGCCTGGATGCTGCGCGCGACGCTGGGCGGCAAGTAGGCGTCAGCGCTCAGGGTCAAGGCTTGCGGCGATCTCGTCGACGCGGGCGACCCAGCAACACTCATGACGCTCTGGCCAGGTCTCCACCTGGCCCTGCGGCCCGGCCAAGCGCCGGGCCGTTTGCTTGACCACGGCCGGCCTGACAAGCGGATCGAAGGCGCCGGTCAGATGGACTTGCGGCGCGGGAATGGGCGGCAGGTCGGCAGGGTCCAGGCCCTTCAACGGACTCAGGCCCCGGCTACGGGTCCAGCCGGCCACATCCAGAGGCGCGGCGATCGTAATCAGGCCGGCCACATCGTCGCGCCGGGCGGCCACCAGGGCGGCCATCACCCCGCCCCCGGACCATCCCACCAGCCTCACCTGCCCTGCCCCGGCGCGGGCCATCATCTCGGTGACCGCCGAGTCGGTCATCGACACCGCCTGCTCTGAGAACCTGTGGGTGGTCCAGTCGGCGGGGCTGCAGGCGGCGTCCTGCACATACTGGCAAGGCCGGCCCAACCAGGCGGTCGGGCCGGGCCAGGCCATGGCCAGTTCGAGTCCGACCGCCCGGTCCGGGGTTGGATCCGGGCTCGCCCGTCCCAGACGGTCGTGAGCCCGACCGTCTCCCTCAATGACGATCGTCAGTGTCCCGGCCGGCGTCGTAGCAGACGGCATGGCGGCGGCGAGGGTGCGCCCCGCCGCCGCCACTTCGAACCGCATCCATCCGTCGCCCAGGGGGTCGGCGTGTCGGGCGGCGACGGGGGATGCGATCAGCAGCGGCGCCAGGAACAGGGGTGTCAGGCGCCGCCACATGGGGTGATCAGAAGGCCCGGCGCAGGGTGACGCCGAAGGTGGACTGAGACTCGTTGGACTTGCCCACCAGGACCTGACCGGTGAAGGCCAGACTGAACATGTCCGAGACCGGGATGGCCACGCCGGCCCCGATCAGGCCGTAGTCGGTGTCGACTCCAGGCGCGCCCTCAATCTCGTGGTTCACGCTGGCCGAGACATAGGGCAGCCAGGCGCCGCCGGTGTAGAAGAGCGAGGCGCCGCCCGACAGAACGGTCATGTCCACATCATTGCCGGCCACCGGACGGTTGGCGTTGTCCTGATAGGCGTCGGTTTCCGACGAGGAGACCGACACCCCGACGCCGGGGGTCACCACCCAGTTGTCGCCCAGGGAAAACTGCGATTCCGCCGAGATCGAGCCGACCAGCTGCGTGCGGTCGGTGGTCCCGAAGCTGCGCAGCCCCCCGGCCACACGGCCATACTCCACCTCGGACGCGCCGTAGGCCACCGAGGCGGTCAGCCGCAGGGCGGGATCCTGCGACCAGCTGGCGTAGAGGCCGCCGGTCCAGCCGTCGGACGCGTAGCTGACATTGGTTCCGTCCAGGTCGATCTGGTTGTGGGCGACGAAGCCGCCCAGGATCACATCGCCGGTGCTGACGTCCAGACCCAGGGCCACGGCGCCGCCGTAGCCGTCCTGGCCGGAGCCGGGCCGGCCGTCTTCCACATAGGTTCCGGTGGCGTTGATCCAGACGCCCGCCGCGGGCGCGCCGGCGCCCGCCGAGGCGCCACGATAGCCGTCGCGCTCGGTACGCTGCATCGGCAGCTGCGCCTGAAGCGCGGCCATGCCGATGGCCCGAAGGCGGCCGTTCACGAAGCCGTCCAGGCTGCCGACCCCGATGCGGTCCCCGATGAGGGCCATGAACAGCTGGTCGGCCTCGGCGACGGTGATCAGGGCTTGCTCAGGCACCGAGAGCGTCACAACCGAACCGTCGGGATTGGTGACCGTGATCGAGCCGTCATTGATCACCGGGGGCGCCGGCGGCGTGGTGGGGGTGGTCGGCGTCGTGGGCGTGGTGGGTGTCGTCGGGGTCGTCGGCGTGGTGGGGGTGGTCGGCGTCGTCGGGGGAGTCGTCGGCGTGGTCGGAGGCGTGGGAGTCGTCGTCGGGGGCGGCGTTGAAGAGGCCTGCCCGAAGGCGATCGCACAGGCGCCCGTGCCGGTCACCGCCTGAGTGACGGTGTTCACCTGACAGGTGAACGGCGTGGTGGTCCCGCCCTGGCTGATCGTGCCGCGGTAATCGATCACACCGGCGCCCGGCGCGACGCTGGTGAAATTCACCGTCGCCGGGTTGTTCCCGAAATCGGGACCGCCGCTGATCTGGATGGTGATGTCATTGAGGCTGCGGATGGTCGTCACGACCTGCGTGCCATCGGCCAGTGTGACGGTGCTGTTGGCCGACTGGGCGAGCGCGACGCTCGCCGGGGCCGAGACCGCCAGGACAATGGAGCTAAAGAGACCGGCTGCGATCAATCGCATGATGAAGAACCCCTGTGTAAAGCGTGTGCGAAACTGTCGCACCTGCTCCACCACGGGTTGGTCGGCCGGCGCATGATCCAAGTGGACTATGCGCGTCTGTCCGGCGCGGCCTGTGACCAGCAGACCACCGCCGCCAAACAAAAAGGGCGGCGCGGAAATCCCGCGCCGCCCCTAGTGCTGTCCCAAGCCTGATCGGGCTTAGAAGCGGTACTGCAGCTCCACCCCGAAGGTGCGGGGGAAGTTGAGCTTCACGGTCTGGCGGAAGGTGCCGAGGCCCGTCACAGAGCTCGGGCTCGAGCTCTGATAGGCGACTTCGTCGGTGGCGTTCTTCACATAGCCGATGATCGTGAAGCGATCCTCGACGTCCTTCCACAGCGCCCGCAGGTCGACGATTTCGTTCGACGGCGCGGTGTAGCGCGGCGAGCCGAACACGCCGGTCTGCATGTCGTCGGTGTAGGTGTAGGTGGCCCCCAGCGTCAGGCTGCCGGCGGTGAAGTCCATGGTGTAGTTGCCGCCCACATTGACCTTGTGTTCCGGCGTCATGGGCAGTCGGCTGCCGACCAGGCTCTGGTTACGGCTGCCATTGGCCAGCGGCGCGCCCACCGGGCGGGCGTTGGGCTGGAGCGCCCGCGGATCATTGGTGTCCACGTAGCAGCAGCCTTCGGTGATCTCGGCGTTGATGTAGGCGTAGCTGCCGAACAGCTGCAGGCCCTGGACCGGCGCCCACTGACCTTCGACCTCGAGACCCCAGTTGCGGGCCTCCAGATTGAGGAACTGGGTGCCCGTCGATCCCGTGGTGGAGTTCAGCACCACGGTGAGCGGGGCCTGGAAGCCCTGGTAGTCGGCGTAGAACAGGGCCGTGTTGATCTGGAACACCCCGCCCCAGGTCTTCTTCAGACCCAGCTCGTAGTTGTCCACGTACTCAGCGTCGGCGTAGGGGAAGGGCGTCAGGCCGTTGGAGGCCAGCCACCCGCCGGACTTGTAGCCGCGGCTGTAGCGAAGGTAGGCGTTGGTGTCGACGTCGGGCTGCCACTGCACGCCGAGGGTGCCGGTGAAGGCGTCGTATTCGGCGTTCAGATCCCGCTCCAGACCACCGCCGGGCGCCGCCCGCAGGTTGCGATAGAGCGGATTGGCCAGGCAGGTGGCGATGGTCGGACCGCCGCAGACGACGAAGGTGGTGAAGTCGACAGCGATGCCCTGACCGATCGCAGCCGGAACGCCGCCAACCCCGTTGCCGGCCGGCCCAGCGGCCAGAACCGTCGTGGTGGTGTTGGTCCGCGACACGTAGCGGGCGAAGTCGGTGCCGGTCTTCTCGTCCTTGGACCAGCGCAGGCCGGCCGTCAGGGTCCACTGCTCGTTCAGATCGTAGTCGATCTGGCCGAACACGGCGTAGGAGTCGACCTCAAGCGTCCCGTCGACGAACAGATAGTTCCCGTTCGGGTTCGGGGCGGCCGGGCCGCCCGTCGCGAGGTTGAGCGGGTTCTGCATCGCCGGATCGCCGAGGACGCGCAGGCCCTGGGGCTGCGAGTAGTCCTGGTGGTACTGGTAGAGGCCAGTGATCCACTGGAGCGGGCCGTCTGAGTTGGACGACAGGTTGATCTCGTTCGACCACCACTTCTGGTCTTCTTCATAGAAGAAGCGCTGGTTCGGGGAGACATTGGTCGCCGTGTAGGCGCCGAACGGCGTCGCAGCAGGAATGCTGTAGTTGCCAGTGCGGGCCGAGCGGTCCTCGTCGCCATTGGTGTTGTAGACATACTCCTGATAGCCGGCGAGGTACTTCAGGGTCGCGCCGCCCAGATCCCAGGTCAGGTCGAAGTGCAGGCGCTGGTGATCGCTGAGCTTGCCCTCGTTGGTCTGATTGGTGTTGATCTTGAACTCGTCGGCCGTGCTCGGATTGACCCCGGCGAACCCGAACGTCGGGTTGTAGTAGAGGGCCGAGTTGCCGAGACCGGTGATCGAGGCGGTGTCATAGGGCGAGATGACCGCCTCATGCACGTTGCCGACGCCGTAGGAGTCGTCCCAGTCGAACTTGGTGTAGCGCAGGCGCGCCACGATGTTCTCGCCCAGGTCGGCTTCGACCTGCGCCTCGAACATCCAGCGCTTGACCGCGCTGGTGTCGCCGGCCGGGCCGACATTCTCGATGAAGCCCTCTTCCCGGCGCTGCAGGGAGCCGCCAACCAGGACCCGGAGGCCCTCGGTCACCGGGCCGCTCATCAGCAGGTCGGTCTGCCAGGTGCCGTAATTGCCCACCGCGCCGCGGAATTCGCCTTCGAACTCGTAGGCCGGCCGCTTGCCGATGATGTTCAGGGCGCCGCCGACGGAGTTACGACCGTACAGGGTGCCCTGGGGACCGCGCAGGATTTCGGTCCGCTCGATGAACAGGGACGGGGTCGAGGAGTCCGCCATCGAGTTGGAGAAGATGCCGTCGGAATAGAGCGCCACCGAGGGGTCGGTGCCGATGGCGTTGGTCAGACGACCAAAGCCCCGGATCGAGAGGCGGTCGTTGTTGGTGTAGGCCACGCTGGGCGACGAGCGCGCCAGGTCCTCGACCGTGGCGATCCCTAGAAGGTCGCGCCGCTCACTGGTGTAGGCCGTCACGGCGACGGGCACATCCTGCAGGCTCTGGTCGCGGCGCTCGGCGGTGACGACGAGCTCCTCAAGCATGGTGGCCTGCTGGGCCAAGGCTGGCGTCGCTGCGGCGATGGCCGCGGTAGAGGCGCCCATGATGAATAGGCTGCGCAAGCGCAGGATGTTGGTCATTGTTTTCCTCCCAGCCGCCGCAGGCTCTTGATTGGCCCGTCGTGCGAAGTTGATAAGGGTCAAGCTGGAACAGTCGAACACTGTTCGGATAGGCGAAAATTCATTCGGGGGCGCCAGCGCCCGTCACAGGCGAATTCAGGGCCGGGAGACGAGGGTTTCCAAGCCAAGAACCGCCTCACGGACCGTTTCGCTGTCCAGCCTTCCGGGGCCGCCGCGGGCCAGGGCGAGGGCGGCGATTCCCCGGGCGCAGGCCCAGATGGCCTGGGCGACCTGCCGGATCGCCTCAGGCTGGGCGGTGGATTTGAAGTCTTCCCCGGCGGCGCGGATCATCTCTGCGAAGGCGGCGGTTTCGGCCTCCTCCACCTCCTCGCGGCGACCGACGTCGCGCATTTCGTACATCAGGCCATAGAGGGCCGGGCGCGCCCCGACAAAGCCCAGATAGGCCATACCGGCGGCTCGAATCCCGCTGAGCTCACCTCGGCCGTCGGTGGCGGCCCGCAGCTGCGCAGCGAGGTCGCGAAAGCCGTCGGCCGCCAGGCCGGCCAGGAGGGCGTGCTTGTCGGCATAGTGGTAATAGACCGTGCCCAGGGCGACGCCGGTCCGCCGGGCGATCGCCCGCAGGCTGAGCGCCGAGGCGCCTTCTGTCTCCAGGAGCGCGCTGGCTGCAGACGACAGCTGCGAGCGAACATTGCCCACATGATAGCTGCGTCGCCGCGCCAGCACCGCCGAGGTGGTCGCCGTCGTACCCATCTGCCCTCCGGGATGACGAGTGAACGTCGGTAACCTACGCCTGTTGACGCTACGTCGCCAAAGCCTTTGCTTCTTGCGCCTTGGCGTCAGGTGAACGCGGCGGTCTGCGCGCCCGAGGCTTTGATCAGGTCGCGCGGCGCCAGGCGGATCTGCAGGCCCCGCTGGCCGCCATTGACGAACATCTGGTCAAGGTCGAGGGCGCAGGCCTCCACCAGCACGGGCGCAGGCCGGCGCTGACCAAGGGGGCTGATGCCCCCGACCTTGTAGCCGGTGGCCCGTTCGGCCTCGGCAGGCGGCATCATCTGAGCGGTCTTGCCGCTGGCGGCCCGGGCCAGCAGCTTCAGGGACGCCTCACGGTCGGACGGCAGGACGGCGCACAGGGCGCGCCCGTCCACCAGGACCATTAGGGTCTTGAACACCTGGCCAGGCTCGACCCCAAGCTCGGCGGCGGCCTGCAGACCGATCCGGCCCGGCATCGGCGCATAGTCGTAGACATGCCGGGCGTAGGCGACGCCGGCGCGGTCAAGGGCGCGGGTGGCGGGCGTGGCTTTCGACATGGCCGGCCCCTTGGACCGCCGCGGCCGGCGGGTCAAGGCGGCGCCGCGCCTGGGCCGGGGCGGCTCCAGGCATCCGAGCCAGGAACAGGGTGGGCGGGAACATCCTGCGAGACGGGCTCATCGACGGCCGCCCTGAACCGTCCGCAGCACCGGCCTGTGAGCCGGCGCCTGCCACAGGTCCTCATCGTCCCAGGCGTCCTCCCACCAGTCGGGCCCTGACTGCGCCTTGTGGCGAAGGGGCGCGTCGTCGATCACCCGCACGACCTCGGCTTCGGCCTCATCCCAGATGACGGCGAGGTCGAGACTGCGGGCCGCCTCGGCGGCGTTGAGTCGACCGGCCTCGCGCAGTTCGGCGGCGCGATAGGGCGACAACGACCGGCGCACCCGGCGGGGCGTCAGGCGGGTCTCCAGGTCGGCATGGGTCAGGACCGCGGCGATCAGGTCCGCGCCCGGCGCCTCTGGGCGGGGGGCGAGGTCCAGCAGCGGGGCCGGGGAGCTGGACCGACGGCGGGATGTGGTGCGGGCGGCGCGCATGGGGTGTCTCCGTTTCCTCTCGACACTCTGGACTCTAGGGAGCCGATGCGTCAGAATCGGACGTAGGAGGTCGCCATGCGTCACGAGAAGGCCGCCCAGCTGCTGCAGCTCGCCCGCGCCCTGGCCAGCACCGCCGAGGGTCTGACCCTCGACGAGATGGCGCAGGAGATCGGTGTCGGGCGGCGCACCGCCGAGCGCATGCGCGACGCCCTGCGCGATCTCTTCCCGCAGTTCGAGGAGATCGAGGATCCGCCCACCCGTCGGTTCCGCATTCCCGCAGGCCTCGACGCCCTGTTTCAGACCCCCGACGCCGAGGAGCTTGGCGCCCTGCGCGCCGCGGCCGAGCAATTTCGGGCCTCAGGCGCCCGGGGGCGGGCCGCAGCCCTGGCGCGGCTCGAGACTAAGGTGCTCTCGGCCATGCGGGCCCCGGCGCGACGGCGCCTGGCCCCGGACCTGGAGGCGATGCTGCAGGCCGAGGCCATCGCCCTGGCGCCGGGGCCCCGTCCTTTCGAGGATGAAACCGTCCTGCGTCAGGTGCGCGAGGCGCTGCTCAGCCTGCGCCAGCTGGCCTTCGTCTATCTGGGGGGCAGTACGCCGGGGCGGCGGCGGGAAGTGACGCCGCTTGGCCTGCTCTTTGGGCGCAGCAACTACCTCCTGGCCGCCGAAGGCGAGGCGGGCGCGCCGCGCACCTGGCGGTTGGACAGACTGGCGGAGGTGGAGCTGCTCGACCGGCCCGCTGCGCCGCCAGCCGACTTTTCCCTCGCCGCCTTCGTGGACCGCAGCTTCGGCATCTACCAGGACGAGGTGGAGGACGTGCGGCTGCGCGTCCGGCCCCATGGGGCGGAAGAGGCGCTGGGCTGGCGGTTTCATTCCACCCAGGAGATCACCGCGCAGATCGACGGGTCGGTGCTGATCACCTTCCGCGCCAGTGGGATGCGAGAGCTGGCCTGGCATCTGTTCAGCTGGGGCGACAAGGTGGAGATTCTCGGGCCGCGGCGTCTGAAAGACATGATGGCCGAGCAACTGCGCTTGGCCTTGGCGGTTCATCAGGCTTAAGCATGGCCGCCTCGCTCGGGAGCCCCCGCTTGTCCGTCCTCTGGCCCTGCAAGATCGCCTGATGACCAACCGCCTGTCCGCCGCCGCGGGCGCCGCGATCCGACGGCTGCGTCGGGACCGGGGCTGGACGCTGGCCGACCTCAGCGCCCGGTCAGGCGTGCCTCTGTCAAGCCTGTCGAAGGTGGAGCTCGGTCAGACCTCCCTCGGCTACGAAGTGCTCATCCGCCTCTGCCGCGCCCTCGATGTAGAGATCGACCACCTCCTCCGACCCGAGGCGCGCAGCGACTCGTCTCCGCTACCAGCCGCCCGGCGGGCTGTCATCCGCGCAGGAGAAGGAGAGCCCCGCGACCTGGGCGGCCTGGCGGGACGGGCCGGCGCTACCGAGCTCCTTCGCCGGAGATTTACGCCGGTGGTGCTGGAGGTGGCCGAGACACAGCATACCGGCCCCCTGCTCCGCGCGCCTGGGGAAGCTTATCTGATGGTGCTGTCGGGCCAGATCATGATGCACTCCGACGCTTACGCCCCCCTGTCGCTTGGCCAGGGCGACAGTGTCTATTTCGACGGACAGATGGGATTTGGCCTGACGACCCAGGACGCCACCCCCGCCACGGCCCTGCTTATCCACCAGGGCGAGGACATCGCTCAAGACTAGTCTTGGTCCGGGCGAGCCGCGGGCCGCTCAATACCTGACGTTGCATCTGCCGCATCAAGACCATTCTGGTCATGGCGCTGTCTTTCAGGACTTGCCAAACATCTGTTCCCAAAGGAACTTCGCCAGAGGGTTCAGTTCGCCTCGGGAGGGCGCATGCCACTGTCTGCTCTATTGGCCGTCGCCGCCCTCGCCCTCAGCCTGCTGATCGCGCATCCCGTCTCCGCCGCCACCCCGCAGGCCGAGGCGAACTATCGCGCCGGCCAGCAGGCGGTGCTGCGTTCAGATAATGTGACGGCAAGGCGAGAGTTTGAGCGCGCCTGCGATGGCGGCCACCTGGGCGGCTGCACGATGCTCGCCACCATGGTCGCCGACGGCGTGGGAGGGCCGGCCGACCTCCGACGCGCGCGCCAACTCTTCGCCAAGGCCTGCGTCGTCAACATCTCCTGGAGCTCAGCCTCCGATGCTGGCGCGTGTCTGATGTTGGGCGACATGTATGCGGAGGGAGAGGGCGGGCCGCAAAAGCCGGCCCGTGCGGCCTATCTCTACGCCCGGGCCTGCGACATCGGGGACGGCGAGGCCTGCGACGGCTTGGCGCTGATGATGACGCAGGAAGATCTGATCCCGTTGAACACCGATGAAATGCTGGTGATCATCGCGGGACGCGCCTGCCTCACCCACGAGGTCGAGTATTGCGAAGATCTCTACGAGATCGGCGCGGTGGACGACGCTCAGGCCTCCACCTACCGGGCCGCCCTGGGGATGTTCAATGAGGCCCACCGGCTCCCTGCCGGCACGCCGCCCAGCCGCAAGAAGGACCTGCTGACCGAGGCCTGCGAGGGCGGGCTTGCCCGGGCCTGCGCGCGCGCCGCCTGGGAATGGAAGCACGGGTTCCAGAACATGCCTGTCGATCCTCAAAGGGCGCTCGATCTCTATCTTCGTGCCTGCGTCCTAGGAGACGGCGCCGGATGCGACGAGGTTGGCGACGCCCTGCGTTCGGGATCGGCCATCACCAAGAACCTGGCGGACGCCGCGGACGCCTACAGCCTCGCCTGCCAGGTGGCCTATCCGCCGGGCTGCCGGTCATTGGCGGGCATGCACCGGCAGGGCGATATCGCCGCCGACCTGCCCCTGGCGAGGGCCCTGGAGCGCTTCGTCTGCGACTCAGGCTGGGGCTGCGTCGCCTTTGCCGACATGTTGATCAAAGGGGTGGGAGGCTCGCCCGACCTGGCCCGCGCTCGACAGGTCCTGCAGGCCGAGTGCGACAACAAGGACTTTTCCAGCAACGCCTGTGAGGTCCTGGCGACGCTGGGCTAGCCTGGGGCCACTCAGCCACACCCCGAGCCCATTTTGCTGCGCCGCAGCGCAGCACCTTGTCCGCACAAGCGGATTCTCCTATTAGAGAAATTTCTCGCGTTTAACCGTATTTTTCATCACATCTGCGAACAGATGCGCGGAGCTTTCTCCCTGTCACGCTCTGGAACCGACGCCGATCATGCAGGCCGCACAATCCGTCCAGGCTGTCCGCATGTCCGGTCCTGAGGCTCGACGGGCGCCGCAGCAGGTGCGTGGCCCCACCCGCGTGCTGGTGGTCGATGACTCCCCGGTCATCCGGCTCCTGCTTGAGGATGTCCTGAGCGCGGTGGGCTACGAGGTCTGGGTGGCTGAGGACGGAGCGAGCGCCTTGGCCATCATGGCCAGCCGCCGGCCCGACGTTGTGCTGACAGACCTCAACATGCCGCGAATGGACGGCTTCGCCCTGTTGAGCGAGATCCGCGCCCGGCCAGCCTTCGCCGACGTTCCGGTGATGATCGTTTCGAGTGAGGATGCGGAGTCCAAGATGGCCCGGGGACGGGCCGCCGGCGTCGCCGGCTGGATTGTCAAACCGTTCGAGCCCGCCGAACTCATCGAGGCCCTCTGGCGGCTGGATATCTGAGGCGCTCAGCCCCTTGCCCGGCGGTCTCGTTCCCCGGCGTCGTCCTCATCCAGGTCCGCGGCATGGGCCACCAGGGCTCGCTCCAAGTCCCGGGCCAAGGCCGCCTCGGAGCGACCGAGCGCCTGAACACGACCCGACGACTCGAAGAGATCGCCCTGGGCGTCATTGTCAAAGGGCAGGTCGTCCCGCCCCAGGGCCTGGACCAGGGCGGTCTGGGCGGCCGGCGAAAGGGTCGCCACAGCGGTGGCGACAGCGCGCCCATAGGCGGTGAGCCGTCTGACGTCGCTCTGCAGTTCGACAAGCTGACGACGAAGATCGTCGAGGCCCGCCTCTGGCGGTCGACTCATGGAAAACCTCTGTAAATGCTGGCGGCCGCCGGTCGCACGCGGCGGGGATCCCCCGCGCGGCGACCGCATAACGGCGTCGTCTGACTGTGGGCGCTGACTAGGGGCGCACAGCTGGACTGTCAACACGTGCGTGCGTTTGCACCATTTGCAGATGCGACTTGTGCCCGTGAGCGAACCCGTGCTCTCTGCGCCACGGAGAGCTTCACTATATGACTGAAACCAAAGCTGAACTGCGATCCGTTGACGTCGAGGCGGAGTTCGGCCTCGACGTGCCGGAGTACTTCTTCTACCTGCTGTTCCAGGCGGTGCGACGCCGTGACGCGGCGTTCGAGCGGGCCCTGACCCCTCTGGAACTGACCTTGGGGCAATGGCGCGCCATTTCGACCGTCCGCCGGTTTGGCGTCTGCTCCATGTCGGATCTGGCCGCCTTCACGGCCGTGGATCGCACAACCCTCACCCGCAGCGTCGACCAGCTGGTTCGTCGCGATCTGATGACGCGCACCACGCCGGCGACCGATCGCCGGCAGGTCCACCTCTCTCTGACGTCGCAGGGTCAGGCCCTGTACGATCAGGCGGTGGATCAGCTGCTCGCCTTCAATCGGCAGGCCCTGGAGGGCGTCGACAGCCTCCGACAGCGGGAGATCAGCCGGGGGCTGGCCACCGTGATCCGCAACCTGGCGCCCGACGCTCAGGTCGCCGAAGCGCTGATCCGCTTCGAGCCGACCCTGATGCGCGGCTAGGGCTCGCCTCTTTTCTGCGACCCCCTCGCAAGACCTGTGGCATGCTCGCGCCCATGTCGGCGCCGAGCGATCCCGCAGCAGCACCCGAGGAGGAGTCGCAGGCGCCGCCTGCGATCTCGCCTGCGGCCGCGCTCTTGTATAGGGCCCTCGGGCTTGCGGCCCTGGGGCTCGGCATTGTCGGCGCCTTCCTGCCGCTTCTGCCGACCACCATCTTCCTGATCATAGCCGCCTGGGCGTTCGGCAAGAGCGCGCCGAAGCTGCGCGCCCGGCTCTACGCCCACAAGCGGTTCGGCCCCACCCTGCGGGCCTGGGACCGGCACGGCGCGATCCCGCCCCGGGCCAAGCTGGCGGCGGTGATCGGCATGGGGCTGAGCCTGGTGGTGGTGATGCTCACGGCCGCCAATCCTTGGGTCCCGATGGGGGTCGGCGTGGTTCTGACCTTCTGCGCCCTCTATGTGCTGACGCGCCCCTCCGCCTGAAGCGGCGTTGCGCCGAAACTCTGGCGCAGCGCCTCGGCGCGCTCGGCGATCGCCCCTCGCTCGGCCGCGTCCAGGCGGGCCAGAGACTTGTAGGGCAGCGCCATGCGTGGATTGGCGTCCAGCCGCGCGGCGTTCCGATCGAGGAAGTCCCAGTAGAGGCTGTTGAAGGGGCAGGCCCGCTCGCCCAGGCGATCCTTCACCTCATAGGCGCAGGTTCCGCAGTAATCGCTCATCCGGTTGATATAGGCCCCGCTGGCCGCATAGGGCTTGGACCCTACCAGACCGCCATCAGCATAGGTGGCCATGCCATGGGTGTTGGGCGCCTCCACCCACTCATAGGCGTCGGCATAGACCCCCAGGTACCAGGCGTTGATCTCCGCCGGGGCGACCCCCAGCAGCATGGCGAGATTGCCGGTGACCATCAGCCGCTGGATATGGTGGGCGTAGGCGTGGGCCCTCGTCTCGGCCACCACCGCGGCCACGCAGGCCATGTCGGTCTCGCCCGACCAGTAGAAGTCCGGCAGGCGGTTGGCGGCGCCGAGCGCATTGGTCTCGAGATAGCCCGGCATCTTCAGCCAGTAGATCCCCCGCACGAACTCCCGCCAGCCGAGGATCTGGCGGATGAACCCCTCCACCGCGTTCAGGGGCGCGCGGCCGTCCCGCCATTGCGCCTCGGCCCGGCGGCAGAGATCCAGAGGATCGAGCAGGCCAAGATTCAGGGCCGCCGAGAGCCGGCCGTGCCAGAGCCAGGGCGCGCCCCTGGCCATGGCGTCCTGGTGATCGCCGAAGCCCGGGAGAATGTCGGCGAAGAAGTGGCGGGCTAGGTCTTCGGCCTCCTGCCCATTGGTCACCCAGCCGAAGGCGTCGAGCTCACCAAACCCGTCCGGCGACAGGGCCGTGATCTCGGCGATCAGGCCTTTCGTCACCGCATTGGGCGCGATGGTCAGCCGCTCTGGAGGCCGGACGCCCTTGGGCAGGCGCCGGCGGTTTTCGGCGTCGAAGTTCCAGCGCCCTCCGGCCGGCTGATCGCCGTCCATCAGAACCCCGTACCGACGGCGCATCTCGCGGTAGAAGAACTCCATGCGGAGCTCCCGCCGCCCCCTGGCCCAGCGTTCGAAGGTCTCGGTCTCGCAGAGGTAGCGATCATCGGCCAGCCGGCGGAGCGGCGCGGGCAGGCTCACCTCCAGGTCATCGAAAGCCCGCTCCAGGCGCCACTCTCCCGAGCGGGTGAGCCAGATCTCTCCCGGCCGCAGATCATCAGCCGCGCGGCGCAGTTCGCCCGTCAGGCTGCCGCTGTTACCGAGCGCGTCGTGGCGGACATAGCGCACCTCAAAGCCCAGCCCCCGCAGGGCTTCGGCGTGCTGGCGCATGGCGGAGAAGACCATGACCAGCTTCTGGCGATGGTGCGGGGCATAGGTCATCTCCTCAACGACCTCGGCCATCAGAACCACATCCTGGCCAGGCTCAGCGTGGCGGAGACTGGACAGTTTGTGCGGCGGCGAGAGCTGGTCGCCCAGCACCAGAATCAGACGCCTCACCATGGGAGGGCCGCGCCGTCCCAGCCGAAGAAGCCGCCGCTGTCGGCTGGGCTCAGCCCGTCGAGGACCGACAGCAACTGTGTGGCGGCGAGGTCCCGGGTGAAAAGCTTCTCGGCGCTGACGCCCCCCTGGAACGGCGCCGACAGGCCCGTATCCACCGTGCCTGGATGCAGGGCCACGCAGATGGCCTGGGGCCGCTGACGGGCGAGCTCGATGGCCAGGGTGTGGATCAGCTGATTGAGCGCGGACTTGGAGGCTCGGTACCCATACCAGCCCCCCAGCCGATTATCCCCGATGCTGCCCACCTTCGCCGAGAGGGCGGCGAAGACGCTCCTCTGGTCCCTTGGCAGGCGCGGCAGGAAGTGTTTGGCCACCAGGGCCGGTCCCACCGCATTGTCGGCGAAGGCCGCCAGCAACGCGTCCCGGTCGAGTTGGCGCCAGGTCTTCTCCGGCGTCCGACCGAGGACCTGCAGCCGGCCGGTGGCCACCAGCACCCGATCAATGGCCACATGGGGATCCAGGGCCTCGGCGGCGGCCAGGATCGACGCCTCATCATCCAGGTCGATAGGCCCCCAGCTGACGCCCGCGGGCAGGGCGTCTGGGCGGCGTCGCGACAGGGCCACAACGGGGCCGCCCTCGGCCCGCGCGGCCAGCTGTTCGACCAGGGCTGCGCCGATGCCGCCGGTGGCGCCGATGACGATGCTTACGCCCATGGTGTCAACTCCTGGAGGCAGAGGGTTTGACCTCATCTACGCTCGCGGGCGGGCCATTGATGCGGTCGGGAACGGCCATGGCGCCCCGCCGAAGCGCCAAAAAGTCGCAGGCGCTTGAATTTTCGCCCTGCAATCCAATCTGTTGACGGTGCAGGACGGCGTCCCCCCACGACGGTCGAAAGACGTCAGCCGGACCTGCGCAAGGGCGCGCCGGGCGTGAGACTGAGACGCTTCTCTCCCCCCAAGCCCCGTCCGGACTTCGTCGGGCGCGCCCACCTACCTAAACTTCCAGCCAAGCCCCCGTCAGGGCGGCGCGCCCACCAGGATTTCGCGCTTGCCCGCATGGTTGGCAGGGCTGACCACGCCTTCTTGCTCCATCCGCTCGATCAGCGAGGCCGCACGGTTGTAGCCGATCTGTAGCCGGCGCTGGACGTAGCTGGTCGAGGCCTTGCCGTCCCGGGTGACCACGGCCACGGCCCGGTCATAAAGATCATCCCCAGAGCCGCCGCCGGCCCCGAAGTCATCGCCGCCGCCGCCATCCTCGTCATCGCCGCCGGCGGTGACGTCCTCGACATATTGCGGCTCGCCCTGGGCGCGCAGGAACTTGGCCACGGCCTCGACCTCCTCGTCGGAGACGAAGGGGCCGTGCAGGCGGGTGATCCGTCCGCCGCCGGCCATGTAGAGCATGTCGCCCTGGCCCAGCAGCTGCTCGCCGCCCTGTTCTCCAAGGATGGTGCGGCTGTCGATCTTCGAGGTGACCTGGAAGGAGATCCGCGTCGGGAAGTTGGCCTTGATGGTGCCGGTTATCACGTCCACCGACGGCCGTTGCGTGGCCATGATCAGGTGGATGCCGGCGGCCCGGGCCATCTGGGCCAGGCGCTGGACGGCGCCTTCCACATCCTTGCCGGCCACCAGCATCAGGTCGGCCACCTCGTCGATGACCACCACGAGGTAGGGCATGGGCTTGGGATCGATCCGCTCGCTCTCATAGACCGGGCGGCCATTGTCGTCGAAGCCCGTCTGGACGGTGCGCTCGAAGTGCTCACCCTTGGCCGCAGCTTCCTTGGCGCGCTCGTTGTAGGAGGCGACGTTTCGCACCCCGATCTTGGACATCAGCCGATAGCGGTCCTCCATCTCGCGCACGGTCCATTTCAGCGCGACGATGGCCTTCTTGGAGTCGGTGACGACCGGCGCCAGCAGGTGCGGGATGCCGTCATAGACCGACAGCTCCAGCATCTTGGGGTCGATCATGATGAAGCGGCACTGGTCTGGCGCCAGGCGGTAGAGGATCGACAGAATCATGGCGTTGACGCCGACCGACTTGCCCGAGCCGGTCGTGCCGGCGATCAGCAGGTGGGGCATCTTCGACAGGTCGGCGATATAGGGCTCGCCGCCGATGTTCTCGCCGAGCGCCATGGGCAGGGCCAGAGTCGAGCGCTCGTATTCGGGGCTGGCCAGCAGGTCGCGCAGATAGACGGTTTCGCGCTTCTGGTTGGGCAGTTCGATGCCGATGGCGTTGCGGCCAGGCACCACGGCCACGCGGCAGGCGGCGACGGACATGGAGCGGGCGATGTCGTCCGACAGGGCGACGACCCGGGCCGACTTCACGCCAGGCGCAGGCACCAGTTCGTAGAGCGTGACCACGGGACCCGGTCGGATCTGGTCGATCTGGCCGCGGACGCCGAACTCGGCCAGCACCCCTTCCAGCAGCTGGGCGTTCTGGCGAAGGGCGCCCTCGTCGAAGGCCGCCGCCCGCGGCTTGGGCTTGGCCAGCATGGAGAGCTCGGGAAGCGAGAAGCCGTCGGGCCGGACAAAGTCGAACACCCCCTGGTTCTCGCGACTCTCGCGGGAGGAATCCCGTGGCGGCGTCTTGGGCGCCCGGATGCTGAGGCCCGACGCAGGTTCAGGGGGCTCAGGCTCGACCTGGGCCATCACCGGCGGGGCGACGCCCGGCGCCGGCCCCAGGGCCTGGGGTGGAATCTCAGCGGCCTTGGCCGCGCGGCGGGCCCGGGCCGGCGCCGGGGCGGGCGGCGGCTCGATCTCGACCTTGGGGCGCGGGGTCAGGGCGTGGGTGAGGCTTTCGGCCAGGGCCGAGAGGTTGAGACGCCGGACACCAAGCGCGAACGCCAGGGCGCCGGCTCCGACGAGACCCAGGCTCAGGGCGGCGAGGGGCCGGGCGGCCGGAATTCGGGCGAACTCCAGCAGGCCGGCCAGGCCGGCCAGGACTCCGTGGCCCCAGAAGCCGCCCAGGCCCTTGGCCAGGGGCCAGACAGCCGGCGGCGCCGGCCAAGCCAGCAGGGCGGCCAGGGCGAGAACGCCGGCCAGGCCGACGGCGGCGCGCAGGCGCAGGTCTGTGCGGCTGGCGTCAGGGTCGGGCGACAGGGCGCGCGAGAGGCCCAGAAGCACCATCATCAGGGCGGTGAGGGCCGCCGTAAGCCCGAGGGACTGGATGGCGATATCGGCGATCACCGCGCCCGGTCGGCCCAACACATTCAGGGGCGCATGCCCGGTGGCGGCGTTCAGACTCGGATCGGCGGCGTTATAGGTCGCCAGGGCCAGGGCCACGGCCACGCCGGCGGCCGCCAGCAGGCCGCCCCGCAGCCGCGCGGCGAGGGGATGGGTCCACGCGAGCCGGGCGATATGCAGCCCGAGCTCAAGACCGGATTTTCGCGCCGCCCGCGCCATGGGGCCTCCAAAACTACTGGCGCCCATCTATGGCCGCGGAGGGTTAAGAGGCGTTTACCCAGGTCTCGCCACGGAGGCGGCCGACCAGATCAGCCCAGCGCCGCGAAGGCCATGTGGTGTCGCGCGCGGCACAGCGGCCCCTGGCGCGCATTCTGACCGCAAAACCGGTTTCCACTTTTCAGAAACGCGCTCTAGGTTTCGCCCTATGTGGACCGTGCCCCAACCCGTCTTGCGAATCGTCGCGCTCCTGTTGCTCGTCTGCGCCGTCGGCGCTTTCGCCCTGGGCATCCTCGGCGCAGAACCGCGTGGAGGACGCCTGCCCGGTGAAGGCCTGGTCGAGGGCGAGGGCGCGGCGCCCGTCGTGGCCACCGAGGCGCAGGCCCTGACGGCCGAAGGCCCTGCCGAGGCGCCCGTCGAACCCGCCGCCGAGACCGCTGAGGCCGCCGCGCCCGCAGCCCCGACGGAGACGGCTCAGGCCGATCCTCAGGTGCCCGCCCTGCAGGTCCCTGACGAGCCGGCCCCGGCCGCACGCCCCCCTGCGCCGGCCCCGCCGCCCGCCAAGGCCCCCGCGCCCAAGGCGCCGGCCACACCCCAGAATGGGGACGCCATCGGCGATCTGGTGGACGGCCTGAGCGACCTGCCGCCCTTCTGACCTTAGGACCTCAAGGGGCCGGCGGAATGTCCCCGTCGGTTGGCGCGGGGATATCGGCCAGGGGCGGCCGGCCCTTGTCGCGATACTTGATCGAGTCCGGCGCCGTCACGCCGGCCGAGACGATGAACTGGATGGCTTCGTTGAGAGTCCAGTCCAGCCAGATCAGCCGGTCCACGGGCACGATTTCCACATAACCCGAGGTGGGATTGGGCGTGGTCGGCACATAGACCGCCGCCAGCTCCTCGCCTGAGTCGGCCGCCCGGAAGATCTGGGTGACCAGGCCGACCGTCTTCATCTCCTCGGACGGAAACTCGATCAGCACCACCTTCTGGGCCTGCTCCATCGGCGACTGGAAGCTTGCGATCAGTTTCTGGGCCGAGGAATAGATGGTCCGCCCGATGGGGATGCGCCCCACCAGATCATCCACCGCCTTGCCGAAGGCGCGCCCCGCCGCGCCGCGGGCCAGGACGCCGACGATCGTCAGGATAACCAGGGCCGTCAGGATTTCCAGAACGGTGATGAAGACACCGCCCTCATCCCCATTGCCGCCCAGGCTGGAGAGCGGCCGGATGACCAGGGCGCCCAGAAGGGCCGCCAGCTTGGCCAGCAACCACAGCGCCCAGACGGTCAGGGCGAGCGGCGCAAGCGTGATCGCGCCGACCGCCAGGGTCTGGGGCCACCGGATCAGGAACTGTCGAAGGGCGGGATCCATGGGCTGCGACTCTCGTATCAGATGCGTCTGGCGTACCTAAACGCAGCCGCAGCCCTTCGGAACCATAGGCGCTTTATGCCGCCTTGGGCGCGATCCCGTGGGCGGCGAAATGGGCGAGCATGCGAGCCCACCCATCCTTGGCCGCCGCGGCGTCGTAGGCCGAACGGTAGTCGGCGTGGAAGCCGTGCTGAGACTCCGGATAAACGATGATCTCACTGTCGGTCTTGCCGGCCGCGGCCAGGGCGGCGCGCATCTGCTCGACATGCTCCAGCGGAATGCCCTGATCCTTGCCGGCATAGAGGCCCAGGACCGGGGCCGAGAGATCAGCCGCCATGTCCACCGGCCACTGGCGCTCATCGGCCGGGGCGTCGGCCGGCCGGGCCAGGCGGCCGTACCAGGCGACGCCGGCCTTGAAGAGGTTCAGGCGCTGACAGGCCTGCCAGGTGATGTTGCCGCCCCAGCAGAAGCCCGTGATGGCGGCTGCATCGGCGTTGGCGTAGGTCTGCGCCTTGAGGAAGGCCATGGCGGCCGAGAGGTCGCCCATGACCTGCGGATCGGTGGCGGTGGCCACGATCTTGCGGATCTCGGCATAGTCGCTCATGCCCGACGGATCGCCGGCCCGGGCGAAGAAATCCGGCGCCATGGCCACATAGCCGAGCTGCGCCAGGCGGCGGCAGACATCGCGGATGTACTCGTGAACGCCGAAGATCTCGGAGACCACGATCACCACCGGATAGGCGCCTTCGGCGGCAGGCCTGGCCAGATAGGCCGGGATCTGGGCGTCGGCCGGGGACAGCTGCACCGTCTCGGTGATCAGGCCGGTCTCCGGCGTGCTGATGGGCTCGGCCTGGGCTGACAGGGCGAAAACGGCGTAACCGCCAAGCGCGGCGACGGCGAGGCCCCGGCGCGACAGATTGAGGTCTGAGGGCTTGGTGCCCTCAGGGCGAGTGAGCGTGGTCATGGGCGTCCTCCACTATAGGTTTGCCGCGATCCTGCGGGGGCCGTCCCGGGGAGTCCAGGGCTCAGCCGGGCGCCGGCCCCGCGCGTCGCAGGGTGAGGTTGATACGCCCGCCGCCGGGAACCAGACGCGAGGAGCCGCTCAGCACCCGGTCGATCCCGTGATGGGCCAGGCGCGCCGGACCAGCCAGCACGCAGACGTCGCCTGAAGCCAGACGCACCGAGGCGGTCGGATCTCGTCGGCTAGCGCCCCCAAGGCGGAACACGGCGGTGTCGCCCAGGGAGACCGACAGCACCGGAAAATTGAAGTCCGCCTCGTCCTTGTCCTGATGCAGGCCCATGCGGGCGCCCTCGCGGTAGAGATTGACCAGGCAGGCGTCGGGGGGCGCGCTCGCCTCTGTCATCTCGGCCCACAGGTCAAGGAGCGCCTGGGGAATGTCGGGCCAGGGATCGCCGGTGTCTGGATGCGTCGGCTGATAGCGATAGCCCTGGGCGTCGGTGACCCACCCCAGGCGGCCGAAATTGGTCATCTCCACGCTCATGGGTTTGCCGCCCGGCGTCACCGGCCGGTAAAAGGGGGCTCGCTCCACCCGGGCCAGCACCTCGGCCAGCAGGGCGGCCTGGGCCTCAGGCCCGAGGGCTGTGGGAAAAAGCCGAAATCCGGTTTGCGAGAGGGGCGCCATCAGGCCTCATATAGGCGACCATGACCCTGCACGCCCGCATGAAGCCGTTCCGCCTGCGTCGCCTTACCGAGGGCGAAGCCGCGCTCGGGCGCGAGGTGTTCGGCGATGGCCTGGAGCCGCGACGCATCCGGATTTTGTCCCAAGCCCTCTGGCCCCGGGCCTTCGCCGCCGGCTCACGGCTGATGGTCTTTCCGCAGAAGGCTGCGGCGCTGGACTATTCCCAGGCGGCGCTCGGCCTGCAGGGGCTCTTCGTGCACGAACTCACCCATGTGTGGCAGGCCCAGCAGGGCGTCAGCCTCCTATGGGCCAAGCTGCGCTGCGGTGATGGCCCTGAAGCCTATGCCTATGACCTGACGTCGGGCCACAGCTTTGACGACCTCAATATCGAGCAACAGGCCATGGTTGTGCAGCACGCCTTCCTGGCGAGCCGCGGCTCCAGCGCCCCCCATCCGGCCCTGGCCTATGGCGCATTTCTGGCGGGATTCAGCGCATTTGACGCTGATAAACCCCGGAAAGTTTAGGGGCATTGGACTTGTAGCGGCTATCAGGAGCCCCATATCGCGACTCGACGGCGGCGCCCTGTTTGGGCTAACCGCCCGAGACCCTTTTTCGACCGGGGGCGGTGACAAGAACCAGGGCGCTTCACTAGAAGGCCCACCACGCGCCGTCCGCCAACAAGGAGCGAGCAGGACTCGATATGAGCAAGATTATCGGCATCGACCTCGGCACCACCAATTCGTGCGTGGCCATCATGGACGGCAAGACGCCGAAAGTGATCGAGAACGCCGAAGGCGCCCGGACCACCCCGTCAGTGGTCGCCATCCTCGAGGACGGCGAACGCCTCGTCGGCCAGCCGGCCAAGCGCCAGGCGGTGACCAACCCCTCCAACACCCTCTTCGCCATCAAGCGCCTGATTGGCCGCCAGTACAGCGATCCGACGGTGGAGAAGGACAAGGGCATGGTGCCCTACGACATCGTCAAGGGTCCCAGCGGCGACGCCTGGGTCCGCGCCCACGACAAGGACTATTCGCCCCAGCAGATCTCGGCCTTCATCCTGCAGAAGATGAAGGAAGCCGCCGAGCAGCATCTCGGCGAGAAGGTCGAAAAGGCGGTCATCACCGTCCCGGCCTATTTCAATGACGCCCAGCGTCAGGCGACCAAGGACGCCGGCAAGATCGCCGGCCTGGAAGTCCTGCGGATCATCAACGAGCCCACCGCGGCAGCGCTCGCCTACGGCCTTGAGAAGAACGACGGCAAGAAGATCGCCGTCTACGACCTGGGCGGCGGCACCTTCGACGTCTCGATCCTGGAGATCGGCGACGGCGTCTTCGAGGTGAAGGCCACCAATGGCGACACCTTCCTGGGCGGCGAGGACTTCGACCTGCGGATCGTCGACTACCTGGCGGATGAGTTCAAAAAAGAGAACTCGGTCGACCTGCGTAAGGACAAGCTGGCCCTGCAGCGCCTGAAGGAAGAGGCCGAAAAGGCCAAGAAGGAGCTGTCCTCGACCGCCCAGTACGAGGTCAACCTGCCCTTCATCTCGATGAATGCGTCGGGCCCGCTCCACCTGAATATCAAGCTCTCCCGTGCCAAGCTGGAAGCCCTGGTGGAAGACCTGGTGGCGCGCACCATCGGCCCCTGCGAGCAGGCGCTGAAGGATGCAGGCCTCAAGAAGTCCGACATCGACGAAGTGATCCTGGTCGGCGGCATGACCCGCATGCCCAAGGTCGTCGAAGCGGTGAAGGAGTTCTTCGGCCGTGAGCCCCACAAGGGCGTGAACCCCGACGAGGTCGTGGCGCTCGGCGCCGCGGTCCAGGCCGGCGTGCTGCAGGGCGACGTCAAGGACGTGCTGCTGCTGGACGTCACCCCCCTGACGCTGGGCATCGAGACCCTGGGCGGCGTGTTCACCCCGCTGATCGAGCGCAACACCACCATCCCGACCAAGCGCTCGCAGACCTTCTCCACGGCCGACGACAACCAGTCGGCGGTGACCATTCGGGTCTTCCAGGGCGAACGCCCCATGGCGGCGGACAACAAGCTGCTGGGTCAGTTCGACCTGGTGGGCATTCCCCCGGCGCCCCGCGGCGTGCCGCAGGTCGAGGTCACCTTCGACATCGACGCCAACGGCATCGTCAACGTCCAGGCCCGCGACAAGGCCACGGCCAAGGAACAGTCGATCCGCATCCAGGCCAATGGCGGCCTTTCGGACGCCGATATCGAGGCCATGGTCAAGGAAGCCGAGTCCAACCGGGCTGAGGACGAGAAGCGCAAAGCCGTCGTCGAGGCCAAGAACCAGGCCGAAGCGGTGGTCCACTCCACCGAGAAGGCCATGGCCGAGCACGGGGACAAGGTCTCCGGCGACGACAAGAGCGCCATCGAGACGGCGCTCGCGGATCTGAAGTCGGCCCTGGAAGGGGACGACGCCGAGGCGATCTCCACCAAGACCCAGACCCTGATCCAGGCCTCCATGAAGCTCGGCGAGGCCATGTATGCGGCCCAGCAGGGCGCCTCGGGCGAGGCTCAGCCTGAGGCCGGCGGCGACGACGTGGTCGACGCCGAGTTCGAAGAAGTCGACGGCGACGACAAGAAGTCGGCGTGAACCTGAGCCCCGCGGCGCGGCGCCTGCCCCTACGCCTCCTGGCGGGGTCGGCGGCGTCGCCCGCCGGTGGTGTTGAGCGCCCCGGGTCTGGCCCGCATCTTGCGCCGGACCCGGGGCGTGCCCACCTCAATTCTCACAATCATTCAGACACCTGACGCGCATGCGGGACTATTACGAGATCCTGGGCGTGAGCCGCGGCAGCGATGACGCCGCGCTCAAGGCCGCCTATCGCAAGCTGGCGATGGAGCATCATCCGGACCGCAATGGCGGCTGCGAGGACTCCGCCACCCGCTTCAAGGAAATCAACGAGGCCTATTCGGTCCTGTCCGACGCTCAGAAGCGCGCGGCCTATGACCGGTTCGGCCATGCCGGCGTCAATGGCGCAGGCGGCGGAGGCGGTCCCGGCGGGGCTGGCTTCACCGATGTGCACGACATCTTCAACGAGGTGTTCGGCGACGTCTTCGGCGACATGTTCGCCCAAGGCGGCCGCGGCCGGCGCAGCGGACCGGCCCGGGGCCAGGACCTGCGCTATGATCTTGAAATCACCCTTGAGCAGGCCTTCGCCGGCGCCGAGGTCGAGATCGTCGTGCCCGCCGCCATCACCTGCGAGGCTTGTGACGGCTCAGGCGCCAAGCCCGGCACCAGCCCCACGGTCTGCGGCGGCTGTGGCGGCGCAGGGCGAGTGCGGGCGAGCCAGGGCTTCTTCTCGGTGGAGCGCACCTGCCCCCGCTGCGGCGGCACGGGCCGGCTGATCCTCGATCCCTGCGCGACCTGTCACGGCCATGGCCAGGTTCGCAAGGAGCGCACCCTGCAGGTCCGCATCCCGGCTGGCGTCGACGACGGCGCCCGCATCCGCCTGGCTGGCGAAGGCGACGCCGGCGGTCGGGGCGGGCCTCGCGGCGACCTCTACATCTTCCTGTCAGTGACCCCGCACGAGTTGTTCGAGCGCGACGGACTTGATCTGCTCTGCACCGTGCCGGTGCCCATGGCCGTGGCCGTGCTGGGCGGCGAGATCGAGGCGCCGTGCCTGATGGGCGGCGAGAACTGCGACGGCGCCTGCAAGATCCCGGTGGATGTGCCGGAGGGCGCCCAGACCGGCAAGACCCTGCGCCTCAAGGGTAAGGGCATGCCCTCCCTGCGGTCGCGCGAGCGCGGGGATCTCGTGGTGGAGATCTTCGTCGAAACCCCCACCCGGCTCAGCCCCCGTCAGAAGGAACTGATGGCGGAATTCGCCGAGCTCAGCGGCGAACAGACCCATCCCAAGTCCTCGTCCTTCGTCGGCAAGGCCAAACGCTTCTGGGAAGAGATGACCGGCGGCTGAGGCCGCGGGCGGGCGAAGGCGCGCTCGAGCTCGCGCGCCACAGGCGGTTTCAAGGGGCGACACGAAGGACACAAAGGAGGCGCGAAGGACACAAAGGCGGCCGCCGAACCCTTCGTGTCCTTGGCTGTCTTGGTGTGCTTTGTGGCCCTGTTTTCCCCACCTCGTCGCCCTCGGAGTTGATCCGAGGGCCCATGCACGCGTGAGAACGCCGGTGTTGATGGATGGTTGGGGCAAGCCCGACCATGACGGCGGAGATTTTGGTAGGGCTCGGCGCCCCCTATTCCGCCGCCTCCACCGCCCGGGCCGTGGCCGGCTGGTCGTCATAGCGGAAGACCGGGCCGTCCAGGTCGATGGTCGGGATGTCGGCGCGCTCAGCCCAATAGTCCTGGGTATGGCGCCATTCGGCGCTGTCGCCGCACTTTGGCATCTTGTCCATGTCGCGCATCAGATAGCCCGGATTGAAGTTGTCCGGATCGATCCAGGGGCCACGGGGCATGGTGGCGCCGGCCTCGCCCGGATCGACCATCACCTTCTTGGCGCCGCGGGCCTTCATGTGGGCGAGCAGCCGGGCCACGAAATCTCCCATCAGGTCCACCCGCAGGGTCCAGCTGGCGCGGAAATAGCCGAACACCCAGACGAGGTTCGGCACGCCCGTGAACATCATGCCGCGATAGGTCAGGGTGTCGCCGAAATTCACCGGCTCGCCATCCACCTGAAAGGGGATCTCCCCCATGACCGACAGGCGGAAGCCTGTGGCGGTGATGATGATGTCGGCCTCCAGCTCCTCCCCGGACTTCAGCAGGATGCCATTTTCGGTAAAGCGCTCGATCTGGTCTGTGACCACCGAGGCCTTGCCCGCGCTGATACCCTTGAACAGGTCGGCGTCGGGCACGAAGGCCAGGCGCTGCTGCCAGGGGCGGTAGCTGGGGGTGAAGTGCTTCATGTCGTAGCCCTCGGGCAGGACGGCGGCGACATTCTTGAGGATCTCGTCCTTGACCGCGTCGGGATACTCCCGGGCCATGTGGGCGAACATGCCCTGGTCCTTGAGGATGCGGCGGCGCACGATCTCGTGGGTCCACTCCTCGGGGACCTCCAGGTCGCGCAGCGTGTCGGCCAGCTCGTTGGCGTTGCGGCCCGTGGCGAAATAGGTGGGCGAGCGCTGCAGCATGGTCACATGCCCGGCCTTTTCGGCGAGCGCCGGCACCAGGGTCGCGGCCGTGGCGCCCGAGCCGATCACCACCACCTTCTTGCCCACATAGTCCAGGTCGTCAGGCCAGGTCTGCGGATGAATGATCGGGCCCTTGAAGTCGGCCATGCCGGGCCATTCCGGCGTATAGCCCTCGTCGTGGTGGTAGTAGCCCTGGCACATCCACAGGAAGCCGCAGGTGAAGGTCAGCGCTTCGCCGGTGGCGGTCTTCACCGCGTCCACGGTCCAGACCTTCTTCTGGCTGGACCAAGCGGCGTTGGTGATCTTGTGGCCATAGCGGATATGGCGGGCCAGATCGTTCTCTTCGATCACCTCGCCCATATAGGTCAGGATTTCCTGCGAGGTGGCGATCGGCGCCCCGCGCCAGGGCTTGAACCGGTAGCCGAAGGTATAGAGGTCGCTGTCGGAGCGGACGCCCGGATAGCGGTGGGTGACCCAGGTGCCGCCGAAGGTGTCCTTCGCCTCCAGCACCACGAAGCTCGTGCCCGGCGACTGGTGCGTCAGGTGCCAGGCCGCCCCGACCCCGGAAATGCCCGCGCCCACCACCAGAACGTCAAAGTGCTGAACGCCCGACGTCGCCGAAGCCTTCGGCGCCACATCCACGCTGGTCATGGAGTACCCTCTTCCTTGTCGTTCCCTGTCGTCAGTATCTGCGCCTGACGATCTGCGATCCCTGATGGAAATCAAGTTAGGTGATCGCCGATCACTTGGCGAGAGGGGATTGGAGGGGCCTCCATCGCGCCGCGTAGGCGTCCAGGCGCGGCGAAGGGATGACCGAATCCCCCCGGGCCGCTAGCTTGCCGGCCTGATGAACGCCCCCTCTCCCACCCTGCCGGATGCGGCCGGCGCCACGCCGGTGATGGCCCAGTTCTTTGAGGCCAAGGCCGCTCAGCCCGACGCCCTGATCTTCTTCCGCATGGGCGACTTCTATGAGCTGTTCTTCGAGGACGCTCAGAGGGCGGCCGCGGCGCTCGGCATCAGCCTGACCGCCAGGGGCAATCACGGGGGCCAGCCTATTCCGATGGCCGGGGTGCCGGCCCATGCGGCCGAGGCCTATCTCGCCAAGCTGATCCGGGCGGGCTTCAAGGTCGCCGTCTGCGACCAGATGGAGGACCCGGCCGAGGCGAAAAAGCGGGGTTCGAAATCCATCGTCCGGCGGGAGATCGTCCGGGTGGTGACGCCGGGAACGCTCACCGAGGACGGCCTGCTCGACGCCCGCGGCGCCAATCGCCTGGCCGCCGTGGCGGTCCGCGCCGGCCAGGCGGCCATCGCCTCGGTGGAGCTGTCCACCGGCGAGGTGGAATGTCTGGCCCTCGACGCCGCCGGCCTCGCCTCAGCTTTGGCGGCGCTCTCGCCCTCGGAAATCCTGGTCCCCGACCGCCTGTTCGCCGACCCAACCGCGGCCGAGGCCCTGCGCAGCGTCGGCGGCTTCGTCCAGCCCATGCCCCAGGCGCTCGCCGAACCCTCGGCCTCGGAAGCCCGGCTCAAGCGGCTCTATGGGGTTGAGACCCTCGACGGCTTCGGGGCGCTCAGCGGGGCGGAGATTTCGGCGCTGGGCCTGATCGCCGCCCATCTGGAGACCACCCAGGCTGGCCGCCTGCCGGCGCTGTCGGCGCCGCGGCGGATCGGCGAGAGCGAGGTCATGGCCATCGACCCGGCCACCCGCACAAGCCTGGAGATCGAGCGCAGCCTGTCGGGCGGCCGTGAGGGCAGCTTGCTGGCCGCCATCGACCGCACCGTGACAGCGCCCGGGGCCCGCCTGCTCGCCACCCGCCTGGCGAGGCCCCTGGTGGAGCCGGCGGCCATCGACGCGCGGCTGGATGCGGTGGCCTTTTTCTGCGCGCGCCGCACCCTGCGCCAGGATGTGCGCGCTCAGCTGAAGTCCATGGGCGATATGGCGCGGGCCCTGTCGCGGCTGGCGCTGGGCCGCGGGGGCCCAAGGGACCTGGGGTGCCTGCGGGACGGTCTGACGGCGGGCGAGGCCATCACCGGCCTGTTCGCCGCGCCTGAACCTCTAGACCCCGCTCCACCGTCGGAGACGGCCCAAGCGCTCGAGGCGCTCGACCTCGCCCGCCAGCCCGATCTGGCGCAGCTGCGCGACATGCTTGCCTCGGGCCTGGGCGATGAGCTGCCGGCCCAGGCCCGGGACGGCGGCTTCGTGGCGCCGGGCGTGCGGCCAGAGCTCGACCAGGCCCGGGCGCTGCGCGACGACAGCCGCAAGGTGATCGCGGGCCTTGAAGCGCAGCTGGCGGGCGAGAGCGGCGTCGCCCTGAAGATCCGCCATAACGCCGTGCTGGGCTATTTCGTCGAGGCCAGCACCAAGGCCGCCGAACCGCTGATGCGCGCGCCCTTGAACGCCACCTTCATCCATCGCCAGACGCTCGCCAACCAGGTCCGCTTCACCACCGTCGAACTGGCGGAATTGGACGCGAAAATCGCCCAGGCCGCTGAACGGGCGCTCGCCATGGAGGTCGCCGCCTTCGAGGCCTGGCGGGAGGCCGCCTGCCATGTGTCCCACGCCATCCAGGCCGCCGCCTTCGCCGCCGCCAGCCTGGACGTGGCCGCTGGCCTCGCCGAATGGGCCGACGAGGCCGGCGCCACCCGGCCTGTCGTGGACCGCTCCTGCGTGTTCGAGGCTGTCGCCGCCCGCCATCCGGTGGTCGAGGCCGCGGTGCGCCGCACCGGCGAGCCCTTCACCCCCAATGACTGCCGCCTGGATGGGGCTGGCGCGGGGGCCGCAAGGCTCTCCATCGTCACCGGGCCGAACATGGCCGGTAAGTCCACCTTCCTGCGCCAGAACGCGCTGCTCTGCGTGCTCGCCCAGGCCGGGTCGTTCGTGCCGGCCCAGGCCCTGCGGCTTGGCGTGGTGGACCGCCTGTTCAGCCGGGTGGGCGCCGGCGATGATCTGGCCCGGGGCCGCTCGACCTTCATGGCCGAGATGGTCGAGACCGCCGCCATCCTGACGCAGGCGACGCCGCGGTCCTTCGTCATCCTGGATGAGATCGGCCGGGGCACGGCCACCTATGACGGTCTGGCCATCGCCTGGGCCTGCGCCGAGGCCCTGCACGAGACCAACCGCTGCCGGGCGCTGTTCGCCACCCACTATCACGAGCTGGCGGTGCTGGAGGACCGGCTGCCCCACGTGGCCAACCTCTCCATGCGGGCCAAGGAGTGGAAGGGCGACCTGATCTTCCTGCACGAGGCCGGCCCGGGGCCAGCCGATCGCTCCTATGGGGTCCAGGTGGCCAAGCTGGCGGGCGTGCCGCCCGCCGTCGTCGCCCGGGCTCGCCAGGTGCTCGACCGGCTGGAACGCGAACAGGGCGCGCCGGCCCATCTGGAGGACCTGCCGCTGTTCGCCATGGCGGTCGCCGAGCCGGAGAGCCACGGCCCAAGCGCCGTGGAGGAGGCCCTGCGCGCCCTCGACCTGGACGGCATGAGCCCGCGGGAGGCCATGGACGCCCTCTACCGGCTCAAGGGGCAGCTTTCCTGACCCCTCACCTCCGTCACCCTCGGACTTGATCCGAGGGTCCATGCACACATGCGCCAACACGGTGTTCATGGATGGTCGGGTCAAGCCCGACCCTGACGGACAAAAACTGAAACGACAGGAGACTTCCCGCCATGACCGTCCGCACCTTGATGATCGATGTGGACGGGGTGGTGATCCGCCATCCCGACGGTCTGCGCTGGGACCATACGATCCAGGCCGATCTGGGGGTCGACCCTGAGGCGCTTCAGAGCGCCTTCTTCGCCGTCCACTGGCCCGAGGTGATCGTCGGCCGGGCGGGTCTGCACGAGCGGCTGGCGCTGGCCCTGCCGGACTTTGCGCCTCACCTGACGCCGGAAGCGCTGACCGCCTACTGGTTCTCCAAGGACGCCCATCTGGACCAGGGGTTCCTGGATCAGCTCGCCGCCCTGAACGGCCGATACGCCCTGCACCTGGCCACGGTGCAGGAACATCTTCGAGCGGCCTTCATCTGGAGCGAGCTTGGCCTCAAGGATCACTTCGCCGACATCCACTATGCGGCCGACTATGGCTGCGGAAAGCCCGATCCCGCCTTCTTCGAGGCCGTGGCCCAGCGCACCGGCCATGCGCCGCACGAGCTTCTGCTGATCGACGATTCGGCCCGCAACGTGGAGGCCGCCCGGGCCTGCGGCTGGCGGGCGGGCCTGTGGGATGGGTCGCTGACGGTGGCCGAGGTGATCGCCGAGGCGCAATCCGGCTGAGCGTGGCCGCCCTCGTCCTTCGAGGCCGCTTCGCGGCGCCTCAGGATGAGGACGACTGAGAGGTCCGGGCTCACCCTACCTCCCTCATGCTGAGGTGCGAGCAACGCGAGCCTCGAAGCACGCAGGGCCTCGCCCACCCCGAGTTGGCGGCCCTAAAGCATCGCCGGGATGACCCGGTCGGGCGGGCGGTGGCCGTCCATCCAGGTGCGGATGTTGATGATCACCTTCTCGCCCATGTCCACACGGCTCTCCACCGTGGCCGAGCTCATATGCGGCAGCAGGACCACATTGGGCAGCTTGAGCAGCTTAGGGTTCACCGCCGGCTCATGCTCGAACACGTCCAGGCCGGCGCCGGCGATCTCGCCCTTGGCCAGGATGTCGATCAGGGCGTCCTCGTCGACGATCTCGCCCCGGGCGGTGTTGATCAGGATGGCGTGGGGCTGCAGCAGCTTCAGCCGCCGGGCCGACAGCAGATGGAAGGTGGCCGGGGTGTGCGGGCAATGGATGGAGACCAGATCCATCCGCGCCATCATCTGGTCGAGGCTGTCCCAATAGGTGGCGTCCAGCTCCTCTTCGATGCGGGGGCTGACCGGCTTGCGGTTGTGATAGTGGATCTGCAGGCCAAAGGCCTTGGCCCGGCGGGCGACAGCCTGGCCAATGCGGCCCATGCCGACGATGCCCAGCCGCTTGCCGGTGACCCGGCGCCCCAGCATCCAGGTGGGCGACCAGCCGGTGAAGCCGCCCGACTGCACCACATTGGCGCCCTCGACGATCCGCCGGGCGACCACCATGATCAGGGCCAGCGTCATGTCAGCGGTGTCTTCGGTGAGCACGCCCGGCGTATTGGTGACGCTGATGTTCCGCGCCGAGGCGGCGGCCACGTCGATATGGTCGACGCCGGCCCCGAAGGAGGCGATCAGCTTGAGCTGCGGGCCCGCCTGGGCGATGAGATCAGCATCGATTCGATCGGTGATGGTGGGCGCCAGCACATCGGCGCGTTTGACCGCGTCCACGAGGGCGTCACGACTCATCGGCTCATCCGAAAGGTTGAGCTCAGCGTCGAACAATTCTCTCATCCGGGTCTCCACCTGGTCGGGGAGCTTGCGGGTGACGATGACTTTGGGCTTACGGGCGACCATGACCGAGTCTGAGACGGGAACCTTGCGGCGGGGCGCCGTGGGCGCGCGAGCTGCAACCTGTAGCAAAGGGACCTTGCAGGGCCAAGGCGAGCCTTTGACGCCGGTACGTTCTTGCGCCCCGGCGCCCTGGCGATGGGCGATTCTCGGGCTTGCCCTGGCCGTGCTGGCGCTGCCGGGCGTTGCGGCGGCGGCCCCCCGCAATCCCGAGGCCACACCCTCGGGATTCCCCGTCCCACGCTACCTGTCTCTGAAGTTCGACAAGGTGAACGCCCGGGCCGGACCTGGCGACGACCACCGGGTTCTCTGGGTCTATCGCGCCCGGGGCCTGCCGGTGCAGATCGTCGCCGAGACCCGGGAATGGCGGCGGATCTGCGATCCCGAAGGCGGCGTGGCCTGGGTGCATCGACGGGTCATCGACGGCCGGCAGACGGTGATGACCCAGGGCGCCGAGCCTGTGGCCCTGCGCCGCCGGCCCAAGGCGGAAGCGCAGATCACCGCCTATGTGAACCCCCGCTCCATCGCCGCATTAGACAAGTGCGAGAAGGGCTGGTGCCGCCTGAGCCTTGAGGGCGTCAGGGGTTGGACGCCGGAAACCTCGCTCTGGGGCGTGGCCGCCCCTGTCCAATGTCGTTGAGCCCCGCCTTGGCCTCGTGCTAGGGCCTGACCCTTCTTTTGTTATCGTCCGAGCTGAAAAGGCGGCGCATGACCATTCACGAGCCCAAGAGCCGCTACGAGCTGGACGATCTGCTGGCCTGCGCCCGCGGCGAAATGTTCGGCCCCGGCAACGCCCAGCTGCCCGCGCCGCCCATGCTGCTGTTCGATCGCATCACCACGATCAACAATGACGGCGGAGCCCACGGCAAGGGCTATATCGAGGCCGAGTTCGACATCAATCCGGGCCTCTGGTTCTTCGACTGCCACTTCATCAATGACCCGGTCATGCCCGGCAGCCTGGGCTTGGACGCCATGTGGCAGCTGGTCGGCTTCTATCTCGGCTGGATCGGCGGCAAGGGCCGCGGCCGGGCCCTGGGCTGCGGCGAAGTGAAGTTCGCCGGCGAAGTCACTCCCGACATCAAGGTCGTGACCTACAAGGTCGAGATGAAGCGGGTCATCAACCGCCGCCTGGTCATGGGCATCGGCGACGCCGTGCTCGAGGCGGACGGCAATGTGATCTACACGGCGCAGGATCTCCGCGTCGGCCTCTATCAGCGCTAAACACGCCAGGAACGGAACGGGAGCGAGCATGCGCCGGGTCGCCATCACCGGAATCGGTATCGTTTCATCCATCGGCAAGACCGCCGAGGAGGTTCTCGCCTCCCTGCGGGACGCCCGTTCAGGCATTACGGCGGCGCCGGAATATGCCGAACTCGGCTTCCGCAGCCAGGTGCACGGCGATCCGGCCATCGACTGGGAATCCCTGGTCGACCGGCGCGCGGCGCGCTTCCTGGCGCCGGGCACGGCCTATGGCCACATCGCCATGGAGCAGGCCATCGCCGATTCGGGCCTGACGCCCGATGAGGTGAGCCACGAGAAGACCGGCCTGATCGTCGGCTCCGGCGGGCCCTCCACCAAGGTCATCATCGAGGCCGCCGAAACCGCGCGCACCCGCGGCCCCAAGCGCATCGGCCCCTTCGCCGTGCCCAAGGCCATGAGCTCGGGCGCGTCTGCGACGCTGGCCACCTGGTTCAAGATCCGCGGCCTGAACTTCTCCATTTCTTCGGCCTGCGCGACCTCCACCCACTGCATCGGCTCGGCCTATGAGCAGATCCAGCTCGGCAAGCAGGATGTGATGTTCGCCGGCGGGACCGAGGAGCTGGACTGGAGCCTGTCGTGCCTGTTCGACGCCATGGGCGCCATGAGCTCCAACTTCAACGACCGACCGTCCACGGCCAGCCGGGCCTATGACGAGGCCCGCGACGGCTTCGTGATCGCCGGCGGCGCGGGCCTCGTGGTGCTGGAAGAGTGGGAGCGGGCCAAGGCCCGCGGCGCCAAGATCTATGGCGAGATCATCGGCTACGCCGCCAATTCCGACGGCTTCGACATGGTCGCCCCGTCCGGCGAGGGCGCGGTCCGCTGTATGAACCTGGCGATGGAAGGTCTGGGCGGGCGTAAGATCGACTATCTGAACCCGCATGGCACCTCGACGCCGGTGGGCGACACCAAGGAGATGCAGGCGGTCCGCGACGTGTTCGGCGCCAATGCGCCCTTCATCTCGTCCACCAAGTCCCTGACTGGCCACAGCCTGGGGGCCGCCGGCGCCCAGGAGGCGATCTATTCGCTGCTGATGCTCAACAACGACTTCATGGCCAAGAGCGCCCATATCGAAAACCTCGACCCGGCCTTCGCCGACATGCCGATCCTGATGGATCGTCGCGACGGGGCCTTCGAGACGGTGATGTCCAACAGCTTCGGCTTCGGCGGCACCAATGGCTGCCTGGTCATGGCCAAGGCCGGCTAGAGCGCGGCGAAATCCACGATTCGACAGACGGCGAGGAAGCCATGGCTGACGACTACGACATGCCCAAGGGCGAACTGATGAAGGGCAAGAAGGGGGTGGTGACCGGGGTCGCCAACCACCAGTCCATCGCGTTTGGCATCGCCTCGCAACTGGCCGCCCAGGGCGCGGAGATGGCCTTCCTGCACCTGCCGGGCATGGAGCGCCGGGTACAGCCCCTGGCCGACCAGCTTGGGGTCAAGACCATCGCCCCGGTAGACGTCACCGATGACGCCGCCATGGACGCCGCCTTCAAGGTGGTGGCCGACTCGCTCGGCGAGATCGACTTCTTCGTCCACTCCGTCGCCTTCGCCAACAAGGACGAGCTCAAGGGCTCGTTCGTCGAGAACACCACCCGCGAGGGCTTCCTGCGGGCCATGGACATCTCGGTCTTCTCGTTTGTCGACTGCGCCCGGCGCGCCGCGGCCCTGATGCCCAATGGCGGCTCCATCGTCTGCATGACCTATCTGGGCGCCGAGCGGGCCATTCCGAACTACAACACCATGGGCGTGGCCAAGGCCGGGCTTGAGGCGGCCACCCGCTACGCCGCCCGCGACCTCGGCCCCAAGGGCATCCGGGTCAACGCCATCTCCGCCGGCGCCATGCGCACCCTGTCCCTGGCCGGCATTTCCGGCGGCCGGGGCATGCTGGCCCAGGGCCGGGCCATGTCGGCCATGAAGGAGGACACCTCCATGGAGGGCGTCGCCGGCGCGGCGCTCTGGCTGATGTCCGATCTCGGCCGCTCCACCACCGGCGAGGTGGTGCATGTGGATGCGGGCTTCCACATCATGGGCCTGGCCGACGACGCCGAGGGCTGAAGCGCCCGGTCTCAGTCGATCCCATAGGCCCGCATGAAGCGCCGGGCGGCCTCCTGCGCCACCCGCTCGATGACCTCGGGCTCAGCGGCCTGCTCGACCCCGAGCAGGCCCGCGATCTGCCGCACCCCGATCACCATGCCGGCGAAGAAGTCGGCCGCCTGATCGGGATCGTCCACCGCCAGCCGCCCGGCCAGGGTCTCCTGCCGCAGGAAGTCCGCCAGCCGCCGCCGTGAGGTCCTAGGCCCCGCCTCATAGAAGGCCCGGGCGAGGTCGGGCATGTCGTCGGCAGCCTGCACCGTCATCTTCAGCATCGAGCGGCCGAGCGGCCTGAGCACCAGCTCCAGCATCACCCGGCCAAAGCCAGCCAGGGCCTCCTGCGGATGGTCCTGTGCGCCGGGCGCCAGCAGAGGCGCAGCGATCTCCTCGACCCGGCGGTCGACGATGGCCCGGATCAGCTCGGCCTTGGAGCCGTAGTGGTTGTAGATGGTCTGTTTGGAGACGCCGGCGCGGCGAGCGATCTCGTCCATGGGGGCCGACAGGCCGCCCGTGCCCAGCACCTCGGCGGCGGCGTCCAGTATGGCTTGGCTCTTGGCTTGGTCGATCTGACCGACGATCCGGGGCATCAGCGGGCCCCTGGGGGCGCAGGCGCCCGGGCCGGGGCGGCGAACAGGGCGAGCACGGCGGCGGCGGCGCATCCGGCGGCCAGGACGAAGAATGCGTCGCCGAAGGCCAGCACCGCGGCCTCGCGCTGCAGCAGACCCGCCAGGGCCTTGCGGGCCGCGCCCTCGGCGTCGACACCGCCCCGGGCCTCCATCATGCCCATCAGCCCCTCCAGCAGCCTCTGAGCCTGCAAGTCGCCCAGGCTCATGCCGGCGGTCAGGTCGCCATAGTGGACCGCCGTCTGATGGCTCAGCACCGTGGTCAGAACCGCCAGGCCCACGGCGCCACCGATGTTGCGGATCAGATTCACCAGGGCCGAGGCGTCCTTCATCATCGAAGGCGGCAGGGTCGAGACGCTCATCTGCTGGGCGGCGATCATCGCCATCATCACCCCCATGCCTCGCCAGGCCTGCAGGCCCGCGAACTCCCAGAAACCCCAGTCGGCGGTCACGTGTGAGCCCAGCCCCACCCCGTAGGCGGCCAGGCCAAAGCCGATGACCATGGGAATGCGCGCGTCCATGGCCCGAACCAGCCGGCCGGCCAGGGGGGCGGAGACGAACATCACCAGCCCGGAGATAAGCATGGTGGTGCCCACCTCGGCCGCCGAATACTGACGAATCTGGCCGAGGAACAGGGGCAGGATGAAGGTGCCGCCAAACAGGCTCGCCCCGGCCACGAAATTCATCACCATGCCCAGGGTGAAGTTTCGGTCCCGGAACGGCTGCAGGGAAACGATCGGCTGTCGGTAAGTGAGCTGACGCCAGATGAAGACCGCCCCGGTGAGACCAGCCAGGACGCTCAGCCAGAGGATCAGGGGCTCGTCGAACCAGCCCTCCTTGGCGCCTTCCTCAATCACAAACTGCATGGACAGGAGGAAGACCGTCATCAGGCCCACGCCCCACCAGTCCACCCCCTTGCCGAGGGACGGGTCGCCCTTGTCGAAGTCGGCGTAGCGGCCAACCAGGAAGATCACCAGCAGGCCGGCGGGCACATTGATGAAGAAGAGCCACCGCCACCCGAGCGCGTCGGTCAGGTGGCCGCCCAGGGTCGGGCCGATGGTGGGGGCGAGCGTCACGATCAGGCCAACGATGACATTGGCCGTCACCCGCTTGTCCGGCGGGAAGACCGTCATGGCGGTGGCGAAGACCGAGGGGATCATGGCCCCGGCCGCCAGGCCCTGGAAGGCGCGCATGACGATCATCGCCTCGACGCTGGTGGTCAGGCCCACCAGCACCGAGGTGACGATGAAGGCGCCGGCGGCCACCACATAGACCGGCCGGGTCCCGAACATGCGGGTCAGGTAGGCCGTCAGCGGGATGATCACCACCTCGGCCAGGAGGTAGATGGTCTGCACCCAGCTGATCTGGTCGGCGTTGGCGCCGATGCCGGCCTGGATCTGGGTCAGGGAGGCCGCGACGATCTGGATGTCGAGGACGGCCATGAAATAGCCGACCACCATGCCGCCGAACCCCAGGAACAGGCGGGTCCAGTCCACCTCGCCCTCGGCGGTCTGCACGCTGGCCGGAACCGGCGCGCTCATCACCGCCGGGCCGGCGCCAGGACCTGGGGCCTTGTCGCTCATGCGCGGGCGGCCCTAGCGGGCCTGGGCCTGGCTGATCGGACCGGCCATGGCGTCGGCGAAGGTGGCGCCAGGGGTCTCGCGCACATCAACCTTGACCTTGACCGAGAGGCCTGGCCGTAGGGCGCCGGCCAGCGGCTGGTCAGGGTCTATGGCGATGCGCACCGGCAAGCGCTGGGCGATCTTGGTGAAGTTGCCGACTGCGTTCTCCACCGGGATCAGGGCGAACTCCGAGCCGGTCGCTGGGGCGAAGCTGTCGATCCGCCCTTCCAGGGCCTCGCCGCCAAAGGCGTCGGCCTTGATCTCCACCCGCTGGCCGATGCTCAGCCGGGCCACCTGGGTCTCCTTGAAATTCGCCACCACATAGGCCTGGCCGACTGGGACGATGGTCATCAGGCTGGCGCCGGGGCGCACATACTGGCCCGGCCGCACGGCCCGGGCGCCGACCACGCCGGCCACTGGGGCGCGGATTTCAGTGCGGGTGAGATTGATCCTGGCCTGCTCCACCGCCGCGGCCGCCGCAGCCGCCTCCGCCACGGTCTGAGCCCGGGCCGAGCCCAGGGACTGGGCGGTGCGACGCTCGGCCTCCAGGGTCGCCTCAGCCTCGGAGAGCGCGGCCTGCGCCTGCCGGGCGCCGGCCTTGACCGTCTGCACCCGCTGAGCGGAGACCCAGCCCTTCTGCGACAGGCGGTCGTAGCGATCGAGCTCGGCCTGGGCCAGCTGCGCCTGTGCCCGGGCGCTGGCCAGGCCCGCGGCCTTCTGGGCGATCATCGCCTCCTCGAGCCGCGCCCGGTCATCGACCCCGCGCACGGCGGCCTCCAGGGCCTCGGCTCGGGCGACCGCCTGAGCGAGGCTGGCCGTGATGGTGTCCGCATCGATCTTCGCCAGCACCTGGCCCTGTCGGACCACCGCATTATCGGCCACCAGGACCTCGGTGACATAGCCGTCGATCTGCGGCGCCACCGAGACGCTGTCGGCCTGGGCGAAGGCGTTGTCGGTGGTTTCGAACCGCTGCCGCTCCAGCCACCAGAGGGTCCCGCCGACGCCGATGGCGAGCAGGACCGCTGCGGCGATCAGATGAACGGGCTTCAGGGACGCGACGAGATCACGAATGGCCATGGCGCTGACTTCACCGGCCCCGGGCCATTGACCCGGGGCGAACCTCAAAAATGGACCACCCGGTCCATTCAATCCTCCTAGGCTCGCGCCAAACCCTCGGCAATCGAAAAATGGACTCAATAGTCCAGCTCATTTCCTGCGGCGGCGGACTGGACGCGCGGGGCTGCAGACCCCCATATCGCGGCATGGACATCACCGATCCCGACGTGATCATCGCCGGCGCCGGCATGGCGGGCGCCACCCTCGCCCTCTCCCTGGCGCAGGCCGGACTGAAGCCGCTTCTGGTGGACCCGGCCCCCTTTGAGACCCAGCTGGCGCCCACCTTTGACGGCCGCGCCTCGGCCATCGCCTACGCCGCCTTCCGCCAGTGGCGGGCCCTGGGCCTGGCTGAGGCCCTGGCGCCGCACGCCCAGCGGATCGAGCAGATTCTGGTCACCGATGGCCGCGCGCCTGGGGCGGCGACGCCCGCGGCCCTGCCCTTCCATCTGCGCTTCGACTCCGCTGAGATCGCCGACCGGTCCGACGGCGAGCCCCTGGGCTATCTGCTGGAGAACCGCCAGATCCGCGCCGTGCTGTCCAAGGCCGTGATCGAGGCTGGCATCTCGGTCCTGGCGCCGGCCAAGGTGGCCAGCGCGACCTTCGAAAAGGGCGGCGCGGTGGTGACCCTCGAAGACGGGCGGGTGATCACCGCCCCCCTGGCGATCGGGGCTGAAGGGCGCGGCTCGGTCCTGCGCAAGGCCGCCGGCATCGGCGCGCTGGGCTGGGACTATCGCCAGACCGGCGTGGTCGCCACGGTGCGCTTGGAGCGGCCGCACGAGGGCGTGGCGCACGAGTATTTCCTGCCCAGCGGCCCCTTCGCCATCCTGCCCCTGACCGACAATCGAGCGAGCCTGGTCTGGACAGAGAGCACGGCCCGCGGCGCGGCGCTGAAGTCGGCCAGGCCCGAGGTCTTCCACGCTCACCTGATGCGCCGCTTCGGGGCCTTCCTCGGAAATGCGCAGCTGGACGGGCCGGTCTTCTCCTATCCACTGTCGCTGCAGCTGGCCGAGCGGTTCACCGCCCCGCGCCTGGCCCTGCTGGGCGACGCCGCCCACGGGGTGCATCCCATCGCCGGCCAGGGGCTGAACCTGGGGCTGAAGGGCGCCGCGGCGCTGGCCGAGGTGCTGGTGGACGCCGCCCGTCTCGGGGAGGATCTGGGCTCAGAGGTGGTGCTGGAGCGCTATGGCCGCTGGCGGCGGTTCGACACCGCCCTGCTCAGCGCCGGCATGGACGCCTTCGTCCACCTGTTCTCCAACGACAATCCTGTGCTGCGCCTGGCGCGCGGGGCGGGCATGTCGGCGGTGAACCGTATCCCGGTCGCCCGGCGCATGTTCATGCAGCAGGCCGGCGGCGCCTTTGGCGACCTGCCCCGGCTCTTGCGTGGCGAAGCCCTTTAATCGGTGAGTTCGCGGGCCTCTTCCGGCAGCATGATCGGCACGCCGTCGCGGACCGGATAGGCGAGCCTGGCGCCGCGGCTGATCAGCTCAGCCCGCTCGCGATCATAGTCCAATGGCCCGTGGGTGACGGGGCAGACCAGGATCTCCAGCAAACGGGGATCGATCTCGGCGGTGAGGGCGAGCATCGGCTCGGCGGGCGCGTCTTCAGTCATGCCAACGTCTCTAAACCAGCGCGCTACTGGACGCTATGGGGCGCGCCGTCATCATCCTCAAGCGCGTCGATCTCCAGCAGGGCGGTGAGGCTGCGGACACGCTCGGTGAGCGTGAGCGCCTCCAGCAGGGCCTGCTTTTCCGAAGGCTCAAACGGCAGGCCCATGGCCAGGCTGGTCACCAGGGGGGCGATGGGCGCGGTCATGGCCGTCTCGTCGTCCACATCCAGCTCCCGGCGGTTCAGATACCGCTTCAGAGCCCGGGCGAACCGCTCCCGGTCCATCTCGGGCGGCCCCTCGTCCTCGGGCGAGAGATCAGCCTCGAAGTCGCCATAGGCCACACGCAGCTGGCGATAGGGGGTCCGGGCCGAGAGCTCCTCGCCGGCCACGAACCGGCAGATCCCGGTCAGGGTGATCAGATAGCGCCCGTCCGAGGTCTCAGCGAAGCTGGTGATCCGCCCGAGGCAGCCGACGCTGGTCAGATTGGGCCGCGCCCGCTCGCCGCCGGCCCGGGTCTGTATCATGCCGATCACCCGGTCGCCGGCCATGGCGTCATCCACCATGTTTAGATAGCGCGGCTCGAAGATCTGCAGAGGCAGCTCCCCGCCAGGCAGCAGCACGGCCCCGTCCAGGGGGAAGATCGGGATGATCTGCGGCAGATCACTCGTGCGCCGATAGCCCGGCATGGGCGTCACCTCTGGGCTTCCTATGAGAACAGGATCGCCGACAGCCGGCGGCGGCCGTTGCGGGCCACCTCCGACCCGGGACCGGCGGCTTCAAAGATGGTCAGCAGCTGCTTGCGGGCGGCCTCGTCGTTCCAGGTCCGGTCCCGTTCGATGATGTGCAGCAGATGGTCGGCGGCGGCCTCCATCCGCCCGCGGCCGGCCAGGGCCTTGGCCAGGGCCAGACGAGCCTCATGGTCATCGGCGTCGGCGGCGAGACGGGCTTCGAATTCCCGAGTTTCCGAGGGCGCCTCGGCGGCCAGGTTCAGGGCCGCGCGCACGCTGTCCAGGTCGGGATCCTTGGCCCCCTCGGGCGCCATGTCGAGGATCTCCTTCGCCCGGTCGGGCTCACCGCCGGCGAGGTAGCAGCGGGCTAGCCCCCCCAGCGCCTTCACATGGTCAGGCTCGGCCTGCAGGACTTGGGCGAAGCCCTGGGCGGCGAGCGCGATGTCGCCGGCCTCCAGGGCGGCCTTGGCCATGTCCAGCAGCTCATCAACCCCGTCGGCCGGGGCCATGGCCGCCAACTTGTCGACAAAAGCCTTCACCTGGCTCTCGGGCAGGGCGCCCATGAAGCCGTCCACCGGCCGGCCGCCAAAGAAGGCGAAGACCGCCGGGATCGACTGCACCCGTAGCTGGCCGGCGAAGGCGGGGTTCTGGTCAATGTCGATCTTGACCATCTTGACCTTGCCCTTGGCCGCGTTGACCGCCTTTTCCAGGGCCGGGCCCAGCTGGCGGCAGGGGCCGCACCAGGGCGCCCAGAAGTCGACGATGACCGGCGTCTCCTGGCTCGCCTCGACCACATCAGCCATGAAGCTGGCGTCGCTGGCGTCCTTGACCAGGGCCCCTCCGGGGGCGGGGGCGGCGGTCTCTCCGATGAGGCTCATGGGTGAACTCGTCTTGCTTGGACTGACTGGGGCAACGCGGCAGGCCCTAAGATGGTCCCATGACCGGCCCGCTTCAACGGATGGTTTGAGGTTCGACCACCTGCAAGGCCTCAAAGTCCACCACCAGGGGAACAACGCCGAGGGCCGCGAGGAAGGCCTGGAAGCCGTCCTGAGCCAGGGCTGTGGTGGCGGTGTTGGTCAGGGGATGGAAGTTCACGATCGGCGCCGTGACCAGCGCGTGATCGAGGACGAAGGTCACCCGCCGGGCCACATCGTTGATCAGGCCCAGGGCGGTGACCGAGCCAGGCGTCACCCCCAGGGTCTCCACCATCAGGTCCTCCCGCCCAAAGGACAGCCGCGCAGCCCCGATCACCGGCGGCAGGCGTTTGAGGTCGATCACCGTCCGGTCGGCGGCCGAGATCAGCCACAGGCGGTCCTTGGCGTCCTTCAGGAACAGGTTCTTGGTATGGGCGCCCGGCATGCCGACCTTGATCTCCTCGCCCTCACCGACCCGGAAGACGGCCGGATGGTCCACCGTCCGGTGGGCGATGCCGTGAGCGTCCAGGAATGCGAGCAGGTCGGCGCGGGTCTTCATGGGCTCCTCATAAGCCGCGCGGGGCGATCGTGGAACTGGACGGCGCCCGCGGGGGCTGGCTAGAGCTTGAGTCCGGCCGGTCCGCGGCCGTCTGTCGAGAGGTTGGACGCCCCATGGAGCTTGAATGCTACCCCACCGCTGATCGCCCGCCGGAGATCGTGCCCGGCCGCCCGCAGCGGGCCTGGATGGAGAGCTTCGCCGATCGGCATCCCTATCGGTGCCTGCCGCTGACCATGGCCAACACCACCGGCTGGGAAATCCTCTGCCCCATGGGATTCAGCGCCGAATGGAACGGCGGCAAGTTCCAGGAGGACATCACTCTCATTCCGGACAATCCCCACCCGGATTTCCACAACTTCGCCAAGTCGCACTTCAGCCACGGGGTGATCACCTTTCACCCGGGCTACCTGTTCCGCACCCCGCCGGGCTGGTCGATGATGGCCCAGGGCCCGCCCAACCACGTGAAGGACGGCATCCAGCCCCTGGCGGGCCTGGTGGAGACCGAATGGCTCCCCTTCCCCTTCACCATGAACTGGATCTTCACCCGCCCGGGCCGGGTCAGCTTCCGAAAGGGCGAGCCCTTCTGCTTCATCACCCTGGTGCAGGACAAACCCCTGGCGGAATTCCAGCCGGTGATCCGGCCGCTGGCCCGCAACGCCGATCTTCTGGGCCAGTACACCGCCTGGGAGAAGCATCGGACCGAGTTCAACGCCAAGATCTACCGCGGCGACCCTGACGCCACTAAGGAGGCCTGGCAGCGCTTCTACTTCCGTGGGGAGTTCCCCGATGCGGTGGCTGAACCGCCCAAGGACCATGTCAACAAGCGCCGGTTGAAAGCCCCGAAATTCGGCGGCTAGGCCGCTTGCCAAGGCCCAAGTCCTCTGCCATAAGCCCGCTCTCGATTTTCGGGGGCGGCCACTCGGGTCGGCATCGAAAAGCGCGGGCGTAGCTCAGTGGTAGAGCACAACCTTGCCAAGGTTGGGGTCGAGAGTTCGAATCTCTTCGCCCGCTCCAGTTTCTGGACGCGGAAAAATCAAGGAAAATAGGGCCTTAGAGCCTTGAGAGACCGCGATCGCGGGTCCTCCATCCTTGTCCCCGAGAGCCTCGGTTGCAGTTCGGTTGCAGCTCACCCCAACGTTGGGGTTGGCCCGCGCTGCTCAGGTCGGGCACAGTCCACATGAGCGCGTGCGCACGGGGGACTGATGCCGAAACGAGAGAACGTCAGGACAGGCGGAGAGCTGTTCATCGTCGACAACAGTGACGATGAGTGGAAAGCGCTGCGCTATCTGCGCGATTGGTGCGACTACGCCCGGTCGATCGACGTGGCCACAGCATACTTCGAGATCGGCAGCCTGATCGGCCTTGAGGGGCAGTGGCAAAAGACCGACGGCATGCGCGTCCTGATGGGGGACGAGGTGGCGGCCAGGACGAGGGCTGCTTTTGAAAATGCGCTCAAAACGCGACGCGACCGGCTCGATGAAAGTATCGAGCTTGAGAAGGAGAAGGACGACTTCCTGGACGGAGTGCCCGCGATCGTGGAGGCAATGAAGACCGGAAAAATCCAGTTCCGTGTCTACCGAAAGGCGAAGTTTCACGCCAAGGCGTACATCACCCATGCTCGCAGCGAGGTCATTGGCGCAGCCGCGTTGGTGGGGTCATCCAATTTTACTCGTCCCGGACTTACCCAAAACATTGAGCTGAACGTGCAGATCACGGGTCAGCCGGTGTCAGTTTTGCAAGAATGGTACGAGGAGCACTGGGAGGAGGCAGAAGAGGTTACGCCGGAGATGCTGCGGGTAGTCGAGCGCCACATCCAGTCGTTCACCCCCTTCGAGGTCTGGGCGCAGTCGCTTCGCGAGTATTTCCGCCGTCGCGAGATTTCAGCAGGAGAATGGGAGAGGAGCCAGTCGAAGATATGGCCCTTGCTCGATGGCTATCAGCGCGAGGGTTATGGCCAGCTGATGAAAATCGCCAGTGAGCACCGCGGGGCCTTCCTCTGCGACGGGGTTGGACTCGGAAAGACTTTCATCGGCCTGATGCTGCTGGAACGCTTAGCGGTTCATGAGAAGAAGCGTGTGGCCCTGATCGTCCCTAAGTCCGGGCGAGAGTCTGTCTGGGAGGCCAACCTTGACCGCCATTTGAAGGATGTTGGTCGGGGGCCGTGGGACAATGTCATGGTGCTCAACCACACCGATTTGAACCGCAGCGGAGACATGGCCAAGGCCGTCGAGGCCGTCGGCAAGCACTTCGACGCCATCATCATCGATGAGGCGCACAACTTTCGAAATCCAGGCCTGGCGGGCACGGGTCGAAAGAAGGAGTCACGCTACCGCGTTCTCCAGCGGATCGCGCACGGAAAACAAATGTTCCTGCTTACCGCTACGCCGGTGAACAATGGCGTCTTCGACCTGATGCATCTGATCGAGCTCTTCGCCTCCAGCGGCGACGCATTCGCCAGTCTCGGCGTGCATTCCTTGAAGGGTCACTTTCGAACGCTTGAGAAAGCGATCCGAAAGGCCAATGAGGCCGACGAATCCGCCAAGCCAGAGGATGACGTCGACCAGACCGTCGAAGTGGGGCCGGCGCGCGAGGCGTTCGCTGCCGACACCCTTGTTCAGAGCCTCGTGGTTCAGCGCAGCCGAGCCTATGTGAAGGCAAGCCAGAAGACCGAGTCCAAGGGCGAGGCGGTCTTCCCCGTGCGGGAGGATCCGAGGGTCGCCGACTATGATCTGTCGCCGCTTCAGCAGCGGCTGCTCGATCTGGTGGAGGAAGCCTTCCAGCACCGGAACCCGCTGTTCCGATTGGCCCTGTATGACCCCACTGAGTGGCTAATCGATCCGAGCGAGGAGGATGACCTCGCCATTGGCCGTCGGGCCCAGGTTGTGCGCCTCATCCGCATCGGTTTCTTGAAGCGCCTGGAGAGCTCGACTGCGGCGTTCGAGCTGTCGTGTTATCGCCTCATGGTCAAATTGCTGGCCTTCTGGGAAGCCCATGCCGAGACTGATGCGGAGCAGGCCGACCTGGCCGTCTGGAAGGACCGGCACAAGCAACAGATCGAGCAGGCTAGCGGAGGGCTGAGCCGGCATGCAGGAGCGGATCCTGACGGCGACAGCGAGGATGACGCCGATCCGCTTGTAACCGGCGACATGCTGGACAGGGTCGAGCGCCTGCCGCGCGACAAGTACAAGATCCCCGAGCTTATCGCCGAGACCCGCGAGGACCTACAGCAACTGGCCAAGTTCCTAGACATCTTGAAGGGCTTTGACGCCGAGCAGGATGGCAAGTTGAAGGCCCTGTGTCGGATGCTCACTGAGGACGCGGTGCTCAGCCGCCATAAGGTCCTGATTTTCACGGAGTACCAGGGCACCGCCCGCTATCTGAAACGAGAGTTAATTCGGGCGGGGATCGAGGGGGTCGAGGAGATCGACTCCGGATCGCACAAGGGGCGTGACCGTGAGGGCGTGATCCGCCGCTTCGCCCCCTACTACAACGGCTGGTCATCGCCGGCGCTGGGTGAGGCCGGGAAGAAGGAAATCCGGGTCCTGATCGCCACGGACGTCTTGTCGGAGGGGCTCAACCTCCAGGACGCCACCCGCCTCATCAACTACGACCTGCACTGGAATCCGGTGCGGCTGATGCAGCGCATCGGGCGTGTGGACCGCCGCATGAACCCGCAAATCGAATCTGCCCTGGTCGCCGATCACCCCGAGACGGCGTCATTGCGGGGTCAGGTCGCCTACTGGAACTTCTTACCCAACCGCGCCTTGGAGCGGCTGCTCGGCCTCTACCAGCGGGTGGCCGGTAAGACACTGCGCATCTCCAAGCTATTCGGCATCGAGGGACGACGCCTGCTGACCGAGAAAGACGAGTACGAAGACCTCAAAAATCTCAATGAGAGCCTGGACCAGAAGCCGTCCGAGGAGGAGCTGCTGCGCAACGAGCTGCGCCGGCTGCTGATCGATCATCCAGAGCTCGAGGATAGGCTGGCCGATCTCCCCAACCGTGTTTTCAGCGGCCGCGAGGCGGCGGAAGCCCAAGGCGTCTTCCTCTGTTATGCCCTTCCAGGGCGGGCGAAGGGACCGGAGGGTGAGGAGCGCTGGGACCTAGACGAAGGCCGGCAGGTGCGCTGGTACTTCCACGATCTGCAGGGCGGGCCCGTGCTGGAGAACACCCCCGCCATCGCCGAACATGTCCGCTCCGCGCCGGACACTCAGCGGCGCATCCAGTTGGACCGTGTCGCTTTGGTCGGCGCCCGCACGGCGGTCGAGAAGCATATCGAGGCTGGCTACATGCGCCGGGTGCAAGCCCCCGTTGGCGCGAAGCCGATCCTCAAGGCGTGGATGGAGTTGAATTGAGCCGATGCCCCGCCCTGACACTCTGAAGGAGATTACTGACTTCTCCAGCCTGGTCGCCTACTTGCGCAACGACCTTGAGTGGGAGATTCCCGACGACCTGCCACTCGATAAACTGACCTACAGCTACACGGCGGACGAGCTTGGCCTGAAGCTGGACGCCCAGGTGGAGATCACTCAGCTGCGGCCGATCCTGGGGCGAGAGAATGCTTGGGGCGTCTTTTTCGTCGACTTCGATAAGGCTGAGCTGCCTGTCACCTTGCTGCGCCGTATCCTGTCGAGCGTCAGCCGCAGGAAGCGAGCCTCGGCTGATCCAGGCGATCGGGCGTTGTTCGACAAGAACGACCTGTTGTTCGTCTCGGCCTTCGGCAAGGCCGAGGATCGCCGGCTGGCGCTCGCGCACTTCCACCAGGAGCCGGACACGACCGCCCTGCCCACCCTGCGGGTGCTGAGCTGGGACCGGCAGGACACCACCCGCCACATGTCAACCGTGGCCGAGCGACTTGAGCGCTTGCGCTGGCCTGACGGGCGCGAGCTGGACGAGGTTTGGAAGGCGCGGTGGGCCGCGGCCTTCATGGACCGGCCGCGCGAGGCGATCCGCACCGCCCTGGAGATGGCCCAAGCCCTGGCCGACTGCGCCAAACAGATTCGCGTTGCCATCCAAGAAATCCTGCCTAAGGAAAAGTCGGGCCAGCCGCTGACCGAGCTGTTCGAGGCGGTAAAGGCGACCCTGAACAGGGACCTCGACGTTCCGAAATTCGCCGATACCTACGCCCAGACCATCGCCTATGGGCTGCTTTCCAAGCGGATCGACCAGGTGCAGCGCTGGCGGGCGGAGAAGGCGCGGACGCTGGACGGCGACCTGCCGCTGAAGCCAATCACGGCCGACGCGCTGGAGACGGCGATCCCGACCAACCCCTTCCTGTCGGAGTTGCTGACCAGCTTCATGGGTGCAGTGGGGCGCGACGCGGGCGGCACCGGTCTCGACTTTGACGAGCTAGGCCTGGGCGACCTGATCGACCTGCTGAATATCGCCAACATGGAGGCCGTCCTCGACGACTTCGACAAGGACAAGCAGGGCGACGACCCGGTCATTCATTTCTACGAAGGCTTCCTCGCCGCTTACGACAAAGCGATGAAGGTGCAGCGGGGCGTCTTCTACACGCCCAAGCCTGTAGTTTCGTTCATCGTGCGATCGGTAGACGAGGTGCTGCGGACGGAGTTCGGTCTGCCGCTGGGTCTGGCCGACACCACAACATGGGGCCAGTTCGTCTCGACACACGCCGAGACGGAGATTCCTGAAGGCGCAACGGCTGAGGACCCGGTCGTCAAGATCCTCGACCCGGCCACTGGGACCGGCACCTTCCTAGTCGAGGTCATCGACCTGATCCATCGCCGTATGATGGACGAGGCGTGGAACGGCAAGTCGGCCGACGAGAAACGTGCCCTGTGGAACGCCTACGTTGCCGATCACCTTCTGCCCAGGCTGTACGGCTATGAGCTGATGATGGCGCCCTACGCCGTGGCGCACATGAAGATCGGCCTAAAGCTGGCTGATACAGGCTATGACTTTTCAGGGATGGAGCGCGGGCCTGATGGCAGAGCGCGACCGACGCGGGCGCGCGTGTTCCTGACCAACGCCCTAGAGCCTGCCCAAGACCTTGGCATGCAGCTGGCATTCATGAACGAGGCCTTGGCGCACGAAGCTCGGGCGGCGAACGATGCCAAGGGACAGGCGAGGTTCACAGCGGTATTGGGAAACCCACCCTACTCGTTGATGTCCGGCAACTTGGGACCGGTGCAACGCGCAATGGTTGAGCCGTATAAGTTCATTGAAGGTGTCAGGCAGAAAGAGCGGGGGGCGCTTCAGGCTGAAAAGAACCTGCAAGACGACTACGTGAAATTCCTTCGTCTAGGTGAGCTCCGGATCCAGGAGAGTGGCGTGGGAGTTCTTAGCTATGTAACGAACCACTCTTACTTGGAAAATCCAACATTGAGGGGTCTTAGGTATTCATTTCTGAAGACATTTACACAGCTGGACTTTCTCGATCTAGGCGGGAGTACCAAGCGCGCTACCGACGCTCAGGACGAGAACGTGTTCGAGATTCAGCAGGGCGTCGCCATTAACCGCGTCTTGCGCGCTCCAGTACATGGGGCAAGAACCGTTGCGGCAGGGATCTGCCGCGGCCGCCAGTCCGAGAAGGCTATCTGGTTAGAGGGCAACACCTTCGATACTGCCAAGCTTACAAGCGTGCATCCGATCGAGCCGCTGTACGCATTCGAAGCGGAGACAAGCCAGGACGGTGCGGATTATCGAAACTGGCCGAAGCTGGACGTCATAATGCCAGTCCTGTCCTCAGCGATCGTAACGGCTCGGGACGCTTTGACGATTGGAATCACCCGCGACGAGATTGTCGGGCGGGCGAAGTTGTTCCAGAGCCTGGACGTGGAACCGGCGCGAGAACGTTTCAATCTTGGTGAGGACACCAACGACTGGAAGATTGGGTTGGCGCAAAATGATCTGAAGCAATACGCAGACGTTTCTAGCAAGGCTGAGCGTATTGCTTATCGGCCATTTGATGATCGATGGACAATCTACACAGGAAAGGCGCGCGGCTTCCTAACGAATCCGCGATTTCCTGTGATGCAAAATCTGCTTAGCGGGGAAAATCTTGCGATTCTGTCCTGTCGCCAGCAAGCGTCTCCCGGCTTCCAGCATCTGATTGTCACGTCAAAAATTGCCGAAGGATGCTGCGTTTCTAACCGGACCCGCGAAATCGCGTCGGTGTTTCCGCTTTGGCTTGTGCCCACCCAAGCAGAAGAAAGGCCTCGCCTCAATCTGTCTCCTGCCTTCCTGAAGAGTGTGGGCGAGCTGACCGGTCTCCGCCTTGACGACCGCTCATCTACGGGGGCGGCGCGACCCGAACGCGGACATTCTGAATCAACCTTCAGCGCGCGCGACATATTCGACTGGACGTACGCGGTGCTGCATTCGCCAACCTATCGCGGTCGCTACGCCAACTACTTGAAGTCAGATTTCGCCCGCGTGCCTCTGCCCAAGGATCGAACACTGTTTTCTGAACTGGTTCCGCTCGGAACCAAGCTGATTTCGCTGCACCTGCTGGATGCCGACGCTCTACCCGACCAGTTGGCCGACCCAAGGGTACGCTTCGTCCCCAACGGCGGCGAGCCCCGCCTGAGCCGCTTCAACAAGGAAGTTCGGCGGGACTCCTCGGGCCGCGTCTACCTGAACGACCAGGCTTGGTTCGCCACCGTTCCCCAGACCGCCTGGGACCACTGGATCGGCGGCTACCAGCCCGCCCAGAAGTGGTTGAAGGACCGCAGCGAGACCGGCTCCAAGGACAAGTTCAAGCCCGGCCGCCTGCTCACCGACGAAGACATCCTCCACTACCGCCGCATGATCGTGGCGTTGGAGGAAACTGGCAAGGTCATGGCCGAAATCGACCGCGTCATCGACCAGCACGGCAGCTGGCCGGACGCGTTCCGTGGGATGGAGGGTTAAAAGCAGTGACAGAAGCCGCTGCATTTCATCTGCTTCGAGATCTCATTGAGCGCCGCGCTCTCAAAAAGGAGCGACTTGAGGACGAAGATATTCGCCGAGCCTTCGGGGAACTAGGCCGCTTGGCCGCATCCGACGTCGAGCCCGTGCTGCGGCTCGAAGCGGTATCGTTACTCGGTAAGCTCCGCGAGATCTCCAAGCCAGTCGCGTTGAGTGTAGAACCGCTGATCGTGCGGGGGCTTCAGGAGCCGCTACCGAGGATTGGCGGTTGGGGTAACGCAGAAGAACGATATTATCTCGCTAAGGCGGTAGAAGCGTCTGACGCGCCGTGGATTGCTCAGTACTCGGCCGAAGCACTGGCGCAGGCCGAGATCAGTGAAAAGCTCTCCCGCGATAAGTGGGCAGATCTCGCGATAAATCGGGCCTCACATCTGGCGGAAGCGCTTCGGTTTGTCGCGTCGTCTCTCCGCGAATGGCATGCCCAAAAGCCGGATGACCCAGAGCTCGCTTACCGGAAAATTATCCGCGTCTGTGAGGCGCTGACCCAGTCGTTGCTAATGGCTGATGTGCCTGCAGGCAGTGGTTTCGGACAAGCGTTCCTAGCTCTCATTCCGTCGGCCGCCACCGTGAGCACAACAGAGGGTCGCCGCCTGCGAGAGGACGCCGCCCTGGCGGTTCTTGACCTTCTCACACAGACGCTGCGGCTACGCTTCGAGACCTTGTTTGACGCAGACATATATCGCGTCGCGGGCGCTGTGCGTGGCTGGTGGCGTCCCGCTCGCCCCCCTGACCTAGTTGAGGGTCGCATAGACCGTATCGCGCGCCTTGCTATGGAGGCCCTTCACATTTTAGCCCGCCAAGGCGTAAGGGATATTCAGCTGCGCCGAACGCTCGTTATGGCTCTGGATGCGGCCCGTGTTGACCGCATCGGCGGTGCAATCGCTTCGCCGGATGTAAGCCTGGCGCCCGAGGTATCGCGTTGGTTGGCCACTGGACGGGATCTTGCCGCCCAGCGCTCCAACGAGACGGCGCAGGAACTCAACGATCAGGCGGTGGACGAGCTTATTGGGCGGCTCATCCTCACCCTGGGCGGTCACGACGCCACGCCAAACGCGCTGATCTCTGTTGCGGACTCTATTGAGATGTTCGAGCCCACACACGGTGCGGCGCTTAAGAGAACCGCAGATCGCCTGGCGCTTGTGCGGCAATGGGTTGATGGACTCGCTGCAAAACGTCGCCTGGAAACCTATGGCGCGCGCGGAGAGCGGGTCACCTACGATCCCGCTGTCCATGAAGCTGCGGGCGTGCTGCAGCGCCACAGCGAGGTGCGGCTGACCGCGCCGGGCGTGGTTCGAGCGTTGGACGGGCGGCCACCTGTCATTGTGATTAAGGCAACCGTCGAACAGACTTAGCTGGGGGGAAAAATGGACATAGAGCGTGCGCGGGACCTGCTCGAGAACCTTCTCGAGCGGGCCACCTCATCTACTGACAGGGTCTTTCTGACATCCAAGGAGGTTGAAGCTCTTGCTGCTATCCTAGGCCAGGATCCACCCAAGCCGAATCAGAGCACGGCGGCTACAGACCCCGTCCCCACACTCGCGACAATTTCTATCACCGCCGACGATCTAGCCTCCGATACGATGCTTTGCATCGACTTCGGGACATCATTTTCCAAAGCGTTTGTTAGTGTTGGAGCCGATGAGGCAGAGCTCTGAGGTGGCGCCGGAAATTCGGACAGTTGGCTAAGGTAGGTTCGACCTCGATGAAGGACGGACTTTATGACTGGGAAGCGGAAGCGGTACACGGCTGATTTTAAGGCCAAGGTGGCG
>JAIXZX010000001.1 GCA_027489335.1 Caulobacteraceae bacterium | reverse complement strand
TCGGTGGAGCCGCCGACGCGGATGACCGCAACGCCGCCGGCCAGCTTGGCCAGACGTTCCTGCAGCTTTTCCTTGTCGTAGTCCGAGGTGGTGTCTTCGATCTGGCGCTTGATCTGGCTGATGCGGCCTTCAATGCCTTCCTTCTCACCCGAGCCGTCCACGATGGTGGTGTCGTCCTTGGTGATGGTGACCTTCTTGGCGCGGCCAAGCATGTCGAGGGAGACGTTTTCGAGCTTGATGCCCAGGTCTTCGCTGATCAGCTGGCCGCCGGTCAGGATGGCGATGTCTTCCAGCATGGCCTTGCGGCGATCGCCGAAGCCCGGCGCCTTGACGGCGGCGACGCGCAGACCGCCCCGCAGCTTGTTGACCACCAGGGTGGCCAGGGCCTCGCCTTCGATGTCCTCGGCGATGATCAGCAGGGGACGACCCGACTGGACCACGGCTTCCAGCACCGGCAGCAGGGGCTGCAGGGTCGAGAGCTTCTTTTCGTAGAGCAGGATCAGAGGCTCTTCGAGATCGGCCTCCATCTTGTCGGCGTTGGTGATGAAGTAGGGCGACAGGTAGCCGCGGTCGAACTGCATGCCTTCGACGACGTCGAGTTCGGTCTCGGCGGTCTTGGCTTCTTCAACCGTGATGACGCCTTCGTTGCCGACCTTGTCCATGGCGCGGGCGATCATCTCGCCGACTTCGGTGTCGCCATTGGCCGAGATGGTGCCGACCTGGGCGATCTCGGAATTGGCCGAAACCTTCTTGGAGGTCGCCTTGATCTCTTCGATGACCTTGGCGACGGCCTTGTCGATGCCGCGCTTCAGGTCCATCGGGTTCATGCCGGCGGCCACCGACTTCAGGCCTTCGACCACGATGGCCTGGGCCAGAACGGTCGCGGTCGTCGTGCCGTCGCCGGCCTTGTCGTTGGTCTTCGAGGCGACTTCGCGGATCAGCTGGGCGCCGAGGTTCTCGAAGCGGTCAGCCAGTTCGATTTCCTTGGCCACCGACACGCCGTCCTTGGTGGAGCGCGGGGCGCCGAAGGACTTCTCGATGACCACGTTGCGGCCCTTGGGGCCCAGGGTCACCTTCACGGCGTTGGCGAGGGTGTTGACGCCGCGGAGCATGCGGTCGCGGGCGTCAGCGGAGAAATAGACGTCTTTCGCAGCCATTTCTTCTTCTACTTTCCTTGATGGCGAGGGCGGCGCTCCGGATCATCCGGGCGGCCCGCCTAGGCCGAATGTCTTTGCGCCCGACCTTGCGGGCGGGCTGGTCGGCGAGGGGCCGGGGTCTTAGTCGAGGACGCCCAGGACGTCGCTTTCCTTCATGATCAGCAGGTCTTCGCCTTCGAGCTTGATCTCGGTGCCCGACCACTTGCCGAACAGGATGCGATCGCCGGTCTTGACGTCCAGGGGCTGGACCTTGCCGCTTTCATCACGGGCGCCGGGGCCGACGGCGATGATTTCGCCTTCCTGCGGCTTTTCCTTCACGGTGTCGGGGATGATGATCCCGCCCTTGGTCTTCTGTTCTTCCTCGACACGCCGCACGAGGACGCGGTCTCCCAAAGGACGAAACGCCATTTTGGTCTTGCTCCATTCGGAACTATTGGAATTGCGATGAGGCCAGCTCCCGCGGTCGGCGCATATTAGCAGCCGCCGACCCTGAGTGCTAACGCGGCCTGGAATTAGGAAGGACGGCCTGCGGAGTCAAGCTGCGCCTTGGGAATTCATCCCCAGCCGAACTCGGGTCCAGGCCAGGAAATCTGTCGGAAGCTTAACTGGATAGGCGCCATGGCCGTGCCTATCTGTGACCTATGGTCAAGCTCTTCAAAGTCCTTCCCGCCCTGATGGCCCTGGCTGGCGTGCTCAGCCTGTTCGCCCTCACGCGGCCGGCCACCTTCTGACGGCGCGACGGGGCCGCTGTCGGCGGCCCCGTCAGCGTCTCAGCGCGAGCCGACCGGCGCGCGCTGGGCGTCCTGTTCGGCCGCGAGCCTGCCCTGCAGGTCGCCATACTTGGCCAGCTCCATTTTCGCGATAGTCCGGTTGTGGACCTCGTCCGGGCCGTCAGCCAGCCGCAACGTCCGCTGTCCGGCATAGGCCTTGGCCAGGCCGAAGTCGCTGGTGACTCCAGCCCCCCCATGGGCCTGGATGGCGTCGTCGATGACCTTCAGCGCCATGGTCGGGGCCTGGACCTTGATCATGGCGATCTCCAGGCGGGCCACCTTGTTGCCGGCCTTGTCCATCATGTCGGCGGCCTTCAGGCAGAGCAGGCGGGTCATCTCGATATCGATGCGCGCCCGGGCGATGCGCTCCTCCCAGACCGAGTGCTCGGCGATGGGCTTGCCGAAGGCGGTGCGGCTGCGGAGCCTCCGGCACATCTTCTCCAGGGCCACCTCGGCAGCGCCGATGGTGCGCATGCAGTGGTGAATCCGGCCTGGCCCCAGGCGCGCCTGGCTGATCTCGAAGCCGCGCCCCTCGCCCAGCAGCAGGGCCTCATGGACCGGCACCCGGACATTCTCCAGCACCGCCTCGGCATGGCCGTGGGGGGCGTCGTCAAAGCCGAACACCGGCAGCATCCGCACGATCTTCACGCCGGGCGCGTCCATGGGCACCAGGACCTGGCTCTGCTGCTGGTGACGCGGCGCGTCGAGGTCGGTCTTGCCCATGACCACGGCCACCTTGCAGCGGGGATCGCCCATGCCTGACGACCACCATTTGCGGCCGTTGATCACATAATGGTCCCCGTCGCGCTCGATGCGGGTCTCGATATTGGTGGCGTCGGACGAGGCCACCTGGGGCTCGGTCATCAGGAAGGCCGAGCGGATGTCCCCGTTCATCAGGGGGCGCAGCCAGCGCTCCTTCTGGGCCAGGGTCCCATACCGGTTGAGGATCTCCATATTGCCGGTGTCCGGCGCCGAGCAGTTGAACACCTCTGAGGCGAACTCCACCCGCCCCATGATCTCGGCGATGGGGGCGTATTCCAGATTGGTCAGCTGCTCGCCCTCGAAGACGAACGTCTCGTCCACATGGGCGACGCCGGAGGACGGCGGCATGAACATGTTCCACAGGCCCTCGGCGCGAGCCTTGGCCTTCAGCGTCTCGATCACCGGCAGGACCTTCCACCGATCCCCCTGCGCCTGCTGCGCCTCATAGAGGGGGACGGCCGGGATCACATGCTCGGCCATGAAGGCCTCGACCCGGGCGATCAGGGCCTTCTGCCGTGCCGAATATTCGAAATCCATGGGCCGCGCCTTCCGTTCAAACAAATGTTTGAACGCCTTTTAGGCCCCCTAGACGAACAGGCGTTTGATTTTCAGCAATTCTGCGCCAATGGTGGGGAAGAGATCGATCCGGGCGCGTCCTGGCCCCCTGCGGCCGACCCCCGGCGCCCCGCTTCAACGCCCATGTCCCCGGGAGGACCACGATGAACATCGCCGCCGAAAAAGCCCAATCCAGCTTCGCGCTGAACCCGCAGGACGCACTGAACGACCTCCGCATCTCCGACAAGGCGGTGCCCCTGCTGAACCACGTGAAGAAGTTCATCGCCGAGGTGGTCCAGCCCATGTCGGTGGAATTCCATCGTCTGGGCGAAGGCAAGACCGACATCTGGTCCTATGCGCCGGGTCAGCTGGAAGTCCTCGAAGCGGCCAAGGACAAGGCCAAGGCCGAAGGCCTGTGGAACTTCTTCCTGCCCAACGCCGAGACCGGCGAGGGCCTGTCCAACCTCGACTACGCCTATATCGCCGTCGAGCTCGGCAAGAATCCGATGGCCTCGGAGACGATGAACTGCGCCGCCCCTGACACGGGCAACATGGAAGTCCTCGAGCGCGTCGGCACCCCTGAGCAGAAGGAAAAGTGGCTGAAGCCGCTGCTGGAAGGCAAGATCCGCTCGGCCTTCGCCATGACCGAGCCGGACATGGCCTCGTCCGACGCCAAGAACATCCGCATGCGCGCCACCCTGGTGGGCGATGAGTATGTGATCAACGGCGAGAAGCACTACATCTCCGGCGCCGGCGACCCGCGCTGCAAGGTGATGATCACCATGGTGCAGACCAATCCCGACGGTCCGCCCCACCTGCGCCAGTCGCAGATCCTGGTGCCCATGGACACCCCCGGTGTCCAGGTGGTCGGGCCGATGAACGTCTTCGGCGATCCTGACGCGCCCCACGGCCACATGCACATCGTGTTCGACAATGTCCGGGTGCCGGCCTCGAACATGCTGCTGGGCGAAGGCCGCGGCTTCGAGATCAGCCAGCTGCGTCTGGGCCCTGGCCGGATCCACCACTGCATGCGCGCCATCGGTCAGGCCGAGAAGGCGCTGGACCTGATGGTCACCCGCGGTCTGACCCGCGAAGCCTTCGGCAAGCCGATCATCCAGCTGGGCGGCAATGTGGAGATTGTCAGCCGCGCCCGCATCGAGATCGAGGCCATGCGCCTGATGGTGCTGAAGGCCGCCAAGGCCATGGACGTCCTGGATCGCCAGGAAGCCCGCATCTGGATCCACATGGTCAAGGCCATGGTCCCTGAGCGGGTCTGCCAGATCATCGACCAGGCCATCCAGATGTACGGCGCCACCGGCGTCTCGCAGAAGACCCCGCTCGCCCGGATGTACACCTCCACCCGCACCCTGCGCCTGGCCGACGGCCCGGACGAGGTCCACCACATGGTGGTCGGCCGCAACGAGCTGCGCCAGTACCGCGAAATGCCTCAGGACCCGTCCACGGCCGCGGTGTTCCGCAACTAGGACCTGAAGGTTCCTGTTCGCTTCCGAGAGACCCCGGCGCCTGCGCCGGGGTCTTTTGCTTTGGGGCTGCGCCCGGCTGGCGGCGCCGCTTGGCTGGGTGTATGGCCAAGCCATGAGCCCCGACACGCGCCTCGATGTTCTGACCGCCCAACAGGCGCGGTCCCATCTGCCGGCCCTCGGCGACCTGCTGGCCGCCTGCGTGGCGCAGGGGGCTTCGGTCTCCTTTCTGGCGGGCCTGGAGGCCGAGCGCGCCACGGCCTGGTGGGCGGGCCAGCTGGACGCGGATGACGGCCGCCGACTGGTCACGGCCTTCGACCGCCAGGGCCTTTGCGGCGTCGTCCAGGTGATCCCGGCCGGGCCGGAGAACCAACCCCATCGCGGGGATGTGGCCAAGATGCTGGTCCTGCCCCGCGCCCGGCGCATGGGCCTGGGCGCCGCCCTGCTGGAGGGCGCCGAAGCGGCCGCCCGCCAGATGGGCCTGAGCCTCCTGGTGCTCGACACTGTCACCGGCGGCGACGCCGAACGCCTCTACGCCCGCGCCGGCTGGACCCGCGTCGGCGTCATCCCCGGATACGCCCTCTCCACAGACGGCCGGCCCGAGGCCACCACCGTCTTCTACAAGGCGCTCGCCCAATGAGGCTTGCAGCGCCTGCTCCGTCCCGCGCGCGACGCGCTGCGGACCGTTTCCCGGCGGCGGCCTGTGCCCGCCGTTCGGGGCCGGCCGCTATTCTGGAGGCTACCCCCCGTGACCCTTCCCATCGCGATCTTCATTCTGGCGTCCGCCTTTGCGACGGCCGCCCTGTCGGGCGTCTTCGGCATGGCCGGCGGCCTGGTGCTGATGGGCGCCCTGGCGCTCGTCCTGCCGGTCTCAGCCGCCTTCGTCACCCACGGGATTCTGCAGCTGGTCGCCAATGGCTGGCGGGCCATCCTGCATAGACGCCATGTCCGCTGGGACATTGTCGGCTGGTATGCGCTGGCCTCCCTGATCGCCGGGGTCCTGGTCTCGCTCGCCGCCTTCACGCCGTCCAAGCCGTTCCTGTTCCTGATGCTGGGTCTCGTTCCCTGGCTCACCTGGCTGCCGCAAGGCTGGCTCAAGCTGGACGCCGCCCGGCCGCCCCAGGCGTTCGCGTCGGGCTTCCTGGTCACGGGCCTGAACCTGATGGCCGGGGTCGCCGGCCCCCTGCTGGACATCTTCTTCGTCCGCACCGAGCTCACCCGCCACGCCATCGTCGCCACCAAGGCCGCCACCCAGGTCTTCGCCCACCTAGCCAAGATCCTCGTCTACGGGACGCCTCTGCTGCTCGCAGGCGGTGACGGGCGCGCCGCCGACATGCCGCCGCTCTGGCTGTTCGCCCTGGCCATTCCGCTGTCCATGGCCGGCACCTGGTGCGGCGGCCTGATCCTGGAGAAGATGAGCGACGTGAACTTCAAGCGCTGGACCCGCTGGATCGTCACCGCCGTCGGGGTCCTCTACCTGATCCAGGCCGCCCAGCTGCTGGGCGGTGGCGCTTGAGCGGCCTGAGCATCGGTCTGGTCCTGGCCGCGGTCTTCGCCGCCTCGGCCATATCGGGACTGCTGGGCATGGCGGGCGGCTCGCTGCTGATGGCCGTGCTCACCCTGATCCTGCCGGTGAGCGCGGCGCTGGCTCTGCACGGGGCGGCGCAGCTGGCCTCCAACCTCGCCAGGGCCGGGTTCAATGCCCGGCACGTGCGCTACCGCACGGTGGGATGGTTTGGCCTTGGCGCGGTGGCCAGCATGGCGCTGCTTTCCTTCGTCGCCTTCCAGCCCTCCAAGACTGCAGTGTTCATCGGCATGGGGCTGTTGCCGGTCCTGGTTTGGCTCCCACCGCGCCTCGTCCCCCTGGACGCCGCAAGGCCCGCCCACGCCGTGGCCGGGGGTTTTCTGGCCACTGTCATGGCCCTGGCCGTCGGCGTGTCAGGCCCCTTGAGCGAACTCTTCCTGGTCCGCAGCTCGCTCAACCGCCACGAGGTGATCGGCACCAAGGCCGCCTTTCAGGTCTTCGCCCATCTGGCCAAGCTGATCTTCTATGGCGGAGCCTTGTTCGCAATCGACGCTGAGGGGGAGGGCCTCGGCCTTGCGCTGGTGGTTGGCGCAGTCGTCGCCGCAGTGCTCGGCGCCGCGCTGGGACGGCGGTTCCTGGACGTCATCTCAGAGGACCATTTCCGCCGCTGGCGCCGCTGGATCTTCACGGCCCTGGGCGCCGGCTTCCTGATCCAGGGCCTGCGCCTCCTGGCCGGGGGCTGAAGACAAAAAAAGAGCCGCGTCCAAGAAGGGCGCGGCTCGAAAGGTATAGGGAGGAAACGCCCAAAAGGGCCAGGCTGAGATAATCCCCCCATGGCCAAAGGCAAGGGGGTCGGTGAAAGATTCTTCGCGTCGTTGCGTCACAGGGGGTGAAATGCATCTGGAAGCCCGGAATTCGCACAACCAGCATGTCCGGCTGGAGCCGCTCGCCGAACGCCATCGCGCGGAATTGCAGGCCGCCTGCGCCGCCGACCTTGCGGTGTGGCGCGATCTCTATCCCCACTCCATGGCGCCGGAGCATTTCAACGCCGGCTGGGACCGGATGATGGCCCAGGCCGCCGACGGCAGTTGGATCCCCTTCGCCGTGCTTGCGGGTGACCTTTGCGTCGGTATGACCAGCTATATCGGCCCCGATCCCGTCAACGCTTCGGTGGAGATCGGCGGCACCTACTACCATCCCGACCATCGCGGCGGGCCGGTAAACCCGGCGGCCAAACGTCTGATGCTGGAGCAGGCCTTCGACGCCGGCGCCCGGCGGGTGCAACTGAACGTCGACGCCATCAACCACCGCTCCCGCGCCGCGGTCCTGAAGCTGGGCGCCGTGCAGGAAGGCATCCTGCGCCAGCACCGCGTCGTCTGGACCGGCCGCATCCGTGACACGGTGGTCTTCTCCATCCTGGCCGAGGAGTGGCCCGCGGTCCGGGCGCGGCTGGATGCGCGGCTGGCGGGGTACTGAACGCCCTGCCGCCGCCCTCGTCCTTCGAGGCCCTGCGGGCGCCTCAGGATGAGGGCGGACTGACAGGTTTCAGCCAGCACACCCCTCCCTCATCCTGAGGTGCGAGCGCGAGCGAGCCTCGAGGGACGCAAGGCTTCGCCGCGCCGCCCTTAGGCGCTGGCGGCGGTGCGTTCGGCTGCGGCTGGGAAGAACACCTCCTCGGCGTGCTTGGCCACGTCCTGGGCGGTGTAGGGCTTGCCCGGATTGAAGCCGTCGGTCTGCACCATCTTGATCTCGCGCACGCCGCGGGAGGAGACACCCAGCACCTTGCCCGAGTGGTCTGCAGCGAGGTCGGAGACCATGTAGAGCACGCCGGGCGCGATGTTCTCCGGCAGGCTCATGGGATCGGGCTCCTTGCCCTGGCGGCCGGGCAGGTCGGCGGTCATGCGGGTGAACGCGCCAGGCGCCAGCCCCATGACGCGGATGCCGTACTTGCGGCCCTCGATGGAGAGCACGCGCATCAGGCCATAGATGCCCGCCTTGGCCGCCCCGTAATTGGCCTGGCCGAAATTGCCATAGAGGCCCGAGGTGGACGAGGTCAGCACCATGACGCCGGGATGATTGTTGTCCTTCATCCACTTCCACACCGGCCAGGCGCAGCAATAGGTGCCCTTCAGGTGCACCTTCACCACCAGGTCCCAGTCGGCCTCTGAGGTGTTGGCGAAGGTCTTGTCGCGCAGGATGCCGGCATTGCAGACCAGGATGTCGATCTTGCCCCAGGTATCCAGGGCGGTCTTCAGGATGTTCTCGCCGCCCTCGACGGTGGAGACGTCGTCGCCATTGGCCACGGCCTCGCCGCCGGCCTCCTTGATCTCGTCGACCACCTTCTGGGCGGCGCTGCGGTCGGCGCCCGACCCGTCGCGGGTCCCGCCCAGGTCATTGACCACCACCTTGGCGCCTTCCTTGGCGAACAGCTTGGCGTAGGCCTCGCCCAGGCCACCGCCGGCCCCGGTCACGATGGCCACTTTTCCGTCGAGCAATCCCATGGTCGTCTCCCTAAAATGTCTGAATTCTTATGGGAGCCATCATCCGACCGGGCGGGGGCTCTTGGCAAGCTGGAGCGCGCCTAGGTCGACCCTGGCGGCGCTGGCGCAGCCTTGCCCCGCCGGGCGCGGAAGAAGCCCCGGAGCAGGTCGGCGCTCTCTTCGGCCAGGATCCCGCCGGTGACCTCAGGCCGCCAGTGGCAGGTGGGCTGCTCGAAATATTTCGGTCCGTGGAGAATGGCCCCCCCCTTGGGGTCGTCGGCGCCGAACACCACCCGGCCGAACCGCGCATGGCTGATGGCGCCGGCGCACATGGCGCAGGGCTCCAACGTGACCACCAGGGTCAGGCCCGTCAGCCGGTAATTGCCCAGCTTGCGGGCGGCCTCGCGCAGGGCGACGATCTCGGCGTGGGCGGTGGGATCATGGGTCCCGATGGGGCCATTGGCGCCGATGGCGATCACCTCGCCGGTGGCCGGATCGACCACACAGGCGCCCACAGGGGTTTCTCCGCGTGCGGCGGCGTCTTGCGCGGCGCGCAGGGCGATGCGCATGGTGCGGTGATCATGGTCCACGAACGGCAACGAACTCCCCGCCCCCCTTCCGGTCAAGCCCCAGACGCCCACGACCCCGCCGCGCCCGACGGGGCCGAGGGTGGCGGCGAACGCGTGGCCAAGGCCCTGGCCCGCGCCGGCGTCGCCTCCCGGCGGGAGGTGGAGCGCCTGATCGAGGCCGGCCGCGTGGCCCTGAACGGCCAGGTCCTGACCACGCCTGCGGTCAAGGTCGAGGCCAACGACATCCTCACCGTGGATGGCGAGGTGGTGGATGACCGCGAACCGGCCCGCCTGTTCCGCTACCACAAGCCTGCGGGCCTGGTGACCACCCATTCCGATCCGGCCGGTCGCTCCACGGTGTTCGAAACCCTGCCCGACGGGCTGCCCCGCCTGATCTCCGTCGGCCGGCTGGACCTGAACACCGAAGGCCTGCTGCTGCTGACCAATGACGGGGCGCTGGCCCGGGCCCTGGAGCTGCCGTCAACCGGCCTGCAGCGCCGCTATCGCGCCCGGGCGCACGGCCGCATCACCCAGGACAAGCTGGACGCGTTGAAGGATGGGGTGACCGTCGAAGGCGTCCGCTACGGTCCCATCGAGGCGCGCATCGACAAGGCCCGGGAAGGCGCCAAGGGCGCCAACGTCTGGATCAGCCTGACGCTGACCGAGGGCAAGAACCGTGAGGTCCGGCGGGTGCTGGAGTCCCTGGGGCTGCAGGTCAACCGGCTGATCCGCCTCTCCTACGGGCCGCTGGCGCTCGGCGTGCTGGAGGCCGGCGAGATCGAGGAGGTCGGTCCCCGGGTGCTGCGTGAACAGTTCGCCGGCTTCATCTCGCCCGAGGACATGCCCAAGGGCGACCGGCCGGCCTATTCGCCGCCCAAGCGCAACCGCGCCGCCGGCGCCGCCCGTCGCGCCGCCGCTGAGGTGGAGCAGGTCGTAGTCAAGCCCGTGGAAAAGAAGGCCTACAAGCCTGGCTGGGCCAAGGCCAAGATCACCGTGCGGCCCAAGGGCGCGCCTAAGGCCAAGCCCGCGCCCAAGGTCAGCGGCCGCGACGCCGCCCTGGCCGAGGGCCGGGTGATGATCAACAGGGCCCGTGTCCAGGCCGCCCGGGCGACCGCGGCCAGCGCGGAACGGGCTGACCGACCCGACCGGCCCGACCGCGCGCGCCCTGAACGTCCCGCCGCTGAGCGCCCCAGGGAGGGGCGTCCCGAACGGCCCCAAGCCGACCGCCCCAAGGGCGCGCGTCCGGCCCCCGAACGGGCGGGCGAGGGTCGCCCCCGGCCGGACCGGGCCAAGCCTGCTGCAGCCAGAACCGAGGTACCCAGGCCGGACGGGGCCAAGTCTGATCGGCCGCGCTCCTCATCGCCGCGTCTCCAGGGGGGCAAGGGCGAGCGCCTGTCATCGGACCGTCCCCGTTCGGCGGGCCCGGGCGCGCCACGGCCAAGGCCCGCCCCTGGCAAGGCTCAGCCTGGCGGTAAGTCGTCGTCCGAGCGCAAGCCCCACGCCAGCGGCAAGGGTGAGCGTCCGGCCGGTCCGTCCCGCGGCGGCCCGCGCCCAGGCGGCCCCGCGCGTGGGTCGGGCGGCCCCCGTGGACCCAAGTCCCGGGGCTAGGCCGTGCGCATCGTTTCGGGAGAGTTCCGCGGCAAGAGTCTGGCCGCGCCGCAGGGGGTGAACACGCGCCCCACCTCTGATCGCGCCCGCCAGGCGATCTTCAACATCCTGGAGCACGCCCCCTGGTCAGAGGGCCTGCGGGATATCCGGGTCATCGACCTGTTCGCCGGGTCCGGGGCGCTCGGCTTCGAGGCCCTGTCCCGGGGCGCGAAGTTCTGCCTGTTCGTGGAGACCGACGAGGACGCCCGCGGCGCTATCCGGGAGAATGTGGACGCCATGGGCCTGTTTGGCCGCACCCGGGTCCACCGCCGCGACGCCACCCAGCTGGGCGTCCGGCCAGGCGCGGACGGCCCCGCCTTCGACCTGGCCTTCCTCGACCCGCCCTATGGCAAGGGCCTGGGTGAGGCCTGTCTGCCGTCCCTGGCGGCGGGGGGCTGGCTCGCGTCCGGCGCCCTGATCGTCTGGGAGCGGGGGGCGAGCGAGCCGCCCCCCACGGTCACAGGCTTCCAGGAGCTGGACGCCCGCGACTATGGCGCCGCGCGCGTCCATTTCCTGAAATACTCACCACAGGCGTGAGGTCGTCCGGTTGTCCTGCCGGCTGCGCAGGTTCGCCAGGCCCTCCCGGGTGATCCGGTAGGGCCCGCCGTTGCGGCTGGCGATGAAGCCACGCCGGCGCAGGGCCTGGAAGACGGCCAGGTCACAATCGGTCAGGCGCCAGCCCTCTCCGGTGATGCAGTCGACGTCGATGATATGGCCGCGCTCATCGCGGACAGGGCGAAGGGTCGCCCCCTGGGCGAGGGCGTGCAGCGTCCTTTGCTGCGGTTTGGGAATGTTCAAGGAAGGTGGTCCGGTGGTCAGGCATAGCCGTGCCGTCCGCGCGCTGAGGCGACGCAGACTGCGGGATTTGCGCCTGAAACCCGGCCGGACGTTCGACACGTCGGCCCCGACGGCTCAGGCTCGGCGGCTCATGACAACGGGAGACATAAAACCCTCTTCCAGTGACGCTCAGGCTAGCAGGATGGCGGCGTCAGGCAAGCCGGGCTCGCGACGGTCCAGATTGTGACGGTTATATGAACATAATCAGTCGCTTGGAGGCTCTACAGCTTCACCGTCCGTTTAGTCTTCCCCTCCAGTGTCCGGCCAGCAGTCACCGGAACCCTTCGCCATGCAGGCCACGATTTTCGACCTGGCGGACCCGGCGCCGCCGATCCGATCCGACACCCGTGGCCAGCTGGTCTACGATCGGTTTGAGGCGGAGCCGGACATCCTCGCCATCGCGGTGGTCGATGAAGAGGGCCGGCCCATCGGCCTGATTGAGCGCAACGCCTTCTTTGTGGCCATGGCCGCCCATTATGGCCGCGCCCTCTATGCGCTGCGTCCCATCTCCCTGCTGATGAACCGCAGTCCCCTGGTGGTGGAGGGCGATGTCACCGTGGCCGAGTTCTGCGGCCAGGCGCTGGCCGAACGGGCCTCTGAGCTCCTGCGCGGCTTCATCGTCACCAACGGCGGACGCTATGCCGGGGTGGGCAGCGCCCTGTCGCTCCTTCAGGCCACCAGCGAAGCCAACCGCCGCCACGCCGAGGAAATGACGCGGATCGCCGACACCCTGGGCCGCGCCGAGGCCCAGGCTCAGGCGGCGCTGAGCGCCAAGTCGCAGTTTCTGGCGGTGATGAGCCATGAGATCCGAACGCCCCTGAACGGCGTGCTGGCCATCGCCGACATTCTGGAGCGCAAGCTCGCCCAGCCGGAACTCGCCCCCTACATTCAGACCATCCAGGACTCGGGTCAGACGCTTCTGCGGTTGCTGACCGATGCTCTGGACCTCTCACGCGCCGAGGCCGGCCGGCTCGAACTGAGCGAGGAGCCCTTCGACCTGCCCCGCCTGCTGGACGATGTCCGGTCTCTCTGGTCGGCGCGGGCGGAGGAAAAGGGACTCTCCCTTGCCTTCTCCTACGATGGCCCCAGTGACCAGTGGGCGCTTGGGGACGCCGTGCGGATCAAGCAGGTCCTCAACAACCTGATCAGCAACGCCCTGAAATTCACCAACAGCGGCGGGATCGAGGTAGCGCTGTCCTGCGTGCGACAGGACATGCTGCTGGATGTGGAGGGCGTGGTGCGCGACACGGGCTGCGGCGTGCCGCCTGACCGCCTGGCGCAGATCTTCCAGCCGTTCAGCCAGACGGAGGACGGCGTCCGCCAGGGCGGCGCCGGGCTCGGACTTTCCATCTGTCAGCAGCTTGTCACCCGGATGGGCGGCGGCATCGAGGCGCGCCGAAACCCGGGCCAGGGTTCGACCTTCCGGTTTCACATCCCCCTCTATGACGTTCCGCCAGGCGACGCTCTGCAGACGGCCGGCGAGGGCGACGAGGTCAGCCCTCGCGCCTTCCGGGTCCTGATCGCCGACGACAACGCCACCAACCGCCTGGTGGCCGCCACCCTGTGTGAGATGGTCGGCGGTGAGGCCCACGCGGTGGAGGACGGCGAGGCCGCTGTGGCGGCGGCGGCCGGCGGGGCCTTCGACATCATCCTGATGGACATCAAGATGCCTCGCCTGGACGGGGTCGCGGCCACACGCCTGATCCGCGCAGGCGGCGGTCCGACCGCTGGCGTGCCGATCATTGCGCTCACCGCCAACGCCGATCCCTGGGACGCCGCGACCTATCTGGCCGAAGGCATGAACGCGGTGGTCGAGAAGCCGATCAAGGCCGAGCGACTGTACGAGACCATGTTCCGGCTGCTGGACGCCCCGGCGGTCCCGCCGGCCGTGATCGCGGCTTGAAGCGGCTTGACCCTCACCCTTCGTGAGGGCCCATCTGCCTTGTCCATCGGCGAGGACGAGGTTTCGTGACGGATTACACAGTCAAGACGGTGGCCCGGCTCTCGGGCGTGAGCGTGCGCACCCTGCACCATTACGACGAGATCGGCCTGCTCAAGCCCACGCGAATGGGCGCCAATGGATACCGATATTACGGGCGTGAAGCCCTGCTGCGTCTGCAGCAGGTCCTCTTCCACCGGGAGCTCGGCATGCCGCTGGCGGCCATCGCCGCCCTGTTGGACGACCCCGGTTTCGACCGGGTCTCGGCGCTGCGATCCCATCGGGAGCGGCTCCGCCAGCAGGTGGCTCGCGGCCGTCAACTGATCGAAACCATCGATGTGACCCTCGCCGCCCTCGAAGGAGCGACGAAGATGGACGAGACGAAGATGTATCTGGGCTTTGAACCTGAGACTCAAGCCCGCCACGAAGCCTGGCTCACCGAGCGCTACGGCGGCGGGATGGACGACCGGGTCGCCCAGTCCAAGGCCGGACTGGCGGCCATGGGGGCGTCGGCGGCGCAGGACCTGGTGGCGCAGGGCGAGGCGCTGGAGGCGGCGTTCGCCCAGGCCTTGCAGGCGGGCGCGCCCGCCGACTCGGCGGCGACGCAGGCGCTGGCCCGGCGCTGGTGCGACTGGATCGCCGCCGCCTGGAACCGCGCCCCCGACCGCGCGGCCTTCGAGGGCCTCAGCCGTCTCTATGAGGATCATCCGGAGTTTCGCGCCCGATATGAGGCCCGTTGCGCCGGCCTCACCGAGTATCTGGGCGTGGCGTTGCGGGCGTTCGCTGAACGGGAGCTCTCCTAGGCTCTAGCGCCGGCCGAACAGCCGCTCGATGTCGGCGAGCTTGAGCTCCACATAGGTCGGACGCCCATGGTTGCACTGGCCCGAATGGGGGGTGGCCTCCATCTGGCGGAGCAGGGCGTTCATCTCCTGCGCCGTCAGCCGCCGGCCGGCCCGGACCGAGCCGTGGCAGGCCATGGTGGAACAGACCTCGGCCAGACGTTCTTTCAGGGCCAGGGCCTGGTCGGTCTCGGCGAGGTCGTCAGCGATGTCGCGCACCAGGCCTGCGGCGTCCGTCGTCCCCAGCAGGGCCGGCGTCTCCCGCACCAGCACCGCGCCGGCCCCAAAGGGCTCGATGATGAGGCCCAGCGCCGCAAGCTCCTCGGCGCGGGCCACGACCCGCTCGGCCTCGGCGGGGTCCAGCTCGACCACCTCGGGGATCAGCAGGGCCTGACGGGCTACTGCGCCCACCGCCATCTCGGCCTTCATCTTTTCATAGACCAGCCGCTCATGGGCGGCGTGCTGGTCGACAATGACCACGCCGTCGCGGGTCTGGGCGACGATATAGGTCTCGTGCACCTGGGCTCGGGCCGCGCCCAGGGGATAGTCCACCAGGTCCAGCGTCGGGGCGGGGACCTGGTCCCCCTCAGCAAAGCCAGACGCGCCCGGCGCAGGCTCATAGGTCGGTTCGTGGCGGGCGGAGGTTTCGCTGAGGCCCGGGATCGCCTGGGCCAGGGCCTGGCCCCAGCCGCCGCCGCTCCAGCTGGAAAAGCCCTGGGCCGAGGGGCCGGGGCGATAAGCCGGCGCCGGCGTCATCCCCGGCCGCAGGCCCTGCAGGGCGTCAGCGGCCACCGTGGTCGAGGCTCGGTGGCCGGCGCCAGCCAGGGCGTGGCGCAGACCCCCGACGATCAGGCCCCGCACCAGGGCGGGGTCGCGGAACCGGACCTCGGCCTTGGCCGGGTGAACGTTCACATCCACCAGGGCCGGATCAAGCTCGAGGAACAGCGCCGTCAAGGGATGGCGGTCCCTCGCCAGGAAGTCGGCATAGGCGCCGCGCAGGGCGCCCTGCAGCAGACGGTCGCGGACGGGCCGGCCATTGACGAACAGATACTGGTGGGCCGCATTGCCGCGGTTCAGGGTCGGCAGGCCGGCATAGCCGGACAGGCGTACGCCCTCGCGGACGTGATCGATCAGCAGGGCGTTTTCGGAAAACTCCCGCCCCATGATGGCCGAGAGCCGCGCCAGTCGCCCCACATCTCCTTCTGGCTCGGCGGGCAGGCGCAGGACCTTTCGCCCGTCGATCTCCAGGCTGAAGCTGACGGCCTCATGGGCCATGGCCTGGCGCTTGATCTCCTCGGCGATGGCCATGGCCTCGGCCCGCTCGGACTTCATGAATTTGAGGCGGGCCGGCGTGGCGTAGAACAGGTCGCGGACCTCGACCCGCGCCCCGTGCGGGCCAGGAAAGGCCGCAGGCGACACCTGGCCCATGGCCCCACCGTCGACCCGCAGGGCATGAGCGTCAGTGGCGCCGCGGGCGCGGCTGGTGATGGAGAGGCGGGCCACCGAACCGATGGAGGGCAGGGCTTCGCCGCGAAAGCCCAGGGTGGCGATGCGCAGCAGGTCATAGTCGCCGGCGTCATCGGGCAGGAGCTTGGAGGTGGCGTGCCGTTCCACCGCCAGCAGCAATTCCTCGGGCGACAGGCCAAAGCCATCATCGGCCACCAGGATGCGGGTCAGACCGCCCCCCTCCACCTGGACCTCGATCTGCCGCGCGCCGGCGTCCAGCGCATTCTCGACCAGCTCCTTGATGGCGCTGGCCGGCCGCTCGACCACCTCGCCGGCGGCGATGCGGTTGACGGTTTCGGGGGGAAGGCGATGGATGCGCATGTTCAAGCCTGGGTCCAAAAGGCGTTATAGGACGATTCAGGCTGCGGGGGCGGCTCTTGAGGACAGACATGATGCGCCTGACTGCGTTCCTTTGCGGACTGCTGCTGCTAGGCACCCCTGTTGGCGTGGTGGCTCAGGCGCCGCTCGGCCTGCCCCAAGACCCCGACGCGGTCCTGGTGGAAGAGCTGGTGGTCACCGCCCGGGAGATCGGTCCGGCCTGGTGGCGGGTCTCGGATGGGGATTCGACCGTCTATGTGATGGGGGTGCCGTCGGTGATCCCCAAGGGCTCGGGCTGGGATCCCAGCGTGCTGGAGCGACGACTGGAGGGGGCCAATCTGGTCATCCTGCCGTTCAATAACGCCAGCGTGAATCTGCTGACCGCGCCGGGCGCGGTGTTCAGCCTCGTGCGCCTGCGGGCCTCCGCCCCTTTTGAGGAGACCTTGGAGGGGCCCCTGCGGGCGCGGTTCGTGGCCGCCCGCACCCAGGCGGGACAGGAAGCCGACCGCTACAAGACCCGCAACGGCATGGCCGCGGCCCTGCTGCTGGTCAGCGACTATCGCGACGCCGCCCGGCTGACGGCGGCCGATCCGGCCAAGACCATCGGCCGCATGGCGGCGGCGCGCGGGGTGCGGGTGGAGGCCAAGACCTATGACGCCGCCCCTCTGCTGGCGGCCGTGGTGCGGACGCCGGCCGCAGCTCAACGGGCCTGCGTGCTGGAAGCCCTGGCGGCGGTGGAGGCGGGTCCGGCTTCAGCGGAGGCTGCGGCCCGGGCCTGGGCCTGGGGCCGCGTGCGCGAGGCCCTGGGGGGCGAACGAAGCTATGAGCGGTGCATTGCGGCTGCGCCTGGGGCTGCGAACCTGGACGCCCGGCTGAAGGCTGATCAGACGGCCTCCATCGTCGCCGCTCTCAGGCGGCCAGGGCACAGTATTGCGGTGGTGCAGTTGCGCCCCCTGCTGGCGCAGGGGGGCGTGCTCGATCGCCTGGGCGCGCTGGGCTACGAAATCCGGACGCCCGCCGAAGACTGAGGCCTAGAGGCCCGGCAGCTTGATGCGGCTGCCGGCGTCGCGGCGGATGACCACATCGCCGCCGCCGGTGATGGCGTTGATCCGGGCCTGCTCGGCCTCGGCGTCCACGGGGCCGGACAGGTCAGGACCGCTGGGCTGAGCCGGGGCGTCGCTTTCCCGCCAGAACATCACCCGGTCGGCGAAGCCCTTGTCCTTGTGGGCGATATCGCCGAACTCGTCATCGACCACATAGCGGATCAGCGGATCGGCGCCGGCGAGACCAGCCTTGGCCACCAGCTGCTGCTCGCCCGCGCTGCGGTTGAGGCCTTCGCGTTCGCCCACCAGGGCCGCACGGGCCGCGCTCTCGGGGCGCAGCTCCTGGGGCTGCGGCTCGCCGGGCGCCGGCGGGCGCAGGGAATAGTCAGGGGGCACCACCAACGGGGCCTTGGTGACGACCCGGAATTCGTCAGGGGTCACCTTGGTCATGCCAAGCGCCTGGCGGGTGGAGCTGCAGCCGGCCAGACCGACGGTCGCGACCAGGGCGCCAGCGAGGATCACGCGGTTGAGGGTCATCACGAAACGCTCCCAAAGGCCGCCCCCGGCCGGAAAGTCCATTGCATTAGCGCAATCAGGGGGCCGGCGCCAACGTCCTTAAGTCTTGGCGTCGCGGCGGAAGCCATCGAGCAGCAGCAGGACGACCCCCACCGAGATGGCCGCATCGGCGATATTGAACACCCAGGGGAAGTAGAGCCGGGACACATCGATGAAGTCGACGACGGCCCCGAAGCGCGCCCGGTCGATGGCGTTGCCGATGGCGCCGCCCATCACGAGGCCCAGCGCCAGCGCCATCAGGGTCCGGTCGCCCCGGCGCGCCCAGATCGCCAGGGCGATGGCCACCAGGACGGAAAAGGCCACCAGCAGCCAGCGGCCCAGGTCCTGATCGGCCCGCAACAGGCCAAAGCTGACCCCCTGGTTCCAGACCATGGTCAGATAGAAGGGGCCGACCACCTGCTCGCTCACCCGGGTGGGAAGGTCATAGACGAACAGGATCCAGTGCTTGGACAGCTGGTCCAGCACGATGACCACCAGGGCCAGCCCGTAGGCGGTCCAGCCGTGGCGGTTGATCAGGGGCAAGGAGGTCATGTCCGGGGCGCCTCAGGCTACGCCATGGGCGGCGTCCCAGGCCGCCACGGCCTCGGCGTCGCGCAGGGACAGGTCGGGATAGCGGGGGTCCTGGCCGACCTCCGGCAGGATCCGCCAGGAGCGGGCGCACTTGCGTCCCTGCGCCCGCAGGGGCTCCACGGCCACGGCGGGGCTGTCGGCCAGGCGGAAGGCCTCGGCGGGGCCTTCGCCCGCGACCAGGGTCGCCTGGCTGGTGCGGAACACCTCGGCGGCGTCGAGACCCTCGAAGGCGGCCAGCAGGGCCGGATCGCTGATATGGACCACCGGGGCGGCCTCAAGGGCGGCGCCCAGGCGCTTTTCGCGGCGTTCCACCTCCAGGGCGCCGGTGACCACGGCGGTGACCGCCTGCACCTTGGCCCAGCGGGCGGCCTCTTCCGGGCAGGCCCAGGCCGAAGGGGTTTCCGGGAAGATCCGCAGGGCGTTGGAGCCGGCCTCGGGGAAGCGCAGGGTCCAGGCCTCTTCGGTGGTGAAGGGCATGAGCGGGGCGAGCCAGGCGGTCAGGCGCTCGAAGGCCAGATCCATGACCGTGCGCGCGGCTCGGCGGCGGAGCGCCGTGGCCTGGTCGCAATAGAGGGCGTCGCGGCGCACGTCGAAGAACAGCGCCGACAGGTCCTCCTGACAGAAGGCGATCAGCGGGCGGATCACGTCCTGGAAGGCGTAGCCCGCATAGGCGTCGCGGACCTCGGTATCCAGCGCCTGCAGCCGGTGCAGGATGTAGCGCTCCAGGGGCGGCATGTCCTCGAGCGCCACCGCCTCGTCCGCCTCATAGCCGGCAAGCGCTCCCAGCAGGTAGCGCAGGGTGTTACGCAGTTTGCGATAGGCGTCGGCGGTGGTGGCCAGGATGGTCTTGCCGATCCGCTGGTCGTCGGAATAGTCGACCATGGCCGCCCACAGGCGGATGATCTCGGCCCCGGACTCCTTGATCACCTGGTTGGGATCGACGGTGTTGCCCTTGGACTTGGACATCTTCTCGCCGTTCTCATCCATGGTGAAGCCATGGGTGAGGACCCCGTTATAGGGGGCGCGGCCGCGGGTCCCACTGCTCTCCAAGAGCGAGGACTGGAACCAGCCGCGGTGCTGGTCGGAGCCCTCCAGATAGAGGTCTGCAGGCCAGCGGGTATTCTCCCGGCCTTCCAGGGTAAAGGCGTGGGTGGAGCCGGAGTCGAACCAGACATCGAGGATGTCTTCGACCTTCTCGTAGCGGTCCGGATCGTGAGCGCCCAGGAAATCGGTCACCGGCCGGTTGAACCAGGCGTCGGCGCCTTCTTTGGCGATAGCTTCGATGATGCGGGCGTTGACCGCTTCATCGTGCAGGGGCTGGTTCGTCTCCTTGTCGACGAACATGGCCAGCGGCGCCCCCCAGGCCCGCTGACGGCTGATCAGCCAGTCCGGCCGGCTCTCGACCATGGTGCGGATGCGATTGCGCCCGGCCTCGGGATAGAAGGCGGTGGCCTCGATGGCCTCCAGAGCCGTCTCGCGCAGGGTCCGTCCCCCGTGCTGCGGGGTGTCCAGCGGCTCGTCCATGCGGATGAACCACTGGGGCGTGTTGCGGAAGATCACCGGCGCCTTGGAGCGCCAGGAGTGCGGATAGGAATGCTCCAGCCGGCCTCGGGCCAGCAGGCCGCCGGCTTCGATGAGCTTTTCGATCACCGCCGGATTGGCCGGACCGAACTTGCCGGCCTTCTTGCCTTCGGTCTCCAGGACCTTCAGGCCGCCGAACAGGGGCACATGGGGATAGTAGGCGCCGTCGGCGTCCACCGTCTCGGGGATCTCCCGGTGGCCGTGCGCCATCCAGACCACATAGTCGTCGGCGCCATGCCCCGGCGCAGTGTGTACAAAGCCCGTGCCGGCCTCTTCGGTCACATGGTCGCCGGCCAGCAGGGGGACGGAGAAGCCATAGTGGCTGTCCAACGCCGCCAGCGGATGGGCGCAGACCATGCCTTGGCAGTCGATGGTCTCGATCCTGCGCCACTTGCCGATCTTGGCGGCCTTGAAGACCTCCTCGGCCAGCTTGTCGGCGACGATCAGCTTGTCGCCCGGCTTGGCCCAGGGCTCGAACTCCAGCCCCTCTTCCAGGGCCTCCACCTGATAGGCGCCATAGGCGATGGACTCGTTGTAGGCGATCGCCCGGTTGGCGGGGATGGTCCACGGGGTGGTGGTCCAGATCACCACGCTGGCCCCGCGGGCGGCGTCCGACCCTTGAGTCACCGGGAACTTCACCCAGATCGTGGGGGAGACGTGGTCGTGATACTCGACCTCGGCGTCGGCCAGCGCGGTGCGCTCCACCGGGCTCCACATCACCGGCTTTGAGCCGCGATAGAGCTGGTTCGAGGCCACGAACTTGTGGAACTCCGCGACAATGGCCGCCTCGCTGCCATAGTCCATGGTGGCGTAGCGGTTCTCCCAGTCGGCCAGGACGCCCAGGCGCTTGAAGCCGTCCCGCTGGACGTCGATCCACTGGCCGGCATAGGCGCGGCACTTCTCGCGGAACTCGGCCTTGGAGACCTCGTCCTTGCGGCGGCCCTTGCTGCGCAGCTCCTCCTCGATCTTCCACTCGATGGGCAGACCGTGGCAGTCCCAGCCCGGCACGAAGTCCACGTCATAGCCCATGGCGAAACGCGAACGGACGACGAAGTCCTTCAGGGTCTTCTGCAGGGCGTGGCCGATATGGATGGCGCCATTGGCGTAGGGCGGGCCGTCATGCAGCACGAACAGCGGCGCGCCGGCCGCTTGGCGCGCCTTGCGGGCGGCGTGGTAGAGGCCGATCTCGTCCCACTTGGCCAGGATCTGCGGTTCCTTCTGCGGCAGCCCTGCGCGCATGGGGAAGTCGGTCTGGGGCAGGAAGACGGTCTCGCGATAGTCGCGTCCCGCGGTTTCGGGGGAAGCGGTGCGCTTTTCAGCGTCGTCGGCCATGGGATATTTCATCCAAGTCGGAGGCGGAGGAGGGCGGAACAGGTCCCGGCGCGCGCTGGATCATAGGCTCCGGCGGCGTCACGCCGGGCGTATAATTCGCAAGGATTTGCGGCCCCTCATCATAGGGGCGTCCTAGCAGACCGTCGCGCAGCGAGCGAGCCCTTTAGGCTGGCCTCAGAAGTCGGGGATGAGGATCTGGCGGGCCTGGGCGGCGTCGCGCCGGATCTGGTCCACCATGACCTCCAGGCTTGAGAACTTCTGTTCCGGCCGCAGGAAGGTGATCAGATCGGTCTCGATGGTCTGGTCGTAGATGTCCTCGTCGAAGTCGAACAGCCAGACCTCGAGCACGGGCGCCACTTCGCCCACGGTGGGATTGACCCCGATATTGGCCACCCCCGGCACCTCGCGGCCGTCAGGCAGGCGGGTGCGGGTGGCGTAGACGCCGAACCTCGGCTGGACATAGTCGTCCACCTGGACATTGGCGGTTGGGAAGCCGAGCTCCCGGCCGAGCTGCCGACCCCGCTGAACGACGCCTTCAATGGCGAAGGGCCGCCCCAGGATGGCGGCGGCGGCTTCCGGCTGACCGTCCCGCAGGGCGTCGCGCACGGCGGTGGAGGAGTATTTCTCCCCGCTGTCATCGGCCACGGCGGCGGCGACCGAGACGCCGAAGCCGAATTCCTGCCCATAGTCCTTCATGGTCGCGGGGCTCCCTGTGCGGCCCTTGCCGAAGGAGATGTCGAAACCCACCGCCACATGCCGCACCCCCAGGCCCTCATGCAGGACCTGCTGGGCGAAATCGCGATCGGTCAGGCTGGCCATCTCCTGGTCGAACGGCAGCACGTAGAACAGGTCCACCCCCAGGGCCTCAAGGGCGCGGGCCTGCTGGCCCGGCCGCATCAGGCGAAATGCCGGCGCATTGGGCGCAAAGATCTGCCGCGGATGCGGATCGAAGCTGATCACGCCCAGGGGCGCGCCGATCTCGTGGGCGGCCTTGGCGGCCAGGGCGATCACCTGCTGGTGCCCGCGATGGACCCCGTCGAAATTGCCGAGCGCGATAGCCGCGCCACGGTCCCGGGCCATCAGGCCCTTCCATCCCTTGATCACACGCATCGGTCAGGCGTCCCGCTTGGGCACGAGGACCACGGCCTCGCCGTCGGCCACGGTCTTGCCGGCGACGGTGCAGATGGTGGCGAAGGTGGCATGGCCCTTACGCGGGTCCAGCTCGCGGACGGTGACCGTGGTGGTCACCTCATCGCCGAGCCCCACGGGCCTGCGGAAGCGCAGGGTCTGGGAGACATAGACCGCCCCGGGCCCCGGCAGGCGTGAGCCGAGCACCGCCGAGATATAGGCGCCGGTCAGCATGCCGTGGGCGATCCGGCGCTTGAACGGCGTGGTGGCGGCATAGGCCTCATTCAGGTGCAGGGGATTGTCATCGCCGGACACAGCGGCGAAGGCCTCCACGTCGGCGGCGCTGACCGTGCGGGCGATCTGTGCGCTCTGGTCCAGACTGAGGTCCTCGAAGAATAGTCCCGGCAAGGAAACGCTCCCCTTTTTGGCCCTGCATAGACGCAACCCTGCCCAATGCGAAGGCGCTTGAGCTGGACGGGGGCTGCGATCTGCGCCGAAAACGGCCCTGACAGGCTTCCAATGGGGAGAGCGATGGAAATGTGCAAGACGCTGATCGGCGCCGTTACGGTCCTGATCCTGTTGGCCGCCTGCGACCAGACACCGGCTGATCCGGTCCCGCCGCCGCCGCAGACCCCGGTGGGTCAGAGCGCGATCTGACGCCGGGGCGCGGCGATCCTCCCGGCTACCAGGCCAGGTCGGCCATGGCCCAGCGCGCCTGGGCGCCTTCCTGGCGCAGCAGGGATTCGACAGCCGCGGCATCCAGGCCCTCCGGGGTGATCGTCTCGCCCCCATGGATGCCGGCGGCGATGAACAGGACGTCCAGACCCTGGGCGTTGGCGCCTTTGACGTCGGTGGCCACCCCGTCGCCGATGCACAGCATCCGGGATCGTTCGACCGGACCGCCGCTCAGGCGCTCGGCCTCCGCGACGCAAAGCTCATAGATGGGCGCATGCGGCTTGCCGGCCATGACCACCTTGCCGCCGAGGGTTTCATAGAGCTGCGCCAGCGCACCGCCGCAATAGATCAGCTTGTCCCCCCGCTGAACGACGATGTCGGGATTGGCGCAGACCATCTCCAGCCCTCGGGCTGCGGCGCCTTCGAACCGGTCCTGATAGTCGCCGGGGCCTTCGGTCTCATCATCGATCGGGCCGGTGCAGGCGATGAAGGCGGCCTTCTCCAGGCTCTCGAAGGACAGGCCCAGACCCTCATAGAGCGGCGCGTCCCGGTCGGGGCCCAGGCGCCAGGCGGGGCCAGGCGCGCGCTCCGCCAGCAGCAGGCGGGTGGCGTCGCCGGAGGTGACGAAGGCCGACCAAGCCTCCCGCGGCACGCCCAGGGCGTCGAGCTGGGCGACCACGTCGGCCGACGGACGCGGCGAGTTGGAGATCAGGATCACCGGCCCGCGTTCGGCCCGCCAGCGGGCCAGCGCCGCACACGCCGCCGGAAAGCTCTCGCGGCCGTTGTGGATGACGCCCCAGACGTCGCTCAGCAGGACGTCATAGTGGTCGATAAGGTCGGAAAGGCCCTGGGGCGTCTGCGGCGTGCTCATGGCCTGCGGCGGTAAAGGTCGCCGGCTCCGCGGTCAATCGAGGTGTGCGGCGGTGGAGCTCAGCCCCGGCCGCCGGCGCGCCGGCGCAGGCCCTGGCGCAGGAAATCGGCCGGCGGATCGGCCTCGGCCAGAACGGCTTCGCGGATCGGGCGCGGCTCGCCGAACAGGTGGCCCTGGCCGTAGCCGACCTCGAGCTCCAGCAGGTCGACGATCTGCCGCTCGCTCTCCACCTTCTCGACAATCACCTCGACCCCATAGCGGCGGGTCAGCTGGCAGAAGTCCTCGGCGGCGAGGTCGGGCAGGGATTTCAGCACAAGGCGGCCATCCAGCTCGATCATCTCGTCCAGCAGCATCTGGGCGCCGACCCGGACGAACTTCACATCCGAACGCGACAGGTCCTGAAGGTCGAAGTCCAGGTCGGTGACCTTGTCGAGGGAGAAGCGGAAGCCCAGGTCGGCGAGCTTGGCCATGTTGCGCGCCTCCACCGAGCCGCGATTTTCGAAGGCGCTCTGGCCCAGTTCGAAGATCAGGGCGCCGGCCAGGTCGCGATTGGCCGCCAGCATGTCCAGGAACTGCGGGAAGAAGCTTTCGTCGCCCAGGCTGGTGGCCGCCACGTTGCAGAAGATGCCGACCTTGCGGTCCTGCTTGGCCAGGCGCCGGACGATCTGGACGCAGCGGAACAGCAGCAGGTTGTCGATGGCCGTCATCAGGCCCTCGGCCTCGGCCACGCTGATGTATTCGGCCGGCATCAGAACCCGACCGCTCTCGTCGCGCAGACGCGAGAAGCTCTCGTAGAAGATGGTCTTGCGCTGGGGCAGGGCCACGACCGGCTGCAGGTAGAGGTCGACCCGGTTGTCGGCCAGGGCCCCGCGGACGGTCTCCAGCAGGGCCGCCTCGCGGCGGTGGTCATGTCCTGGACGGGAATGGACCGGCGGGGCGGTGACCCGCTCCTCCAGGCGCTGGCCCATGCGCTGGACCAGATCTTCCAGCATGTGAACTTCGGTGGAGAGTTCCTCGGAGCGGCGCAGGGCGTCGTCGGTGACGGTCTCCACCACCTGGGACAGGCGGGCGTCGACCTTCTCGACCTGGTCGATGAGGATCCGATGGGCGTCCCGCAGGGCGGCGATCTCGCCGCGCAGGCCCGTGGCGGTCAGCGCGTGCTCAATCAGACCATGGAAGGCGAAGGCTAGGCCCAGCCCGCCCACAAGGGCGGCGACGCCCGCGCCCCAGCCGCCGCCGTTCCGCCACAGCGAAAGGGCGATGATCAGCGCCAGACAGAGATAGGCGCCGCAGAGCAGCGCAAGCGTCAGCCTTCGCATGAACCCGCCTGTTCGAATCGCCTGGCAGTATCGGTCACGCCGGGGGCGCAAGTCGAACAGATTAACGATTGCGCCCAGGCTGGGCGCGAAATGGCCGCAGGGCGCAGTGACCTAGCGGGTGGGGACGGGGTTTTCGCCGCGATAATCGTAGAAGCCGCGGCCCGCCTTGCGGCCCAGCCAGCCGGCCTCGACATATTTCACCAGCAGCGGGCAGGGCCGGTACTTGGAGTCGGCCAGGCCGTCATAGAGGACGTTCATGATCGACAGGACGGTGTCCAGGCCGATGAAGTCCCCGAGCTCCAGGGGCCCCATGGGATGGTTGGCGCCGAGCTTCATGGCCGTATCGATGGCCTCCACGGTGCCGACGCCCTCATACAGGGTGTAGATCGCCTCATTGATCATCGGCACCAGCACGCGGTTGACGATGAAGGCGGGGAAGTCTTCGGCGTTGGCGGTGGTCTTGCCCAGCGAGCGGGCGAAGTTGACGGCGGTCTCGTAGGTTTCCGCGCCGGTGGCGATCCCGCGGATGATCTCCACGAGATTCATGCGCGGCACGGGGTTCATGAAGTGCAGGCCGATGAACCGCTCGGGTCGGTCCGTGGCCGAGGCCAGGCGCGTAATGGAGATGGACGAGGTGTTGGAGGCCAGCAGGGTGTCGGGACCGAGATGGGGCGACAGCGCCCGAAAGATCGACTTCTTGACCTCTTCGTTTTCCGTGGCGGCCTCGATTGCCAGGTCCGAACCGCCCACGGCCTGAAGCTCGGCGGCGGGCTTGATGCGGGCCATGGCGGCGTCCTTGGCGGCCGCGTCGATCAGGCCGCGGGAGACCTGCCGGGCCATGGCCTGGTCGATATGGGCCAGACCCGCGTCGATCCGCTCGGGGCTGACGTCATGCAGCAGCACGTCATAGCCGCCCAGGGCGCAGACATGCGCGATGCCGGAGCCCATCTGGCCGGCGCCGATCACGCCCACCGATCTGATCTCAACCATGTCCATTCGCCCCAAATCTGCGGGCCGCCTTGAGGGCCGCCTCTGGTCTGTGACGGCTTTCTAACATGGGCGACGGCGGCCCCGCCAAGGTCTTTATGTTGCGCCGCAATGTGAAGGGGGCGTCTCTTGTGGCGCCAAAGCCGCACCTGCAAACGAAACGAGGCGGCGCCCGGGGGCGCCGCCTCGCAAGTCGTAAGCCGGTGTTCGCCCAGCCGGGCGGACGATCAGCCGAGGGCCGACATCAGCTCCGGCACGGCGGCCTTGTAGTCGGCCACCAGGCCATAGTCGGCGACCTGGAAGATCGGCGCGTCGCCGTCCTTGTTGATCGCGACGATGATCTTGGAGTCCTTCATGCCGGCCAGGTGCTGGATGGCGCCCGAAATGCCGATGGCGATGTAGAGCTCCGGCGCGACGACCTTGCCGGTCTGGCCGACCTGGTAGTCGTTGGGGGCGTAACCGGCGTCCACCGCAGCGCGGCTGGCGCCCACGGCGGCGCCGAGTTTGTCAGCCAGGGGCTCGATCACCCGCTGGAACTCCTCAGCCGAACCCATGGCGCGGCCGCCGGAGACCACGATCTTCGCGCCGGTCAGTTCCGGACGTTCCGACTTCACGATCTCTTCGGTGACGAACTTGGTGGCGCCCGCGCCGTCGCCGGCGCCGATGTCCTCGATGGTGGCCGAGCCGCCTTCGCCGGCCGCCTTGAAGGCGGTCGGACGGACGGTGATCACCTTCTTGGCCTCGGACGACTGGACGGTCTCCAGGGCGTTGCCGGCATAGATCGGACGCACGAAGGTCGAGGCGTCCACGACTTCGACGATGTCGGAGATGTGCGAGACGTCGAGCTTCGCCGCGATGCGGGGCGAGAAGTTCTTGCCCTGCGAAGTGGCCGGGGTCAGGACGGCGTCATAGCCCCCCATCAGCGGCGTCACCACGGCTTCGACGGCTTCGGCCAGGCCATGGCCCAGATCATCGCTTTGAGCCAGCAGGACCTTGCGCACGCCTTCGATCTTGGCGGCGGCCTCGGCGGCGGACTTGCAGTCCTTGCCGGTGACCAGGATGTCGATGTCGCCGCCAATGGCCTTGGCGGCCGAGACGGTCTTGTGGGTGTTGTCGCTGAGCGCGCCGCCGGTTTGGTCGGCGATGACGAGAACGGCCATTAGAGCACCCCCGCTTCATTCTTGAGCTTGGCGACCAGGTCGGCCGCGGTTTCGACCTTGATGCCGCCGCCGCGCTTCGGCGGTTCGGCGACCTTGACCACCTTGAGGCGGGGCGCCGTGTCGACGCCGTAGGACGCGATGTCCTTCGTATCGAGGGGCTTCTTCTTGGCCTTCATGATGTTCGGCAGAGACGCATAGCGCGGCTCGTTCAGGCGCAGGTCGGCGGTGACGATCACCGGCAGCGGCGCCTCGATGGTCTGCAGGCCGCCATCCACTTCGCGGGTGACGGTCGCCTTGTCGCCGGACACTTCCAGCTTGGAGGCGAAGCTGGCCTGGGGCCAGCCGAGCAGGGCCGAGAGCATCTGGCCGGTGGCGTTGTTGTCGCCGTCGATGGCCTGCTTGCCCATGACCACCAGGTTCGGGGACTCTTCGTCGATCACCGCCTTGAGCACCTTGGCCACGGCCAGGGGCTCCAGATCGGCGTCGGTCTGCACCAGGATGGCGCGATCAGCGCCCATGGCGAGCGCCGTACGCAGGGTTTCCTGGGCCTGAGCCGGACCGATCGAAACCGCGACCACCTCGGTGACCACGCCCTTTTCCTTCAGTCGGACCGCCTCTTCGACGGCGATCTCGCAGAAGGGGTTCATGGACATCTTGACGTTGGCGAGGTCCACGCCGGTTTCGTCGGACTTCACCCGGGGCTTGACGTTGTAATCGATCACCCGTTTGACCGGGACCAACACCTTCATGAAAGCCTCAAATTCGCATTGCGGAAGAATGGGACGCACGGGGCATAACGTTTCCCGCGCGGTTTGCAAGCCAGGGACATGGGGCATTTTGCGCCAATGTCGACCCTAGCCAGGGAGAAAAAGCCCGAATATGAGCCATCCGATGAGCCGCATCATCGATCGCCTGAAACTCGTTTTCCTGGGCGTCTTCGTCCTCTCTCTGGTCGGCATCTTCGCCTACCAGGCCTATGTGGTCTGGCCCGCCGAGCGGTGCGAGGCGCAGGGCGACTGGTGGGATCCCGATGGCCGGGTCTGCGCCCGCCCGGTGCTGATCTCCGACATCACCGGTCGGACCATTCCCGAGCGCAAGGCGGCTGAAGCCGCCGCCGCCGCCCAGGCCGAGGCCGAAAAGACGGCGCCGGCCCCCTAGGGCGTCGTCAGCCACGGGTCGCCCCAGGCCGCCAGAGCACGTCCAGCGCCCCCTGAGCGTTGGCCCGCCGGGCGGCGACGAACAGCAGGTCAGAGAGTCTGTTCAGATATTTCAGGGCCGGGTCGGCGACGTCTGCGACCTGGGCGAGGCTCACCGCCGCGCGTTCGGCCCGGCGGCAGACGGTTCGGGCCTGATGCAGGGCGGCGGCCGCGGGCGTTCCGCCGGGCAGCACGAAGGAGGTCAGCGGGGACAGATCGCCGTTGATCTGATCGATCTCCTGCTCCAGGCGCATCACCTGCCCCTCCGTCACACGCAGGACGCGCTCTGGATCTTCTCCTGGCGCTGGAGGCGTGGCGAGATCGGCGCCCAGGTCGAACAGATCATTCTGGATCCGCTCAAGCATGGCGTGGAGCAGGGCGTCCTCGGCCGTGTGCAGGCGGACCAGCCCCAGACAGGCGTTGGTCTCGTCCACCGACCCGTAGGCCTCAACCCGCAGGTCGGTCTTGGAAACCTCCGCCCCATTGGCCAGGCAGGTGAGGCCGGCGTCGCCGGTGCGGGTGTAGATTCGGTTCAGGACCACCATGGCCGGCTCAGCCGCCGTAGGTGTTGCGCCACCATACGGCGGTCACAAGGATCACGACGGCGGCGGCCTGCAGAACCACCCGAAGGCGCATCAGCTTGTTCGAGTAGGAGCGACCAAAGTCGCCCCCCCGGAACAGCGCATAGATGCCCACCCCCAGGGTGAGCGTGACGGCGAGCAGGCTCGCGGGGATCAGCAGGGCGAAGATCTGTGTCATGGCCTGTCATCGTGATGCTTGAGCTTGATGGAAATGTAGGACTTTGTCGGCGAATTGCACGAATCTGATTTCGCCTCGCAGTCGCGAAGCTGGTTGATCAAATTCACTGAGTCTGGTTCAATGACCGGCGCGCCCGGTGCGCGCAATTTTCAGGCTTAAAATGCCGTATCTGCACACATTTCCCTTGCGACAACCGGTCGCGCCCCAAGCTCGACACTTTTCCGATATCCCATCGAACCCTTGAACTAAGACACGGGTTGTTGAACGTATTCACCGAACGCGCCGCGCTTTGCGGCGGCCGGGTGAGTCGCAGCCATGACCCCTACCCGCGCTTCGGCGTCCCGTCCTGACCGGACGGCGCGCCGGGACGTATGCGCCGATGGTCTCCCCCGCCACGGCAAGCTGGAGTTGAAATACCGATGAAGCACGTCGCCGAGGTCGAAGGTCACGCCGAAACCCGCGTCCGCATGCCCACCCGCCGGGCGCTCGCCAAGCAGCAGACCCGGGCCAAGGTTCTGGCGGCGGCCCGGGAGCTGTTCAGCACCGAGGGCTATGAAGGCGCGACCATCCGTGACATCGCCGCGGCGGCGGGCATGTCCACCGGCGCGGTCTTCGCCAATTTTGCCGACAAGTCCGAGCTGTTCCGCGAGATCATGACGTCTGATCTTGATGCGGTGCTGGCTGCGATGTCCGAGGCCGCCGTGCGCGGGCGCACGGTCGACGACGCGCTGTTGAAGGCGTTCAGCGCCGGCTACGCCTTCTACCGCGGCCAGATGCCACTTGTCCGGGCGGCCCTCGGCCTCTCCTGGTCCTGCGAAGATGGGCAGGCGCTGCGCGCCCTGCCGGCCATGCAGGACACCATCGAGCTGTTCGCCGAGCAGTTGGCCCTTGGCGTCGAACGCGGGGAGCTGTCCCAGGAGTGCGAGATCAAGCTTCGCAGCCAGATGCTGTTCGACAACTACCTGGCCAACTACCCCCAGGCGGTGTTCGGCGGCTGGAGTCTTGAGGCGCTGCAGGCCCGCTCCCGCGACCAGATCCGGGTCATCCTGGCCGGGGCGCGCCGGGGCTAGGTCCAGGACAGATGGTCTCCCCCCAGGGAAAGTGGCTTGCTACCGGCGGTCATGCCGGGTCTCCTGCTGATGGGACGCATATCAGGACGCGCCGTCAGAGCGCGCTTGGGGGGAAATTGAATCTACGCCAGACGCAAAAGGAGGCGACGCGCCGCCGCGTGCTCGACGCCGCCCGGGACCTGTTCGAGTCCGTAGGCTACGAAGAGACCACAGTGCGAGAGATCGCCACCCGGGCCGGGGTGGCGGTGGGCAGCGTCTTCACCTGCTTCGCCTCCAAGGCCGAGGTGCTCAGCCAGGTGATGCTCGACCGGCTGGAAGACCTCTATGCCGAGCTCGACCGGATCACCCCGCACCTCCGGGGCACGGTGGCGGATCGGTTGTCCTCGATCTTCGCCCTGCACTACGCCTTCGAGACGCGGCGGACGCCGCTGTTCCTCGCCCATATCGCAGCGGCCTATAACTGGCGTCCGGGGTCGGACTCCGTGCCCTACGGGCGCAATCCCCGGCTTCGGGGCATGATCCACGACTGTGTGGCCGACGGACGCAACCGGGGCGAGGTGGCCGACGATGCGGACATTCCGCTGATCGTCGATACGCTCATGGCCGCCTATGCCTGGAACTACCGGCTGGCGGCCTGGGAGCAGGCGGGGCCGGAGCAGATGAGCGCCATCATGGAGCGGCAGATCTCCCTGGTCGCCCGCGGCTTCGCGCCCTCAGCCGCCGCAGCCTGATCGCAAAGTACGGTCAGTTGGCGCCTTCGAGCAGGCGCCGGGCGATGACCTGGGCCTGAATCTCGCCGGCGCCTTCGAAGATGTTGAGAATCCGGGCGTCAGCCAGCAGCCGGCTGACGGGCTGTTCCACGGCGAAGCCGGTTCCTCCATGGATCTGCAGGGCGTTGTCGGCGCAGGCCCAGGCGATGCGGGCCGCGGTCAGCTTGGCCATGCCGGCCTCCAGGTCGCAACGTCGTCCGGCGTCCTTGGCGCGGGCCGAAAACCAGGCCAGGCGCCTGGCCCCCAGGATCTCGGCGGCCATCATGGCGAGCTTGTCGGACACCCGGGGGAAGCTGGTCAGGGACTGCCCGAACTGCCGACGCGACAGGCCATAGTCCAGGGCCAGATCCAGGGCGTTCTGGGCCACCCCGATGGCCCGGGCGGCGGTTTGGATGCGGGCGGACTCGAATGTCGCCATCAACTGGCTGAACCCCTGGCCCTCCCGGCCGCCCAGCAGGTCGGCCTCCGGCACGGCGAAGCCGTCGAAGGCGATCTCGTATTCCTTCATGCCGCGATAGCCGATGACGGCGATCTCGCCCCCGCTCATGCCTTCGGCCGGGAAGGGCGCCTCGTCGGTCCCCCGCGGCTTGCGCGCCAGCAGCATGGACAAGCCCCGATGGTCGTGGCTGTCGGGATCGGTGCGCAGAAGCAGGGTCATCAGGTCCGCCCGGGCGGCGTGGGTGATCCAGGTCTTGGCGCCGGTCACCCGCCATTGCCCATCCTGGAGGACAGCCCGGGTGCGCAGCGACGCCAGATCCGACCCCGCCTCCGGCTCGGTGAAGACCGCCGTCGGCAGCATGGCGCCCGAGGCGATGGCCGGCAGCAGCTCTGACTTCTGGTCGTCCGTCCCGTGGGCAAGGATCAGCTCGGCGGCGATCTCCGAGCGGGTGCCCAGGGAGCCGACGCCGATATAGCCCCGCGACAGGGCCTCGGAGACCACGCACATGGCCACCTTGCCGAGCCCCGCGCCCCCGTGGGCCTCGGGCAGGGTGAGGCCAAACACGCCCAGGGCCGCGAGTTCCTCGATCAACGGCAGGGGGATGAGCTCGTCACGCAGATGCCAGCCATGGGCGTAGGGGGTGATCTTCGCCTGGGCGAAGGCGCAGAACTGCTGGCTGATCGCCTGGTGGGTCTCGTCCAGCCCGCTGGCCTCCAGGGACGGCTGGCCCCGGGCCGCCTCCAGCAGGGCCACGATGCGGGCCTTGGCGGGCGATGTGGCGTGGGGCGCCAGCTCGGCGATCAGCGGGGCGAGACGGGCGGGGTCGAAACCGAGGTCTGCGGGCCGGACCATCTCCCCCTGGCTCATCGGCAGGCCGCCGGCCAGTTGGCTGAGATATTCGTGGGCCAGCAGGAGGGCGGGCCTGAGGCTCGCCTCATCCAGGGCGCCCGCAGCGGCGAGTTCATCGGCCCAGGCGGCGGTCTGGCGCAGGGTCTCCACATAGGCGGCGGCCCAGGCCAGCCCGTGGGCGGCGTGCTGGCCGGCGTCCAGGGCGTGGCGGTCCAGGCGACCATCGGGCGAGAAGCGCGCGTTCAACGCCGCTCTCGCCTCGATCAAACAGGCCTCGGCGGCCTCGGCGGCGGCCTGCAGGCGGCCTGCGGGATCGGTCGGAAGTTCAGGGGTCATGGATCGCGCTCCGCCCGGCCTGTCGACGTTCAATCCCGACCCCTATACGATGTAAGCCAAACCTGGGAGCCGCCATGATCACTGTTCACCATCTCAATGAGTCCCGTTCGCAGCGCATCCTCTGGCTGCTCGAGGAGCTTGGCGCGAACTATGAGATCAAGGCCTATGCCCGCGACGCCACCACCCGCCTGGCCCCGGACGAACTGCGCGCGGTCCATCCGCTGGGCAAGTCGCCGGTGATCACCGACGGGGACGCGACGGTGCACGAGTCTGGCGCCATCATCGACTATCTGATCAGGCGGCATGGCGCCGGCCGGCTGCAGCCGCCCGTGGGGTCGCCGGAATACGAGGACTATCTCCAGTGGCTGCACTATGCCGAGGGCTCGGCCATGCTGCCCCTGATGCTGCAGATGTACGTCATGCGTCTGGGCGAGGCCGGCGGCCCGCTGCATGGCCGGATCGCCAGCGAGATCGACAACCACATGTCCTATGTCGAGCAGTCCCTGGCGGGCCGTGACTATCTGCTCGGTCAGGCCCTGACCGGGGCCGATATCCAGATGAGCTTCGTGGGCGAAGTGGCGCGGGCCTTCGGCCTCTTGCCGAAGTACCCCAACGCCGAAGCCTGGCTCGACCGTCTGCATGCCCGCCCGGCCTACAAGGCGGCCATTGAGCGCGGCGGTCCCTACGCCCTGGGGCGCTAGAGCCCGCTCACGACATCCGGCCCTAGAAGCGGTCGCCGAAGGGGTCGTCCAGCATCCCATCCAGGAAGTCGAAGGTGGCGGCCTTGGTCAGGGCGTGGGGGATGGCCGAAAAGTGGTCGCAGCCCACCACCGTGATCCCCCGTCCATGGGGAAAGGCCCGGGCCAGGCCGTCCGGATCGCCGGCTCCGTCGTCCCGCTGGCCAGCCACCACCAGGACCGGCGCCTCCAGCCGCCCCATGGCCTCGACGTCCAGGGGCGGATTTTTCGCCTGAACGAAGGCCGCCAGGGCGCGGCGGTCCTCCCCCTGCTCGTCAGCGAAGTGGCGGAAGCTGCGCAGCATCGGGTGGCTGATGGTCTCGGGATCCTCGGCCAGCATGGCCTGGCTCATGGCGTCGGTCGGCGCGCCTTCCACCCGCGGCTCCAGGAGGCGTTCGCCCACGCCGCCCAGGATCAGATGACCAATTCTGTCGTGCGCGGCCAGGGCGGCGGCGAGCGCCGTCCTTGCTCCCATGGAGTAGCCGAACAGATCCACCCGCCCGAGCCCCAGATGATCGATCAGGGCGACGACGTCGCTCGCCAAGGCCTCACGCCCATAGGCCTCAGGATCATACAGTTTCTCGCTCTCCCCATGGCCGCGTTGGTCCAGGGCGATGCAGCGGGTTCCGCGCCGCTCAAGGGCGGCGTACCAGCCGGTGCGGCGCCAGCCTTCCTTGCGGTTGGAGGCGAACCCATGGACCAGAATCATGGTCCGGGCGGCGTCGCCCTGGGGGGAAAGATCGTCAAAGGCGATCTCGACGCCGGAATTTCGGAATGAGGGCATTAAAGGCTCAATAACACGGTTATTCGACTATGGCCCGGAAGCCGCCGGAGAGCGGATGATGGCAGGAGGATTGGATGGACGATATGCGTCCCGATCAGTCGATCGACGTCACCATGGACCGGATCGAGCGCGAGGCAAAGCGCGCGGCGCAGGCCAAGGCCGAGCAGGCGCGGTTTGGCGACGCCATTGACGGGCGTCTCGGCCCTGCGGCCGAGGCTGACGCCCTGGCCGCGCGGGTGGCCAGTCTGGTGCAATGCCACCGGGTTCCTTATCGCCCGCGGGACTGGGCGACGGTGGCCGCTCGCCCGCGGATCAACGTCGTGCGCACCCATGAGCGGGAAGCCGAGGCCCGGCAGGCGTTCCACGCCTATCGTCCAGGCTGGCTGGCCCAGCTGTTCGGGTCAGACCGGGAAAAACGTCGGCAACTGGCCGCCCGGGTGGCGGAAGCCGCGAGCGAGGACGAGCAGGCCTATCGCGTCGCCTGGCGCGACGCCCAGGCCCACAATGTGGAAATCGATTTCGCCTGCAAGCTGGCCGAACTCGACATGCGCACGATCAATGAATCCCTGGCCGAGCACACCCGACTGGGCGAGGTCTATGGGGCCGTGGCGCGGTTCCGGTTCGCCTCCCCGGCCAAGGGCGTCTTCCAGATTCAGATCGAGGCCCTGGACCTGGCCGAGATGCCCGCCGAAGAGGCCGAGCGGCTGCCCCAGGGCCGGGCGGTCTTCCGCAAGGCGCCGATGGGGCGGCGCCACCAGATTCAGGGCAGCAATGTCTGCGCTGTCGCCCTCAGGTTCGCCGTCGAGATGCTGGGCTTCCTGCCTCTGGACGCCGTCGAGGTGGTGGTGCACGGGGACCTGCGCGATCCGCAGACCGGCCTCTTTGAGCGCCATCCGATCCTGCAGCTGACCTTGACCCATGCCCAGGCGACCACGGCCCCGTTCGAGCGGGCCGATCCCATGAGCCTGGCCGCCCAACTGGGGGCCAGGATCAACTGGAGCATCCAGGGCGGCTTCGCCCCTATCGAGCTGACAGGCCACTCGGCCGAGGCGGCGTGAGGGTTGGCGTCTCTGTCTAGCTGCGCCAGCGCAGGCGGGCGGGCTCCACGGGATTGACGAAGGCGCGGCCCTCCCGCCGGCTCAGGGTCCATTCGCGCTTGAGCTGCTGATACCACTTGGCCTGACGGTCGGCGTCGTCGATCCAGAGCAGGCTCGTGTCGTAGCGCAGGCCTTCGTTCTGCAGGTTCACCATGTCGCCATCCTGCCGCAGGAAGGCCCGGGCGCCAGCCGCGATCAGCGGCTGCAGGAACCAGAAGGCCGGATGGTCGGACCAGACGATCTGGGTGATCTGCGTCTGGCTGGCGTTGAGCGGCGTCAGGCAGGTGAGCGACAGGACCTGGCGCTTGCCCACGGTCACATGCTCCCAGCGCAGCCCTGGAATCCGGAAGGTGATTTCGGTGAGGGGCTGGCCGCCGAGGATGGCGTAGGCGCGGCTGTTCTTGGATGGCTCGTGGCGCACCATGGCGAACCCGGCTTCCCGCGGTTCGAACGGCTTGGATTTCTCGTGCTGGCTCTTGGCCGAGCGCCACCACCATTGCTGATGCACATAGGGCCCATGCGCCGGGTCCATCAGGCCCACCACCGCATGGTCGATATGGGCGTCGAAGGTCATGCGGTCGACCAGCTTGGGCTTGCCGCCCACGACCCCAGGGAAGAGGGGCGGTTCGATGTCGGGCTCGCCGTCAAACCGCGGATCGGCGCTGATCCAGATGAACACCAGGCCCTGGCTCTCTCGCACCGGGAAGCGACGGACCCTGATCTTGCTGACGTCCATGGCCTGGTCGGCGACAAGGGAGGGAATAGCCGTGCATGCGCCGTCGAGGCCAAAGCGCCAGCCGTGATAGGGGCATTCGACGCTCTCGCGCCCGTCGGCCTCGGCGGTCAGCTTGCCGGCCGACAGCGGCGCGGCGCGGTGCGGGCAGATATCGCGCACGGCGTAGGCCTCGCCCTTGCGGCCCCGGCCGATCAGGATCGGTTCGCCCAGGATCTCGAAGCGCTGCAGCTTGCCGGGCTTCAGGTCCGACGACAGGGCGGCGAAATACCAGATGTCGGTGAGGAAGCCCTCGCCGAAGCGGGGCCCTCTTGCAGTGGAAGTCTTGCTGTCGCCTTCGGCCATGGCGTCTTCTAGCGGGGCTTTGGGCCTGCCGCACCTGTCATGAGGGATGTTTGAGGAACCGGCAGGCATAGGGGCCAAGGGCCAGTCCCCCGGGCAAGGACTCACAGACGCCCGAGGACACGGGCAGCATCTCGCCGCCGGTGAGGCTCGGGTGTTCGGCCCGGGCGGTGCGGCCGCTCATGTTGAAGACGCAGGCGACGATCTGGCCTTCATGGCGGCGCAGGAAGGCCAGAATGGGTTCAGGCGTCTCGAGGATTTCGATCTCCCCGTGGGTCAGGGCGCGGGAGGCCTTGCGCAGGGTGATCATCTGGCGGGCGAAGGCCAGGGTGGACTTGGGATCAAGCTCCTGGCGATCCACCGCGAGGGGGCGGTGGGACTCGGCGGCCGGCAGCCAGGCCGACCCGTTGGAGAACCCCAGATGGGCGGCGTCAGCCTGCCAGGGCATAGGCGTGCGCGCCCCGTCGCGGCCCTTGGCGATGGGCCAGTAGAGATCGCCCACCGGATCGCGCAGTTCCCCGCGGGACAGCTCCGCCTCAGGCAGGCCGAGCTCCTCGCCCTGATAGAGCAGGATGGTGCCGCGCAGGGCCATGAGGAGGGCCAGCATCAGCTTGGCCACCGGCGCGCCAGCGTCAGGTCCGCCGAACCGCGTCACGGTGCGGGCCACGTCATGGTTGCAGAACGAGATGGTCGGCCAGTGGGCCGGATGGGCGGCCAGGGTCTGGTAGTGGTCCTTGAACACCTGGGCGGCCATCCGCTTGGCCTTCAGCAGGACGAAGGTATAGGCCGAATGCAGCCCCTCATCGGGGGCGCTATAGGCGCCGCAGCGCTCTTCTTCCTCCGAAAATTCTCCGAAGACGAAGCGGTCGGGACCGTGCGCCTCCACCCGGCGGCGGACCTCGTCCAGCAGCGGGATATTCTCCGGCAGATTGGAGTCGAACAGGTGCCGCTGCATGTCGCTGGCGTGGCCCCAATCGGCCTTGGTGCGCTCGGCCGGCGGGATCGCCGGATTGTCCGTCAGGGCGGCGTCATGGAGGAAGGCGTTGGCCACATCCAGGCGAAAGCCGTCGGCGCCGCGGGTCAGCCAGGTGTCCAGCACCTTCAGGGCGGCGTCCTTGGCCGCAGGCTGGCGCCAGTTCAGCTTGGGCTGCTGGCGCAGGAACTTGTGGTGATAGTGCTGGCGCCGGGCAGGCTGATAGGCCCAGGCCGGGCCGCCGAAGACGCTCAGCCAATTGTTGGGCGCGGTTCCGTCGTTGGCGGGATCGGCCCAGACATACCAGTCGGCCTTGTCGCTCTCTGGCCCCCCGTCACGGCTTTCGGCGAACCAGGGGTGTTCGTCGGAGGTGTGCGACAGCACCTCGTCCAGCAGAACCTTCAGGCCGCGGGCGTGGGCGGCCTCCGTCAGGGCCTGGAAGTCGGCCACCGAGCCATAGTCGGGGTGGACGTCGTCATAGTCTGAGACGTCATAGCCCCAGTCGCGATTGGGCGAGGGGTGGATGGGGGAGAGCCAGATCGCATCGACCCCGAGGCTTTTCAGATAGTCCAGCTTGGCCATGACGCCCGCAAGGTCGCCATGGCCGTCGCCGTCGCTGTCGAAGAAGCTGCGGACGTAGATGTGGTAGACCACCGCCCCCTTCCACCAGGGGCCCATGTCAGACCGCCGTCGCGTTCTCGATGACCTTCGAGACCAGGCCGTACTCGACGGCCTTCTCGGCGTTCATCCAGAAGTTCCGCTCGGTGTCCTTGACCACCTTGTCATAGGGCTGGCCGGTCTCGCGGGCGATGATGCGGTTCACCCGCTCACGCATCTTCACGATTTCCTCGGCCTCGATCTGAATGTCCGAGGCCTGGCCCCGCACGCCGCCCATGGGCTGGTGCAGCAGGAACCGGGTATTGGGCAGGCAGAAGCGGTTTTCCTTGGTGGCGCCCAGGAAAATGTGCGCGCCGGCGCTGGCCACCCAGCCGGTGCCGATCACCTTCACCTGCGGACCGCAGTAGCGGATCATGTCGTGGACGGTGTCGCCGCTTTCCACGTGACCGCCCGGCGAGTTCACAAACACCTTGATGTCGCCCTTGCCGTCCGAGGCCAGGGCGAGCAGCTGGGCGGAGACGCGCTCGGCCAGCCGCATGTCGATCTCGCCGAAGATGAGGACGGTGCGCGACTTGAACAGGGCGTTCTGCACCGGCCCGGCGCTCATCGGCATGTCGGGAAGGCGGCCCTTGTCGTCGTCGTCTTCATCTTCGAGACGGAAACCCATTACGCTCTCCTAGATTCATCAGTGGGGCGGAACGTGCGACTTGCAGCGCCCCGCCGCAAGGGGTCAGCGCGCCGCGGTCGCGATCAGCCGCGCATAGAACTGCACCATTCGTTCCAGATTGGTGAGCGTCATGCGCTCATCAACCCCGTGGATCATGGCGGTCTCGGCCATGCTGAGCGTGATCGGCTGAAAGCGATAGGTGTCCTGCGCCACCTCGGCGAGAAATCGGCTGTCTGTGCCGGCTGTGACCAGGCCCGGGGCCACCGGCGCGCCGGTGACATCGGCGGCCAGGGCCGAAATCACCTTCCAGCCCTCTGAGTCGGTGGAGGACACCGCCGAGGGCTCCTGAGGCGGACGGGCCCAGGCGAAGGTCACCGGCAGGTCGCCGACGGCGGCCTTGGCCCGGTTCAGGACATCCTCAGACGTGTCGCCCGGGGCGATCCGGTAGTTGATCCAGGCCCTGGCGTCCCGGGGCAGGACATTTTCCTTCGGGCTGCCCTGCAACATGGTCGGCGCAATGGTGGTGTGCAGCAGGGCCGCGCCCGCTGGCGTCGCCGCCATCTGGCGCACGATCAGCGGCTCGGTGGCCCAGGTGTTCGCCAGCGCCGCGCGCATGGGCAGGCCCGACCCCGCCCCCAGCACGTGCAGCATGTCGGCCCCCGGCCCCTGCAGGCGCAGGGGGAAGGGGCGCTCGGTGATCTCCGTCACAGCCCGGGCCAGGGTCGAGACGCCGGTCTGCGGCGGCGGGGCCGAGGAATGTCCGCCCTCGGACGATGCCGTCACCACCAGAGTCGCATAGCCCTTCTCCGCAACGCCGATCAGGGCGGCCGGGCCGCCGGTCAGGGGGTTGTCGGCCACCACCAGCAGGCCTTCATCGAGGACGAACTGGGCTGAAAGACCCCGGGATTTCAGCAGGTCATTGGCCGCGGCCGCGCCGCCGCCGCCGACCTCTTCGACATGGCCGCTGACCAGGATCACCGTGCGGCGGGGCTGGAAGCCGGCCGCGGTCAGGGTCTCCACCGCCTCGAACAGGCCGATCAGGGAGCCCTTGTCATCGACGGCCCCGCGGCCCCAGACCGCCCCATCGGCGATGACGCCTTCAAAGGGCGGATGGGTCCAGCCCTCAGCCGCGTCGGCGGGCACCACGTCCTGGTGGGCCATCAGGACGATCGGATCGAGCGCGGGGTCCGAGCCCGCCCAGGTGTAGACCAGGGTGTGTCCGGCCACGACATCCAGGCGCATGGCGGCGTGGGCGCGGGGATAGGTCATCTTCAGCCAGGCGTGCAGGGCGTCCCATTCGGCCAGCTGATTGTCGGCGGCGTCCTGATGGCTGACGGTCTGGAAGGTGATGGCCTGGGCCAGCCTTCCGGCGGCGGCCTGAACGTCGAAGGCCGGGGCCGCGGCCAGCTCCAGATCCGCCGCCGCGCCCGGAACCGGGGGCTCATAAAGGGCGGTGCGCACCGCCACGACGGCGATCAGCGTCCCAAGGGCGACCCCGGCCCCCAGCGCCGCCTTGCTCAGAAGTCCCATTCGCCATCCCCCATTTCCCGCGCGACCATAGCCGGACCGGAGGAGTTTGGGCGCCGATTTACCGCCCGGACTTGAACCTGAGCCATTCCTGGCCGTTGCTGACCTCGTGACGCTTCCCCCCTGGCTTCCTCCGTTCAAGCCGGCTTCAGCCGAGGCCCTGGCCTTTGGCGGCCTCTGGGCGTTCCTGCTCGACGCCGCCCTGGTGGCCATCGTCCTTGTGTTCGCCATCGACGCCTTCGCCCCGCCCCAGGATCTGCCCTGGAAGCCCCTGCGGCTGGACGATCCTCCGGGCCTCGCCACAGCGGTGAAGTTCCACCGCGCCGCCGGCGACCCCGTGCTCTGCCGGGAAGTTCTGGACGCCGGCGGGGTGGACTTTACCGACGAGCCGGACCGGCTGACCGGCGACTGCCCCCTGACCAACACCCTCAGGCTTCGGGGAGGGTTGACGCCGCTGGCGCCGGCCGCCCCGGTCATGACCTGCCCCGTGGCCCTCTCCTATGCGTTCTGGGACCGCCATGTGCTGAATCCGGCGGCGGAGGCGGTGATGGAGACGGAGGTCGCCCGGGTCGAGCACTACGGCGTCTATTCCTGCCGCAACGTCTACGGCCGCAGCGAGGGGCGGCGCAGCGAGCACGCCAGCGCCAACGCCCTGGACGTGGCGGCGGTCGTGTTGGAGGACGGGCAGCGGCTCAGCGTCATCGGCGACTTCAACGATGACAATGACGGAGGAACCCTCATGCGGGCCCTGCGCACCGGAGCCTGCGACTATTTCCGCGCCGTGCTCAGCCCCGACTACAACGCCGCCCATGCTGACCACCTGCACCTCGACTATGGGCGCTTTGGCATCTGCCGCTAGCCGGAGAGGCGCCACGTTCCAGGCATGAGTCGCCTCAGGCGGGCGAGGTCGCTAAACTCTGCCTGTCAAAGGCGTCACGTTTAGGGTTCATGGCCGGATATCGCGCGCCTCGTCATCCGCAGGTCGAGCACCATGCCCGCCGCCAGACCCTGGTGGCCCGGCTGGTGGGTTTGGCGGTCCTGTGGGTTCTGCTGGCGGCCCTGGTCCTGGTGGCCGAGCGGGCGATTCCCGGCGAGCACCTGCCGTGGAAGCCGCTCAGCGTCATCGATCCCGTCGGCGCGGCGACCAAGGCCAAGGCCGCGCGCACCGGCCAGGATGTCGCCGCCTGCCGCGCCGTGCTGGCCAAGGGCGGGCTGACCTACAAGATCGCGCCGGAGACTGAGGACGGCTTCTGTTCGGTGAAGGACGCCATTCAGTTCACCGGCGGCATGGCTCCGCTGGCGCCCGCCGATGCGGTGATGACCTGCAAGCAGGCCCTGGCGGTCGCCATCTGGGAGCGGCAGGTGGTGCAGACCGCCGCCTTCGAAACCCTCGGCCAGGCGGTGGTGGCGGTGGAGCATTTCGGCTCCTTCTCCTGCCGGCGAATCTATAACCAGCAGGCTGGGCCCCCCAGCGAGCACGCCGGCGCCAACGCCCTGGATGTCTCAGGCTTTCGGCTGGCGGACGGTCAGGTGGTGCGGCTCAAGGACCATTGGGATGACCCGGGTCCCAAGGGCGTCTTCCTGCGGCAGGTCCGGGACGGGGCCTGCAAGGTGTTCCTGACCACGCTGTCGCCCGACTACAACGAGGCCCACCTGGACCACTTCCACCTGGACATGGGCGGGCGCCCGCTCTGCGCCTGACGGCCCAGGCCCTGGCTTGACCCGGCGTCGGGCGGCGCCGCAAATGGCGCCATTCAAACAAGCATTTCATTTGGGGAAGACGCGCCATGGAACTGTTCGATCTCACCGGCAAGGTGGCCGTGATCACCGGATCCTCGCGGGGCATCGGCAAGGCGATCGCCGAGCGCATGGCCGATCATGGCGCCAAGGTGGTGATCTCCTCGCGCAAGGCCGGACCCTGTGACGAGGTGGCCGCGGCCATCAACGAGAAGCACCCGGGCGCGGCGATCGCCGTGCCGGCGTCGATCTCCTCGAAGGAAGATCTGCAGCGCCTGGTGGACGAGACCAACAAGGCCTTCGGCAAGATCGACATCGTTGTCTGCAACGCCGCCACCAATCCCTATTTCGGCCCCATGGCCGGGATCGGCGACGACGCCTTCCGCAAGATCCTGGACAACAACATCATCGCCAACAACTGGCTGATCCAGATGGCCGCGCCGCAGATGCGCGAGCGCAAGGATGGGGCGGTAATCATCATCTCGTCCATCGGCGGCCTGCGCGGCTCGACCGGGATCGGCGCCTACAACATCTCCAAGGCCGCCGACTTCCAGCTGGCCCGTAACCTGGCCGTCGAGCTGGGCCCCGACAATATCCGCGTCAACTGCATCGCACCGGGTCTGGTGAAGACCGACTTCGCCAAGGCGCTCTGGGACACGCCCGAAGCCGAGAAGCGCTCCAGCGCCAACAATCCCCTGCGCCGCCTGGGCGAGCCCGACGACATCGCCGGCGCGGCCGTCTTCCTGGCGTCGAAGGCCGGCGGCTGGATGACCGGCCAGGCCATCGTGGTCGACGGCGGCGCCACCTGCTGATCATGAGCGTTCCGGCCTTCGCATTCGCCCCGGCGAAGGCCGGTGACCTTTCGGCGCTGACCGAGCTGCGCCTGACGGTCATGGCCGAAAGCTTCAACCGCATCGGCCGCTTCAATCCCGAACGGGCGCGGGTGTGGTTTGCGGAAACCTACCGCCCCGAGACCACCCGGCTGATCCAGGTGGACGGAGAGACGGTGGGCTGCGTCGCCTTCTATGAGGTCGAGCCCGGCGTGCTGAAGCTCGAGCACTTTTATCTCGACCCCCGCTGGCAGGGGCGGGGCCTGGGCACGGCCATTCTGGACGGCCTGCTGGCCGAAGCCGACGCCGTGGGCGCGAAGGTGATCCTGACGGTGCTGCGCCAGAGCGACGCCCAGCGCCTCTATGACCGGCGGGGCTTCGTCCTCACCGGGCATGACGACCTCGATGTCTATATGGAGCGGCCCGCGAGGGTTTAGGTGGCCAGGTCCCGGGCCCGGGCGAGCCGCCGCGCGCCCTCGTCCAGGGTGGCGTCGGCCTTGGCGAAGCACAGGCGCAGGATGGTGTCGACCGGCTCGGTCTCATAGAGGGCCGAGACTGGGATGGAGGCCACGCCGACTTCGCGAACGGCCATCAGTGCGAAGTTGCGGTCGTTCATGGCGACGCCGGAGGCCGCCAGATCGACGTTCAGGAAATAGGTCCCCTGGGAGGGCAGGACGGCGAAGCCCTCCCTGCTCAGGGCGTCTGCAAGCCGAGCCTGGCTCGCGGCCAGGCCTGCGGGCATCTCCTTCAGCCAGTCGCCGAGAGTCTCCAGGCCAAAGGCTACGGCCACCTGCAGGTTGGGTGGGGTGGTGAAGGTCAGGAACTGATGGGCCTTGGCCACGTGACGGGCGATGGGTGCGGCGGCGCAGACAAAGCCCACCTTCCAGCCGGTCAGTCCGAACATCTTGCCCGCCGAGCCGATCTTCACGCAGCGTCCGGCCATGCCGGGATAGGCCATCAGCGGGCGGTGGAGGGCAGGTGCGAAGACCACCTGCTCCCAGACCTCATCGCAGATGGCGATCAGGTCGTGGGCCACGCAGATCTCCGCCAGCAAGGCCAGGTCCTCGTCGGGGACCACGACGCCGGTGGGATTAACCGGGTTGTTCAGCACCACGAACCGGGTCCTGGGCGTGACCGCCGCCTCCAGCATGGCGGAGGTGAAGCGCCAGTGGGGCGGGGATAAAGAGATGAGTTTGGGCACGCCGCCCGCCCGCCGGATCAGCGGCAGATAGGCGTCATAGAGGGGCTGGAAGACGATGACCTCGTCGCCCGGCTCGATCAGGGCCAGGAAGGCTGCGGCCAGGGCCTCGGTGGCGCCCGAGGTGATCACCACCTCGGCGGTCGGGTCGAACTCAAGCCCCTGGGTCCGGCGAAAGTGGCCGGCGACCGCGGCCCGCAGCTCCGGCAGGCCGGCCATGGGCGGATACTGGTTGTAGCCGTCCAGCACCGCCTCAGCCGCCTTACGCCGCAGGGCTTCGGGGCCTGGATCGTCGGGAAAGCCCTGGCCGAGATTGATCGCCCCATGCGCCCGCGCCAGCCCGCTCATCTCCTCGAAGATGGTGGTCGGCAGGGCGGCGAAGGTGGCGTCAGGCATGGAACGATCCTAGCCGCCTCTCCATGCCCTGTCTGTCCCTGGGACGTCGGGCCGAAGCCCTAGTCTTCCTTGACGCGCTTCTTGCGGAAGCTCGGGTTCAGGACCTTCTTGCGCAGGCGGATGTTCTTGGGCGTCACCTCGACCAGCTCGTCTTCCTCGATATAGGCGATGGCCTGTTCGAGGGTCAGACGGCGCGGCGGGGTGAGGCGGATGCTCTCATCCTTGCCGGAGGCGCGGACGTTGGTCAGCTGCTTGGCCTTCATCGGGTTGACGTCCAGGTCGTCGGCCCGGGCGTTCTCGCCGATGATCATGCCCTGATAGGTCTTCTCGCCGGCGCCGACGAACATGGTGCCGCGGTCTTCCAGGTTCCACAGGGCGAAGGCGGCGGTCTCGCCGTCCGAATTGGCCACCAGCACGCCCTTACGGCCGGCGTCGATGGCGCCCTTGTAGGGCTCATAGTGGCTGAACACGCGGTTCAGCACGCCCGAGCCGCGGGTGTCGGTGAGGAACTCGCCCTGATAGCCGATCAGCGAGCGCGAGGGCGCCATCAGGCTGATGCGGGTCTTACCCGCGCCCGAGGGGCCCATGTCCTTCAGCTCGGCCTTGCGGGCCGACAGCTTCTCAATGACGATCCCGGAGAACTCGTCATCCACGTCGATCATCACCTCTTCGATGGGCTCCAGACGCTCGCCGGTTTCCGGATCGTTCTGGAAGACCACCCGCGGGCGGCTGATGGACAGTTCGAAGCCTTCGCGGCGCATGCCCTCGATCAGCACGCCCAGCTGCAGTTCGCCACGACCGGCGACCTCATAGGCGTCCTTTTCAGCGGTTTCGGTCACCCGAATGGCGACGTTGGACTCGGCTTCCTTGAGCAGGCGGGCGGCAATGACGCGGCTCTGGACCTTGTCGCCTTCGCGGCCAGCCAGCGGGCTGTCATTGACCGAGACGGTCATGGAGATGGTCGGCGGATCGATGGGCTGGGCCGGCAGGGCCTCGGTCACGTCGAGCGCGCACAGCGTGTCGGCCACGGTGGCCTTGGAGAGGCCCGCAATGGCGACGATGTCGCCGGCCTCGGCGTCTTCGATGGGCTGGCGCTTCAGGCCGCGGAAGGCGAGCACCTTGGTGATGCGGCCGCGCTCGATTTCCTTGCCGTCCCGCGACAGGGCCTTGATGGCCAGGCCAGGCGTCGCCTTGCCCGACTCGATGCGCCCGGTCAGCAGACGGCCGAGGAAGGGATCGCTTTCGATCAGCACCGACAGGATCTGGAAGGGCGCATCGGCCCGGGCCACGGCCTTGGGCTCGGGCACATGCTCGACGATCATGTCGAACAGCGGGGCTAGGGTGTCGTTGGGCTGGGCCATGTCCAGGGTCGCCCAGCCGTTCTTGCCGCTGGCGTAGATGTGCGGGAAGTCGAGCTGCTCGTCAGTGGCGCCCATGGCGGCGAAGAGGTCGAAGGCGTCGTTCAGGATGCGGTCGGGATCGGCGTGGGGCCGGTCGACCTTGTTGAGGCAGAGGATGGGCTTGAGGCCCATCTTCAGGGCCTTGCCCAGGACGAACTTGGTCTGGGGCATGACGCCCTCTTCGGCGTCCACCAGCAGGACGCAGCCGTCCACCATGCCGAGGATCCGCTCCACCTCGCCGCCGAAGTCGGCGTGGCCAGGGGTGTCGATGATGTTGATCCGCGTCTCGCCGGCCTTACCGTTCCAAAGCACGCTGGTGCACTTGGCCAGGATGGTGATCCCGCGCTCGCGCTCCTGGTCATTGGAGTCCATGGCGCGCTCGACGGTCGCCTCATTGGCTCGGAACACGCCCGACTGGGCGAGAAGCTGGTCGACGAGGGTCGTCTTACCGTGGTCAACGTGGGCGATGATGGCGATGTTGCGCAGCGACATGGGAAACCTTTTCCGGAAGCGGCGGCTTTTAGGGGACAAGACGCCCCAGGGCTAGCGCGAACTGGTGACAGCCTCTCAGGTCACCCCCTCAGACTTGTGCGTTGCAGCACGAAATCTTGCGTGATCGTAGACCATTAAGTCGCGGAAAAAGAACAGGAAAACTGGATATCACGGGTCGCCTTCGCAATTGCGACAATTTATCCCTTGTTCTTTTGTGCGCCGCACCGTAGATTTTGACCGTGAGGCGTCTCCGGACGTCTCTGCCCTTCCTGGGCGTTTCCTCCCTAATGAACTGGCCGCGCTTTCGAGCGCGGCCTTTTTTTTGGCGTTCTGGAGGCGCCGTTCAGAGCCGGCTGGCCCAGTCGTGCGACGTCAGGGCGAGGGTCAGGGCGGCGATGTCGGCCTTAAGGCGGTCGAAGCCGGGGGTGGGCGACAGGGTGTCTTCATCCAGATACAGCGCCCGGTTCAGCTCGATCTGCAGGGCGTGCACCCGGCGGGCCGGGCGGCCGTAGTGCTCGGTGGTGTAGCCGCCGGCATAGGGGGTGTTGCGCACCACCCGGTAGCCGCGGGCCTCCAGCTCCACCTCGGCCAGACGGGTCAGGCCATTGGCGCAGGCCGAGCCGAAGCGATCCCCCAGGACCATGTCGCAGCCGGCGGCGCCGGCCGCCCGGGCGGCGGCCGACGGCATGGAATGCCAGTCCACCAGTATGGCGACCCCATGGGCGGCCAGGGCCTCGGCGATCAGGCCGCTCAGGGCCTCATGATAGGGGCGGTGGGCGCCTTCGATCCGGCTCTGGGCCTCGGCGAAGGTCAGCTTGCGCGCATAGATCTCCTGGCCCTCGGAGACCACCTTGGCGATGGCCCCCAGGCCTGCGGCCACCCGGGCGGTGCGGCTGCGGGCGAAGTCCGGCAGGGCGTCGGTGAACATGGCCGGGTCGAGTTCGAAGGCGTCGCGGTTCACATCTATATAGGCGCGCGCATAGTTGGCGGTGATCAGGGCCGCCCCGGCCTGCGGCGCGCCCTCCACCAGCTGGTCGACAAAGGCGTCTTCGGAGCGGCGGATGGCCTGGGCGTCCAGCCTGGCCGCCGACATCATATCGTCCGGATAAAGCCGGCCCGAATGGGGCGAGGCGAAGATCACCGGGGTCGGCGGCGGGGCCCCTGGAGCTGCGGCGCGGCGCACCTCGAAGCCTGCCGGCGCCAGGGCGGCCGGCTCTGCGACATCAAGGGGCTCGACCGCGGACATGGCCGGCATATGACGATGCGCCGGGCGCCGGGTCAAACGGATCGGCGGGCGAACGAGCCTTGGTCGAAGGGTGGGGCGGTTCATCGGGGATTTACAAAGCCGCCCCTATGGTCGCTCCATGAAAGACGACGCCCTGGAATCGCCCATGCCCCGCATTCTTCTCGCCGAGGACGACGACTCCCTGCGCGGCTTCCTGGCCCGCGCCCTGGAGCGCGCCGGCTTCGAGGTGCGCGCCTGCGCCGATGGGGAAGAGGCAGCCTCGGTCCTGGATCAGGACTGGGATCTGCTGCTCACCGACATCGTCATGCCTGGCATGGACGGAATCGAGGTGGCCCGCCTGGCCGCCGCCCGCAATCCGTCCTTGCGCATCATGTTCATCACCGGCTTCGCCGCCGTGGCGCTGGCCGCTGGAGATTCCGCCCCCGCCGGGGCCAAGGTCCTGTCCAAGCCCATCCATCTGCGCGAGATCGTCGCCGAGGTGGAGCGGATGATGGCCGCCTGAGGCGTCGGCCCCGCGGGCGACTTTCAGCCCTTGCACAGGGGCGGGCCGCCCGTTATACCGCCGCCCTTCCCGTCCCCCGAAAAGGGGGCCACCGGTATGGACGCGTAGCTCAGCGGGAGAGCACCTCGTTGACATCGAGGGGGTCACAGGTTCAATCCCTGTCGCGTCCACCATCTCCTTCTCACCGACATCCGCTGGCCGCCCTTGGCGCGCTGGCCTGATGGCTGCGGGCCTGCTAGCGTCCGCCCCATGATCCTCGCTTCGCGCCGCGGCAATTGTTCCTATCGTCCCTTCCGGGGTCGTAAGGACGTTCGCCTGCGCGCCTAGCGCAAGATCGCCCCGACCCCCGCCGCAAGGCCGGGGTCACGTGTCCTCGGATCCTGGCGGCCCAAGCCCCTGGAGATGAGATGTGACCACCCCCGCCGCCGACCTGGCGCCTCCGCCCGAGCGCCCAGACCGCCTAGAGACTGACCGCCTGATCCTGCGGGACTTCCGGCTAGAGGACACTGAGGCGGTGCACGCCTATGGCTCCGATCCCGAGGTGACCCGGTACATGCCCTGGGGACCCAACAGCCCCGAGGACACCGCTGCCTTCATGGCCCGCGTCCTGGAGCAGCAGGCGACCTGGCCGAGGCTCGACCTGTCCCTGGCCATTGAGCTGAAGGCCGAGGCCTGTGTCGTCGGGTCCATCGCCCTGCATTTGCGGGACATCCCAAACGCTGTTGTCGAGATGGGCTATGTCCTACGCCGTGATCTGTGGGGGCAGGGGATCGTCAGCGAAGCGGCTGCGGCCATGCTCGACATGGGATTCCAGTTTGGCCTGCACCGCATCGCCGCCACCTGTGATGTTCGAAACACGGGCTCCTACCGGGTGATGGAGAAGCTGGGCATGCGCCGGGAGGGGTGCTTTCGGCAGGATCGCCGGCTTCGTGGGGCCTGGCGTGACACCTATCTCTACGCCGTGCTGGCCGAGGAGTGGGCCGCCGGTCGGCGGTGACGCGCGCGCCCTGACCTGATTCGTGGCGGCGAAGCGCGGTGGGGCCTGACGCAACGCGCCTCCCCCAGGCCCGCTATAGAAAATGCGGTATTGTCAAAAAGGGACGGCTCTCGCTGGCGTTACGCCCTGCTTCGGTGGGCGCCCTAAGGGAACCCGGCCGCGTCCGGCCGCCTGAACGTAACGCCATGAGCGGTTACATCAAGGGTTGTAGAAGGCGGGGTACGCTCGCAACCCCTTAAGCCGTAAGGGTTTCGCTACAGAAACTTGCACAACGGTCAAATAGCTTGGATATGTCTCCCCGTTGAAAAAATTCTGGCGCTTTTGCGAAAGGCGCCGGATGATCGTTTTTGCTCACGGGTCAAAATCCCCACGCCATAAGGGGATCGGCGCCAAGAGGGGGAAGGAAACCAATGTTGAAACGTACCTATTTCTGCGGCGGCTCGGTCATGGCCGTCGCTCTGGCCATGGGAGCCGCCGGTTCGGCCGCGGCCCAGGCTCAGCCCACGGTGGTCGAGGAAGTCGTCGTCACCGGCTCATTCATCGCCGGCACGCCGGAAGACGCCGCCCTGCCGGTGGACGTCCTCGGTGCGGCGGAACTGGAGCGCCAGGGCTCGCCCAGCATCGTCCAGCTGGTCAAGACCATCAGCGCCTCGCAGTCCGCGCTGGGCGAAAGCAACCGCTACAATGGCGGCGCCGGCACCGCGACCATCAACCTGCGCGGCCTCGGCGCCTCGCGGACCCTGGTCCTGATGAACGGCCGTCGTCTGGCCGACTCGACCCAGGCCGCTTTCCAGGGCGGTGGTCAGGACCTCGGCTTCATCCCCACGGCCGCCACCGGCCGGGTGGAAATTCTGAAGGACGGCGCGGCCGCCACCTACGGCTCCGACGCCGTCGGCGGCGTGGTCAACTTCATCACCCGCAAGGACCTGGACGGCTTTGAGGTCGATGCTGACTACACCCTGATCGACGGCTCCGACGGCGACTACACCGTCGACCTCGCCTGGGGCAGCCTGTTCGACCGCGGCAATGTGCTGCTGACCGCAGGCTATCGCCACCGTTCGCGCCTGGACATCAACGAGCGTGACTGGGCCCGCACCCCCATGGACGCCGTCTACTACGGCGGCTGGTCCGGTTCCTCGAACCCCGGCTATTACGGCACCCCTGGCGGCACGACCTTCTTCCGGGACAACGGCTGTAATGAACTTGGCGGCCAGCTGACCGCCGGCGTGGTGCCCACCAGCAACACCGCCACCGGCAGCGTCTGCCGCTTCCAGTTCTCGGCCTTCAACGACCTGGTCAACGAAGAAGATCACTACCAGCTCTACGGCGAGCTGAACTTCGACGTCACCGACACCATCACCTTCCACGGTGAAGTGGCCTGGAAGCGCAGCGATGTGCCGAACCAGCGTCTGTCGCCGGCCAACCTGACCACCCAGTTCCCGACCCCGCGGACGGCGGGCGGCACCTCCGGCTCGACGGCGGTCCCCGGCTTCAACGGCCAGGTTCCTTACTTCGTGCCGGCGACCCACCCGGGTCTGATCGACCTGCGCACCCAGTGCGCGGCCCCGCTCTCCGCCGCCCAGTGCGCCGGCATGGCCGGCGGCGTGACGATGGCCAAGGCCTTCTGGCGCGCCATCGCCCATGCGGGTCACCCGACCAATCCCGACGGCGCCGACTACCAGGACATCCAGAACACCTCGTTCCGGGTTTCCGGTGGCTTCAAGGGTGAGTTCGGAAACGGCATCGGCTGGGATGCGGCTCTGACCTATATGGAGACCGAATCCGTCATCGTGACCAACGACCTGCTGGTGAACCGTATCCAGCATGCGCTCAACGGTCTCGGCGGTCCTGGCTGTAATCCGGCTACGGGCGTTCCCGGCGTCGGCCCCTGCCAGTACTTCAACCCCTTCACCAACAGCATCGCCACCAGCGCGGTGAACGGCGCGGCCAACCCCTTCTATCGCGGTGCGGCCAACCCGGCGGTGTTGAACAACCCGGCCCTGGTGGAGTGGCTCTACGGCACCTACACCAACATCGGCACCAACAACATCCTGGTCGCTGACCTGGTGTTCAACGGTGAAACCGGGATTGAACTGGGCGGCGGCAACATCGCCTGGGCGGCCGGCGGCCAGTATCGCTACAGCCGTTCGCGGGATGACTGGGAAAACCTGGGCGACGTCCGGGCGACCCCTTGCGTCGACTCGATCGACGATGGTCTGCCGATCTGCTCTGATCCGGTTGGTCCCTTCGTCTTCTTCGGCGCTCAGGAAGACTCTGATGTCGACCGTGACGTCGAGGCGCTGTTCGGCGAAGTGCGGCTGCCCTTCACCGACAGTTTCGAAGTCAGCGCGGCGGTCCGTCACGAGGAGTTCGGCGGTCAGGTGGGCTCCACCACCAACCCGAAGATCTCCGCCCGTTGGCAGGCCACCGACTGGCTGGCCTTCCGCGGTTCGGCGGGCACCACCTTCCGCGCCCCAGGCCAGACCCAGATCTCGCCGGGCAGCAGCAAGGGTGTGGCCAACATCGGCGGTAGCTACCGCGCGGTGGTGACCAACAACAATCCTAATCTCGAGCCGGAAACCGCCAAGACCTACAACTTCGGGGTTCTGCTCGACACTGGCGCTTTCAAGGCCTCGGTGGACTACTTCAAGTTCGACTTCGAGAAGGAACTGGTGCTCGAGCCGACTGCGGCGCTCTATGCCTCGCTGAACTGCTCGAACGCCGCGATCGTCGCCCGCTTCATCTTTGACGGCGCCTGCTCGCCGGCCAATGTGATCGGGGTCAGCCGCTTCATCGTCAACGGTCCGTCCACCAAGACCTCGGGCCTCGACTTCAAGGCGCAGTACGACTTCGACGACTTCTTCGGCACCGATATGCTCGACGCCCGGGTCTCCATGGGCGTCGACGGCACCTACCTGCTGACCTACGATCGCAGCGATTTCACCCTCCTCGGGGCGAACGGCGTGGTCATCGAGCCAGCGCAGGACCGTGTCGGCCGTCACGAACTGGTTTCGGAGTTCTACTCCTACCCCCGTCTGCGGGCGACCGGCTTCGTCAATGTCAACGGTGGGACCTGGAACGTCCGCTACCAGCTCCAGTATCGTGAAGGCACCGAGATCATCGGCGCCCCCTGCCCGGCCAGCGGCGCCAGCGCCGCCTGCCGCTATGATCGCGTCTCGGCGACCTTTGTGAACGTCGGCAAGACGGATGACTTCTGGCAGCACGACCTGACGGGTCAGATCGAACTGCCCTGGAACACCACCATCAGCGCCGGCATCCAGAACATCCTGGATACCGATCCCCCCTTCGTGCAGTCGATGTACAACTACGACTACACCAACGGGAACCCGCTGGGCCGGACCTTCAAGATCGGCATCAAGCAGCGCTTCTAAGGCGCAGACCCGCAGCCCGGCGGCTTGTCCGCCGGGTTCGCATCTCTCATCGGCGTCGCCCCCAAGGGCGGCGCCGATTTTCTTTGGTCAGAGCTTTCGCCGCGCCCTCAGGGCCGGCTGCCTCGGGGCAGGGCTTCCACCTCGGCCGGCGTCAGCTTGCGCACGGCGCGGACCGTGCAGCGCTGTTCTCCCAGAGGACCAGGCGAGACGATGGTCGCGTCCATGCCGCGGCAGACGCTGGATCCAGACCGCGACACCACAGCCAACCGCTGGGCCCAGTCCATGTCGAGGCAGGGGGAAAACATCTGCATCTGATAGACGTCGCGCACGCCGACGCGGAGATACAAGGTCTCATTGTCTGGCGCGCTGAAGCCGTTGACGTTGCGGGTGAAGAAGCACTCTCGCGCCTGACCGCCCTGGTCTGATGCCGAAAGCTCCCCCGGCGCAGAGGTCGGGGCGCAGGCGGTCACGGTCAAGGCGGCGAGAGCAAGGGCAAGGGCTGGGCTACGCATTAGGGCCTCCTGTGATCCGGCTCATGGGCCGATCGATGCCAAGTCACCATCATTAGGGCCCGAAGATGGTTTCAATCGGGCGAGCGACCTTCGCGCCGCAGAGCTCGTCGGCGAAACCGGTCAGGGTCGATCAACTCGGCGACATCCGCCGGCAAGGGTGAGGCCGTCCCCAGGATCTGGGCCGCCACATGTTCGGCCAGCAGGGGCGCCAGGCAGAAGCCGCGCGACCCGAGTCCCGACAGCAGGTAGAGGCCCTTAGTCCCGGCGGCGGCCAGTCCAGCCAAGGGCAAACGGTCGGGCGTGACGGCGCGCACCGAGGCGCGCCCCGCAAGGCTCGCCCCGGCGGCCTGACGGGCGAGGTCAGGCAGGGCCTCGCCAAGCGTCGCCAGGTTTCGTTCGTGGTCCGAGGCTTGCAGGTCAGTGGCCTCATCATCCCGGTCATGGGTGGCGCCGAACACCAGGCCCTCCGGGGCCTGAGCCACATAGCCGCCCCAGGCCGCCGCCCGGGACGCCAGGCCGGGCGCGATCGAAATCTGGCCCCGCACCGGCTGCAGCGGGGCGCTCCTGACCAGGCGGGATGTTCCGGCCCCGGCGCACACCACGACGACGTCCCCTCGCCACAGGACCTTGTTATCGGTTCCTTCCAGGGCCCAGCCGCCCTCCGAGGGGGAGATCGCCACGAGCGCCTCGCGGCGCGTTTCGCCAAGCCAGGCCGACAAGATCGCCTGCGGGCGAACCACCAGCGCGCCGTGCTGCGCCAGCCCCTCCACCTCGGCCTCTCCTGTCCAACGGCGCACCTCGGCGCTGCCCGCCAGCTCAAGGGTTCCCGGGTCAAACAGGCCGGAGCCCGCAATGGCGGCGAACCGGCCTGGATCTTTGGGCTGACGGGCCAGTTGCATCACGCCCCTGTCGAGCAGCGCGCCCGGAACCCCCGAATAAAGGCTCCGCGCCCGGGCCAGCGCCTGGGCGAACAGGCCAGCCAGCGGACCCAGCCCTGCGTCCAGACGGGGGGTGACGAGGGCTGCAGGGTTCCCGGAAGCCCCATGTCCGGGCCCTCCAGGGTCGAAGACCTCGACCTCAGCGCCGCCAAGCCGCAGAGCGCGCGCCATGGCCGCCCCGGCGATCCCGGCGCCGATGACCGCCACCCGGGGGGCGGTGGCCGCCTCCACGGGCGCATCTTCCCGCCAGGCCTCCAGGCGTTCGCGCTTGCGGCCGTGGCCGGGGCGTTTGGCGACGATCAGTCCCTGGGCTTCAAGACCACGCCGCACCGCGCCAGCGACGGTGAAGGTGGCCAGTCGCCCTCCAGGCGCGGTGCGGGCGGCCACAAGCTCCAGAACCTCCGCCCGCCACATCTGTGGATTAAGGGCCGGGGAGAAGCCGTCGAGAAACCAGGCGTCGGCCTGTCCGGTCCAGGCGCTCAGAGCAGCGCCAACCTCCATCACCGCCAGGTCCAGGGTAGCGTCGAGCTCCGGCAGGTCGACCCGATGAAAGCCCCTCGCCTGGCCCGGCCAGCGGGAGATCAGCAGGTCTGTGAGATCGGACAACTCAGGCCAGGCGCCCAGGACTCCGGCGGCCGCCTCGGCGCTCAGGGGATGGGCCTCAATGCTGAAGATGTGCAGGCGTCCGCCGCTCGGGCGCGCCCGGCGCCAGAGGTCGAGCAGGGCCAGGATGTTCAGGCCGGTGCCGAATCCCAGTTCGCCGACGGTGAAGCGGCTTCGTCCTGCCCAGCGGTCGGGCAGGCCGCAGCCCTGCAGAAAGACGGCGCGCGATTCGGCGAGGCCATCCTCGGTCGAAAAGTAGATGTCGCCATAGAGCCTTGAGCGTGGCTGGCCCTCGGCGTCGAGAATCAGGGGCGAGGGGGAGGGCTCAGGAGGCGAGGGGACGGGCGGCGGGGTCATCAGAACCATTGGCGCGCCAGGTGCGGCCCTGGCAACAGCGCGCAAAGCAAAAGGGCCGCCCCGGAGGGCGGCCCTTCATCGAAAACGCCGAAGCGTTTGCGAATGGCTTACTGAGCCGGAGCTTCGGCCGGAGCAGCGGCGTCAGCGGCCGGCGCCATGGCGTCAGCGGCCGGAGCCATGGCGTCGGCAGCGGCTTCACCAGCGGCGTCAGCAGCGGCGTCGGCGGTCGCGGCGGCGTCAACGGCCGTGTCGGCGGCGGCTTCGGCGGTCGCGGCTTCGGTGGTGGCTTCCGCAGCGGCTTCGTCGGCGGTTTCGGCGGGCTGGCCGCAGGCGGCGACGGAGAGGGCGGCGACGGCGGCGCCGGCAACGAGCAGCTTGCGAAGAATTTCGGAGGTCATGTCCCTGGTCCCCTGGAATGGAGTTGATTGCGCCTGGCGAGACTGTCGCAATCGGCCCGGGGGCTAAAAGCTTCAGCAGCGCTGCGCAGTGCAGGAATATGCCGGTGTTCGCCTCCGGGGCAAGCGCCAAATCACGCGGCCGTGATCACTTTTTTACCCACAGGCCGCGGGCCTTTGTTTTTGAGGGGGAAAGCCCCCAAAATCAGGCCTCAGCGGGGATGGCCGACAGGGCTTCTTCGAGCTCCAGGAAGCTCGGCTGCGAATCTGACGGGACATTGCCGCGACCGATCTCCACCGAGATCTGCGCCGCATTGCCGTGCAGGTGGGCGACCAGGACCGCCTGGATGATCTTGTAGAAGGACGATTCCTCCTCGACCACGGCGGTTAGGCGCGAGGCGATCGGCCCGACCATGCCATAGGCGAGGAACACGCCGAGGAAGGTCCCCACCAGGGCGCCCCCGATCATGCCCCCGAGAACCTCCGGCGGTTCGCTGATCGAGCCCATGGTCTTGATGACCCCGAGCACCGCGGCCACGATCCCCAGGGCGGGCAGGCCATCGGCCATGTTCTGCAGGGCGTGGGCCGGGCCCAGCGCCTCATGGTGATGCTTTTCGAGCTGCTTCTCCATGGCGTCTTCGACCTGGTGGGGATCTTCCAGGTTCATGGTCATCATCCGCAGGGTGTCGCAGATGAAGTCCACGGCGAAGTGGTCCTTGGTGATCTTCGGATAGCGAGAGAAGATCGTGCTCTCGCCCGGGTTTTCGATGTGGCTTTCCAGGGCGATGACGCCCTTGGACTTCATCGTCTTGGTCAGCAGGAACAGCAGGGACAGGAGGTCGCGGTAGTCCGCTGCCTTCCACTTGGGTCCGGCGAAGGCCTTGCCGAACCCCCCCATCACGCCCTTGATGACGCCCATGGAGTTGGCGATCAGGAACGCGGCCACCGCCGAGCCCAGGATCGCCATGAGTTCATAGGGCAGCGAATGGAGGATGATCCCCATCTTTCCGCCGGCGAGAATGTAGCTGCCGAACACCATGCCGAACAGCAGAACGATGCCGATGATCTGAAACATGGTGGCGAACGGTCCCCGACGAATCCTGCCGGAGCATCGGGGTTAATGCTTAATGGCCGGTGAGCGGCATTCGGAATTTGCCTGCATGGCCTGGTCGGATTAACAGCGATCAGATGTCAGTCTCGTCCCCCATGCCCGTCGTGCTGCCCAAGCGGTCGTTTGCGATCATCTTCGGCGTGTCCCTGGCGACGGCGATGGGCAATACGGGGCTTATCTCGGTGCTTCCGGCGATCGGCCGCTCCATCGGCATTCCCGACCCCCTGGTGGCGGCGGTCTTCTCGCTCTCGGCCCTACTGTGGGCGTTTTCGTCGCCCTTCTGGGCGCGGGCGTCAGACCGCTATGGCCGCAAGCCGCTGATGCTTGTGGGGCTGACCGGCTTCATGGTGTCGATGGTCTGCTGCGGCCTGGTGGTGAATGCAGGCCTTCGCCATTGGGCGACGCCCATGGTGATCTTCGTCTTCTTTCTGTTCGCCCGCGCCCTGTTCGGCCTTTTCGGCGCGGCCTCCAATCCGGCCACCCAGGCCTATGTGGCCGAGCATACCGCGCCGGAGAAGCGGACTCAGGCCATGTCCAGCCTGGCCGGCGCCTTCGGCCTGGGCACCGTCATCGGTCCCTTCCTGGCGCCCCTGCTGATCCTGCCCTTCCTGGGACTGTCAGGCCCCTTGTTCGGCTTCGCCCTGATCGCGGCGATCATGCTGATCGTGGTCTATCGCTACCTGCCCGAGAGCCCCTTCGCCGGTGAGACCCGGGCGCGCACCGACGCCGAGGCCGAGGTGCGCAAGGCAAATCCCGGGGTCAAGGAAACGCCCATGTGGCGGGATCCTCGCATCACCCCCTTTCTGGTCTATGGCTTCCTGGTCGCCGCCTGCCAGACCGCCCAGGGCCAGACCCTCGGCTTCCTGATCATCGACAAGCTGGCCCTGTCGCCGGCCGCGGCTCAGGGCTTCATCGCCATCGCCATGATGTTCGGCGCCATGGCCGGCCTTCTGGCCCAGTGGGGCATCATCCGCATGTTCGAGATGACCCCGCGGCAGCTGCTGCGCTGGGGGGTCGCCGTGGCGGCGGTGGGCAATGTGATCGTCGCCCTGTCGCCCAACTACTGGGCGGTGGTCATGGGCTACGCCATCGCCAGCCTGGGCTTTGGCTTCGCCCGGCCGGGCTTTACGGCGGGCTCGTCGCTCGCGGTGAACATGGGCGAACAGGCCCGGGTGGCCGGGGCGATCGCCGCGGTGAACGGGGTCAATGTGGTGCTGGCCCCGTTCTTCGTCTGGCTCTACCAGCTGATCGCCTGGGCGCCCTTCGCGCTGAACGCGGCGATCATGGTGGGTCTGCTCTATTACGCCTTCCGCAATCCGCAGCTGCGCAACGCCGATCCAAAGCCGGCCACCCGCGCTGACGCCGCCATGGCCACCCTCGACCGCCGCGACGAGTCCGGCCAGTAGGGGCGTGGCCCAAGGGCCGGATCAGGGCTGACCCGCGGCCTCGGCGCGAAGGCGGCGCACCATCTCCAGAGACAGATAGCCGTCGGCCACCAGGCCGCGGCTGGCCTGATAGGCTCGCAGGGCCTTTCGGGTGTTGGTCCCGACAATACCGTCCGGCGCGCCGGGATCGAAGCCCAGGGCGGCCAGCGCCCGCTGGGCGTCGCTACGGTCCGTAAGGGCCAGAGGGGTTTCCTGCGGCCAGTCGCGCACCAATTGCCCCTCGCCGCCCAGGCGCTGCGCCAGCAGGCCGACGCCAAGGGCATAGGCGGTGGAGTTGTTGTAGCGACGGATCATGAAGTGGTTGGGGAAGGCCAGGAATAGCGGCCCTGAGGCGCCCGACGGCGCGATCAGTTCGGCCGGCGCCTGCTGGTCGACCGCAGAGAACGGGCGGCCGTCGGCGGCGCGAATGCCGCGCTCGGCCCACCAGGCGGGGATCTCCCGCGGGCCTTCGGTCAGGGCGTAGTCGAAGCCCTCGGGCGCGATCACCTCCCGGTGCCAGCTCTCTCCACGCCGCCAGCCGGCCTTGGCCAGCAGGTTGGCGGCCGACGCCAGGGCGTCAGGGGCCGAATTCCAGAGGTCGCGGCGGCCGTCGCCGTCGCCGTCGATGGCGGTAGCCAGAAAGGTGGTTGGAATGAACTGGGTCTGGCCCATGGCGCCGGCCCAGGAACCGACCAGGCGGGCGCGGGGAAACTCCCCTGAGCCGATGATCTTGAGTGCGGCCATCAGCTGCTCTTCGGCGAACTCGCGCCGTCGGCCGTCGGCCGCCAGGGTCGCCATGGCGCGGATCACGTCGAAGTCGCCCAATATGGCGCCAAAGCCGGATTCCAGGCCCCAGATCGCCACCAGGATGTTCTGCGGCACGCCGTGGCGGGCCTCGATCTGGCTGAGCGCGGGCAAGGCGTCCCGACGCCGGCGGCCAATGGCGATGCGGTCATCGGTGACCACGCCCCGGATATAGTCGCTCACCGGGCGGGAGAACTCCGGCTGCCGGGAATCCAGCGCTGAAATGCGGTCGTTGGGGGTGAGGCCCGAAAGCTCACGGTCGAGCAGGTCAGACGGCAGGCCGGCGCGGACGGCCTTCACGTAGAAGCTCCGAAGCCAGGCGTCGAAGGTCGGGCTGCCCGAGGGCGCCAGCGGGACCACAGGCTCAGGGTTGTAGGGTGTCGGCGCTGCCGGACCCAGCGCCAGTGGCGGCGTCAGGCCTGTCGCCGGGTCGGCGCAGCCGGCCACGAGGAGTACGAGGAAGGAGCGTCGATCCATCATCGAACCATAGGGGTCCTGGCTGTGGGCCTCAATCGCCATGAGGCGCCCTGCGAATGAAAAGCCCCGGACCTTGTGAGATCCGGGGCTTTAAGATGCTGCAGCCAGGTCGGTGGGGGGGATCACGACCTGACCGGCGCAGGAAGAATGCCCACCGGGGCGGGGAGTTCCGAAGGGTCGGTAAAAGAACGCGAATCTCCGAATAAGAATTAGTCGCAATTATGTTGCGGGGCCCCCTCGGCCTTGTTACTGCGACCTAATCGCAAGTTCGGGGGTTCACAATGTCTGGTTTCCAGCGCGCCGCGCGCCGTCGTCTCTTCGCCACCGCCCTGGGTCTGACCCTGGGCGCCGCGGCCGCGGCCAGCGCTCAGACCCCCAGCGCCGCCGATCAGGCCAGCGACGTGGTGGAAGTCGACCAACTGGTGGTCACCGCCTCGGCCTTCGAGCGCAAGATTGTCGACGCCCCGGCCTCGATCAGCGTGATTTCCCGCGAAGCGTTGCAGACCAAGCGCTTCTCCAGCATCGCCGAGGCCCTGGCGGATGTAGAAGGCGTCGATGTGGGCGACGGCGTTGGCAAGACCGGCGGTCTGAACATCTCCATCCGCGGCATGCCCAGCGACTACACCCTGGTGCTGGTGGATGGGCGCCGCCAGAACGCGGCGGGCAATGTCACCCCCAACGGTTTTGGCGAAACCTCCACCAGCTTCATGCCGCCCACCTCGGCCATCGAGCGGATCGAGGTGGTCCGCGGCCCGATGTCGACCCTCTATGGCTCCGACGCTATGGGCGGCGTGGTCAACATCATCACCCGGCGCATCGGCGATCGCTGGCGGGCGGCGACGACCGTTCAGGGGACCCTGCAGAGCGACGACCAGTTCGGAGCCACCTACGGCGCCGAGGCCTATGTGGACGGCCCGATCGTCGCCGATGTCCTGGGTCTGGCCCTGCGCGGCAGCCTCTTCAGGCGCGAGGCCTCGGACCTGACCTATGTGAACGCCGACGGTCAGCCCGTCGAAATCTCCAAGCGGGGCCCGAGCCCGGTGGAGGCCGACATCTGGACCCTGGGCGGCCGGCTGAGCTTCGCGCCGGCGGCCGATCACGACCTCTGGCTCGACATCGACGTGGCCGAACAATCCTACGACAACTCCGAGAGCCAGCTGGGCACAGGCACGATCCAGGGCGGCTATGGCCCGGAGCTGCGTTTTGAGCGCGAGCAGTATGGCCTGGCCCACGACTGGCGCTCGCCCGTCGGCCTGATCACCTCGGACCTGGTGCGCAACGTTACCACCACCATCGGCCGCACCATTCCGCCGGGCACGCCTGGCAAGACGGCTGGCGATCCCCGCACCCTGGAAGCGACCAACACCATCTTCAACACGCGTCTCGCCACAGAGCTGGGCCGTCACGCTTTCACGGTCGGTGGTCAGTGGTGGGAGGCCGAAATGGTCGATGGCGTGGCCACAGGCGCCTATGAGCACACCCAGTGGGCGGTGTTCGCCGAGGACGAATGGCGGCTTGCGGACAATCTGGCCCTCACGCTCGGCGTCCGGCACGACGACCACTCCAAGTTCGGCGGTCAGACCAGCCCGCGGGCCTATCTCGTCTGGACGGCCAGCGAGGCCTGGACCGTGAAGGGCGGGGTGAGCCGTGGGTTCAAGACCCCGCGCCTGGACCAGATCGCCTCGGGCATCACCGGCTTCACCGGCCAAGGCACGGTTCCGACCATCGGCACCCCGACCCTGCAGCCGGAAACCAGCACCACGGCCGAGATCGGCGTCTATTTCGATAGCGGCGCCGGCTTCAGCGCCAATCTGACGGTGTTCAACAGCGAGTTCGAGGACAAGATCGCCTCAGGGCCAGGCCTGCCCAACTGTTCTTTCGCCGGCAGCCCCAACCGCCCGGGTTGCGTGAACTACGGGAACTTCCCGCGGGTCGATCTCTATGGCCAGACGGTCAATATCGACGAGGCTGTGACCCGGGGCGCAGAGGTGGCCGGACGTTACGCCCTGAACGAGGCCTGGACCGTTTCGGCCAACTACACCTTCACCGACAGCGAGCAGAAGAGCGGTCCGGCCGCCGGCCAGCCCCTGGTCAACACGCCTGAGCACATGCTGAACGGTTCGGTCCGCTGGCGGGCCACCGACAAGCTGAACGCCTGGGTTCGGACCGAAGTGCGCTCAGAGCGCTACCGCGGCGGCGGCGCCGCCCAGACCGCCCTGGGGGACTACAAGGGCTACGCCCTGTTCCACCTGGGGGGCAGTTATCAGGTGGCCGACAATGTCCGGATCAACGCCACCGTCTACAATCTGTTCGACCAGGACTTCCTGGACTACCTGCCCTATGCCAGCGGCGCGACCACGGCCTATGCCGGGGAGTACGCCATCCAGCAGGAGCCCCGTCGGCTCTGGGTGTCGGTGAATGTCGACTTCTAGCCGTATGGGTGAGGTCGCGGCCGGCCCCGAGACTGCTGCTGAAGCTCGCGCCCTGGCCAAGCGCAAGGCGCAGCGACGGGCCGGATTTCTGCGCCAGATCCTGCGCTGGCATTGGATCAGCGCGGCCATCTGCCTGATCGGCATGCTGCTGTTTGCGATTACCGGCATCACCCTGAACCATGCCGGGTCGATCCCGGCCACGCCGCGGGTGACCGAACGGACGGCGGAGTTGCCCGCCGATCTGCTGCCCGTGGTTCAGGCCGCCGAGGCGGAGAGCGCCCCGCTGCCTCAGCCCGTCCGGGCCTGGATCGGCGAGGCGCTCAAGGTGCGCGTGCCGGCTGACGCCCAGCCGGAATGGTCGCCTGGGGAACTCTATCTGGCCCTGCCGCGTCCCGGCGGCGACGCCTGGCTGACCCTCGACACCACGGTGGGCGAGGCCGTCTACGAACGCACCGACCGGGGCGTGGTGGCCTACCTCAATGACCTGCACAAGGGCCGTAACACAGGAACGACCTGGATGTGGTTCCTCGACATCTTCGCCCTCGGCTGCGTGGTCTTCTGCGTCACCGGCCTGATCCTGCTGCAGCTTCACGCCCACGCCCGCCGCTCAACCTGGCCCCTGGTGGGGGCCGGCCTGGTCATCCCCCTGCTGCTCGCCCTGCTCTTCATCCACTGACGAGATCGCTCCCATGCGCCGACTTGCCTCCGCCGCCGTCCTCACCGGTCTTATGGCCTCGCCGGCCGCCGCCGCCGAGCTGAACCTCACCGTCGAAATTCCGCGTCTTTCGGTGGCCGAGTACCACAATCCCTACGTGGCCATCTGGGTGGAGAAGCCCGACCAGACGGCGGTGAAGACGCTGGCGGTCTGGTACGACCTCAAGCTGAAGAACCAGGAAGGCGAGACCTGGCTGAAGGACATGCGCCAGTGGTGGCGCCGCGCCGGCCGGTCCATGACCCTGCCCGCCGATGGGATCAGCGGCGCCACCAAGGCGCCCGGCCGTCATCAGGTGAAGTTCGTCGGCGGCAAGGCGCCGCTCGGGACCCTGCCGGCCGGTCAGTACAATCTGGTGGTCGAGGCCGCCCGCGAAGTCGGCGGCCGGGAAATGGTCCGCATCCCCTTCCAATGGCCGCCCAAGGCCCCCGCAACCGGCCAGGCCAAGGGGTCGAGCGAACTCGGCGCCGTGGCGCTGACCCTGAAGCCCTGACCCCATCTGAGACCTGGAGAGACGCGCCATGAAGACCCTGCTTCGCCCCCTCTGCGCCGCTGTGGCGCTCACCGCCATCCTGGCCGCCCCCATGGCCGCCCACGCCCACCGGCAGTGGATGCTGCCGTCCATGACCGTGCTGTCGGGGACCGATCCCTGGGTGACGGTGGATGCGGCTGTCTCCAATGACCTGTTCATCTTCGAGCACGTGCCCATGCGCCTGGACGGCCTGGTCATCACCGGCCCGGACGGGGTGGCCGTGACGCACCAGAACGCGGCCACCGGCAAGTACCGCTCGACCTTCGACGTCCAGCTCTCCAAGCCCGGGACCTACCGCATCGCCAGCGTCGGCGACGGGGTCATGGCCTCCTACAAGCTGGGCGGCGAGCAGAAGCGCTGGCGCGGGGCGCCCGCCGATCTCGCCACCGCGATACCCGCCGGGGCCACCGAGGTGAAGATCACCCATTCCCAGCGCCGCATCGAGACCTTCGCCACCGCCGGCCAGCCCACCACCGATTCGCTCAAGCCCACCGGCCAGGGCCTGGAGCTTGCGCCCGTCACCCACCCCAATGACCTGTTCGCCGGCGAGACGGCGCAGTTCCGCCTGCTGCTGGACGGCGCACCGGCCGCGGGCGTGGAGGTGGCGGTGATCCGCGGCGGCGGCCGCTATCGCAACGAGCCGGGCGAGATGACCCTGACCACCGCCGCTGACGGCCTGCTGGAGATCACCTGGCCGGAGCCCGGCATGTACTGGATGGAGGCCGAGGTGCGCGGCGGCAAGAGCCCCATCGCGGGCGCCGAGCGCATGGCGGTCTATGTGGGCACCCTGGAAGTCCTGCCGGAATAGGGCGCTTGCACGCTCCGCCGCCAGGCGCCCGGGTCGCTGTACCTTTGAGTCTCCCGGCGGGTCTTGCGCCCCCGCCGGGCGGCCTCGACGTGGAGGCGTCGGGCCTCGCCATGGGCGTGACCTGGACGCTGAAGGCCGTCACCCTTCCAGGGCTGGGGCCGGAGGTCCTGGCCCGGACCGTTCAGGGGCGACTGGACGCCGTGGTGAGGGAGATGAGCCCCTGGGAGCCGACTTCCCACATCAGCGCCTTCAACCGCGCCCCAGCCGGCGCCTGGCATGCCCTGCCCGAGGGCTTCGCGCAGGTCATGGCCTGCGCCCTCGAGATGGCCCGCCTCGGCCAGGGGGCCTTCGACCCGACGATCGGCGCGCTCACCGACCTCTGGGGGTTCGGGCCCGCCGGGCCGGTGGCGGCGCCGCCGACCCCGGAACGGATCGAGGCCGCCCTGGCGCGGGCCGGGTGGGCGCGTCTGGCGTTCGAGGTCAAACCGCCACGCCTGCGGCAGCCCGGGGGCCTGGCGCTCGACCTTTCAGGCATCGCCAAGGGGTTCGGGGTGGATCTGGCCGCCCGCGCCCTGCTGGCCCTGGGCGTCCGCCACTTCCTCCTGGAGGTGGGCGGTGAGTTGCGCGGGGAGGGGCTCAAGCCGGGCGGCTTGCCCTGGTGGGTCGAGCTCGAGCGGCTGGAGGGCGAGGTGGACGGCCAGTCGCCAGTGGTGCTGGCGCTGTGCGGTCTGTCGGTGGCCACCTCCGGCGACTATCGCCGCTACATGATCCATGAGGGCCGCAGGCTGGCGCATACCCTCGATCCCCGCACCGGCCTTCCCAGCGAGCGCGGCGTGGCCTGCGTCAGCGTGCTGCACGCCGAGGCCATGGTCGCCGACGCCTGGTGCACCCTGCTGTCGGTGGTGGGGGCAGAAGAGGGCCTGGCGCTCTGCGCGGCCCACGGCATTCCGGCGCGGTTTCTGGTCCAAACGAAAAAGGGCCTGGAAGAGCGGCTTTCGCCAGCCTTCCAGGCCCTTCTCGAAGACTAGGCTCGCCTAGACCAGCTCGGACGGCTTGATCCCCAGCTCCTTGAGCAGGGGCTCGGCGTAGTCCACGCGGCCGGTCATGGATTTCGCATCGGCCTTGGCCAGCTGATAGACCGCCTCGGCGATGAACTCGATGGGCTGCACCCGGTCCTTGGTCTGTTCGTTGATCAGGCCATGCACCGCCACGCCGGGGGTGTCCACCAGGCCCGGCGAGACCACATTGACCGCGATTCCGTCGCCCTGGACCTCCGACGCCAGGCCCGTGGTGAACCGCTCAAGCGCGGCTTTGCACAGGCCATAGACCGTGCCGCCGCGGCCGCCGGAATAGGGCTGTTTCGGATGGATGCCGGCCGGCGATGAGATGTTGACGATCGAGCCCCAGCCCTTGGCGCGCATGCCGGGCATGACCAGCTGGGCCAGATGGAAGGGCGCATAGACCTGCACCTCCATCATCAGCTTGAAGCGCTTCTCGGTGAAGTCCTGCACCGGCATGAAATAGGTGATGGCGGCGTTGTTGATCAGGATGTCGATGGGGCCAAAGGCGGCCTCGGCCTCCTCCACCAGACGTTCGCGCTCAGAGGCCTGGGCCAGGTCGGCCTTGACCAGGACGGCCTCGGCGCCGGCGCCTTTCAGGCGCTCGACCGTATGGGCCAGCGTGCCGGGCAGGCGGCTCTCGCCCTCCTGGGCGGTGCGGGCCGAGACGACGACCTTGGCGCCCTCCATGGCCAGGCGTGCGGCGATGGCCTCGCCGATGCCCCGGCTGGCGCCGGTGACCAGGGCCACCTTACCCTTCAGGGTTCCGTTCGGATTAATGGTCGCAGACATAATGAATGATCCTCCCATGACTTTTTTCTTATGGGAGGAAGCCTCGCGCCTTTGGGCCGACGCCGCAAGCCAGACCGGACGATAGCCCCACGCCCCGTTGACTCCGCAGGGCGTGGCCCGTATATGCGCCGGCTCTGTTGGTAACCCTCTGAAGGACGGCGCGCGGCGACGCGCGATGACAAGCTCATGAAGGTCAGAAGCTCGCTGAAGTCGCTGAAGACGCGCCACCGCGACTGCAAGCTCGTTCGCCGCAAGGGCGTGGTCTACGTCATCAACAAGACGGACCCGCGCTTCAAAGCCAAGCAGGGCTAAGCGCGGCCGGCGCCCGGAGATGCCCAAGGGGGTTCTCTGGGATATCGGCAATGTCGTGGTCCGCTGGGACCCACGCACGCTCTATGCGAAGATTTTCAAGGAACCGGCCGAACTGGACCGGTTCCTTTCGCATGTCTGCACCATGGTCTGGCACGTGAACCACGACCTGGGCGTCACCTTCGAAGAGAACCGCAAGGATCTCATCAAGCGCTTCCCCGAGTACGAGGCTGAAATCCGCGCCTGGGAGAGCCGGTGGTGGGAGATGTTCTCCGGAACCATCCCCGAAACCGAGGCCGCCATCGAGGCCCTGCATGTAGCTGGCGTGCCGCAGTTTGGCCTGACCAACATGTCCCACGAGGTGTTCGACGGGGTCATCGCCATGAGCCCGGCCTTCGCGCGCCTGGAGGGCTTTGTGGTCTCCGCCGAAGAGAAGCTGATCAAGCCTGATCCGCGGATCTACGCCATCGCCTGCGAGCGGTTCGGCCACGCGGCCGGCGACATCCTGTTCGTGGACGACAGCGCGGCCAATATCGCCGCGGCCCAGGCCTTTGGTCTTAGGACCCATCACTTCATCGACCCCGCGGCCCTGCGTCCGGCGCTGGAAGCCCACGGTCTGCTCTGACGGATTTCGTTCGGCGCGGATGCGCGGTAGGGTCCGCCGCCTCAAACCACCCTCGACTCGGAAGACGCGTTTCCCATGGCTGATGACAGCGCCCACCTCGACATCCTCAACACCACCGCCCAGGGGCAGCTGAAGAGCATCATCGAGCGCATCGAGCGCCTGGAGCTGGAAAAGTCCGAGGTCGCCGAACAGATCAAGGAAGTCTTCGCCGAGGCCAAGGGCAACGGCTTCGACGTCAAGGTGCTGCGCAAGGTGGTCCGCCTGCGCAAACAGGACCGCGCCAAGCGGCAGGAGGAAGAGGCCATCCTCGACCTCTATCTCTCGGCGCTCGGAGAGATTTGAAGCGCAAGGCTCCTCCAGATCCCAGGGCCCAGGCCAAGCGGGCCGCGCTGAACGCGCTCAAGCGCGCCCGGCGTGAGGCCGCGCGCACCGGCGTGGAGCTCTCCGAATGGGAGGGCGAATTCCTGGGCTCGGTGGAAGACCGGGTGAAGACCTATGGGCGGGCCTTCGGCGACCCTGAAAAGGGCGCGCCGGGCCAGGCGCTCTCAGCCCTGCAGCATCGCAAGCTCAAGGAAATCTCCGCCAAGGCCAAGGGCGAGAAGAAGCCCATGGTCCGGCGAGGCTTCGGCCGTAAGCCGCCTGAGACTGAGGATTAGCGCCGAGATCTTCCTCGCCGCCGGCGCGTCCATCCCCACCGCCGTCATCCTGGGCCTTGTGCCCAGGATCCCGCTCGACGCTTGCGCCTGCCCTCGACAGGGATACTCGCCACAAGGGCGAGCATGACGAGATCGGGGGTTTCGGGGCTCAGCCCTCAGGCCGCCTCTGTCTCGCCGTCTTCGGCGCCGCCGATCACCCCGTCCAGGCCCTGTTCGCGGACCTTGCGGTAGAGGGTGGAGCGGCCGATCCCTAAGCGCCGGGCGACCTCGCTCATGTGGCCGGCATAGATTTCGATGGCCAGCTGGATCAGGTCGCGCTCGATGTCCTCCAGCGTGCGCAGATGGCCGCGCTCATCCAGAATCCGCACCGGAGCGTCCTTGGGCAGTTCGGCCATCAGTTCGCGGGCGGCCTGGGGCGAGATGGCCGAGGCGGCCAGGGGGGCGGGCTCGGCCTCCGGCGGCGGCGCGACCACCCCGGAGATGGCGGGAAAGTCGAAGGGCTGCAGATAGGGCGAGTCTGACAGGACGATGGCCCGATAGACCGCGTTCTCCAGCTGGCGGACGTTCCCTGGCCAGTCGTGGGCCAGCAGATGCTGCAGAGTCTCGGGCGCGCAGCCGACCACCTTCTTGCCCTCTTCCACATTGAAGCGGCGGATGAAGTGCTCGACCAGGGCCGGGATGTCGTCCTTGCGCTCGCGCAGGGCCGGCGCCTCGATCGGGAAGACGTTGAGGCGATAGAACAGGTCCTCGCGGAACCGCCCTTCGGCCACGGCCAGGGACAGGTCGCGATTGGTGGCCGAGACAATGCGCACATCGACCTTCACCGAGCGCTTTGACCCCACGGGATCGATCTCGCTCTCCTGCAGGGCGCGCAGAAGCTTGACCTGCATGTCCAGCGGCAGTTCGCCCACCTCGTCGAGGAAAAGGGTGCCGCCATTGGCCTCCTGGAACTTGCCCAGGTGCTTGTCCGTGGCGCCGGTGAAGCTGCCCTTTTCGTGGCCGAAAAGGATGGATTCCACCAGGTTCTCGGGCAGGGCGCCGCAGTTGACGGCGACGAAGGGCTTGCCGGCCCGGTCCGAAGCGCCGTGCAGGGCCCGGGCGATGACCTCCTTGCCGACGCCGCTTTCCCCGGTGATCAGGATCGGGATGGTCGACTTGGCCGCCCGCTCGCCCATGCGCTTGACCAGGGTCATGGGGGCTGACGATCCCACCATGTCGGCGAAGGTGAAGCGGCCGGTCTTGTGCTTTTTCAGGCGGTCCACCTCGCCCCGCAGGTCGCCCATGGAGAGCGCATTGCGGATAGAGACGATGATCCGCTCCGGGCTGGCCGGCTTGACGAAGAAGTCACAGGCGCCGGCCTGCATGGCCTGGACCACCGTATCGATGCTGCCCTGGGCGGTGACCACGATCACCGGCTGATGGAAGCCGCGGGCGCGCATCTCCTTCAGGGTGTCCTGACCCGAAAGGCGGGGCATGACCAGGTCCAGCAGGATCAGGTCGACCCGGGCGCCGGCCATCAGATGGGCGATGGCCGCGTCGCCGGATTCGGCGTGGGCCACGGCGAACCCTTCGCGCTCCAGGACCGCCTGGATCAGCCTGCGCTGGGTCGGATCATCATCGACGACAAGGACCATCTTGGTCATTTGAAGACACCACCTGTACCGGACGCCCACCTCTCCGGGCGGGGCTCATTTGTCACGGATTGATACAGGTCGCCGGTAAAGGCGGGGTTTCGCAGACCTGAGTCAGGGGTTAACGGCCAAGGCTTGACCATGGGCCGCCGCGGGTCCCTGATGAACCTCCCTGGGGAGGGACCAATCATGTTCGTGGGCCACTACGCCGCCGCCATCGCCGCCAAGGCGGTCGAGCCCCGCGGGCCGCTCTGGGTCTATGCGCTGGCCGCCCAGCTGGTGGATGTGGGCTGGGGCGCGCTGATCATCACAGGCGTTGAGCGCGTCTCCGTCGATCCCGACCTGCCCGGCAGCGCCCTGGTGCTGGAGCACATGCCCTACACCCATTCCCTGCCCGCCGCGGCGGCCTGGTCGGTGCTCGGCGCCCTGGCCGCGCGGTTGGTCCTGCGCCTGCCCTGGGCTGCGGCCGTGATGGTGGGGGCTGTGGTCTTCTCCCACTGGCTGCTGGATTTCCTGGTCCACCGGCCAGACCTCGCCCTGTGGTTCGGCGGACCCAAGGTTGGGCTGGGCCTTTGGAACTATCCCGTGCCCGAACAGGCGGTGGAGATCGGGCTGATCGCCATGGCCGGCGCGGCCTGGGCCTGGAGCCGCGGGCGCCAGGGTCTCGGGCCGGTCGCCGCCCCGGCCTTCATCGGCTTCCTCGTCGCCCTGCAGATCACCGCCATGCTGCTGCCGGGCGACGGAAACCCTGTGGGGATAGGCGCCTCGGCCATCGCCGCTTTCCTCGTGGTGACTCTGGCGGCGGTCTTCGCCGACCGGCCGGCCCGCAGGTCATCCCACTAAGGCCAGGATTGCCGGACCGGCCGACGGGGCCATACTGAATCTCAAAAGGCCGGACACACGGCCAGGCCGGGGAGGGCCGCCATGAAAATCAAGTTCACCCTGCTCGCGCTCGCCTGCGTCGGCCTGCTCAGCGCCTGCCAGGAGGGGGGCGGCGCCAAGGACGTGGATCAGGCGCGGCTTGAGGCCGCCGAGACCAACGCTGAATGGTTGTCCTATGGGCGGTCCTATTCGGAGCAGCGGTTCAGCCCGCTCACCCAGATCAACACCGAGTCGGTGGGGGAGCTGGGCCTGGCCTGGTCCTACGAGTTCGACACCGATCGCGGCCAGGAGGCGACCCCCATCGTCAAGGACGGGGTGCTCTACACCACCACGGCCTGGTCCAAGGTCTATGCCTTTGACGCCGCCACCGGGGCGCTGAAATGGTCCTATGACCCCAAGGTGGCGGGAGAGAAGGCCTTCGACGCGTGCTGCGACGTGGTCAATCGCGGGGTCGCGGTCTGGGGCGGTAAGGTCTATGTCGGCGCCCTCGATGGCCGACTGATCGCGTTGGACGCCGACACCGGCGCCGAGGTCTGGTCGGTTCAGACCACCGATACGGCCAAGCCCTACACCATCACCGGCGCGCCCCGGGTCATCAAGGGCAAGGTGCTGATCGGCAATGGCGGCGCGGAATACGGGGTGCGCGGCTATCTCTCGGCCTATGACGCCGAGACCGGCGCCCTGGTCTGGCGGTTCTTCACCGCCCCCAATCCCGGCGGCCAGCCCGACGGGGCGGCGTCTGACGCCATCCTGGCGGAGAAGGCGGCCGGCACCTGGTTCGGCGAGGGCTGGAAGGCCACCGGCGGCGGGGCGACGGTCTGGGATTCCATGGCCTATGACCCCAAGCTCGACCTGCTCTATGTGGGCGTGGGCAACGGCACGCCCTGGAACCACGAGAAGCGTTCGGACGGCAAGGGCGACAACCTGTTCGTCTCGTCCATCCTGGCCCTGAAGCCCGACACCGGCCAGTACGTCTGGCACTATCAGACTACGCCCGGCGAAAGCTGGGACTATACGGCCACCCAGCACATCATCCTGTCGGACCTGACCATCGAAGGTCAGACGCGCCAGGTGCTGATGCAGGCGCCCAAGAACGGCTTCTTCTATGTGCTGGACCGGGCTACCGGCGAGCTGATCTCGGCTGAGCCCTATGTGCCGATCACCTGGGCCACCGGCGTCGACAAGGCCACCGGTCGTCCGATCGAGGCGCCGGGCGCGCGATATCGTGACGCCCCGTCCTTGCAGATCCCCGCGCCGTTCGGGGCCCACAACTGGCATCCTATGGCCTTCAATCCGCAGACGGGTCTCGTCTACATCCCGGCCCAGGTGGTGCCCTTCGCCTATGTGAATGACGCCAACTATCGCCACCAGCCCGGCGCCTGGAATGTCGGCACCGACTTCCTGGCCAACGCCCTGCCTGATGACGCCGCCCAGCTGGCGGGTCTGAAAGCCATGGTGAAGGGACAGCTGATCGCCTGGGATCCGGTGGCCCAGAAGGCTCGCTGGACCGTCGAGCATCCCTTCTTCTGGAACGCCGGCGTCCTGACCACGGCCGGCGGCCTGGTCTTCCAGGGGGCGGCCGAGGGGACCTTCTCGGCCTATGACGCGGCCACCGGCGCCAAGCTGTGGTCCTATGAGACCGTGAACGGGGTGATCGCTCCGCCCTCGACCTACGAGATCAACGGCGAGCAGTACGTGGCCCTGATGGTCGGCTATGGCGGGGCCGGCGCCCTGTCTTCGCCCGCCCTCTTGCCCGACCGCTCGCGCCTGCCCGGCCGTCTGCTGGTCTTCAAGCTGGGGGGAACCGCCACCGCGCCGGCCTATGACCTGCCGCGGGTCGAGCCCCTCGATCTGACCGGAGTGAGCTCCAAGGGGAACGCCCAGGCGGGCTTTGCGAGCTTCCAGCAGTATTGCCAGGTCTGCCATGGGGCCAACGCCTCGGGCCGCTACCTGCCGGACCTGAAGCGCTCGCAGATCCTGCTGTCGGACGAGAACTGGTCGTCGGTGGTGCTCTACGGGGCGCTGGCCCCCAGGGGGATGGCGGGCTTTTCCCGCTATCTCTCTGACGCCGACGCCGAGAACATCCGGGCCTATGTGCTGTCCGAGGCGAGGAAGGGCGCGGCTGCGCCTGTGGCGAAGGCGGGGAGATAGGGGTGGCGGCTGGCGCGTGGCGTGCTTAGATCGCCCCCATGAACGCACCGCTCAAGACCGACACCCTGCCCGAATGGCGCCTGGATGACCTCTATGCCGGTCGCGACGACCCGCAGATCGAGGCTGATCTGGACAAGGCCCGCAAGGCCGCCGCCGAGCTCCTGACCTATCAGGGCAAGCTGGTGGCCGCCCGGGGCGAGCCCGAGACCCTGGGCCGGCGGCTGGACGAGACCATCGCCCTCTATGAGGTGGGGACCAACGCCCTCTATGGCGTCGGCGCCTATGCCTCCCTGTCGTCGAGCACGGCCCGTGACAACCCGGCCTGGGCCAAGTTCGAGGGCGACTTCCGCACCAAGGCCGCGGTGATCGGGGCCGAAACCCTGTTCTTCACCCTGGAGATCAACCAGCTGGACGAGGCCGAGCTGGACGCCGCCCTGGCCGCCCATGCATCCGCCAGACGCTGGCTGCCCTGGCTGCGCCGGGTGCGCCTGTCGCGGCCCCACGAGCTGAGCGCCGAGCTTGAGCGCCTGATGATCGACCGGGGGCCGGGGGTCGCCAACTGGGTGCGCCTTTACGACGAGACCCTCGCCAAGCTGACCGCCAAGGTTGGCTCGGAGACCCTGACCCTGCCCGAAACCCTCAACCGCCTGTCGGACCCGGACGGGGCCCGGCGCAAGCAGGCCGCCCAGGGCCTGGCCAAGGCGCTGGAGGCGCGGACCTCGACGCTCGCGCTATGCCTCAACACCCTGGCCTACGAAAAGCAGGTGGACGACCGCTGGCGGAAGTATCCGAGCCCGGCGGCCTCCCGCCACCTGGCCAACGAGGTGGACGCCGACGCCGTCGAGGCCCTGGTGGAGGCCGTGACCGAGGCCTATCCCGCCGTCAGCCATCGCTATTACGCCCTGAAGGCCAAGGTCATGGGCCGCAAGAGCCTGGACTACTGGGACCGCAACGCGCCCCTCGATGCGGCGCCGCCCCGGACCTACACCTGGCCCCAGGCCCAGGAGATGGTGCTGGAGTCCTTCCAGGCGCTGGCGCCCCGGTTCGCCGACACCGCCCAGACCTTCTTCAGCCAGCCCTGGATCGACGCCCGCCCGCGGGCCGGCAAGCAGTCGGGCGCCTATTCCCATCCGGTCAGCGCCGACCGGCACCCCTACGTCTTCATGAACTATATGGGCGAGCGCCGCGACGTGCTGACTCTCGCCCATGAGCTGGGTCACGCCGTGCACCAGACCCTGTGCGCGCCGCTGGGCACCCTGCTGGCCGACACCCCCCTGACGCTGGCCGAGACCGCCTCGATCTTTGGCGAAGGTCTGGTGTTCGAACGTCTGATGGCCGGCGCCACCGACGCCGAGCGCCGCGGCCTGCTGGCCGGCAAGATTGAGGACGGGCTGAACACGGTGGTCCGGCAGATCGCCTTCCACAAGTTCGAGACCGCCTTCCACGCCGCCCGCCAGCAGGGCGAGGTCTCCACCGACCAGATCTCCGCCATCTGGATGGAGGTGATGGGCGAAAGCCTCGGGCCGGCCATCAAGCTCAACGCCGGCTATGAGCACTACTGGGCCTATGTCAGCCACTTCGCCCACGCGCCCTTCTATGTCTACGCCTACGCCTTCGGCGACCTGCTGGTGCGCGGCCTGATGGAGAAGCGCCGCGAGGACCCGCAGGGCTTTGCGCCGCTCTATGAGGACCTGCTCGCCGCCGGCGGCTCCAAGACCTATGTGGAGGCGCTCGCGCCCTTTGGCCTCAACCCGCGGGAAAAGGCCTTCTGGGCCGCGGGCATGACCCAGCTGGAACGCCTGGTGGACGAGTTCGAGGCCCTGGTCTGATCCTGGGCCGATGGAGGGGCGAATCTCGCCTCAAGCCTTGTCATTTTTCAAACGGGCGTTAGTCAGCAGGGCATGTCCGATGATCTGACCCCCCTGCAGGCCGCCGTCGTTCCGGACGGCTATGTGATCAACCTCTGGCAGCGCGGCTTCGGCCGCACGGTCGGCCCCTTCTATTCCAAGCGGGACGAGGCCAATAACGAGATCATGGCCTTCCGGGTGGAGGAGCATCACGCCAACGGCATGAACAACTGCCACGGCGGCATGCTGATGAGCTTCGCCGACATGGCCTGGGGCCGGGTGATCTCCAACCAGCGGGAGATCGGCTGGGTCACGGTGCGTCTGACCACCGACTTCCTGTCCGGCGCCCAGATGGGCGACTGGGTCGAGGGCGGCAGCGAGATCGTCTCCGAGCAGGACGACATCTTCACGGTGCGCGGCAAGATCTGGTGCGGGGATCGGCTGCTGATGACCGGCTCCGGCGTCTTCAAGGGCCTGCGCAACATCAAGCGGACGCCCGGCGACCGCCAGGCGCGGCAGGCCTGAATCATGACTGACCAGAGCAAGCCCACCCCCGCCGTCGCCACCGCCGAGTTCGACGACGACCGGCCCGTCCCCACCAAGCCCGGCGAACTGCCGCCGGAAATCCAGGCCCCGCTGGCGCCGTTCAAGGGCGAGAAGCCACCGGCCCCGGCCTGGTTCGAGGCCGCCATCGCCAAAGAGCCGCAGCGCAGCTTCGTCACCTCGATGGGAACCCAGATCGAGGTGCTGACCTGGGGCGAGGTGGGCAAGCCCGGCTTGCTGCTGGTGCATGGCAACAGCGCGCATGCCGACTGGTGGAGCTTCATCGCCCCCTATCTGGCCGAGGACTACCGGGTCGCCTCCATGTCGCTGGCCGGCATGGGCGCCTCGGACTGGCGCGAAACCTACGCCTTCCAGGATTTCGCCGAGGACGCCGAAGCCGTGGCGCAGGCCACAGGGCTCTATGAGGGCGGCCGCAAGCCCATCTATATCGGCCATTCCTTTGGCGGCTCGCAGGTCTTCTACGCCGCCAGCCGGCACCCCGAGCGCATGGCCGCAGCGGTCCTCGTCGACACCGGCTTCGGCGGTCCGCCGCCCAAGGAGCGCGAGGAGATGGAGCGGCGGATGGAGCAGGTTCGCAACATCCCTACCGCCGACCGCCCCAAGCGGGTCTATGCGACCCTGGAGCAGGCGCTTGCCCGCTTCCGCTTCATGCCGCCGCAGGCGGCCGGCCATCTGTTCGTCGCCGACTTCATCGCGCGCAGGTCCCTGAAGCGCGCGCCGCTGGAAGACGGGTCCGGCGAAGGCTGGACCTGGATGTTCGACCCGGCCATGTGGAACAAGCTCGACCGCAGCGCCATGAACGCGCTGGTCACCGATGGTCCGCCCAAGGTCGAGGTGCCGGTGGCCCATATCCACGGTGAGCACTCCCCGGTCATCGCACGGCGTCAGGACAGCCGTCCCAATCCCCTGCCGGCCGATATGATCGAGATCGCCATCCCCGAGGCCAATCATCACGTTATGGTCGATCAACCCCTGGCCCTGGTGGCCGCCCTGCGCACGCTGTTGAAGACCTGGCCGTCTTGAGCCGGCGCGCGCTCTCGTGTAGCACCGCTGTCAATCAGCTTCCGTAAGAGAGAGACCCGGCCGCCATGGGCGAACAGGCTTCCGACTATCACCGCGGCGAAATGCAAATCCAGGAACAGCTGGCCACCTATGACCTGTTCATGGGCATGACCAAGTGGGGCTCCCTGGCCATCGTCGCCATCCTGCTGCTGTTCATCGTGTGGTTCTGCACGCCGGGCGGCTTCATGGCCGGCCTGATCTCGGCCGCTGTAACCGCCGTCATCGGCTTCGTGCTGCTGCGCGACAAGCCCGAGCAGGCTCACTAAACATCGTCTAATCTCCGGCCAACCGGTCGCCGCCCACGTCCTCTGACGCGGGCGGCGTTCGCGTGGGCGAAAGGTTCGTCCCGCCTCGATCAAACATCTGTTTGGAAATCGCGGATCGATTTCTGGACAAGGGGCCACTGACATCCCTAAGGTCCGCCGGCTTTTCCGACCTGGGGGACCTCGACCATGGCCGTCATCGCCGTCACCAAGGAACGCCGCGACGGGGAAACCCGCGTCGCCACGACGCCGGACACGGTCAAGAAACTGATTGCCGCAGGCTTTGCGGTGGCGGTGGAGACTGGGGCCGGGCAGGCCTCCTCCTATCCGGACGCCGACTATGCCGCCGCCGGCGCTGAGCTGTGCGGCCTCGACGCGGCGCTGGACAAGGCCGACATTCTGTTCAAGGTGCGCGGACCAACGCCCGAGGAAATCGCCGGGCTGAAGGCCGAGGCGATCGTCGTCGGCATGCTGAATCCGCACCAGGACAAGGCGACGCTCCAGGCCCTTAGCGCCAAGGGGGTCAGCGCCTTCACTATGGAGTTCGTGCCGCGGATCACCCGGGCCCAGGTGATGGACGTTCTCTCCTCCCAGGCCAATCTGGCTGGCTATCGCGCCGTGCTTGAGGGCGCGCATGCTTACGGCAAGGTGCTGCCGATGATGATGACGGCCGCCGGCACTGTCGCCGCGGCCAAGGTCTTCGTCATGGGAGCTGGCGTCGCCGGCCTGCAGGCCATCGCCACGGCCCGGCGTCTGGGCGCGGTGGTCACCGCCACCGATGTGCGGCCGGCCGCCAAGGAACAGGTCGAGAGCCTGGGCGCCAAGTTCATCGCCGTCGAGGACGAGGAATTCAAAGCGGCCGAAACCGCCGCCGGCTACGCCAAGGAGATGAGCGCCGAGTACCAGGCCAAGCAGGCGGCCCTGGTCTCCGAGCATATCCGCAAGCAGGACATCGTCATCACCACGGCCCTGATCCCAGGCCGTCCGGCCCCGCGACTGGTCAGCGCCGCCCAGGTGGCCTCCATGCGTCCAGGGTCGGTCATCGTCGACATCGCCGTCGAGCAGGGCGGCAATGTGGAGGGCGCCGTGGCGGGCCAGGTGCTGGAGACCGGCGGGGTGAAGATCGTCGGTTACACCAATCTGCCCGGTCGGATCGCCGCCGACGCCTCGGCCCTCTATGCCCGTAACCTCGCCGCCTTCGCCGGCCTGTTCCTGACCAAGGACGGCGCCTTTGCGCCTGACTTTGAGGATGAAATTCTCAAGGCGGCCCTGGTGACCCGGGGCGGGGCGGTGGTTCACCCCGCCCTGGCCAGCTGACCTGAGATCAAGAGAGGACGACCCCCATGGAATCCGTCGATCCCACCGTCTTCCGCCTGGCGATCTTCGTGCTCGCCATCTTCGTGGGCTACTACGTGGTCTGGAGCGTGACGCCGGCCCTGCACACCCCGCTGATGGCCGTGACCAACGCCATCTCCTCGGTGATCATCGTCGGCGCCCTACTGGCGGCGGCCGCTCACGGGGCGGAAGGCGCAGGCCTTAGCGGCAGCGTGATGATCTCCAAGGGCGCGGGCGCCCTGGCCGCCGCGCTGGCGGCGGTGAACATCTTCGGGGGCTTCCTGGTCACCCAGCGCATGCTGGCCATGTACAAGAAGAAGCAGAAGTAGAGCCGGCCTTAGGGGGCACGATCATGAACGCCAATCTCGCGGCCATTCTCTACCTCGTTTCCGGGGTTCTCTTCATCCTGGCCCTGCGTGGCCTCTCCAGTCCTGAGACCAGCCGGGCGGGTAACCGCAATGGCATGATCGGCATGGCCATCGCGGTCGGCACGGTGATGGCGACCCTGCTGGGCCAGGGCGCTTTGGACGCCCTGACGCTGGCCCTGATCCTGGGCGGCGTGGCGATCGGCGGCGGCGTCGGCGCGGTGATCGCCCGCAAGGTGGCCATGACCTCCATGCCCCAGCTGGTGGCGGCCTTCCACAGCCTGGTCGGTCTCGCCGCCTGTCTGGTGGCGGTGGCGGCGATCTATACGCCGGAGGCCTATGGCATTGGCGTGGCGGGCGAGATCCACCTGATCTCCCTGATCGAGCTGTCCCTGGGCCTGGCCATCGGGGCGGTGACGTTCACCGGCTCGGTGATCGCCTTCGCCAAGCTGAACGGCAACATGTCCGGCGCGCCGATCCTGCTGCCGGCCCGGCACCTGCTGAACCTGGCTATCGCCGGAGGCATTGTCGCCCTGGTGGTGGTGCTGGTGATGAGCGGGGGCGCGGCCGTCTGGGCCTTCTGGGGCATCTTTGCGCTGGCCTTGCTGATCGGCGTCACCCTGATCATCCCCATCGGCGGCGCCGACATGCCCGTCGTCGTCTCGATGCTGAACTCCTACTCGGGCTGGGCGGCAGCGGCCCTGGGCTTCACGCTGGAGAACACCACCCTCATCATCACCGGCGCCCTGGTGGGCTCGTCCGGCGCGATCCTGTCCTACATCATGTGCAAGGGCATGAACCGGTCCTTCATCTCGGTGATCCTCGGGGGCTTCGGCGCCGACGACAGCGCCGCAGCCGCCGGCGGCCATGTGGAGACCCGGCCGGTCAAGCAGGGCTCGGCCGAAGACGCCGCCTTCATCATGAAGAACGCCAGCAAGGTGATCATCGTGCCGGGCTACGGCATGGCCGTCTCCCAGGCCCAGCACGCCCTGCGCGAAATGGGCGACGTGCTGAAGGCCGAGGGCGTCGAGGTGAAGTACGCCATTCACCCCGTAGCTGGCCGCATGCCCGGTCACATGAACGTGCTGCTGGCCGAGGCCCAGGTCTCCTATGACGAGGTCTTCGAGCTGGAGGACATCAATTCAGAGTTCTCCACCGCCGACGTGGCCTTCGTCATCGGGGCCAACGATGTCACCAACCCGGCGGCAAAGACCGATCCCACCTCGGCCATCTACGGGATGCCGATCCTGGACGTGGAAAAGGCCCGCACCGTGCTGTTCGTGAAGCGGGGCATGAGCTCTGGCTATGCCGGTGTCGATAACGAGCTGTTCTTCCGCGACAACACCATGATGCTGTTCGGCGACGCCAAGAAGATGGTCGAAGGTATTCTGAAGTCGCTCTAAAGACGCTTCCCGCCCTCTCATGGTGAACGCCTCTTGAAGGCGGCAGGCGCGCCCAATTGTCGCTGTGGCGCGCCTGCGCGATCTCTCGAACATTCATTAACTGACCCCGGCTATGACCGCAGGCGCAGACCTGGACCTTACCCGTTCAGGCCGCGCCGCGCCGATAGAAGAGTCGGGACGTCCATTGACTGAAACCGTCACCGCCCCCCAGGGCGGCCTGCATCGCCTGGGGATCGCGGCGTTCGGCGCCGTCCTGGCGCTCGGCGCCATCACCCTGGCCCATGCGGCCCTTCCCCGCCCCGAGGCTGAGGCCGTCGTCGCGCCGGTCCCCCCGACCGCGCCCGAGCGCGTCGTGCTCGTGGCGTTTCAGTCTCCGCTCCCCGGTCACGCGATCAACTCCCCCTTCGGCCTGCGCCAGATGCCCTGGGAGGATGCTGGGCGGCTCCACGCAGGGGTCGATATCGCCGCCCCCTTCGGGGAGCCTGTCCTGGCCGCCGCCGATGGGGTCGTCACACGGGCGGGCGCGTCTCCGGGTTATGGCCGCATGGTGGAGATCACCCACGCCGAGGGTCTTGTGACTCGCTACGCCCATCTGGGCGCGGTGACGCCGGGCCTCAAGCGTGGCCACAGGATCCGGGCCGGCCACCCCATTGGTGAGGTGGGCTCCAGCGGGGTGTCCAGCGGGCCCCACCTGCATTTCGAGATCCGCGACCGGCAGGATCGGCCGCTCAATCCGCTTTACTTCCTTGGTCGTCGCTTCGCCGAGGTGGAGGATCTGCCGGTCCAGGCCGCCGCCAAGGTCTCGCCCAGGGTCCGCATGGCGCAGGTCTCGACCATTCCGGAGTCCAAGCGCAGCCTTATGGTCGCCAAGGGGTTGATCGAGGCCGGGGACTGAGTCTCAGCCCAACCGCTGCGTCGGCTCCCGGCTGACCTGGCCTGTGGCGGCTTCGAACCGCGCCCGGACGAGACTGTGCGATGAGAGCCCCTCCATCTTCAGCCTGACCTGTCCGTCCGCCGTGATCAGGGCGGGCAGGGCCTTGCGCGCCGCCGCCGGCACGTCGGCCAGCCATCGCCGCGACTCAGGGGCCAGACGCGCCATCCGGCCGGCCAGGGCGCCCACCTGCAAGCCTGGCCTTGTGGTCTGCACCTCGAACCGCCCGTCCCAGACCAGCGGGCTGTTCTCCTCCAGCGGTGTCTCTGTGAGCCCCGCTCGCGCCGCATCGCCGGCTTCCCGCACCACCAGCAGAGTCTCCGCCCTAGCCACCAGCCGCGCCCCGGCCAGGGTGGCGACGAAGGACCGCCCTGTCGCAATCAGTTCAACCAGGCGATCGGCCGAGGCCCGCCTGGGCGGGCGGGCGCCGCCGGCGGCGCAGAGGCTGGCGATGGACAGGACCTGGGCCACGGCCCTGTCAGGCCCATCCCGCAGGTCCTCACGACGCCAGCTGATCGTTCCCCCTTCCCCATGCTGGGCGCGGCGGGCGAGGAGCGTCAGGGCCTCGTCAGGGGGCGGCGTCTCGGGCGCATCAGGCTCGCCCGGACCCAGGACCGCCCGGGCTCGTGCGCGGGCATAGGTCGGGTCGGCATTGGCCGGATCCTCGATCCAGGTCAGGGACTGGCCGGCCAGCTGAGCGCGAAGCTCCGCGCGGCGGGCCCCCAGCAGAGGCCGCAGGACGAAGACGCCGCGGCCTTCCGGCCAGGCGGGACTGGGCGACCAGGCCCGGGGATCGGGGGTGGTGGCGCCCTCGCAGCGCATCTGGCGGGCTTCCAGCACGTCATCTGCGGTGTGGCCCATCAGCACCACCGAGGCGCCCGCGGCCCGGGCGGCCTCGGCCAGCAGGCTGTGGCGCGCCGCTCGAGCCGCAGCCGGCAGGCCTGTCGCCGGCTTTGGCCCGGTCCAGGACAGGCGTTGAAAGCGCGCCCCAAGGTCCTGGGCGACTGTCTGGCAATGGCGCGCCCAGTCTGCGGACGCCGACTGCAGACCATGATCCACATGCAGGACGATAAGCCGCCGCCCATGGGCGGCGGTCCAGGCATGGGCCGCCAACAAGAGGGCCAGACTGTCGCCGCCGCCGGAATAGGCGACGGACACGGGCGCCGCCGAAGTGGGGCTCAGATGCGCATCGAACAGGTCCGCTGGGAGGGTCTCCGACCGCCCAAGGGGTGAGGTCAGCCGCACCGGGCCTGGGTGCGCGCAGCCGCCGCGCGGGACTGGATGGACGGCGCCGCCGACGCGTAGCGCCGCGACAGCTCGGCCAGGGTCTGGCAGGCCTCGGGGCTGCGCCCCAGGGCGATCAGGGAGCGGGACAGCTCCAGCACCGCGTCCGGCGCCCAGGCGGTCGTCGGCCAGCCGCGGATGGCGGCGATGAAGGCCGTGGCGGCGTCGGCGTCGGCCCCGCGAACCACCAGGGTCTTGCCCAGCCAGTAGTTGGCCTCCGGCGCCAGGCTGGCGTTTCCATGGGTGGCGACGAAGGCTTCGAAGGCGGATTCCGCGCCATCATAGTCGCCGCTGAGCATGAGACCCCGGGCGAGGTCGAAATCGCCCTGTGGCGAGCCCCCGCCGCCTGCGCTGGGGGGCGGACCGGAGAAGCTGGAAGACGCGCCCCCGCTGCTCTCGCCGCCGGCCGGCGGAACGCCGGTGAAGACTTCCAGGGCGGCGATCTTCTGGTTCATGGCCGCCAGCTGGCTTTCCAGGACGCTGGCCTTGTCCCGGCTTTGACGGAGTTCGAAATTGGTCGTCTCGATCTGTCCGTTCAGTCGGGTGATGACGCTTTCCAGGTCAGTGAGCCGACGGTTCAGCTCCTCGATCCGGTAGTCGGTCTCGGCGGGCTGGACGACCACCGGCCGGCCCGTGTCGCGGCCCTGGAAGACGATGGCCCGCAACTCACGCACCACCTTCTCCATCCGCTCCACGCGCCGGGCGTCGCGGATGTCCAGGGGATCCTCCATGGAGGTCTGGGCCAGGGCGAGCGTAGGCGCGGTCACCGGGCCGATCAGGCTGAGCGACAGGACCAGGGCGGCGGGCAGGGCGATACGTCGGCGAGAGGTCATGGTCAGATCATCTATGGGGCCGAAGGGCCGAAATTGCGGCGCGGCTGGCGCGATGGGCTGCGCGAGGGCTGGCGCCGATGGGCGGCGATCCCGCAAGCAATGACGTCCGGAAGACAAAGCAAAGAGGGGACCCCACCGGGATCCCCTCTCATTACCTTACCCGGGGTCGCAGCGCTTAGCGGGCGCCGGAGGTGATCGCGGTGTGGGCGTTCCGGTTACGCTGGTAGGCGTCTTCCGAGGTGCCCGGATCGATCGGACGTTCCTTGCCATAGGAGACGGTGGTGATCCGGCTGGACGAGACGCCGCGCGACACCAGGAAGTCACGCACGGCGTTGGCGCGGCGGGCGCCGAGCGCCAGGTTGTATTCGCGGGTGCCGCGTTCGTCGGCATTGCCTTCCAGGCGGATCATCACCGACGGATAGCGGTTCAGCCAGGCGGCCTGGGCTTCCAGAACCGGGGCGGCGTCCGAGCGGACCGAGTAGGAGTCGAAGTCGAAATAGACCCGATCACCGACATTGATCACGAAGTCCTGCTGGGTGCCGGGCAGCGGGCCCTGGCTCACCGGCGGCGCCGGGGTCGAGGGCTGGGTCGCCGGGGGCGGGGCGGTCGGCGCCGGCGTCATGGTGTCGGGCTTGGGCCGCGAGGCGCAGGCGGTGACGGAAGCTGCAGCCAGGGCGATGACCGCGAATTGCGCGGCGCGCTTGGTCAGGGTGATGGTGGTCATTTCGAGGTCATTCCTTGTTATACGGTTCTTACGGGCGGCGCTCCGAGCGCCGAAAACAATGGATCTGCGCTCTGGCTTTATGACGACTCTGAACTAGGCCAACAATACTAATCGCCTGCACCTACCTTCACTTATCAGTTGAGTAGCGGCGACCACGCCGGATCCGAACCCGATTGCGGGTAGGGGGCCGGACGAACGATGCGTCCCGTGACGTCAACCGTCCACAAACGCGCAGCGCCACCGGGCGTTTCACGGGAGAACATCAAAACTCTGCCATTGGGCGCCCAGGTCGGCCCCTCATCGAGATAGCTGGTGGTCAGCAGTCGTTCCCCCGAGCCATCCGGACGCATGACACCGATGTGGAACTGCCCCCCGGCCTGTTTGGTGAAGGCGATGAACTCTCCCGTAGGGCTCCAGACCGGGGTCATATACCGCCCCGACCCAAAGGAAATGCGACGGGCGCCGGAGCCGTCGGCGTTCATCACATAGAGCTGAGGGCTGCCGCCGCGGTCGGAATTGAAGGTGATCTGGCTTCCGTCCGGCGAAAAGGACGGCGACGTGTCGATCGACGGGTCGCTGGTCAGCCGGCTCGACGAGCGGCTGCGCAGGTCCATCACATGCACATCGGTATTGCCGCCCCGCTCCACGGAAAAGGCCACCTTGCCCCCGTCGTGCGAGAAGCGCGGGGCGAACACCATGCCGTTGAACGAGCCCAGGCTCTCCCGGCGGCCGGTCTCCAGGTTGAACAGATAGATCGACGACCCCTCGGGCCGCAGGGCCATATAGGTGATCTCCTGGCTGGTGGAGGAGAACCGGGGCGTCATCACGATGTAGGAGCCGTCGGTGAGATAGCTCGGATTGGCGCCGTCCTGGTCCATGATGGCCAGCCGCTTGACCCGGTCGATCCGGCCGCCGCTCTCGGCCACGAAGACCACCCGGGTGTCGAAATAGCCCTTCTCTCCGGTCAGCCGCTCATAGACGGCGTCGGAGATCTTGTGCGCCACACGCCGCCAGTTCTCCGAGGTGGAGGTGAACTGCATGCCCAAGAGCTGCTGCTCGGCGAACACGTCCCACAGGCGGAAATTAACCGTCAGCCGGCCGGTGGCGTCGACGGTCACCTCGCCGTTGACCAGGCCCTGAGCGTTGATCGTCTTCCAGTCGGCGAACCGTGGCTGGTAGCGGATGTCCAGGTCCCGCTCGATGAAGGCGGCCTGATCAATGGGGCGAAACAGGCCCGAACGCTCCAGATTGCTGGTGATGACCTGGGCGATCTCCGCGCCGCGCTCGCCCCGGAAACCGGGGACCGCCACGGGCAGGGGCTGGATGTCCCCGCGATTGACGTCCACCTCGATCTGGGCGCGGGCGGGGCTTGTGAGGGCGCCGGCCGACAGCAGGGCTGCTGTCAGGGCGACGAACAGGGTCCGCAGTCGCATGGGCTATTTGCTCCTCAATTGTCGGCGCACGCCTGGGCGGCGTTGAAGCTCACGGCGATCTGATCGCCATAGAACTCCCGGGGAAGGGTGGTGAAGGGGGCGGCGCTGTAAACCGCACGGATAGCCCGCTCAGCGGCCGCCCGGGTGACGGGATCGGACGAGTTCTCCTGGCCGCCGGCCCGGACATCGCCGACCACACGGCCGTCGCTGCCCAGGCGGAAGGTGACACGGACCCGGACATTGCGGGCGGCCTCCACCTCGCAATTGGGGTTCCAGCGGCGCTGCAGCTCCTCGGCCAGCCCCGACATGGCTGCGCCCGATATGCCGCCGCCGGTGGTCGAGCGCGGCTGGGTCGCGGTTTCAGGCCGTGCGGCGCCGCGGGCGGCGGACGAGCTCTGCGAACCCTTCAGGCTGGAGGCCAGGGCGTCGAGGTCGAGACTGTCAGACTTCTTCGGCGGCGCGGGCTTGGGGGCTGGCGTCTTGGGCGCGGGCGCCGCCTTGGGCGCTGGCGCAGGTTTCGGCGCCGGCTTGGGCGTTGGGGTCGGGGCGGGCTTGGGCGCAGGGGCCTTGGGCGCCGGTGTCGGCTGCGGCTGAGGCTGCGGCTGCGGCTCAGAGTCGGCGACAGGCGCCTCCAGCGGGGCGTCAGGTTCAGGCGTCTCGGTCTGGGCGGTCTGTTCCTGCGGACCTTGTTCTGCGGGACGAGGATTGGCGGGGATCGAGCTGACGATATTGATCGGAACGACCGACCCGATCTTCAGTTCACGGTCCCACGGCCACGGGATCAGCGCCGCCCCCAGCACCACGGCGTGCAGGATGGCTGAGAGCAGGAGGGCTGTGCCCAGGTCAGACCGCTCGCCGCGCATGGGCTGTCCTCAGCGCGCTGCTTGATCCGCGCCCGAAGAGGGGCCGCCGGTCTCGGTGAGCAGGTTGATCGAGGTGAATCCGGAGCTGGCCAGGGCGGCCATCACCTGGGCGACCAGGGCGTAGTTGGTCCGGCCATCGGCGCGCACATAGATCGGCCGCTCGGTGGCGCCATCGGCCATGGCGATCAGGCGGGGCGACAGGCTGGCGAAGGCTGTCTCCTCTTCATCGATGAAGATGCTGCCATCGGCCCGCACCGAAACCGTCAGGGGCTCGGACTGGTCGGGGATGGCGCTGGCCTCGGTCTTCGGCAGCTCCAGCGGCACGCCGACCGTCAACAAGGGGGCGGACACCATGAAGACGATGAGCAGGACCAGCATCACGTCCACCAGGGGCGTGACATTGATCTCCGACAGGGCGCCGCGTCGGCTGGCGCGCCTGCGTCGGCGTCCGCCGCCGCCGGCCGAATAGGCGTCGTGGGAGGAGAGCGCCATGGATCAGACCCGGTCGCTCAGGCGCCGCTGGATGGCGGTGGCCAGGTCGTCGGCGAAGCCTTCGAGCCGACCGCCATAGCGGGCGGCGTCCGACGAGAACTTGTTATAGGCGATGTAGGCCGGGATGGCCGCGGCCAGGCCGATGGCGGTGGCGAACAGGGCCTCGGCGATGGCCGGCGCCACCACGGTCAGATTGGTGTTCTGCTGAATGGCGATGGCCTGGAAGGCGTCCATGATGCCCCAGACGGTGCCGAACAGGCCGACAAAGGGCGAGGCGGTGGCGACGATGGCCAGCAGGGGCAGGCCCTCCTCCACCCGGGCGCTCTCCCGAGCGATGATGGCGTCCAGCACCCGGTCGATGCGCTGGATCAAAAAGCCCGCCTGGCTGTCGCTGGACAGGCCCTTGGTGCGTGCCTCGCGCCACTCCCGAAGGGCGGCCTGCAGCATGCGCGGCAGGGCGTGGCGGGGACGGTCGCCGGCCTCGTTTGCGATCTCCTCCAGGGAGCGGCCGGACGACACCTGGTCCTCGAACCGGTCGGCGTGGCGGTTCAGGGCGCCGAACCGCACCAGCTTGTCGATGATCACCGCCCAGGAGAACAGCGAGGCCAGGGCCAGACCGATCATCACGGCCTTGATCACCCAGTCGGCGCGCATGAACAGCGCGACCATGGAGAAACTCTCGGCCGTCAGGGTGGCGGAGGCGGCGGGGTCCATGCGGTGTGGGCTCCGTTATCGTTCGGGCGGAGACGCCCAAGGCTGAAGTGAAACGCTGCGGTGGCGAACTTAAGGCGCCTGAACGTGACGATCACGCCCGTACCCCCTGCAGTGGAACAACATTAGGGTTACCGAAGTCTGCGCGGGCCACGAAGACGCTCAACGCGCCGAGACGCCGTTTGGCTCTCAAGCCTCGGCGTCTGGCGTAAAATAGGGCGAGAGCGCCGCGGCCATGCCTGGCGGCGGCTTGCGCGGGCGGCCATCCAGACCGATGCAGGCGGCCATGACCGCGGCCTGGGCGATCAGGGTCTCGCCGCGGACGATCCTCTGACTGATGAACAGGCGGGGCCCCTTCACCCGGTCATAGGTGGTGCGCACCTGCAAGGCGTCGTCGATGCGGGCGGGGGCTTTGAAGTCCAGTTCCATACGCACGATGGTGAAGGCCGTGGGTGTGTCCTGGTCCAGCAGATCGGCGTGGCGAACGCCCGCCAGCCGCAGGAAGTCGGACCGTCCACGCTCGAAATAGCGCAGATAGTTGCCGTGATAGACCACGCCGGTGAAGTCGGTGTCCTCGTAGTAGATCCGCACAGGAAGGACATGTTCGCGGCCGTCGATCCAGCCGGCCGAGGGCTCGCCAGGGGCAGGGGTCATGAGGGGCCTCCGCTACTCGTCGAACAGGGTGGGCTGGCCAGCTCCAGGGGGCTGGGGCGGCGGGGTCAGGCCCAGATGGGCGTAGGCCTTGGCGCAGGCCACACGGCCCCTGGGCGTGCGCTGGATGAAACCCTGCTGCATTAGATAGGGCTCGATGACGTCCTCGACCGCGTCCCGGGCCTCGGCGATGGCGTAGGCGATGGTCTCCACTCCGGCCGGTCCGCCGCCATAGTTGTCGATCAGGGCCCGCAGATAGCGGCGATCCAGGGAGTCCAGACCCACCTCGTCAACCTCCAGCCGGGCCAGGCCCCGTCCGGCCGCGCCCTTGTCGATGGCCGCCGCGCCCTCGGCGGCGGCGAAGTCGCGGACCCGGCGCAGCAGCCGGCCGGCGACCCTCGGCGTGCCCCGGGCCCGGGCGGCGATCTCGGCGGCGCCGTCCCGGGTCAGGTTGACCCCCATCTTGCCCGCCGCATGGGCCAGCACCTTGATGAGCTCGTCGGCGGTGTAGAATTCCAGCCGCACCGGGATGCCGAACCGGTCCCGCAGCGGCGTGGCCAGCAGGCCCGCCCGGGTGGTGGCCGCCACCAGGGTGAAGGGCGCAAGATCGATGCGGATCGAGCGGGCCGAGGGGCCTTCGCCGATGATCAGGTCCAGGACGTGATCCTCCATGGCCGGATAGAGGATCTCCTCCACATTGGCCGCCAGGCGGTGGATTTCGTCGATGAACAGGACGTCGCCGGCCTCCAGATTGGTCAGGATGGCGGCGAGATCCCCGGCCTTGGCCAGCACCGGACCCGAGGTGGCGCGGAAGTTGACCCCCATCTCCCGGGCGATGATCTGGGCCAGAGTCGTCTTGCCCAGCCCCGGCGGCCCGAACAGCAGGACATGGTCCAGCGTGTCGCCCCGGTCCCGGGCGGCCTGGATGAAGACCCGCAGATTGGCCTTGGACTGCTCCTGACCGACGAACTCGGCGAGCGTCTGCGGCCGATAGGCCCGGTCGCTCCCCTCGGCCGGGGCGGCCTCGCCGCTCACCAGCCGGCTCACCGCCCCAGCTCCTGCAGGGCGGCCTTGATCAGAGCGGCGGCCTCGGCGTCTTCACCCAGCCGCAGGAGGGCGGCCTCCACCAGGCGCCTCGCCTGGGGCTCGGCGACGCCCAGGCCCATCAGGGCGGCGACGGCCTCGCCGGAGGCGGATGGGGCTGGCGGCGCATCGGACGCGCTCGCGCCCGGCGCAAAGGCGCTGACCGGCAGGTCGGTGAGGGGCTTGTCCTTCAGCTCGGTGGCGATGCGCAGGGCGAGCTTGGGTCCGACCCCTTGCGCGCGGGCGATGGCGGCCTTGTCCTGGCGCCCGGCCGCGGCGGCCAGTTCGGCCGGCGGCAGCACGTCCAGCACGGCCAGCGCGGCCTTGGGGCCGACGCCCTGGATCTCCTTGAGGATAAGGAAGGTGCGGCGCTCGTCCCGGGTCAGGAAGCCATAGAGGCGCATGCCCGCCTGCTCGCTCCACTGGGTCTCGATGTGCAGCACGGCCTCTTCGCCCACTGGTGGCAGCCGCGAGAGCGTGCGGGCGCCGCAGCGGACCACATAGCCGACGCCCAGGACATCGATCAGGGCGTCCTCCTCGCCGATCTCGGCGACGGCTCCCCTCAGCCGGCCGATCATCACGCCACCTTCCTCGAGGGCGCGCGCGCCGCCAGGCTCCGGGCGGTGCGAGCATGGGCGTGGGCGATGGCCACGGCCAGGGCGTCTGCGGCGTCAGCGGTGACGCCGCCGGCCGCGGGCAGCAGCCGAGCGATCATGAAGGCCACCTGGTCCTTGTCGGCGCCGCCCGTGCCGACGACGGCCTTCTTGACCACAGTGGCGGCGTATTCGGCCACCGGCAGGCCGGCGCGGGCCGGCGCCACCAGGGCCATGGCCCGGGCGTGGCCAAGCTTGAGGGCGCTGGCGGCGTTGTTGTTCATGAAGGTCTCCTCCACCGCCGCCTCGTCGGGGCTGTGTTCAGCCACCAGGGCGCTGATCGCTTCAAACAGAACCAGCAGGCGTTCGGAGAAGGGCAGGGAGTCCTTGGGCGCGATGACCCCGTGGGCCACATGGGCCAGGCGCGCGCCCTCGATGGTGATCACCCCCCAGCCGGTGCGGCGGAGGCCGGGGTCCAGTCCAAGGATTCGCACGGCGGCCATGGGCGACTCTATAGGCGTGTTCGGGGATTGTTCCTACCGGCCGATTAGCCCGCCGCAGGGTTAAGGGGGTGTTTAGACCATCCCTAGAGGCCGCGGATCTTGGTCAGGTTCGGGCGGGGAATGGCGTTCTTGAACGTCCCCTTGGTCTTAGCCTTGTCGCGGCCAAGCTCGGCCCAGGCCGCGGCGAAACCGGCGGGGCTGCGCGCGTCGGTGGGCTGGGTGCGAACCAGGCTCAGCCCCCGTCCCGCCAGGGCCTTGGCCACCGCCTCCCAGGCTTCGGCGTCCGGAGACTCCTCACCCGCCTCGGTCTTCCAACCGCCCGCCCGCCTGGCCGACATGGTGCGGACCCCTTCGATCAGCAGGGGCTCAGAGAGATGCAATGCGACGGCCGTTTCGGCGGGCAGGTCGACGAGGGCGGCGCGCAACGCACGGACACAGAAGGCCTCGGCATCGATATCCCGCTCACCCCCGGCGGCGCCGGCCACAGCCTTGCCGTCCTGTCGGAGCCAGGCCCAACCCCCGGTGCGGTAGGGGGCCTGATGATTGATCTCGATCCAGAGTCGCAGGGTCATGAGGGCGCGGTCTCTAGCACCCCAAAGGCCGATTTGTCGCCTGCCTCAGTCCTTGCGCGGCGAAAGGCTGTACTCGACCACCCGCCGGTCCTCTCGGAAATGCTCGGCCAGACGGGCCAGATTGGAGGCGCCAGTGCCGCGCAGGGTGGCCCGGTGCTCCACCCGCGCCTGATCTTCATTTTCGCCCGACCACAGACGCTCGCTGATCGCGCCAGCGTCCAGGCCGAACTCGGCCACCAGCTTGCGGAACTCGTCTTCCGTCATCGCCTCGGCCCGACGATAGCGGACCTTCACGTCCATGATTCGAAGTTGGGGGATTCGCTGGTCAGCCCAGCGCAGAACGCCCAGCACCAGCAGAGTGACGGCCGTGCCGCCGATGGCCAGACCGTAGAAGCCGACGCCGTAGAGGGTGCCGAGCGCCGAGGTGATCCACAGGGAGGCCGCCGTGGTCAGGCCATGCACGCTCAGGCCGTGCCGAAAGATCACCCCGCCGCAGAGAAAGCCGATGCCGGTCAGAATGCCGTGGGCCATCCGGGTGGGATCGATGCGGATGACATCCTCGTCCACCTCGCCCATCCACTCCAGCTGATGGATCGCCGCCAGCATCAGCAGGGAAGAGGTCAGGGCCACCAGGATGTGGGTGCGGAACCCGGCCGGGCGGCCCCGATACTCCCGCTCAAGACCGATCAGGCCGCCAGCGAGGACGGCGCCGAGCACCGGTATGACGTATGATGTGAGCCACTCCATGGCCCATCAACGCACAGGACCGCGCCCCCGCTTCATGCGGCGGGGCCGGCCGTCACCCGGCGTAGGTCTCCAGGTCCGCGTCGGAAACGTCGTAATTGCCATAGACGTTCTGGACGTCATCGTCGTCTTCCAGGGCGTCGATCAGCTTCATCAGCGTGGCCACGGGCTCGCCCTCGACCGGCGTCAGCGTCTTGGGCCGCCAGGCGATGGCGGTGGACTTGGGCTCGCCCAGGGCCGTTTCCAGGGTCTGGGCCACGTCGGAGAGGTCTCCGAAGGCGGTGTAGATCGTGTGGGTCTCCTCGTCGGACTCCACATCCTCGGCGCCGGCCTCGATGGCGGCCTCCATGATCTTGTCTTCCGACCCGACACTGGCCGGATAGACGATCTGGCCCACCCGGTCGAACATGAAGGACACCGAGCCGGTCTCCCCCAGATTGCCGCCGTTCTTGGAGAAGATCGCCCGCACATTGGCTGCGGCGCGGTTGCGGTTGTCGGTCAGCGCCTCGACGATCAGGCCCACCCCGCCCGGCCCGAAGCCCTCATAGCGGATTTCCTCATAGGCCTCGGCGTCGGCGCCCGAGGCCTTCTTGATGGCCCGGTCGATATTGTCCTTGGGCATGGACTCGGCCTTGGCGTTGGCCACGGCCAGACGCAGGCGGGAATTCATCGCCGGGTCGGGCATGCCCGACTTGGCCGCCACGGTGATCTCGCGGCTGAGCTTGGAAAACAGCTTGGACCGCACCGCGTCGGCGCGGCCCTTGCGGTGCATGATGTTCTTGAACTTTGAATGTCCGGCCATGGGTGCTGTGCGGCTCTTGGGCTGGTCTTGCGAAAGTGCGAGGGCCGCTTCTAGCGCTCGCCGGGGCGCAAGGCAAAGCCCCGCGCCCCTTATGGAACGTGTGGCCTAGCGAGGCCCGCCGCGCTTACCCACCGGGTGCGAAGACGAGAGGCCGCCGTCCACGGCGATGGCCTGGCCGTTCACGTAAGAAGCCTCGTCGCTGGCCAGGAACAGCGCCATGTGGGCGATTTCGTTGGGGACGCCGGCGCGGGTCAGCGGATTGAGCTGGCCGATCCGGCCTTCGCTCCCCCGGGACCGGGCATAGTCGAACACGCTCTGGGTCATGCCGGTCTCGATCAGGCCCGGGCAGACGGCGTTGACCCGCACGCCCGTCCCATAGAGTTCGTTGGCCGCGGTGGTCGCCAGGTTGATGACGCCGGCCTTGGAGGCCGAATAGGAGGCCGGGCCGGCGCCTGAGCGGATGCCGGCCACCGAGGCCGTGCAGATGATCGAGCCCTTGCCCTTGGGGATCATGATCTTGCTGGCGTGCTTGATGGCCAGGAAGGGGCCGATCAGGTTGATCCGCAGCACCTCGGTCCAGATCTCCGGCGTGAGCTCGAAGAAGGGCGTCGGCCCGCCCGTGATCCCGGCATTGGCGTAAACGGCGTCCAGGCCGCCGAACTCGTCCACCGCCCGCTGGATGTAGGTCTGCACAAAGGCCTCGTCGCCGGCGTCGCCGGTCATGGCGATCGCCTGGCCCCCATGGGCCTGGATCGAGGCGGCGGTCTCTTCCACGGCCTCGGCCCGGTCGACGCAGACGACCCGGGCGCCTTCCTTGGCGAACAGGGTGGCGCTGGCGCGGCCGATGCCGCTGGCTGCGCCGGTGACGACGGCTGAAAAGCCTTCGAGACGTCCCATACGATACTCTCCTTCAGTAGGGGTTTCAGCGCGCCCGCTTGGCGGCGGCGACGATGGCGTCGATGATGGTGTCGTAGAGGGGCTCGGGCAGGTCGTGGCCCATGCCGGGGATGATACGCAGCTCCGCGCCGGGGATCGCCCGGGCCGTGGCCTCGCCGCCGGCCTTGGGGATCAGCGGATCGGCCTCGCCGTGCAGGACGACGGTGGGCACGTCCAACTGGCTGAGCTTCTCGGTCCGGTCGCCACTGGCGCCGATTGCCCCGCGCTGGCGCTGTACGCCCTTGGGATTGTAGGCCCGGCGCATCTCCGACAGCACCCGCTCGCGCAAAGCATCGTCCGACCACGGATAGCCTGGGCTGCCGATGGTGCGCGCATTCTTCATGCCGTGGGCGACGAAGGCCTCTTCGTCGACGTTGGGATCCGGGGCGACCTGGGTCAGGACGGCGGCGGCCTCGGGCGTCGCATCCATGGTGCCCGGCGCGCCGGTGGCCGACATGATCGACGTGAGGGAGCGCACGCGGTCCGGATGCTCGATGGCCACCGTCTGGGCGATCATGCCGCCCATGGACACGCCGGCCACATGGGCCTTGTCGATCTTCAGGTGGTCCAGCAGGCCCGCCGCGTCCGCGGCCATGTCCGACAGGGTGTAGCGGTCACCGGACTGGAACCAGGTGGAGCGGCCCACGTCGCGGTTGTCGAAGCGGATGGCGCGGTAGCCCCGGGCCAGCAGCTTCTCGCAGAAGGGGACGGGCCAGCGGGTCATCTGCGACCCGAGGCCGTTGATCAGCAGAACGGCCGGGGCGTCGTCAGGCCCGAAGGTCTCGTACTCGATCTCGATGCCATTGACGGCGGCGCGGGGCATGGCGGCCTCCCAGTTTTTTCTGAATGAGGATGGCGGACGGCGCGAGCGCAGGGCCCGCGCCGTCCGATCACGGGGCGATCAGGGGACCAGGACCACCCGGCCGACAGCTTGGCGGCTCTCGATATAGGCATGGGCGCCGGCGGCGTCGGACAGGGGGAATTCCTTGTCGATGATCACTTCCAGCTCGCCCTTGGCGGCGTCCTCGATCAGCTGCTGGATGTTGTCGTGCACCCGATCAGTGCCGATCTCGGCGCCGAGGAAGACGCCCGACAGGGCGCGGTTGCCGCCCATCATGGTGCCGACATCGACCACCATGGGCTCGCGCCCAGCCGCGCCGACCATGGAGACCCGGCCACGATAGGCCAGCGAATTGATCGAGCCCTGCAGGGTCGAGCCGCCGACGGAATCGACGACCACGTCTACGCCCTTGTTGTCGGTGAGGCGCTTGACCTCCTTCACCACATCGTCGCGGGTGTAGTTGATGCCGTGGTCAAGGCCGAGGCGCTTGAGCTTCTCCAGGCGCTCGTCCGACGAGGCTGTCGCCAGGATGAGCCCTGCGCCGGCCCGCTTGGCCAGCTGGATGGCGGCCACGCCCACGCCCGAGGCGCCGGCCTGGACCAAGACGGTCTCGCCCTTCTTCATGCGGCCGAATTCGAACAGGCAGTCATGGGCAGTGCCGAAGGTGACCGGAATGGCGGCGGCCTTGCGCACATCGAAGCCGTCGGGAATCGGCCAGCAGTTGCGGGCCGGGACCGAGCGCAGCTCGGCGTGGCTGCCCCAGTTGTTCACGGTCGCGACCTTCTGGCCGACCTTCACATTGGTGACCTGCTCGCCGATCTCGATGATCTCGCCGGCGGCCTGATAGCCGACCACATGCGGATTGGTCATCAGGGGGCCGCGCCAGCGATTCAGGGTGTCCCCGCCCTCGATGGCGATGGCCTCGACGCGGATAATGACGCCCTTGGGATGGCAGACCGGGTCCGGGATTTCCTCGTACTTCAGGACCTCGGGACCACCGTTCTCGTAATAGACCGCAGCCTTCATGGCGCTCTCCCTAATGACTTAAAACAAACGTTTGACGCCAAGCCTTCCCATGACCGGGCCTCTCCCGCAAGGCGCCGAGCACGGAGGTTTGGGTCAGCCTAGTCCGTTTGGATCATGCGGCGTGCCGCCGCAGGGGCCAGGACTGAGGACAACACGACCTCGTTCTCCGTCCAAGGCCATCCCCCATGCGCCTCACCGCTTTCCGCCCGCTCTGGGGCCAGACGGCCCTGGCCGCCACGGCCGTCCTTGCCCTGTCCCTGCCGGCCCCTGCGCTGGGCCAGGCTGATCCCTTTGGCGCCCTCTACGCCCCGGCGCCTGGCGCTGCGCCGGCCAAGGACGCCTCGTCCGGCCGCACCGGCGCCACCTCTGTCAGCGGGGCCGTGGGGCGCAGCTACGCCGGCGCGGACGCCAGTGGACAGGTCAGCCTCGCCCAGCTCGACATGATGCCGGACAATGCGCCGCCCCTGCCGGTGGCGCTGCAGGGCCATTCCACCCGCTACCTGGCCAACCGGCCGAAGATCGTCATCCCAGGCTACACCTTGGCCTTCGTGCAGGGCGCGTCCGCGAGCGCGTTTGGCGGCGGCGCCGGGCTGGACACCAACCAGCGCCGGACCCAGATCGCCACCCGGCTTGTGGGCCTTACCGATGCGATGGCTCAGGACATGGCCGACGCGGCCTATGCCGACCTGGTGGCCCAGCTTGAAGCCGCGGGCTTCGAGGTGGTCGACCTCGCGACCTTCCAGACCTCCGAGCAGATGCGTGGCCTGTCGCGGTACGATGGTCCTGTCGGCGGCCAGGGGATCATCGACAGTCGCGCCACCAAGGCCTGGGTCGCCTATGGGCCCCGCGCCCTGCCGATCATCAAGGGCCACGCCTTCGAGACGGGCATGGGGGCGGTGGCCGCCTCGGGCGCCTTGCTGCGGTTCGGACGCGCCAGCCGTGACCTGGACGCCATCGTCCTGTCGCCGCGGGTGCTGCTCGACTACATCGACATGGAGAGCACGGGCCGGCGCACCTACAGCGGCTCGGCCTCGGTGGACGCCGACCTGCGGTTTGGGATCAACCCCACCTCAAAGGTCGACTTCGTCTGGGGGAACAACAGCGGCGGCGCCATGCCCGGCTGGTTCACCACCAAGGGGGCTTTCACCCCGCAGCCCTTCGGCATCCTCGCCCAGACCGCCGACCGTTCGGACTCCATCGCCACCCACAACGCCCTGGTCAGCATCGGCTTCGGCTCAGTCTACCGCCAGAGCCTCGTCTACGACGCCGAGGTTTCGCCCAAGCGCTACGCCGCCCTGAGTCGCGCAGCCTTCCAGGGCTTCAACGCAGCCCTTGTGGCCGAAATCCGCAGGGCTCGCGGCCAGTGATCCTCCCCATTCCCACTCACCTGTTGGAGACCACCCTCATGAAGCGCTTGTTCTGCGCCACGGCCGCCCTGGCGCTGGCCGCCGGCGCCGCGGTCGCCCAGACCCCGGACCCCGCAACCCTGCCCCCCGCGGCCGCCGCCGCGCCGGCCGAAAGCCTGCCGCCCGCCCCCGCGGCCGCGCCGGCGGCGCCGCTGATCGATCCCAACGTCTATCAGGTGCTGCGACCCGGCGACCGGGCCATGAGCTGCGAGCAGATCGGGGCGGAAGCCAACACGCTGAACGCCCAACTGATGGCCGAGCAGGCGGAGGCCGCCAAGCAGGCCCAGCGGGCCAAGCAAGGCCGGGGCCTGGCCGGTGGCCTGGCCAGCGGCGTCCTGGGCGGCGCGGCGCGCTATGGGCTCGCCCGCGGCATGGTGGGTGGGGCCTTCAGCCCCTTCGCCGCCCAGGCCCTGACCGCAGTTGTGGACTCCGGCTCCCAGGCTGTCGGCCAGGCGGTGGCCACCGGCGGCGAGGCGGCGGCGCCGACGGTGTCGCCTCAACAACAGCGGATGAACCACCTTCTGGGGCTCTACCGCGAAAAGGCCTGTTAGGAGCGTCCTTACCCCTGTGGGGGCGTCGGCCGGGCTTGGGGGAGTTCCGGTCTCATCCTGACGGAGAGAGCGCAGTCCTTGGCTGCGCTCTCATTCGTTTTGAGCCTTGCGTGGACATGGCCGTCCAGGCGCCCGATCCTGGCTGAAAGACAGAACACGGATCGGGAGAGACAGATGAGCAAGGCGCTGGTGTTGGGCGGCGGCGGGCCGGTGGGCATCGCCTGGGAGTCCGGCCTCATCGCGGGCCTCGCCGAGGCCAGCGTCGACCTGGGCGCCGCGGACTTCATTCTCGGGACCTCCGCGGGATCCTTTGTCGGCGCCCGGCTGGCGCTCGGCGACCCGGCCGGAGAGCTGGCGACCCCCATCCTGGCCGAGGCCGATCGCCCGCGTCAGCCGCCCGCCAAGGCCGGCGAGTCGCCCCGCCCGGCGCCCGACCTCACGCCGCTGATGAAGATGATGCAGGAGGCCAGATCCGGCGCCCGGCCGGCCGAGGCCGTGCGCGCCGACATCGGCGCCTTTGCGCTCGCCGCCGAGACGGTGGATGAGGCCGCCTTCATCGCCTCCTTCGGCCGGTCGTTCGCGGGCCTGGCCGAGGACGCCTGGCCAGAGCGCGGCTTCGCCTGCACGGCGGTGGACGCCCTGACCGGCGCGTTTCAGCTCTGGACCAAGGACTCCGGCGTCGGCGTCACCCGCGCGGTGGCCTCTTCGTGCTCGGTGCCCGGGGTTTATCCGCCGGTGACCCTCAAGGGCCGGCGTTACATCGACGGCGGCATGCGCTCCTCTCTCAACGCCGACATGGCCAAGGGCCATGATCTGGTGGTCCTGGTGCAGGTGCGCGGCGGCGATAGCGCGGGGCCCGCGGCCGAGGCCATGGCCAGGCAACTGGACGGCGAAATCTCGGTCCTCAAGTCCGCAGGCGCGCAGGTGGTGCTGATCAGCCCGGATGCGGGCAGCGCTGCGGCCATGGGGGTCAATCTGATGAACTTCGCCCGCCGTCCCGACGCCGCCCGGGCCGGGTTGGACCAGGGCCGCGCCGAGGCGGCGCGGATCGCGGCGGCCTGGAACTGACGATCTAGCCTTACGCTGCGGCGCCCTCCATAGAAGCAGGCCATTGTTCGCGGCCTCCCCGCCGCGCCTGCATTCTTTCGAGGGATTTCCCATGGACGACGCCGCGCCCGTGCGCCTGCACGATTTCGACGAAGCCCTGCCGCTGACGCCGGCTGGTCCCCGTCTGTGGGACTCCCGCATCGACAAGCGCTACTGGAACATGATCGGCCCCTGGGGTGGCTGGACCGCCGCCCTGCTGCTGAAGGCCGTGCTGGCCGAGGGCGACCACGCGGGCACGCCGGTGGCCATGACCGTCAATCTGATGGGCGGGCTCGACGAGAGCCCCCTGCAGCTCTCCACCCGGCCCGCCCGCCAGGGCAAGTCGGTCGAGTTCTGGACCTCCGAGCTTATCCAGAACGGCGCGCCCGTGGCCATGGCCATGGTGACGCTGGGCCAGCGCCGCGAAACCTTCTCGACCCACGAGGCGAGCTTTCCCGAGGGCGTGAAGGCTCCCGAGGACATCGAGAGCATCCCCACCCGCCCGGGGTTCTTCACCGCCATGTTTGAGCAGCGGCCAGTCCAGGGTTCGGCGCCGCTGCAGGAGAACCCTGACAGCCTGACGCGAAACTGGATGCGCGACCATCAGGCGAGACCCTTGGACTATGTGCTGCTGGCGGGCCTGGCCGACGTGTTCGCCCCACGCATCTTCTATCGCAGCGCTGAGCGCCGGCCGGCCTCGACGGTGAGCATGAGCGTCTATTTCCACGCCACGCCGGCTGAGCTCGCGGCGGTGGGCGGCGACTTCATCCTGGGCGAGGCCAAGGGCCGCCGGTTCGAGAGCGGCTTCTTCGACCAGCACGGGGCGCTCTGGTCCCGCGATGGCGTCCTGCTGGCCACCACCGAACAACTCTGCTGGTTCAAGTAGGCGCCTTTTCCACCGTCATGGTCGGGCTTGACCCGACCATCCATGAACACAGGATTGGCCCGGTGTGCATGGACCCTCGGGTCAAGCCCGAGGGTGACGGACCTGGGGGGCTGATCCTTACGCCTTGCGGACCTGGTCGGCGAAGTCCGGGGCCAGGCGGCCGACGGCGTTGCGGGTGTCGATGACCAGGGGGACGACCCGGGTCAGGGTCGCGTAGTCCACCATGTCGTGGTCGGTGCAGATCACCGCGCAGTCGTAGGCCGCCAGCGTCGCCTCGTCCCAGCCTATGGAGGCCATGCCGGCCACCTCGGGATGTTCGCCGGTGTCGTGAACCACCGGGATATGCGGGTCGTAATAGTCGACGGCGGCCCCGCGCTCGCGCAGCAGGCGGATCACGTGCAGCGAGGGGCTCTCGCGCATGTCGTCGACATTCTTCTTGTAGGCCAGGCCCACCACCAGGATGCGCGCGCCCTTGACCGCCTTGCCCTCGCGGCTCGACAGGGACTCGGCCACAGCTTCCACCACCCGGCGGGGAAGGGCTGCGACCACGTCGCCGGCCAGCTCGATGAAGCGGGTCGCCTCGCCGTGCGCCCGCGCCTTCCAGGTCAGGTAGAAAGGGTCGATGGCGATGCAGTGCCCGCCCAGGCCCGGCCCCGGATAGAAGGGCATATAGCCAAAGGGCTTGGTCTTGGCCGCATCGATCACCTCCCAGATGTCGATGTCCATGCTCTCGAAAACCACCTTCAGCTCGTTGACGAGGGCGATATTGACCAGCCGGAAGATGTTCTCGGTCAGCTTGACCGCCTCGGCCGTCTTCAGGTCGCTGACGGGAACCACCTGGGTCAGCGGCGAATAGACTGCGATCGCCATCCGGCGCTCGGCGTCGGTGTCGGCGCCGACCACCTTGGGGATGGTGGTGGCCCCGAAGTCGAGGTTGCCGGGATCTTCCCGCTCGGGGCTGTAGGCGATGGCGAAGTCGATGCCCGACTTGAGGCCCGTGGCCTGTTCCAGGATCGGCCGGATCAGCTCCTCGCTGGTGCCGGGATAGGTGGTGGATTCCAGCACCACCAGCTGGCCGCGGCGCAGGTGGCGGGAGATGGTCGTCGCGCAATCGGCCACGTAGGAGAGGTCCGGCTCGCGGTGGACGTTCAAAGGCGTCGGCACGCACATCAGCAGCGCGTCGGCGGAGGCCAGGCGCGCCTCGTCGGTGGTGGCCTCCAACCGGCCGGTGGCGCCCATGGCTGCGACCCGGTCATCGGAAATGTGTTTGATATAGCTGCGGCCGCCGTTCAGGGCCTCGATCTTTGCGGAGTCCGGGTCATAGGCCAGGACCCGGAAACCCTTGCCGAGGAAGCCCTCGGCCAGCGGCAGGCCCACATAGCCCAGGCCGATGACGCCGATCACCAGATCCCGGGATTCGGCGCGGGCTTCGAACTCCGAGGCCATTTGATCCGCCATCGGATGATGTGGCGGCGCGCGCTCGCCACTCATGCGTTGCGACCGGCGAAGGCTCGGATGGCGGCGATGATCTGATCCTGCACGTCGGCCTCCAGATAGGGGTGCATGGGCAGGCTGATGACCCGCTCCGACGCCGCCATGGTCGCGGGCAACCCGCCCGGTCCCACAGGATAGACCGAATAGACCCCCTGCTTGTGAATCGGGATCGGATAATAGACGGCGGTGGGAATCTCGGCCGCCTTCAGGTGGGCGGCCAGTCCGTCACGGTCTTCGGTCTCGATGGTGTACTGGGCCCAGACCGAAACCCCGCCGTCGATCACCGCGGGGGTGCGGACCACGTCGGACAGCCCCTGGGCATAGCGATGGGCCACCCGGTTCCGCGCCTCGATCTCGTCGGCGAAGATGGACAGTTTCTGCAAGAGGACGGCGGCCTGCACCGTGTCCATCCGCGCGTTCATGCCGATGCGCATGTTCAGATATTTGGGATCATGGTCGAAGGTGCGGCCTTCCAGATCCGACTTCACCGCCTGGCCATGCACCCGCAGGGAGACCAGCAGGTCGTGCAGGCGCGCGTCCTTGCTCAGCACCGCTCCGCCGTCGCCGTAGCAGCCCAGCGGCTTGGCCGGGAAGAAGCTGGTGGTCGCCACATCGGCCCAGTGCAGGGGATGATGGCCGCCCAGCGTGCAGCCAAAGCCTTGCGCGGAATCGGCGATGAGCTTCAGGCCATGCTTCTGGCAGACCGCGCTGATGGCCGGATAGTCGGCGGGCTGGCCAAACAGGTCGACCGCGATCACCGCCTTAGGCGTCAGCCTGCCTTCGGCCTTCACCGCGGTGATGGCGGCCTCCAGATGGGCGGCGTCCATGTTGTAGGTGTCGGGCAGGATGTCGACGAAGACCGGGGATGCGCCCACCAGGGGCACGACCTCGGCGGTGGCCGCGAAGGTGAACGAGGGACAGAAGACCGCATCGCCGGGCCCGATCCCCCAGGCCATCAGCGGCAGCATCAGGGCCTCGGTGCCGGACCCGCAGGACAGGACATGCGGCGCCTGGCCAAAGTCCCCGAGTGCGGCCTCAAAGGCGGCCACCTGCGGTCCCATCACATAGGCGCCTGAGCGCACCACCTCGAGGATGGCGGCCTCGAGGGGCTCGCCGAGGCGCTGGCGCTGGGCCTGCAGGTCGATGAATGGAATCGGCATGGCGGACACTCGCGGGTCTTTAAGGTCGCGGTACATGCCACGCTCCCGGAGGTCACGCCAAACACGGATGTTTTCGCAAGATTTCGCCGCGCCGGAACGGGTCCCGGCGCGGCGCTGCGATCAGATCTGCCGGGCGCGGCCTTCCCAGTAGGGGGCCCGGACCTTGTTGCGCTGGATCTTGCCGGCCTCGCTGCGGGGCAGCTCGGTGACGAAGTCCAGGCTGCGGGGCACCTTGAAGCCGGGCAGGGCCTTGCGGGCGAAGTCGAGGATCTCGTGGGCCAGCTGGTCGCTGGGCTCATAGCCCTCGTTGAGCATGATGACCGCCTTCACCTGCTCGCCCCATTCGGCGTGCGGGATGCCGACGGTGGATGAGTCGGCCACGGCCGGGTGCTTGATCAGCTCGTTGTCGATTTCCTGCGGGTAGATGTTCACCCCGCCGGAGATGATGGTCTCGGCGCTGCGGCCGGTGAGGAACAGATAGTCGTCCTCATCGAAATAGCCGACATCGCCCATGGTGAAGAAGTCGCCGACCCGGGAGGCCTGGGTCTTGGCTTCGTCCTTGTAGTACTGGAAGCCGCCGCCGGGGGGCAGCTGGTGGTAGATGGTGCCGGGCACGCCATTGGGGCAGTCATTGCCCTGCTCGTCGATGATCCGCACCTGCAGCAGGGCCGGGCGCTTGCCGACGCTGCCAGGCTTCTTCAGCCACTCATCGGAATTGATCGTGAAGCCCGCCCCGCCTTCGGAGCCGGCATAGTACTCGCTGAGCACCGGGCCGAACCAGTCGATCATCGCCTGCTTGACCTCGGGCGGGCAGGGCGCCGCCCCGTGGACGATGTAGCGCACATGGTCGACCGGGTATTTGGCCTTCACCTCGGCCGGAAGGTCCAGCAGGCGCTGGAACATGATCGGCACCATGTGCAGGTGGGTGACCTTCTGCTCGCTGATGGTGCGCAGGACCTGCTCGGAGTCCCACTTGTCCATGAAGATCAGGGTCGAACCGGTGCCCATGGCGGCGCGCACATCAAAGGCCAGCGGGGCGGCGTGATAGGCGGGGCCTGCGCAGAGCTGGATGGAGGTGTCGTCATAGCCGCGGCCGGCCAGGATGCTCACCGGCGTGACGACCGGGGTGGGGCGATAGACGCCCTTCGGGCGCCCGGTGGTGCCCGAGGTGTACATCATCTGGTTGCCCAGGACCGGATCTGAGATGTCCGACCCGTCCAGGGGCCCAAGGGCGGTGTCATAGTCGACGAAGCCGTCGATATCGCCGCCCACCGACAGCTTCAGCGTCAGGTGCGGGCAGTGGGTCGCGGCCTCGCCGATCACGGCGACCCGGACGTCGCCGACCAGGACCTTGGCCTCGCAGTCATTGATGATGTAGGCGATTTCGTCGGCGTTCAGGTGCCAGTTGACCGGGGTGATGCGCACGCCGGAGCGCATGGTGGCGGCCAGGACCTCGATGAACTCAACCCGATTCGAGCAGACCAGCGCCAGGCTGTCGCCGGGCTGAACCCCATGCTGACGAAAGAGGCGGGCCAGGCGGTTGGCGTTGGCGTTGACCTCGGCGAAGGTCCGCGACTTGCCATAGGCGTCGATCACCGCGGGCTTGTCGGGCTGGACGTCGGCCCAGACGGCCATGGTCATGCCGGTGACGGCGGCTTGGTCGAGCCGTTCTTCCAGGCCCACGCGCTCTTTCAAATCTTCCATCAAATTCCTCCCGGCGCCTGCTGACCGGAATGCCGGGCGCAGGGCGCGTCTGATTATCGTTGGGGGACGGCATGGGTCCGGAGGGATCAGACGCAATATGCCTGACCGCCGCCCGGGCCGCCCTTGGGCCGCACAATGACAGCGGAATTCCGCAACGACAACGGCCGCCCAATCCGAACAGAGGCCGGATCAGGCGGCCGGGGGAGGGGCGCCGCGCGCTAGAAGGTGCGCTCAGCCCAGCGGGTGACGAAGTAGCCGGCGGTGGCCGAGGCGCCGGTCAAGACCGTGCCCCAGGCGATGTCGGCCAGCGTGATGTGGGTCGCCCAGACCTTCAGGGTCGCCTGGTTGGTCAGGTCGTAGGTGGCGTAGCAGAGGAAGCCCAGTATGGCGCCGGTGGTGAGCGCCTGCGTCCAGCCGCCGTCGCGCACGGCCGGGCTGACTGCCAGGATCATGATCCCGGCGATATAGATCAGGTAGAAGGCGATGGCGGGGCCAAGGGCGAACTGGTCGGCCAGCACCTCGTCCAGGGTCGGGCGATAGAGTTTGGGGCCGACCGTGGTCAGCCAGACCGCGTCGATGATGGCGAAGGCCAGGCCTGTGCCGAGGTAGCCGATGAGATATTTCAGCATGGGATCCTATTCCTTCAGCGGACCGGCTTCAGACGGTAGTGGCTGACGCCCCATTCCTCGCCGCCACGGTGGCCGAACAGGCCCGCCGTCGCCAGGAAGAACAGCCGCCAACGCCGCCGCCAAAGGGGGGCGGCGTCCCCATAGACCTCCCGCAGAACGCCACGGATGGCCGCGTCGTTGCGGTCGAAATTGGCCAGCCAGTCCAGGGCGGTGCGTTCATAGTGGCGCCCCGACCATCGCCAGTCGGCCTCCACCTCGAACAGGTCCGGGAACTGCGCCATCAGCCCGTGGCTGGGCATGACGCCGCCGGAGAAGAAGTGCTGTCCGATCCAGTCGGACTCGTCGTCCACGTCGAACCGGTAGGGTGTGGTGCGATGGGTGAACACATGGATGAACGCCCGGCCGTCAGGCTTCAGCCAGTCGCGCACCTGGGTCAGCAGGGCCCGCCAGTTGGCCATGTGTTCGAACATCTCCACCGAGACCACCCGGTCGAATCGCCCCGGCGCTTCGAAGGTGTTCATGTCGGCGGTCAGCACGGTGACGTTGGTCAGGCCTGCGGCCCTGGCCTGTTCGCGGATATAGGCTCCCTGGCTGGCGGAATTGGACACCGCGGTGATCTTCGCGCCGGGCAGGGCCCGGGCCATCCACAGGGTCAGCGATCCCCAGCCGCAGCCCAGCTCCAGGATCTCCTGCCCGTCGGCGAGACCGGCGTGTTCGGCGGTTTCCGACAGGGCGTTTTCCTCGGCCGCAGCCAGGTCCTCGACGCCGGGATCATAGAGGCTGCTGGAATATTTCAGCTGTGGGCCCAGCACCTTCTGAAAGAAGGCCGCCGGCAGCTCATAGTGCTGCTCATTGGCCGCGGTGGTGTGTTCGGCGATGGGGCGCGCAGCCATCTCCCGGGCGAAGGCGGCCTCGGCCTCGGGGCCAGCCTTGCCAAGCTGCCGCCGGGCGTTGGCCACCAGCAGCTCGATGGCGGCCCGACGCATGAGGTCGGGCGCCGGCGCCCCTTCAAAGGCCTGGATGGCCGAACCGATAAAACTCATGGAGGCGGCGTTCCTTCTGTGTGGCGCGGGAGAGTCGACGCGCCGGGCCATGTCCGACAGTCTGGTTACGCGAGTCCTGAAGCTTCGGATGCGTCGGCCTGGCTGCATCCGGCCACGTACTCGCCTCGTACAGCTTGAGGTCGGCGCCGGTGGGGCGGCGGTCTGACCAATCCTGATCAGCTAAGGAGTTCCCGTGGGCGCAGACAACAGTTCCAGGCCGTTGCGGATTGCCGTGGTCGGCTCAGGCGTCGCGGGCCTTTCGGCGGCCTGGCTGCTCAGCTCTCGCCACCACGTCACCCTCTTCGAGGGCGATGGCCGGCTTGGGGGGCACGCCAATACGGTGGACGCCCCGGGGGGACCAGATGGCGTCGTGCCGGTGGACACCGGCTTCATCGTCTATAACGAAGACAACTATCCGAACTTCACCGCCCTGCTGCAGCACCTGGGCGTGCCCACCCTGGACGCCGACATGGCGCTCAGTGTGTCCCTGGATGACGGGGCGTTCGAATACTCCTCCCAGGCCCTGTTCGCCCAGATCGGGAATCTGTTCAGCCCCCGCTACTGGCGGATGCTGCGGGACGTGACCCGCTTCTATCGGCAGGCGCCGCGGGATCTGGCGTCCCTTGAGGCGCCGCTCACCAGCCTCGACGATTACCTGCGCGATAAGGGCTATAGCCAGGCCTTCCGGGATGATCATCTGCTGCCCCAGGCCGCGGCCATCTGGTCGACGCCCCTCGGGGCCATTGGCGCCTATCCGGCTGCGGCGCTGATCCGCTTCTTCCAGAACCACGGCATGATGAGCATCTTCGGCCGTGGCCTCTGGCGCACGGTGGAAGGGGGCAGCCGCACCTATGTGTCGCGGCTGGCCGCCGCCTTTAAGGGCGAGACGCGCACGGGCGTCCGCGTGGTGGGCGTCCGGCGCGAGGCCACCGGCGTCGATCTGCGTCTGGCCAGCGGTCAGGTGGAGCGGTTCGACGAGGTGGTGATCGCCACCCACGGGGACCAGGCGCTGGCCCTGCTGGAAGACCCGGGCGCCGAGGAGACCCGTCTGCTGTCGGCCTTCCGCTACAGCCGCAATCTCACCGTTCTGCATACCGATCCGACCCTGATGCCGAAGCGTCGGGCGGCCTGGACCAGCTGGAACCACCTGGGCCGCCGGGGTTCGGCCGAGGAGGGCAGCGTCACCTACTGGATGAACAAGCTGCAGAGCCTCCCAGCCCAGCCGGAGCTGTTCGTCACCCTTAATCCCAACCGGGAGATCGCGCCGGACGCGGTGATCCGCACCGAGATTTACGAGCACCCCCTGTTTGACGCCGGCGCCCTGGACGCACAGGCCGAGCTCTGGTCCCTGCAGGGCGCCAACCGCACCTGGTTCTGCGGCTCCTATTTCGGCCATGGCTTCCATGAGGACGGGCTGCAGTCGGGCCTGGCGGTGGCCGAGCAACTCGGTGGGGTGCGCCGGCCCTGGTCGGTGGAGGACGAGTCGGGGCGCATCCGTCTGCGCCCGGCCCCGACGCCTGCGCTGGCTGAGGCCGCCGCGTGAGCCCGCCAGCCTCGGGCCTCTATCCGGGGCTGGTCCTGCACGCCCGCACGCGGCCCCGGGCGCACGCCCTGCGCTACCGCATCTTCATGCTGCTGGTGGATCTGGATGAGGGACCGCGGCTCGCCCGCGGCCTCCGCCTGTTCGGCTTCGACAGCCCCAGTCTGTTCAGCGTCCACAGCCGCGACCACGGGGACGGCTCGCCCCGGCCGCTCAAGGCCCAGGTGGAGGCCCATCTCCACGCCGCGGGGCTGGAGACCGGCGGACCCGTCCGCCTGCTCTGCATGCCGCGGGTCCTGGGGGGCGTGTTCAACCCTTTGAGTGTCTATTTCTGTCACCGCGCCGACGGGGCGCTCAGCGCCATCCTCTATGAGGTGAACAACACCTTCGGCGACCGGCACAGCTATCTGATCCCTGCGCCGGACGCCGAGCCAGGCGACGTCGTCCGTCAGGCCATCGACAAGGGCTTCTATGTCTCCCCCTTCATGGACATGGACCTGACCTACGCCTTCACGATCCGCCCGCCGGGGGAGAAGGTCGCCATCAGTATCGAGGTCGCCGATGGGCAGGGCCCTCTGCTGTCGGCGAGCTTCGCTGGCCAACGGGCGCCGCTCACCGACCGCGCCCTGTTTTCGGCCTGGCTCGCCCATCCCTGGATGACCCTGGGCGTCATGGGGGCCATCCACTGGGAGGCCCTGAAGATCTGGCTGAAGGGCGAACGGCTGCGGCCGCGACCGGCCCCGCCGGCCTTGCCGGTAACCGTCGCCCCGCAGGCCCAGCCCCTGCCGGCCTGAGGCCCAGGTTGTCTGGTCGTTCGGCGCCCCAAGGCCCGGACGGATGTCACGCAGACGGACTATTTGGCGGCGGCGTCAAAAGACGGTGGCGCGACCCCTGGTGGCGCCGCATGATGGCGTCATACCAAGATTGGACATTTTCAGATGAGTGATTCACGCCCCTCCCCCAGGGATGCGGCGGCGGATTCTGTGTCGATTGACGTCTCGGCTATGCCCCGGGTCCTGCGCAGAATCATGGGGCTGGCCCTGCGCTATCCGGGCCTTGTGGCCCTGGCTGTCGGCTGCTCCATCGGCGCGGCCGTGTTCAGCCTGACCCTGCCGCGGCTGTTTGGCCAGGCGGTGGACCAGGCGCACCTGCTGCTCGCGAGCGAGAACGCCAGCGTCGATGAGGTTCAGCGCGCCCTCATGACCACCGCCCTGCTGGTGCTCGGCGCCGCCAGCCTGCGGGGCCTGCTCACCGGCTATGGCGGCTATGTGGCCGAAAAGGTCAGCCAGCTTGTGGCCTATGACCTGCGGCTGGCCTTCTTCCAGCAGCTCCAGCGCCTGTCCTTCGGCTTCCACGACAGGATCCACTCCGGCGACCTGGTGACCCGGGGCATGCTGGATCTGGAGGGGACGCGGGCCTTCATCCAGGGCGGCATGATGCAGACCCTGACGCTGGTCATGCTGCTGTCGGTCTCGGCCTTCATGATGTTCTCGACCGACGTCACCATGGCCTTCCTGGCGCTGGCCTTCGTGCCGATCGCCGGCTGGTTCCTGGCGCGGATGGGCTTCCTGCTGCGAGTCACCTGGCTGCGGGTCCAGCAGCTGATGTCGATCCTGACGCTGACCATGGAGGAGAACCTCCAGGGCATCCGGGTGGTGCGCGCCTTCTCGGCCAAGGCCTTCGAGATGGCCAAGTTCGACGTCGCCGCCGACAACGCCCTGCAATATTCGTTCAAGCGCATCACCCTGCGCTTCCGCGCGATCACCGCCATGACGCTGAGCTATTACGGCTCCATGGCCTTGCTGCTCTGGTATGGCGGCCACCAGGTGATCGCCGGCGCCATGTCGGTGGGCCGGCTCACCGAATTCCTCACCTACATGACCCTGCTGCAGGCCCCGATCCGGCAGATCGCCATGATCTTCGCCTCCGCAGCCCGGGCCACCTCATCGGGCGGGCGGGTGTTCGAGGTCCTAGACCTGGAGCCCGAGATCGCCGATTCGCCTGGCGCTCAGCCGCTCGCGCCGACGCAAGGGGTGCTGCGCTTCGAGCATGTGGACTTCGCCTATGATGAAGGCCGCCCGGTCCTGAGCGATGTCAGCTTCGAGGTCCGCCCCGGCCAGACCCTGGGTGTCGTCGGCGCGCCGGGCAGCGGCAAGTCGACCATCGCCAACCTGATCCCGCGCTTCTACGACGTCACCGGCGGCAGGATCACCATCGATGGTCAGGACATCCGCGAGGTCAGCCTGGCCTCCCTGCGGGAGTATGTCGGCCTCGTGCAGCAGGAGGCCTTCCTGTTCGACACGACGGTGACCAACAATGTCGCCTATGCCGATCCCTGGGCGGAGGAGGACCGCATCGTCGGCGCGGCCCGCACGGCCCAGCTGCACGACTACATCGCCGGCCTGCCCACCGGCTACACCACCCGGGTGGGCGAGCGCGGCGTGGCGCTGTCCGGCGGTCAACGTCAGCGGATGTCCATCGCCAGAGGCGTGGTGCCCGGCCCCGGCGTCATGATCTTCGACGACTCCACCGCCGCCATCGATGCGGTCACCGAGCGCAAGGTCCGCGACGCCCTGGCCAGCGCCACCAAGGCCAAGGCCACGGTGATCATCGCCCACCGCCTGTCCTCCCTGATGCACGCCGATCAGATCATCGTTCTGGATGAGGGCCGCGTGGTGGAGCGGGGCGACCACCAGAGCCTGGTGGCGGCCGGCGGCGTCTATGCTGAGCTCTACGCCCTGCAGACCCGCGCCGACGGCGGCGGATTGTCAGAAGACCTGCCGCCGGATCTACCGGCCGAGGCGCCTGCCTCCAGTCAGACTGAAGGGGTGCGGGCATGAGCGATTTCGTCTTCGACCGTGGGAACGACGTCGCCTCCCAGACGCCGCGCAAGGCCCGCGCCACTCTGGGCAGCGACGACGCCGAGGAGATCTTCGCCTCGATCAACCCGAAGATTCTCGGCCGCTTCGTCCACTATCTGAAGCCGCACAAGGCCTTCGTGATCGGCGCCCAGATCGCCGTGCTGATCTCGGCGGCCACGGCCATCGCCATCCCCTACATGATCGGCCAGGCGGTGAACGCCGCGGTCGGCGGCGGCGATGACGCCCGTCTGGACACCATCATCGCCATCTTCGTCGGCGTGGTGATCCTGAATGCGGCCGCCTTCTTCCTCGAACAGTGGATGAGTTCGCGGCTGGCCCAGCGGGTCATCTTCGATGTCCGCCGCTCCATGTTCAGCCACTTCCAGGATGTGTCCCTGTCCTTCATGGACAAGACCCATGTGGGCCGGATCATGGCCCGGCTACAGGGCGACGTGAACGCCCTGCAGGAGTTCCTGGAAAGCACCACAGGCGCAGTGGGCGACATCGCGCTCCTGATCGGCATCACGGTCGCCCTGCTCAGCATGGACCTGCAGCTGGGCCTGCTGACGCTGACGGTGATCCCGGCCCTGATCGTGGTCCGGGCCATCTGGCTGCCCTTCTCCAAGAAGACCTTCCGGGAGGCCCGGGACGCCTCGTCCACGGCCAACAGCGCGCTGGCCGAAAACATCCAAGGCGTCCGCACCGTCCAGGAGAGCCGCCGCGAGGCGATGAATTTCAAGCTCTACGAGGAGAAGGCCCGGGAGAACATGAGCGCCCAGAACGGCTCGGCGGCCATGACCCAGGTGATGGTGCCCACCGTCGATGTCCTGACGGGCCTCGCCATGGGCATCGTCATCGTGGTCGGCGGCAATGCGGTGCTGGGCGGGCGGCTGGATGTCGGCGTCATGGTCGCCTTCATCTTCTATGTGCAGCGCTTCTTCGATCCGGTCCGCATGCTGTCCATGCAGTACACCATCATGCAGCGAGCCATGGCCGCCGGTCACCGGATCTTCGAGGTCCTCGATGTGCCGGTGACCATCGTCGACAAGCCTGATGCTGAGCCTCTGGCCGACTTCGAGCCGACGGTGGAGTTCCGCAATGTCACCTTCGGCTATGACCCGGCCAGGCCGGTTCTGCACAATGTGAGCTTCGAGGTGCAGCCCCGCCAGGTGGTGGCGCTGGTGGGCCCCACCGGCTCGGGCAAGACCAGCATCATCGCGCTCGCCCATCGCTTCTATGAGGTGGACCAGGGCCAGGTGCTGATCGGCGGCCGCGACGTGCGCGATGTGACCCTGGAGTCGCTCGGCCGCAACATCGGTATGGTGCTGCAGGAGCCCTTCCTGTTCAGCGGCACCATCGAGGAGAACATCCGCTACAATACCGAAGGCGCCACCCGGGAGGACGTGATCTCCGCGGCCAAGTCGGTCTCGGCCCACGACTTCATCATGCGTCTGCCCGAGGGCTATGACACACAGCTCGGCCAGAGGGGGCGCAACCTGTCGCTCGGCCAGCGTCAGCTGCTGTCCTTCGCCCGCGCCCTGGTGGCCGATCCCCAGATCCTGATCCTCGACGAGGCCACGGCCAATATCGACTCCTTCACCGAACAGGCGATCCAGAAGGCCCTGAAGGTGCTGTTTGCGGGCCGCACCTGCATCGTCATCGCCCACCGTCTGGCCACCATCCGCGACGCCGACAAGATCATCGTCCTGCAGCAGGGCCACATCCTGGAGCAGGGACCCCACGACGTGCTGATGGCCAACCAGGGGCTCTATTCGAGGCTCTACACCTCGGCCCACGCCTCCTTCGACGACGCCCAGGTGGCGGCCACCGGCGATGCGGAGTTCGCGACAAGAACCTGAGGACGGGGCAGGCGAACGGCGTGGCTTCGCGCTGTGGCTAGGGCGCCTCGTCGAGCGCCAGCATGACCTCGGGAAGAGGGGTGAGCACGCGCGGCCTGGCGTCCTCGGTCTGGATGTCCAGCCGCAGGGCGAGCGGCGGACCCCAGGGCTTGGCGAGGACGAGCTGGGTCGGACCCAGGTCGTATGCCATGCCTTCATAGGGGGGCAGGCTAGACGTCACAGCGCCGAGGGGCCTGGCGCCCAAGGCTGCGAGCACCGCCTGCGCCGCCTCCGGATCAGCCTCCGCAAGCCAGACCCGCGACAGCACAGCCGGGCCGCCGCTCGGCCCCGCATGGTCGTAAAGTGGGCCTGCGAAGTCGGGCAGGGTGGGGGCGCCGGGATGGTAGGCGATCACGAACATCTGGGAGGCCAGCCCCTGTCTCTTGCGAAATGAGAGCAGGTCCCAGGGGGCTTCGCGTTCCGGGTGCGCGGCCTCGGCCCGGCGGGCCGCCTTGGCGCGCAGGCCGGCCGCTGTGACCTGGCGCTCGACCTGGTCGATGTCGCCGTTCAGCCCGAGCAGCCGGTGAAACGGTCGGTCGCCCTCAGACGGCGCCTCGATCTGGTGGACATCAAGGAACGGGCCATTGGCGAAGCGAACGCCGCGGGCCGCCAGAGTTCCGCCCGGCGCATAGCCATCGATGATCTCAAGATGGGCGGCCTCGGCCACGCCGTTCAGCAGCCCGTCCCTCAGGTCGGTCCAGATGGCGATGTGATCCAGCCCGATCATGTGAGGCTGCGCAGCCTCGCCGCGCCTGGTCCCGGCCGCGCCTCCACGTCGCGGGCGGTGACGGGCTCGCCGCATTCGGAACAGACCTGCACGGCGTGGAAGTCGCAGCCGCAGCCCTTGTGCCGGCGCAGGATCGGCGGGCCGGCCTCGCCCGCATAGTGGCGGTCGCCCCAATCGACGATGGCCATGATCACCGGATGCAGGTCCAGACCCTTGTCGGTCAGGCGGTATTCGTGGCGGACGGGGCGGTCCTGATAGGGGCGGCGCTCCAGCACGCCCTCGTCGACCAGCAGGTTCAGCCGCTCGGTGACGATGCTGCGGGAAATGCCAAGCCTCGCCTGGAAGGTCTCGAACCGGCGCACGCCCAAGAAGACGTCGCGAAGAATCATCAGGGTCCAGCGGTCGCCGATCACCGCCAGGGACCGGGCCACCGAACAGGGCTCCTGCGCCAGTTCATCCCATTTCATTGCGGTCGCCTCCTGCTGCCGGCCAAGGATGCGATTGACTCCGTTCAAATTCAATACGAACCTGAGTTCGAATTCAGAACGGAGTGTCTCGATGACCGATGAACCCAGAGGCGCCTGCGTGGTCATCGGCGCTGGGGACGGGGTCGGCGGAGCGATCGCGAAGGCCTTCGCCGCCGAGGGCCTGGTCGCCTGCGTCACCCGCAGGCCCCGCCATGAGGATCAGCTCCAGGCCCTGGCCGACGAGATCATCGCCGCCGGCGGGCAGGCGCGGGCTTACGGCGTCGACGCCCGGGAGGAGGGCGAAATGACCGCCCTGTTCGACCGCATCGAGGCCGAGGTCGGCCCGATCGAGGTGGTGGTGTTCAACATCGGGGCCAATGTCCGCTTCCCCATCCTGGAGACGACCAGCCGGGTCTTCACCAAGGTCTGGGAGATGGCCTGTTTCGCGGGCTTCCTCACCGGCCGAGAGGCCGCCCGGGTGATGCTGCCCAGGGGACGCGGGACGATCCTGTTCACCGGCGCCACGGCCTCGGTCCGGGGGCGCGAGGGATTCGCCGCCTTCGCCGCGGCCAAGCACGGTCTGCGGGCCATCGCCCAGAGCCTGGCCCGGGAACTGGGGCCCCAGGGCATTCACGTCGCCCATGTGGTGGTGGACGGCGCCATCGACGGCGTCTTCAGCCGCGCCAACATGCCCGACATCGAACAGCGCTTGGCGCAGGACCTGGTTCTGAAGCCCGCCGATATCGCCGCCACCTATGTGGCCCTGCACCGCCAGGCGCGCTCAGCCTGGACCCACGAGCTCGATATTCGTCCGTGGTCGGAAAACTGGTGAGCAAGGAGAGACCCTGATGGCCGCCACCGTGGAATTCCTGTTCGATTTCGGCAGTCCCAACGCCTATCTGTCCTGGAAGGCCTTGAGGCCGATCCTGGGGCGCACCGGTGCTTCGGTAAAGGTGACGCCCGTCCTGCTGGGCGGCCTCTTCAAGCTGACCAACAACCGCTCGCCCATGGAGGCCTTCGGCGAGGTCAAGGGTAAGCTGGCCTACGAGAACCTGGAGACGAAGCGCTTCGTCGCTCGCCATGGGCTGACCGACTTCCAGATGAACCCGCACTTTCCGGTCAACACCCTGCTGATCATGCGCGGCCTGGTCGCCGCCCGGCGGGCCGGGGTGGCGGAGCCCTATATGGAGGCCGTGCTGGGCGCCATGTGGGAGCAGGGCCGCAAGATGGACGATCCCGCCGTTGTCGCCGAGGTGCTCACCGCCGCGGGCCTCGACGCCCAGGGGCTGCTGGCGGCGACGCAGGAGCCTGAGGTGAAGGGCGAGCTGATGGCGGCGACCGAGGCGGCCGCCGCCCGAGGCGCCTTCGGCATCCCCACCTTCTTCGTGGGCCAGGAGATGTTCTTCGGCAAGGACCGGCTGGGGCAGGTGGAAGAGGCGCTCAACGCCTGAGGGTTGCAGCGCCCCATTGCGTCAGGTCAAGGCGAGGGCCACATTCGCGCCGAAACTGCGCCATCACCGCTTTGGAGCGCCCGCCTTGTCCAGACTGATCGCCCGCCTCGCCCGCGCCGCCGTCCTGATCGTTGTTCCACTGGCCCTCGCCGGCTGCGGCATCAACACCATTCCCACCAAGGACGAGCGGGCCAAGGCCGCCTGGGCCGAAGTGCAGAACCAGTATCAGCGCCGTTCGGACCTGATCCCCAACCTGGTCTCCACCGTCCAGGGCTTCGCCGCCCAGGAGCGTGAGGTCCTGGTGGCGGTCACCGAGGCGCGGGCCTCGGCCACCCAGGTTCAGGTCAACGCCGACACCATCACCGACCCGGCCCAGTTCCAGCGCTTCGCCGAGGCCCAGAACCAGCTGTCGGGGGTGCTTGGCCGGCTGATGATGATCCAGGAGCGCTATCCGGAGCTGAAGTCCAACCAGAACTTCCTGGCTCTGCAGAGCCAGCTGGAGGGGACCGAAAACCGGATCGCCATCGCCCGGCGCGACTACAATGAGGCCGTGCGCGACTACAACACCGAGATCCGCACCTTCCCGGGCGCCATCTGGGCCAACACCGTCCATGGCTGGGCCGAGCCCATGCAGACCTTCGAAGCCTCGGCCTCGGCCCAGACCGCGCCGACGGTCACCTTCGATCAGCCGGCCGCCCCGGCGCCCGCGCCCGCGCCGGTTCCGGCCCCTGCGCCTGCCGCTGAGCCCGCGCCGGCCCAATGAAGTCGTTCGGCGCGCTCTGCGCCCTGGCCCTTGGTCTCGTCCTGGCGGTCGCCGGGACGGGACACGCCCAGACCGCGCCCAGCTTTCCCGAGCTGACCGGCCGTGTGGTCGACGGCGCAAACATGCTCTCGCCGCAGACCGAGGCCCAGCTCACCGACCAGCTCGCCGCCCTGGAGGCCGCCAGCGGCCGCCAGCTGGTGGTGGTCACCCTGGCTGACCTGCAGGGCTATGAGATCGAGGACTTCGGCTATCAGCTGGGACGCCACTGGGGGATCGGCGAGGCCGAGACCGATTCCGGCGCCCTGTTCATCGTCGCCCCCAACCAGCGCAAGGTCCGCATCGAGGTGGGCTACGGCCTGGAGCCGATCCTCACCGACGCGCTCTCCTCCACCATCCTGCAGGCCGTCGTCCTGCCCCAGTTCCGCGAGGGCGAGATGGAGGCCGGCGTCATCGCCGGGACCCAGGCCATCATCGACCAGCTGGCCCTGCCGGAGGACGAGGCCCTGGCCCGCGCGCAGGCGGCGGCCGAGACCTCGCAGGGCGAGGAGGGGCTGATCGCCCCGATCATCTTTGTCCTGTTCATCGTGCTCTGGATCATCGGCGGCTTCATGGGCGCCTTCGGGCGGGGTCGCGGACGCCGCGGTCGGGGCTCCAGCCTCTGGTGGCTGCTGCCCCTGCTGATCTCCAGCAGCAGTGGTCGCGGCGGGGGTGGCGGCTTCGGAGGCGGTGGCGGCTTTGGCGGCGGCGGATTCTCCGGTGGCGGCGGCGGCTTCGGCGGCGGCGGATCCTCGGGGAGCTGGTGAGATGCTGAACGATCAGGAAACCCAGGCGGTCAAGGCCGCCGTCCGCGCCGCCGAGCGGCGCACCCGCGGCGAGCTCTATTGCGTGATCGCCGAGGAGTCCTCGGACTATCGCGAGACGCCCTTCCTGTGGGCCGGGCTGACGGCGCTGGCCGCGCCAGCCATCCTGCTGCTGGCCGGCGTCGAGGTCTCGGTGCCCGACGCCTTCGCCCCGTGGACGGCGGCCCAGGCGGGCGCCGCGGCCGAGATGGCCGTGCGCGGCGCCCTGACCACCACGCTCGTGCTGCAGGCGGTGCTGTTCATCCTGGTGGCGGTGGTCGGGTCCCTTGGCCCCGTGCGCCGCTTCATGACGCCGCGCAGCGTCAAGCTCGACCGCAGCCGCCGTCACGCCCAGGAGCTGTTCCTGGCCCGCAACCTGCACCAGACCCGCGAGCGGACCGGCGTTCTGATCTTCATCTCCCTGGCCGAGCACGCCGCGGAGCTGATCGCCGATGAGGGCATCGCCAAGGTGGTCGATCAAAAGCGCTGGGATGACGCCATCGCCGCCCTGGTGGCCGGCGCCAAGACCGGGCGCACGGGGGAGGGCCTGGTGGCCGCCGTCACCCAGGTGGGCGACATCCTCGCCGAACACTTCCCGGCCGACTCGTCCGACAATCCCAATGAGCTGCCCGACGCGGTGATCCAGATCCCCCGCATCTAAAGCGCGGTCCGATGAGTGGGATCCGGTTATCGGATCAAACGCGCGAAGCCAGGGCGAAGGTCGAACAGGCGTTTACCTTGGCCCCGCCCGCCCGTACTCTCGGTATCTGAGGAAACCAGAACAGGGGAACGGGCATGGCCTACCAGCTCAACGTCAACGGCAAGGCGATGACCGCCGACGTCGATCCCGACACCCCGCTCCTGTGGGTGCTGCGCGACACGCTCGGCCTGGTGGGAACCAAGTTCGGCTGCGGGATCGCCCAGTGCGGCGCCTGCACCGTGCACGCTGACGGCGCGCCCATCCGCGCCTGCATGACCCCCATCGAGGCCATCGGCGACGCCAAGATCACCACCATCGAGGGCGCCAGCGCACTTGAGGTCGGCGCCCGGGTGCAGAAGGCCTGGAGCGAGCTGGACGTGGCCCAGTGCGGCTACTGCCAGCCTGGCCAGATCATGTCGGCCACCGCCCTGTTGTCCCAGAACCCCAGCCCCACCGACGACGATATCGACGCGGCCATGGCCGGGAACATCTGCCGTTGCGCCACCTATGTTCGCATCCGCGCCGCCATCAAGCGCGCCGCCGGCCAGGAGGCCTGAAGACCATGGGCATCGTTCAGAACATCACTCAGGGCTTCTCCCCCTCCCGCCGGGCCGTGCTGGCCGGCGGCGGCGCGGGCGGCCTGATCCTGGCCTTCAGCTTCGCCGGCAAGGGCGCGGCCGCCGATGGTCTCGCCAAACTCAACGCCTATGTGCAGATCGCCCCGGACGGCATCGTCACCATCGTCTCGAAGAACCCGGAGATCGGCCAGGGCATCAAGACCTCCCTGCCCATGCTGATCGCCGAGGAGCTGGACGTGGACTGGGCCAATGTCCGCACCGTCCAGGCCGGCAATGATCCCGTCGCCTATGGCCGCCAGTTCGCCGGCGGCAGCATGGCCACGCCCCTGCACTGGGACCAGCTGCGCCAGGTGGGCGCCGCCGGCCGCGCCATGCTGATCTCCGCCGCCGCGGCCGACTGGGGCGTGGACGCCGCCAGTCTGACCACTGAGCCCGGCGTCGTGGTTCACGCCGCCAGCCGCCGCCGCGCGACCTATGGCTCGCTGGCCGCCAAGGCCGCCACCCAGACCGCGCCGGAGCTGTCGAGCCTCAAGCTCAAGGACGCCTCGGCCTACCGGATCATCGGCCAGCCGACGCCGCAGGTGGACACCGCCGCCATCGTCACCGGCCAGCCCCTGTTCGGCATCGATATGCGCCTGCCGGGCATGCTCTACGCCGCCTACGCCAAGGCGCCGGTGTTCGCCGCCAAGGTGGCCAGCGTCGACCTTTCGGCCGCTCAAGGGGTCAAAGGCGTCCGCAAGGCCTTCGTGGTCGAGGGCGGGACCGAACTGGACGGCCTGCTGCCCGGCGTCGCCGTAGTCGCCGACAGCTGGTGGGCCGCCAACAAGGGCCGTCAGGCTCTGAATATTCAGTGGGCGGATCATCCCACCTCCAGCCAGTCCACCGAAGGCTATGCCGGCCAGGCCCGCAGCCTGAAAGCCGCCAAGGGCGGCAAGACTCTGCGCCGCGACGGGGATGTGGAGGCTGCGCTTTCGGCCGCGGCCAAGACGGTGGAGGCCGATTACTTCTATCCCTTCCTCTCCCACGCCACGCTTGAGCCGCAGAACTGCACGGCCCACTTCCACGACGGCAAGATGGAGATCTGGGCCCCGACCCAGCTGCCCGAGCCCGGCCGCCAGCTGGTGGCCAAGACGCTCGGTCTCGCGCCGGAAAACGTCATCGTCCACATGACCCGCTCGGGCGGCGGCTTCGGCCGCCGGCTGATGAACGACTACATGGTCGAGGCCGCCTGGATCGCCCGGGAGGCCGGCGCCCCGGTCAAGCTGGTCTGGACCCGCGAAGACGACATGCGCCACGACTTCTACCGTCCGGCCGGCTTCCACCACTTCCGCGGCGGGGTCGACGCCTCAGGGAACATCACCGCCTGGGCCAACCACTTCGTCACCTTCGGCGAGGGTGAGGCCACGGCCCGCAGCGCCGGCATGGCGCCCACCGAATTCCCGGCCCAGTTCCTGGACAACTACAAACTCGACGTCTCCATGATGCCGTTGGGCGTGCCGACGGGTCCCCTGCGCGCGCCGGGCAGCAACGCCATCGCCTTTGTGGTGCAGTCCTTCATCGACGAACTGGCCCATGCCGGCGGCGTCGATCCGGTGGAGATGCGCCTGCGTCTGCTGGGCAAGACCGCCGCGGCCGGCGGCCAGGGCGGCCTCAACGCCGAGCGCATGGCCGGCGTCGTCCGTCTGGCGGCGGAAAAGGCCGGCTGGGGCAAGACCACGCTCGGCCCCCGCCAGGGCCAGGGCATCGCCTTCCACTACAGCCATCTGGGCTATTTCGCCGAGGTGGCCCAGGTGGCCGTGGCCGATGACGGGACGGTCAAGGTGGAGAAGGTCTGGGTCGCCGCCGATGTGGGCCGCCAGATCATCAATCCGCTCGGCGCGCTCAACCAGATCGAGGGCTCGGTGATCGACGGCATCTCGGAAATGTACGGCCAGATCACCATCAAGGACGGTCAGGTCGAACAGGCGAACTTCGACACCTTCCCCCTGCTGCGCATTCCCGACGCCCCGGTGATCGAGACCCACTTCATCAAGTCCGACAACCCGCCCACCGGCCTGGGCGAACCCGCCCTGCCGCCGGTGGTCCCGGCGGTCACCAACGCCATCTTCGCGGCGACGGGCAAGCGGGTGCGCAGCCTGCCGTTGAACGCTGCGGAGTTGGCGGCGGGGTAGGGGGCGGGCGCCGATCAGCTCGTACCGACCGCCCCCCTCAGTGCGGGACGTACTGGCGCAGGACGTCTTCGATGATGCGTTCGAGCTGGTCGAGCGTATTGCAGGTCTTGGCCAGGTGGCAGAAGGGCAGGTAGCGGTTCATGACGCTGTCGCCCTGGTTCCAGTAGCTCTCCGGCTCCGGGTTCAGCCAGATCACCGAGCGGGACCGCTCGTGGATGGTGCGCATGATGTCCAGGCGCGGATCGGCATAGTTGGACCGGGCGTCGCCTAAGAAGATCACCGTGGTGTGGCGGTCGAGCTTGTCGAGATGGTTCTCGGCGAAGTCCTGCAGGGCGCGGCCATAGTCGGTCTGCTGGAAGCCGATGAGTTTCAGGACCTCCAGGATCGCCTTGTCCACCCCGTGCTCGTCCAGGATCTGATTCACCGGGATCATGCGGCCGGAAAAGGCGTAGGCGTCCATCCGGTCGACCACCTCATTCAAGCTATAGAGGAAGGTCAGCAGGAACTGGGCGGCCGCGGCTACCGACTTTGAGACGTCGCAGATGGCGATGATCTTGGGCTTGTCCACCCGCTCGGTCTTCCAGACGACGTTGAACGGCACACCGCCATAGGCCATCGATTGGCGCAGGGTGCGGCGGACGTCCAGGTGACCCTTGCGGGCCCGGTTGCGGCGCCGCGAATATCGGTCGGCGAGGCGCTTGGCCATCTTGCGCACGAGCGCCTGCATCATCTGCAGGTCCACCGGATCGATGCCGCCCTCGGCGTTCAGCGCCTTGCGGGCCAGAAGCTCCTCGCGCAGCTGGCGGCCGCTCTCGGCGGCATAGAGGTCGTGCTGGCGCTGGACATAGCGCTGGGCTTCGGCCGCCACGACCTTGCGGCCGGCCTCCAGCCGGTCGGCCAGGGCGTTTCCGCCCTCGCCCTCCAGCCTGCGGGCTTGGCTGATGATCTTCTCAATCTCGGCCACCCCCATCTCGTCCAGCAGCCGCCGGGTCAGGCGGCTCTTCTGGGTGGACAGGCGAATTTCAGAGACCTGGGCGGCCTGGGCGGCGCGCTCCATGGCCTGGCTGAGCGCGGTAGAATCGCCGGCCAGGATGATCTGGGCCAGCTCCGAGCCGGCGGCCTCTTCCGACACGTCCTCCAGCTTCGCCTCAGGCGGCGCAGCCTCGCCGCCTTCCGGCGGTGGCGGCGGCGTGGCGAAGTCGAAGGGATCGCGAGCGAAGAAGTTGTCGAAGGCCCGGTCGAACCGGCGCACCTCGTCCTCGCTCTTGGCCAGCGTCGCGCAGAGCGCGTCCTTCAGCAGCTCGCGATCGCCATAGCCGATGCGGGCCACGGCCTCGTGGGCGTCGATGGATTCCGCCGGCGAGACCTTCACATCGGCGGCCCGAAGGGCGCGGATGAAGTCCTCCATCTGGTGCTGCATGGCGCGGCGCCTACGGAGTCGTCTGGGCCGTCCGCAGCAGTTCGCTCACCTGCGGCTCGACCATCTGGATGTCCTGCTCGTACTTCAGGATCACGTTCAGGGTGTCGCGCACCATGGCCGCGTCCAGGCTGTCGGCGTGCATCAGGATCAGCGCCCGGGCCCAGTCGACGGTCTCGGAGATCGAGGGCGACTTGCGCAGGTCCATTTCCCGCAGGGCCTGCACGAAGCCGACCAGCTGGTGGGTCAGGCGTTCCTCGATGTTCGGCACCCGGCTGGCGACGATCCGGCGCTCCAGGCTCGCCTCAGGCAGGGGGATGTGCAGGTGCAGACAGCGGCGCTTCAAAGCATCGCCCAGGTCGCGCACATTGTTGGAGGTCAGGAAGACGATGGGCGGGGTCTTGGCCTTGATGACGCCCAGCTCCGGCACCGAGGCCTGATAGGCCGACAGCACTTCCAGCAGGAAGGCCTCGAAAGCCTCGTCGGACTTGTCGATCTCGTCGATCAGGAGGACGCAGCCATCGTCCTCCCGCAGGGCCTTCATCAGGGGCCGGGGCTCCAGGAAGGGCTCGGAGAAGAACATGTCGCCCATGCCGTGCAGGCGCTCCATGGCCTCGTCCATGCCGGCCGCATCCGCCAGTTCGGCGCCCATGCGGTCCTTGAGGATCTGGGTGTAGAGGAGCTGCTTGCCGTACTTCCACTCGTACAGGGCCTTGGACTCGTCCAGACCCTCATAGCACTGCATGCGGATCAGCGGCAGGCCGAGCAGGGTGGCGGTGGACAGGGCCAGCTCCGTCTTGCCGACGCCGGCGACCCCTTCCACCAGGATCGGCTTCTGCAGGTGGACCGACATGTAGAGCGCCGTGGCGATGCGGCGCGAGGCGATATAGCCCACGCCGGCCAGGCCCTGAACCAGGGCGTCGACCGAGGCGAATGAATCCGCGGACGGCGAGGCGTTCGCCGCCTGAGCCAAAATCGTCAAAGTCTCAATCTCTCAAAATTCGGGCCGCCGTCTGAAAATCGCGGCCCCCTTCGGTGCAATCTGACGATAGTGCCAAGGCGAGAGGCCCAATGGCAAGCCGCATCGCCTCAACCCGTGGCCCGAGCTTTACCGGACTTTCACAGCCTTAAGTCTAGCTTGCCCCCATGAACGGCCTGCAGATCCGCCAGATCGCCGCCCGCCTGCGAGGGCGGTGGCCAGTTCCCCACGGCCCGGGCCGGGGGTTCAGCCGTCTGCGCACGCGCCTGGCGGTGCTCTATGCCGGCCTGTTTGGCCTCATCCTCACCCTGGTGGCCGTGGCGGTGTTCATGGCCACCTCGGCCAGCGCCCAGCGCCAGGTCCGCGCCGAGCTGGAAGCCAGCGGCACGGTTTTCGACCGCATCTGGTCGCTCCGGTCCGATCAGATGCGTCAGGGCGCCTCCCTGCTCGCCAGGGATTTCGGCTTCCGCGCGGCGGTGGCCACAGAGGACACCGCCACGGTGGTCTCGGCCATGGAGAATCTGCGCAGCCGCCTGGAGCTGGACGAGGCCTTCATCCTGACCGCCGACGGCCGCCTGCTGGGCGATGAGTCCGGCGCTCTCAGCGACCGGGCCGAGGCCCTGCTGGACGCCCTCTACACCGACGAGAACGCCGCTGGCGTCCTGGTGGTGGGCGACCAGCCCTATCAGATGGTCGCCGCCCCGATCCTGGCGCCCGACCTGCGGGGGTGGGTGGTGTTCGCCGCCCGCCTCGACACGCCCCAGATGCGCCAGCTCGAGGCCCTGGCCGCCATTCCGCTCACTGCCGCCGTCCGCCGCCAGACTGACGGGACCTGGCGGGGCGAGACGGGCGACCTGTCGGCCTCGGAAATCGCCGGCATCACCGCGACCCTCAAGGACCGTGAGCGCGCCGTCCGCGTGATGCGGACGCAAGGGCTACGGTCGCTGGCCGTGGTCAAGACCCTGCCGGCCCTGATCCCCGGCGACCGGACGGTCCTGGTCCTCTCCTATCCCCTGCGCCTGGCGCTGGCGCCCTATTACGCCCTCATGGCCTGGCTGGCGGTTCTGGGCTTTGCGGGCCTGTGCATCATGGCCGGCGGCAGCTGGATGCTGGCCGCCAGCCTCGCCCGCCCGATCGCCGACCTCGATCTCGCCGCCCAGCGCCTCAGCCGCGGGGAAGACGCCCATGTGGACGAAGCCGGCGACGACGAGATCGGCCGCCTGGCCGCCAGCTTCAACACCATGGCCGACGAGATCCGCGAGCGAGAGCGGCGCATCCTCCACATGGCCATGCATGACAGCGAGACGGGGCTCCCCAACCGTCTGGCCCTGGAGCAGGCCCTGGACCTGGCCGGGCGCGCGCCCACCGGCGGGGACGTCTATGTCGCCGTCGTCGGCATCGAGCGCTTCGCCCATATCCGCAACGCCATCGGCTACCGGCTGGCTGGGGACATGGTCCAGAAGATCGGCGAGCGTCTCCAGGCCACCGCGCCGCACGGCCACGCCGCCCGGGTCTCCAGCGAGGCCCTGGGCCTGATCCTGGGCTCAGCCGACGCCGAAACGGCCCTGGTCGAGGCCGGGCAGCTGCTCGACCTCCTGCAATCTCCCATCTCGGTCGAGGGGGAGACCATCGATGTGGAGCTGACCCTCGGCCTGGCGCCGCTGGAAGATCAGGCCAGCGCGCTCGCCGTGGACCGGGCCAATATCGCCCTGGACCAGGCCCGCGCCGCCCGGGCAAAGGTGGCGGCCTTCGACGCCGCAGCCTATGGCGACCCCTCGGCCTCCCTGGCCCTGATGAGCCGGATGCTGGGCGCGATCGAGTCTGGTCACATGCTGCTGCATCACCAGCCCAAGTTCGACCTGCGGGCCGGCCAGGTGAATGCGGTCGAAAGCCTGATCCGCTGGCGCCGGGAGGACGGCGGGCTGATCCGGCCTGACCTGTTCATTCCCATGGCCGAGGAGACCGGCCACATCCGCGCCCTGACCGACTGGGTGATCACCCAGGCGATCGAGGACCAGGGCGTCCTGCTCGACCAGGGCCACGACCTGGCCTTCTCGGTCAATGTGTCGGGCCGCCTGCTGGGCGACAGCGATTTCGCCGACTTCGCCCTCTCGGCCGCGGCCAAGGCCCGGGGCCGCCTGTGCTTCGAGATCACCGAGACCGCGGTCATCGAGAACCCGGATCTGGCCCTGAAGATCATCGACCGCTTTGCAGAAGCCGGCATCGAAATCTCCATCGACGACTTCGGCTCGGGCCTGTCGTCGCTCGCCTATCTGAAGCAGATCCGCGGCCATGAGTTGAAGATCGACCGGGCCCTGGTCAGCGGCCTGGCCGACAGCCGCCGCGACGCCCTGATCGTGCGTTCCACCATCGACCTGGCCCACGGCCTGGGCATGAAGGTGGTCGCCGAAGGGGTGGAGACCGAAGCCGTCTTCGCCCTGCTGGGCGCACTGGGCTGCGACAGCGCCCAGGGCTATCTGATCGCCAAGCCCATGACCCTGGAGGCCCTGGGCGGCTTCCTCGCTGACGAGGCTCTGCGCACCCGCCAATCAGCCTGAAGGACGGGCTCAGGGCCTGACGTTCACCGCCACGGTCTGACGCATCAGCCCTTGCGCCGGCACGGTCACCGAAAGGGTCTTCTGGGCGCCGGGGGCGCGAATCTTCGGCTGCCAGACCGCCACCCGCGCCGCCCCCGCCGGCAGGCCGCGCAGGACCGCGACCCCATCGGCGCCGGTCTTGGCCACATACGCGGTGTCGGAGACGAAGACATAGGCGATCATGCCGTCGTGGATGTTGCAGCCCAGCGAGACGACGCCGGCCTTGTCGAACACCACCTTCCGGTTCTCCTCGCGGCCATACAGCTTGATCTCGAAGGTCTTGGCCGGGGAGAACGAATAGACATGGTGCCGCACCTTGTCCCGGTTGGGGAAGGTCACCTCGGCGCCGGTCGGCACGACCAGCACGTGCGGGTCGAAGATGATGTTGTGCTGAACCATCTCGTAGTTCCACGAGAACTTCGTGCGGCTGTTGACCGCCCAGCCGCCGACCGAGGGCTTGGCGGTGACCACCGCATCGCGCACCGGGGCCCCGGCCATATTGGTCACGGTGATCTGCAGATCGGCGGCGTGGGCGGCGCCGGCGCTGAGGGTGAGGGCCAGAAGGCTGGCGAGGAGGGTGCGGACCTGGCGCATCACTAAGCTTTCGGATGTTTCAGTTTAATTCACTACCGGAGGGCGTTCTTTGCGACGCTCTACTTGTAGCGCCAAGCCGATCGGGGCTCTTCGAAGTCTGGGCGTGGCCGTGGTGAATATTTCATAAACCCTTCCCCTGCGAAAAGGTGAGATCAGGCGCGCAATTCGGCGCCACGCAGTATCTCTGGGGGTCTCTTGTTCAGACGATTGGCGGCGGTCACTGGCCTGTGGCTCGCCTTTACAGCAGGAAGCGCCGCGGCGCAGGACACCGACCGGAGCGGGAAGCTCCTGCTCACCGGGGGCGTGTCCAGCGTCGAAGGCGCCGGTGGCGGCGGCCTGGCGCCCTGGGCGCTGATCACGGGCTATGGCAGCCCGGGCCAGGTCGGGGCCAATGTCCACGCCACGGTCGTCGACCTGCCGGATTACCAGTTCCGCTCGGGCGGCATCGCCCTTGGCCTGCAGGACCGGCTGGAGCTGTCCTACGCCCGCCAGACCTTCGATACCGGCGCCACCGGCGCAAGCCTGGGCCTGGGGCAGGGGTTCACCTTCCGGCAGGACGTGCTGGGCGCCAAGCTGCGCGTCCTGGGCGACGCCGTTTATGACCAGGACCGATGGACGCCGCAGGTGGCCATCGGCGCCCAGTGGAAGTCCAACAACCAGCCCGGCGTGATCGCCGCCATCGGCGGTCGGGACCACGAGGGCGTCGACTACTACGTGGCCGCCACCAAGATCCTGCTGGACCACAGCGTGCTGCTGAACGGGACGGTGCGCGCCACCCGGGCCAATCAGGGCGGCCTGCTCGGCTTCGGCGGCGACCGCAACGACGACTACAGCCTGCAGTTCGAAGGCTCGGCAGGGGTGCTGCTCAACAAGCGGCTGCTGGTCGGCGCCGAGTACCGGACCAAGCCCGACAATCTTGGCTTCGCCCGGGAGGACGACTGGCTCGACCTGTTCGCCGCCTATGCCGTGAACAAGAACCTCTCCATCACCGCCGCCTATGCCGACCTTGGCGATATCGCTACCTTCGAGGATCAGCGCGGCCTCTATCTCTCCATCCAGGCGGGCTTCTGATGCGCTCAACCTTCGCATTCACCCTCGGCGCTCTGCTTGTCCTGGCGTCGCCCGCTTTCGCCCAGCCGACCCCCTGGGCGCAGCCGGGCGAGACGGCCATAGACCCCTACGCCGTCGATAACGCCAACGCCGGCGCCGAGCCCCTGGCCGAGGGCGCGGTCTTCGAGGCCTTCGGCGGTGTGGAGGGGGTCAGCCGCATCATCGATGACCTGGTCGATCGTTCGGTGATTGATCCCCGGCTTGAGGAGATCTTCAAGCCCACCGATCTGGTGCGCCTGCGCCGGACCCTGAAGGAGCAGGTCTGCTTCATCCTGGGCGGACCGTGCGCCTATACCGGACGCGACATGGCCTCATCCCACAAGGACCTCGGGGTCACCACGGCGGAGTTCAACGCCCTGGTCGAGAACCTGCAAGGCGCCATGGACGCCGCCGGCGTGCCCTTCCGCGCCCAGAACCGGCTGCTGGCCAAGCTCGCTCCCATGAAGGGCGACGTGGTCGAACGCTAGGGAGTCACGGCGCGTCTGCCAGGAAGTCTGTGATTGCCTGACGGGCCGCCGGCTCATCCAGGGTCGGTGCGTGGCCGACACCCTCGATATCCACCCGGCGCATCTGTGGGGCCAGGGCCTGCATCCGCGCCGCCGTGCCCTCTGCCAGCAGGTCCGAGGCGCCGCCGCGGACCAGCAGCATAGGCCGGTTGATGGCCAGCGCCATGAACAGCGGCCAGAGGTCGGGGCTTGGCGTGCCGGCCGGGGCGGCGGCGAAGGCCTGGGCGATGGCTGGGTCATAGTCGAGCACCAGCTTGCCGGGCTCGACCTCCCGCCAGGTGCGTCTCGCGAACCGGTCCCAGTCGGCCTCGGTGAAGTGGGGCTGGGCCGAACCGTTGATCACCCGGGTCCGCTCTGCGGCTTCGGCCCAGCTCGCGGCTGGCTCGCCTGAGCCCACATAGCTCCCGATCCGGGTCAGGCCCTCTGTGGCGATTTCCGGACCGATGTCGTTGAGGATAGCGCCGGCGATCAGGTCCGGCCGCAGGGTGGCGAGCGTCATGGTGATCAGCCCGCCCATGGACGTCCCCAGGAAGATCGCCCGGGCGACGCCCGCCTCGGCCATCAGGCTCGCCACGTCTCCGGCATAGACGGCCGGGTTGTAGTTGATCGGGTTGGGGTCATAGGCCGAGCGGCCGCGGCCCCGCACGTCCAGGGCCAGGACCCGGCGGCCCGTGGCGGCGATGGCCGGCGCCGCGTCCTCGAAGTCGCGGGAATTGCGGGTCAGCCCATGCAGGCAGATCACCGGCAAACGGGCCGGGCCGTCTGCGCCCCCATAGTCTCTGGCCCAGAGATCCAGGCCATCGCTGGAGCTCCAGGTCCGCTGTGCATAGCCAGCCCCCGCGGGCGTGGGCGGCGTGGCTGCGGGCGCCTGAGGCGCCTGAGGCGGTCCGAACATCTGTGCCAGAAACCGCCGCATGGTCGCCTCCGTCAGACATGAGCCCTGACCCGATCAGGCGCAGGCCCTGTTGGCAAGAGCCTCAGGCCAGGCCGTAGGGCTGATAGGGGCCGGCGATCAGCTGTTCGAAGACCCCGAGCCCCTGCTGAGGCGCCTCGCCAGGGGCTGTCAGGGTGACTCGTGAAAGGGCCTGGATGTGAACATGTTCGGGCGCGCCCATGTTGGCGGCCGCCAGATCGATGTCCTCGCGCTCGACGACCAGCTCGCCCTTGTAGGCCCCGTGTCGCCAGGCGCCGGAATAGCCGATTCCGCGCATCAAAAAGGTCAGAAATGGCTCGAAATTGACCCTTATGAGACCCCCTTCAGAGGGGATTTCCAGCACCCCGCCCTGGGCGTGCCGCGTGCCTGGAACCAGCTCCACCCCCGTCATCCGCGCCGCGGCGGTGTGATATCCGCCGCCTTGCGGCGCCCCGTCGGGCAGGATCACCGCGCGGGTGTTCCAGGCGCTCCCGTCCGGGTCGGCGTTGACGTGGAAGAAGACGCTGCGGTCGGCGAAGTTCAGCGGGGTCCACTGCCAGAAGAAGCCGCTCATGGTCATGGGGACCGGCGGCTGGGGATCGGGCGCCCCTACCGGACGGATGCCCCAGGAGCGGTCACGGGAGCCCACCGTGCCGCCCGGCAGGTCCTGGCGCACCCCGTCGACCTCGATCCAGCCTTTGCAGCGGACGTTCTGAGTGAGGCGGGTGTAGTCCATGAAGGCCCGTGGGCCGATGCGGCGGGTGAACCGCGGCTCCTCGATGGGGAAGGCGCGGCCGGTGAAGGTGATCTCGGCCGCCAGGCCCTCGCCGTCCTGCACCGTCACCTTCAGGGTCTGCAGCGGTTCGACCACGGTGATGGAGATGGGGCCGACGTTAAGGTCCAGCCGTTCGGAATGCAGCACCTTGGAGGCGTGCACACAGTGCTGCACCCCGTCGCGTATGACGCTGAAATGGGCGTCGGCGATGTTCAGGTGCGGATAGACCCCGAAGGCGATGGCGAAATAGGTCGCGCCGTCGGGGCTGTAGCCGTTGAAGAAATAGCGGTCATAGAAGTTCCGGTCCGTGCCCGCATGGGCCACCGGCTCCGGCGTCTGATGGATGGGAAAGTCGTCGGCCTTGGTCAGCATGGGGCGGTTCCTCCGGACGCAATTTCTACAGCGGTTTGATTGTCGGTATTGCGACGTCGCCTGTGCTGGCAGTATCAATTGTTCAAGTAGAACAAGGCAAGGGAGGCGTCGGCGTCCTAACGTTACGGAACGAAATTGCTGCCCTTGGGTAAGCATTCCGCAACGTAAGGCCGCCCGCAAGGGCGATCATGACTGAATCAAATGTGCGCATACCCGATGAGCATGCGCAGACTCTGGTGGACCCCAAGGCCTATGCCGATGGGCGCATTCACGAAACCTATGCCTGGCTGCGGGCCAACAACGCCTTCGGGCGTGCCGAACCAGCCGGCTATGAGCCCTTCTGGGTGGCCACCCGCCACGCCGACATCCTGGAAATCAGCCGGCAGAACGCGCTGTTCCTGAACGGCGCCAAGTCGCCGACCATCGTCAATCAGGAGACCGACGCCAAGATCCGCGAGATGACCGGCGGCAGCCCGCATCTGCTGCGCACCCTGATCCACATGGACGAGCCCGATCATCACAAGTACCGGGCGCTCACCCAGGCCTGGTTCATGCCGCAGAACCTGCGGTCCATGGAGGACCGGATCCGTGGAGTGGCCAAGGCGGCTGTGGAGCAGATGGCGGCCACTGGCGGCAGTTGCGACTTCGTCCGCGAAGTGGCGCTGCACTATCCCCTGCGTGTGGTGATGGAGATCATGGGCGTGCCGCGGGAAGACGAGCCACGGATGCTGATGCTGACCCAGGAGCTGTTCGGCGCCGCCGATCCGGAACTGGCCCGCAAGGAGGATGTCGACCCCGGCGCCAAGCTGACCCCGGGCGTCATCACCGACTTCTTCGAGTATTTCCGCAAGCTGTCGGCAGACCGCCGGGCCAATCCGACGGACGACCTGTCCAGCGTCATCGCCAACAGCATGATCGACGGTCAGCCGATCTCCGAGTTCGAGGCGATGAGCTACTACATCATCGTCGCCACCGCCGGCCACGACACCACCTCGTCCTCCACGGGCGGCGCCATCTGGGGTCTGGCCGAGAACCCCGCCGAACTGGCCAAGCTGAAGGCCGATCCGTCGCTGATCGCGGGCCTGGTGGACGAGTCCATCCGCTGGACCACGCCTGTGAAGACGTTCATGCGCACCGTGGCTGAGCCGACTGAGATCGGCGGCCGGGCCCTGGCGGCCCAGGACTGGCTGATGCTCTGCTACGCCTCTGGCAACCGCGACGAAGCGGTGTTCGACGATCCCCAGGCCTTCCGGGTCGACCGCAAGCCCAACAAGCACCTGGCCTTCGGCTATGGCGCCCACCTGTGCCTTGGCCAGCACCTGGCCAAGATGGAGATGCGCATCCTGTGGGAGGAGCTCATTCCGCGGCTGGAGTCCCTGGAGCTGGCCGGGACGCCGCAGATGTCCCAGGCCGTGTTCGTCAATGGGCCCAAGACCCTGCCCATCCGCTTCAAGATGAGCTGAGCATGGAGGAGACTGAGCTCGTCCAGCGCCTGGGCGCCTATGCCGCGGCGCAGATGCCAGGGGCGCAGGACGTGGCGGTCACCGAGATCGCCCGTATCACCGGCGGCGCTTCGCGCCAGACCTATCGCTTCACCCTGGCCTGGACCGAGGGCGGGGAGGCCCGCCGCCGGGGGCTGATCCTGCGCCGCGATCCGGCCGACAGCCTGATCGACACCGAACGGCGTGTGGAGTTCGAGGCCTATCGGGCCTTCCACGGCGGCGAGGTGCCGGTGCCGGAGATGCTCTGGCTGGAGGAGGGGGACGCAGCCCTCGGAAGCCCCTTCTTCGTCGCTGAGGAGATCGCGGGCTTCCAGGCCGGAACCGGCCCCCTGTGGACGGCGCCTTATCTCGATAGCCTGCCGGCGCTCGGGCGGCGCAAATGGACGATCCTGGGCCAGATCGCCCGGGCTGATCCCACAGCACTTGGGCTGGCCGCGGTGCTGCCGGCCACCCGGGCCGAGGATGTCTGGCGACGCGAGCTCGATCATTGGGAAGGGGTGCTGGACGCCGACGAGACCGAGCCCCTGCCGGTGATCCGGGCGGCCATCCGCTGGCTGCGGGCCAATCCGCCGCCGCCCGCCCAGAAGGTGGCGGTGGTGCACGGCGACTACCGCACGGGCAACTTCCTCTATGACGCCCAGGGCGGCATTCACGGCGTCCTCGACTGGGAGATGTGCCACCTGGGTGATCCGCTGGAGGACCTGGGCTGGAGCTTCAATCCGGTCTGGTATTTCGGCCAGGGCAAGCCTGGCGGTCTTCTGCCGCGGGACGAGGCGGTCGCCGCCTGGGAGGCCGCCAGCGGCCTCACGGCCGCCCCCGACGCCTTGAAGTGGTGGGAGCTGTTCGCCTGCGTGAAGGGTCAGGCCATCTGGGTCTCCAGCGCCAAGACCTGGCTCGACGGCGCCAATCGCGACCCGATCCTGGTCTATCCGGCCTGGGCCCTGATCAACGCCCAGGACCGCGCCGCCCTGAAAGTGATGGGACACCTATGACCCCTGCCGTCTCCCAGGTGCTGGCCGATCTGGCCGGCCGCGTGGCCCGCAACGCTGCGCCCAACATTCCCCCAGCCGATCGGGCGGGCGAGCTGGGGCTGTCGGCCCTGCTTCTCGGACTCGCGGCGGAAATGTGGGACGGGGCGGCCGAGATCCTGGTCCAGGAAAACGCCGAACTCCGCAGCCTGCTGGCGGCCGGGGCGAAGGTCTGGGGTGAAGAATCCCGCCGCCGCTGGCTGGAGGCCCTGGCCCAAGGCCGCGACGAGAGCCTGCGGCTCAGCGCCCTGCAGAGCGCCAATGGCGAGCTGAAGGTGGCCCTGATCGCCCTGCATGCGGAACTGGAGCGGCGGGGCGATCCAGACGCCAAGGCCCTTGAGTCAGAGGTCTGGCGCGCCCTGGCTGCGGCCAGCGACCGGCGGCGACTTTCGGGCTCTCCGGTCTAGGGCGCGTTCCCATAAGTGGGAACCGGTTGTCGGACGAAACGGGCTCAAGGCTCTAAGCCGGTCGACAAGCGCGCCGCTCTCGTCTTTTCTGACGCCCGCTCGGCCGGAACAGGCCGGGATTTTTGAAAACATTGTTTGAGGGATGGAGACTTATGCCGCCTCGCATTTTGCCGGAGCCGACTCCGGAGACCCAGCATTTCTGGGACGGTACCCGCAACGGGGAGCTGCTGCTCCAGCGTTGCAAGGAGACCGGTGAAGCCTATTTCCCGCCGCGCCCGTTCGCGCCCAAGACCGGCTCGCGCAATGTCGAGGTCTTCAAGGCCAGCGGTCGCGCCACCCTCTATTCCTACGTGATCAACCATCGTCCCCGCCCGGACATGGGGACCGAGCCCTACGCCATCGCCGTGGTGCAGCTCGAGGAAGGCCCGCGGATGATGACCAACATCGTCGGCTGCCCCCAGACCCCGGAAGCCCTGGTGCTCGACATGCCCCTCGAGGTTGTCTTCGAGAAGATGAGCGACACCATCACGCTGCCGTTCTTCCAGCCGGCCAAGGGGTAAGGCGACCATGATGCAGAAATCCGTTGCGGTCGTCGGCGCGGCCGAGACCACCAAGATGGGCAAGATTCCGGACGTGTCCGTGATCGGCCTCCACGCTGACGCGGCGCTCAACGCCATGGCCGACGCCGGCCTGAAGCCCACCGATATCGACGGCGTGGCCTGCGCCGGCATCTCGCCGGTGGAACTCGCCCAGTACCTCGGGATCACGCCGACCTATGCCGATGGCACCAGCGTCGGCGGCTGCTCCTTCATGCTGCATGTCCGCCACGCGGCCGCGGCCATCAATGCGGGCCTGTGCACCACCGTCCTGATCACGCATGGCGAGTCGGGCCGTTCGCGGGTGGGCGCCGGGGGCTTTGGCCGCGCGCCGTCCAGCCTGATGGGGCAGTTCGAAATGCCCTATGGGGTCACGGCCCCGCCGACCATGTTCACCATCCCCGTGCTTCGCTACATGAAGACCTATGGGGTCACCGAGGAAGACTTGGCCAATGTGGCGGTGATCCAGCGGGAATGGGCGGCCAAAAACCCCCGCGCCTCCTATCGCGATCCGATCACCATCGATGATGTCCTGAACTCCGACATGATCGCCTGGCCGTTCCGCAAGCTGATGTGCTGCCTGGTCACCGACGGCGGCGGCGCGCTGATCCTGACCAGCGCCGAGCGGGCCAAGGACTTCCCGCAGAAGCCGGTCTATGTCCTGGGCACAGGCGAGAGCGTGGAAACCCCGATGGTCAGCCAGATGGAGGACTTCACCACCTCCAAGGCCTTCCGCGTTTCGGGCAAGAAGGCCTTTGACGAGGCCGGCATCAGCCACGCCGACGTCGATCACCTGATGATCTATGACGCGTTTGCTCACCTGCCGCTCTATGGCCTGGAAGACCTCGGCTTCTGCAAGCCGGGCGAGGCCAAGGACTTCATCAATGGCCGCAACACCGCCATCGGCGGCAAGCTGCCCTTGAACACCAATGGCGGCGGGCTCTCCTACATGCACTCAGGGATGTACGGCATGTACGCCCTGCAGGAGAGCGTGCGTCAGATGCGCGGCATCGCGCCGGCCCAGGTGGAGGGCGCCAAGATCAGCGTCTGTCACGGGGTGGGCGGCATGTTCGCCGCTTCGGGCACGGTGATCTTCACCAACGAGGCCTGATCGGCCGGCCTAAACGCCGCTGGGGGCCCTCGGGCCTCCGGCGGCGGCTCGCGCTCAGGCGGCTGGCGCCTCGGGCTCGCCGTCCTCGATGCTGAGATGCTCGGTCAGGCTCCAGAGGCCCTCGACCATGGCGTTCAGACTCTCGCGGCTGGCCTCAGGCGTGTTCCAGATCAGCCGCATGCCGTTCACATGGATCTTGATCGGCGCCCAGTCGGCGGCGCCGCGGGTCCGCAGCTTGTCAGCCAGTTCACAGAGGCTGTAGGCGGCGCGGCAGAGCTGCTTGTCGTCGAACAGTCCGGCGATATCGAGCACGGTGGTGGACAGGTCATAGACTGAATCCATCGGCGCGGACTTGTCCTGGCAGAGCCATTCCAGGGTCTCCAAGGCTTCGCCGATCGCCTCGTAGGACTTGCCCTGCTGGGCCGCCAGCTCCCGGGCCGCACGGGTGCCCGCCATGCCCGCGGTCATGCCGCCGGGTTCGCTCACATGGTTGGCCAGGCGGTTGCGCACCTTGAAGATTTCGGCGTCGCTCATAGGACAGCCCTTTGCGGCTTCAGCAGGTTGTCGATTTCGTCCTGATCCATGTTCGGATCCTTGGCTATCCCGATGTGGGCCGACAGATCATCCTTACGCCGGCCCTTGACCCCGAGCGGGGGCCCGATGTTCCGGAAGCGGCGGTCGGGGCCCACATAGGAATCGCTGCGGACCATGGAGCGCTCGTCCTTGGCCACCCAGTAGATCCGCTGCAGCAGGACCTCTGGGGTAAAGGGCTTGGAGACGATGAAGTTGGCGCCGCAGTCGCGGCTGCTTTCGATGGTGGAGCGCGCGGCGTGACCGGTCAGCATGATCACCGGGGCGAAGCGCGCCTCCTCTGGACCTTCCCGGCGGAGCCAGCGGACGAAGGCGTAGCCGTCCATATCGGGCATGACTGTATCGCAGACGATCAGATCGATCTCGCGACTGCGCAGCACGGCCTGGGCGTCGGCGGCCGAACCACACTTCACCTGCCGGTGGACGCCAAAGCCCCGGAAGATGGAGGCCAGCACTTCAAGCGCCTGCTCGTTGTCGTCGATCAGCAGGACGTTGGAGCGCGCCAGGTTCAGCCGGACATCGGGGTGCAGGCTCACCTTGGCGACCCTTAGAACAGATCGAGGTCGCCGGACGCGCCATCTGGCGTCGGCGGAATCTGGGCGGCGTTGTTCAGCACGGCGCGAAGCCGGGCCGCCAGATCACTGAGCGGCACCTGGGCGAGCACGGCGTCGGGGTCGACGGATCTGGCGGTGGTCAGCTGCCCGGAAATACCGCGCATGAAGACCGCCAGGGAGGCCAGATGCTGGGTCAGGACGTCCAGGGTCTGGGCCTCGCTGAGGGCCAACTCCCGGGGTTCGCCGTCCACGGCGGCCGCCAGGCGGGTGACAAGCTCTTCCAGGCGGGCGCACAGGTCGCCGGCGTGATCCATTTCCGCGGCCAGGGCGGAGAGGAGCGGCGGCGCGAGGACGGCGACCTGGCCCGGGCGCATCAGAACAGCTCCACAGCGCCGTCGTCGACGACCACGGGGGCCGGCTTGGGGACCTCTTTGAGTGTCGTGAGTTCCTGGGTGTCGGTCACGGTCTTCTGCTGGGCCCGACCCGTGGTGGGCCAGAACTGGATCCGTCGGGCGCCGAAGCCCCCGAGGCTGGTGCCCATGACCGGAATGCCTTCGTCGCGCATGAACCGCTCTGCGAAGGCGATGTTCGAGGCGCCCACGTCCGACAGACCGCTGAACATCCGCGCCCCGCCAAACAGCTTGGCCTGCAGGCGCTCGCGACGGGCGCCCAGCCGCAGGAGTTCGTTGATCAGCAGCTCCATGGCGAAGGCCCCATAGCGGCGGCCTTCGTTGGCGCCCTCGGCCTTGCCCTCCGGCAACAGGAAGTGATTCATCCCCCCGACGCCGCGCTCTGGATCCCACAGGCACACGGCCACGCAGCTTCCCAGGATGGTCGTCAGGGTGACCTCGGGATCGCCGGTGACATAGTGCTCGCCCTGGACCACATGGACCCGCTTGCCGGCGCGCTGGGAGATGTTTTCAACGATCATTCAAGCGGCCCGAAAACGGCTTCGATCTTTTCCTTCAGCGTCGCGGTGGTGAAGGGTTTGACCAGATAATTGTTGACGCCGAACTGCACCGCCCGCTGCACCAGCTCGCGGTCAGCCCGGCCGGTCAGCATGATGACCGCCGTCTTGGAGATGGGCCCGTGGGCGCGAATGGCGCGCAGCAGACCCAGGCCATCCAGCTTGGGCATGTTGAAGTCGGTGATCACCAGATTGGCGGGCTGGGCCAGCAGGGCGCGCAGGGCGTCCTCCCCATCGGCGGCTTCCCGGGTCTGGTTGATGCCCAGGGCGTTCAGGCTGGTGCGGATCAGCGAGCGCATGGATTGCTGATCATCGGCGATCAAGGTCTTGATGGCTCCGGGGGCGGGCATCAGGCGCTCCTTTGCGGCTCAGTGGCCGCGCATAGACCAAGGATTGCCGCGCTCATGCGAGCAAGCGGCGACTGTTTTTCCACCGCCCCGATCTCGTGAGCGGCGCGGGGCATTCCATAGACCACGCAGCTGGACTCATCCTGTCCCAGGGTGTGGGCGCCGGCCCGGCGCATGGTCAGCAGACCCTGGGCGCCGTCGCGGCCCATGCCGGTCAGGATGACGCCAAGGGACGGGCGGTTCAGCCGGGCGACCGACTCGAACAGAACGTCCACAGAGGGGCGATGGCCATTGACCGGCTCATCGACCCGCAGGCGGCAGGTGGGGTGGGTGGTTCCGGTGACCTCGAGGTGGGCGACGCCGCCCGGAGCCAGATAGACATGGCCGGGCGCGAGGCGCGCGCCGTCCCAGGCCTCGGCCACCTTGGCGCCGGACACCCGGTCCAGGCGCTCGGCGAAGCTCTTGGTGAAGGTCGCAGGCATGTGCTGGGTGATGACGGTCGGCGGGCAGGTGGCCGGGAAGCCTGAGAGAATGGTCATCAGCGCCTCGACCCCGCCCGTGGAGGAGCCGATGGCGACGATGATGTCCTCGGCCCGGTAGGTGCGGTTTTCCTCGGCGCGGACCACCGGTCCGGAGAAGGGGCGGACCCGGGCGCGGGCGGCGGCCTTCACCTTTTCGGCGAGGTCGGCGAACGCCTCCGAGGCGGTGTGTCCCGCCCCGGGTTTGCCGACGCAGTCGACGGCCCCGAGCTCCATGGCCGACAGGGTCGCGTCGGCCCCGGCCTGGGTCAGGGTGGAGACCATGACCACGGGCATGGGCCGCAGGCGCATGATCTTCTCGAGGAAGTCGAGGCCGCTCATGTGCGGCATCTCGACGTCCAGGGTGATGACGTCGGGGTTCAGGCGCTTGATCGCCTCCCGGGCCTCCAGCGGATCATTGGCGAAGCCGAGGACCTCGATCTCGGGATCCTGTCGCAGGGTGGCGGCGATGAGGCTGCGCATGGTCGCCGAGTCGTCGACGATAAGTACGCGGACGGTCATGGCTTGGTCCTCAAGCGATAGGTGGTCAGGCCGGACGTCTCGAGGGTGGAGACAGCCGGGCCGCTGACCCGCTCGGAATGGCCGATATAGAGGGTGCCGCCGGGGTTCATGGCCGGGACGAAGCGGCTCCAGATGCGCTCCTGGGTGGGCTCGTCGAAATAGATCACCACGTTGCGGCAGAAGATTACGTCGAACCGGCCGCGCATCGGCCAGTCGCCGATGAGGTTCAGCTCACGGAACGACACCAGGTCCCGCAGCTCGGGGGAGACCGACCAGACGCGGCCATCGGCGGCCTGAACCTTCTCGAACCAGCGCCGTCGCAGCTCCAGAGGCACAGGGGAGACGGAGTCTTCCCGGTAGCACCCGGCCTTGCCCTCGGCGACCATGTTGGGGTCGATGTCGGTGGCCAGGATCTTCACGTCCAGCTTGGCGGCCTCAGGCAGGACCGAAAGCAGGGTGATGGCCATGGAGTAGGGCTCCTGGCCGTTGGAGCAGGCGGCCGACCACATGCGCACCCGACCGCCGGCCCGGGCGCGGGCGGCGAGCTCGGGCATCACCTGGTCGCGCAGGTGGTCGAAGTGGTGAGGCTCGCGGAAGAAGCGCGTCACATTGGTGGTCAGCGCGGCCATCATGGCCTGGCGCTCGTCCAGGGCGTCGACGTCCTCCACCAGGGCGCAGTATTCCCTGAAATTGCGCAGGCCGAGCGTGCGCAGACGCTTGGCCAGGCGCGAATAGACCAGGGCCGCCTTGCCTTCGTTCAGGGCGATGCCGGCATAGGAATGCAGGATCTGGGCGATCTTGCGGAAGTCCTCGGCCGTCAGCAGGAACTCGCCGTCGACCAGACCTTCGTTTTTCGCGCCGCGCCGGGAGTCCGGGGTCTGCGTCATGCCGCCTCGGCTTCGGTCTCGGGCAGGACGCGGTCCAGGGCGATCAGGCTGACCATGCGGCCATCAAGGGCGAACAGCCCTTTCACGAAGGTCTTCACCTGGTCGCTGGCCACGTCCGGGGTCGGCTGGACCAGATCGTCGCTCATATTGATGATGTCCGACACCGCATCGACCAGCAGGCCGATGGTGCGCTCGCCGATATGGACGACCATGATGACGTGACGGGCGGTGGGCTCGGAGGTGTTCAGGCCAAGCCGGGCGCCAAGGTCGATGATCGGCAGCACCGCGCCGCGCAGGTTGATGACGCCCTTCACGAAGGAGGGGGTGCGCGGCAGCGGGGTGGCCGGCGCCCAGCCACGGATCTCCCGCACCGACATGATGTCGACGCAGAACTCCTGGTCGCCGATGCGGAACGCGATCAGTTCGCGCCGCTGGGCGACGCCTTGGGTCACGGTGTCTGTCATGGTCAAACCGCCATTCGCTTCTCGATACGGGGCGCCTTGCGGCGCGAGGTCGTCACCAGGGCGTCGACATCCAGGATCAGCGCCACCCGGCCATCGCCCAGGATGGTCGCCGCAGCGACCCCGTGGATATGCTGGTAGTTGGCTTCCAGGCTCTTGATGACGACCTGGCGCTGGCCCTGGATGGCCTCGACCAGCAGGGCGGCCTTACCGCCCCCTTCGCTTTCCACCAGCACGGCCACGCCCGAGGCCGGCGGCAGGGGGGTGTCGCGGAAGCCCAGGGCCACGCCGACATCGATGAGGGGCACGAAGGTGTCGCGGATGCAGATCACCGCGTCGCGCCCGCCGATCAGGTGAACGTCTTCGGCCCGCGGGGTCAGGCTTTCGACGATGTTGGAGAGCGGCGCCACCAGGGTCTGGTCGGCGGCCGAGACCACCATGCCGTCGAGGACGGCCAGGGTCAGCGGCAGGCTCATGGAGAATTTCGAGCCCTTGCCAGGCTCCGAGGTGATGGAGATCCGTCCGCCCAGGGCTTGAATCGAACGCTTCACCACGTCCATGCCCACGCCGCGGCCGGAGATGTCGGAGACCACGTCGGCGGTGGAGAAGCCGGGCAGGAAGATCAGGTTGTCGATCTCGTCGTCGGACAGGACGGCGTCCTCGGCGATCAGGCCCTTGGCTACGGCGATGCCGCGCACCCGGGGGCGGTTGATGCCGCGCCCGTCGTCCTGCACCTCGATGACGATGCGGCCGCCCCGATGCAGGGCCGCCAGCCGAACGGTGCCCTCTGCGGCCTTGCCGCCGGCCTCACGTTCCTCGGGCGTCTCCAGCCCATGGTCGATGGCGTTGCGCAGCATGTGGGTGATCGGGTCGGACAGACGTTCGATGACCGTCTTGTCGACCTCGGTGTTCTCGCCGTCCATAACCAGACGGACCTTCTTGCCCACCATGTCGGCGACTTCGCGGACCAGGCGCGGCATGCGCTGGAACACCGACTTCACCGGCTGGGCGCGGATGGCCATGACGCTGTCCTGGATCTCCCGGGTCAGCAACTCCAGGTCCTCAAGACCGAGCGCCACGTCCGACGAGCGGGCCAGGCCGCTTTCGAAGACCCGCTGAGACAGCATGGCCTGCTGGATGACGAGCTCGCCCACGGCGTTGATCAGCCGGTCCACCCGGTCGAGATCAACCCGGATGGTCGGGGTGGCGGCGGTGGCGGGGCCGGCGGCCGCTCGGGCCTCGGCTTTCTGGTCGGCCTTGGGCTCCGCCTTGGCGGGGGTCGACTGGGTCTGAGCGTGATCCTGCGAGGCCTTTTCAGCCAGGGCGATCAGGCCGGCCACATCCAGACGGGCGGGGTCCTGGGCCGGAGGCGTGGCCGCGGGCAGGGGCGCAGCCGCGACCGGCTCGGGCGCAGGGGCTGTGGGCGCCGCAGGCTCGGCGGGCGGCGTGGAAACCCGCGCAAGCAGGGCGTCAAGATCCAGGGGCGCTGCGGCGGCGGCCTCGACCGCGCTGGCCGAAGCGTCTTCATCGGCGGCGAAGCTGGGCTCGGAGATCTCAGCGACGGCTTCGCCTTCGCGGGTCACCTCCAGGTCGCAGTCGTCCTCGACGAATTCGAAGACCTCGCGAACCTCGGCTTCGCTCTTGTCGCCGGAGAGGCGAATGGTCCAGGTCAGATAGGCTTGCTCGGCCGACAACTGGTCCAGCGGCGGCACGGCGCTGGCGTCCAGCGCGACCTCCACATCCCCCAGGCGCGCCAGTTCCCGCAGGACCAGGGCGGCTTCATTGGCCTTGGCGTACATCTCGGCCTTGGGCCGGAAGGTCACACGCCAGAAGGGGGCGCCAGCCGTACCCGCACCGTCAGCGGTCGGGACCTCCGGCGGCGCGGCGGCCGCGGCCATCAGGGCGGCGACGTCGACCTCGGGGGCGTCGGCGGCGGGTTCATCGAGGCTGAGGACCACGGGTACGAACCCGAAGTCCTCCTCGACGGCGCTTGTATCGCCATCTTCGTTCAGGCCGAGCTCGGCGGCGCGATCCTGGTCGATCAGGCCTTGCAGGTCGGCGATCATGCCGACGGTGCGGCCCTCGTCCACGCTGCCGCCGCTGCGGGCGGCGGCCACATGGTCGGCCAGGACGTCAGAGGCCCGCAGCAGGACCTTGGCGACCTCGTCTGTGAGATGCAGCTTGCCTGAGCGCATCTCGTCCAGAACGGTCTCGAAGACGTGGGCGAAGCGGATCAGCTCTTCGAGACCGAAAGCCCCGGCGCCGCCCTTGACGGAATGCACCGCGCGGAAGACCGCGTTGATGGTCTCGGAATCGTCGTCGCCCTGCTCCATGGCCAGAAGCCCCGACTCCATGTCGGTCAGCAGCTCCTCGCACTCCTGGAAGAAGGTCGCCTTGATACTCTCGAATGGATCCACGGGGTGCTCCGGACTCAGGTCAGCTTAGGTCGCAGGCCTTTGTCGCCCTCAGGCGGCGACACGGCGGATCGCGTCCACCAGCTTGGTCGGGTTGAAGGGCTTCACGATCCAGCCGGTGGCGCCGGCGGCGCGGGCGCGTTCCTTCTTGGTCGCGTCGCTCTCGGTGGTGAGGACGAGGATCGGGGTCGCCCGGTGGGCCGGATCGGCTCGCACGCCTTCGATCACGCCGAAGCCATCCATGCGGGGCATGTTGATGTCGGTGATGACCACGTCGGCGCCTTCAGCGCGCAGGACCTCGAGGCCCTCGACGCCGTCGACGGCCTGGATGACCCGATAGCCGGCCTGGACCAGGGCCATGTTCAGCATCTCACGCATGGTCCGGGAGTCGTCGATGGTCAGAACGGTTTTGTTCACAGGTGTGCCCCCTCGGGTTCAAAGTTGATCTGCGGCGCGCCAAAGGCGGCCAGTTGTTCAAGAAAACCTTCGGAGGCCTGCTCGATGCGCAATGGCAGCCCGTCCTCCGCCCAGCTGATCCGCGCCGACAGGAGAACCTGCAGGCATAGTCCGCCCAGCCGGCTGACCTGTGAGGCGTCGATCTGCAACGGCCGGCCTCTCAGAGCCAGGAGCTCCGCCCGCAAGGGCTCGGCGGCCTGCAGGTCGAGCACCGGACAAAGGCTGACCTCAGCGATATTGGCGTCTGCGTCCGTCATCCGGCGCTCCCCCCAGACTTGTTGGTTTAGTTAAGGGCGAAATCCTTAAAACTCTTCCCAACCTTCGCTCTCGGCGACGGGCTCGGGACGGCGGGCGGCCCCCCCGTCGCGGGACGAGTTCTTCATCTGCGGGACGTGGCGATTGGCGAAGCTCTCGCCACGGCTGGACCTGGCCGGGGCCGGGCGGCTGGCCGGGGCGGCCGGGGCCTCGCCGGTCGCGCCGATGTTGAAGCGCCCGACGCTCTGCGACAGGCTTTCGGCCTCGGTGGCGAGCGAGTGGCTGGCCGCGGTGGTCTCCTCGACCATGGCTGCGTTCTGCTGGGTGACGCGGTCCATCTCGTTAACCGCGGTGTTCACCTGATGCAGGCCGGTGGCCTGTTCCTGGGCGCTGGCGGCGATCTCGGAGACGAGCCCGTCGATCTCGGCCACCTGGGAGACGATCCGCTCCAGGGCCTTGCCGGTCTCGCCGACCAGGCCAACCCCTTGGGCCACCTGCTGCGAGGAGGCGCTGATCAGGGACTTGATCTCCTTGGCGGCGTCGGCCGAGCGCTGGGCCAGAGCCCGGACCTCGGAGGCGACCACGGCGAAGCCGCGGCCGGCGTCGCCGGCTCGAGCGGCTTCGACGCCGGCGTTGAGGGCGAGCAGATTGGTCTGGAAGGCGATCTCGTCGATGACGCCGATGATCTGGGTGATCTGCTCGGACGACTTCTCGATCTCGCTCATGGCCTGGACAGCGTCGCCGACCACATGGCCGGTCTTCTCAGCGTCCCCGCGGGAGGTGGCGACCACGGCGGAAGCCTGCTTGGCGCCCTCAGCGGACTTGCGGACGGTGGCGGTGATCTCATCGAGCGCCGCAGCGGTCTCTTCGAGGCTGGCCGCCTGCTGTTCGGTGCGGCGCGACAGGTCGTCGGCCGCCTGGCTGATTTCGCCGGCGCCCGAGCGCATGGCCCGCACGTTGATGGCCACCACCGACATGGCTTCCTGCAGCTGGCTGATGGCCGCATTGAAGTCGTCGCGCAGCTTCACATAGTCGCCGGGGAAGGGCTCGGAGATGCGGAAGGTCAGGTCGCCGCGGGCCAGGTGATCCAGGCCGGACGCCAGGCCGGCGACGACCTTGGCCTGTTCCTGGGCGGTGGCGGCGCGTTCGGCCTCGTTGCGGGCGCGCTCGGCCTCGGTCTGGCGACGCTGTTCGTCGGTCTGGCTTTCCAGGCGGGCCTTTTCGATGGCCGCATCCTTGAACACCTGGACGGCCTCGGCCATCTCGCCGACCTCGTCCTTGCGGCCACGGGCCGGCACCTCGACGGAGGAGTCGCCTTCGGCCAGGCGGCGCATGGCCGACGTCATGCTGTTGATCGGCGTGGCGATCATCTTGGTCAGCATCCAGCCCAGGATCGCGGCGACTGCGGCGGCGATCGCCAGGGCGGCGGCGATCATAGCGGTGGTCTGGTTGTTGATGGTGGCGAGGCGTTCGGTCGCCGCGGCGACGTCCGCAGTTTCAACCTTGAGGACCGCCTCCATGGGGCCCTCCACCTTGGTCATCAGCTCGTCGGCCAGTCCAGACTGACCGACCATCGTAGCGGCGTCGGAGTAGGTCAGCGGGTTCATGGCCAGGGCCGAGCCGCCGTCCACCACCTGGGCGTACCATTCATCGGCGGCCTTCACCGCGGCGTCGATCTGCACGACTGATTCAGGATGACCCGCCACCAGCGTGCGGACCTCGCTCATCGTCTTCTTGAAGTTGTCCTGGTGCGACTTGGCGCGCTCCAGGTAATAGGGATCGAGCGAGATCAGGAAGCCGCGAAAGCTGTTTTCCTGGCGGGCCAGGAAAAACTCGGCTCGGCCCAAGGTGTCCAGGGCGAGCTTGCTGTCGGTCAGCTGCCCGCGGGCGGCGGTAAGCTGGCCAAGGTTGTAGAAGGTGATGCCGCCGGTCGCCATGATCACCATGACCATCAGAGCGAAACCCGCCGCCAGCTTGCGCGAAATTTTCCAGTCGTTGAACGACACGTCAGCCATCCCAGTCTTCGGTCGCGCCGCCAGCGGCAGGGCGAGAGGTTTCGGCCTGATACGCCGGCCTCGGAGAGACGTTTGCGGGTCGTAGCCCGGAGCACGTCCATTAACTCTGGTCCGAGATCAGGCTTTACCGTTGAAGAAAGCGTTACTTCCTTGTCGGCCGCAGCCGAGCGGGGGGGCGTAGAGCCTTCTATTCCTGGGAAATCGGGTGGGGTGCGACATTCTAGCGCGCGTCGGGCTGACACATGACTTTCAAAGGCCTTTACCCGGAACGGGTAGGGTTACGCGAAAGTCTTTCTTAAGGGCTGCGAGTCTTTGCTGAAGCTTGGGGCGGAGCGTCGGTCCCGCCTAGCGGCCACAGTTGTTGCCGACCGGTTTCCCCACTGGAGCGCCGCATGGCACTCGAACCCACATCCCGGGGCCGCTTCAATCTGGAGAAGGCCACCATCCTCATGCTGGACGGCAACGGCATGGGTATGGACATCCTCGTCCAGATCGTGACCGGCCTGGGCGCCAAGTCCCTGCATCGCTGCCAGACGACCGATGAAGCCAAGGATGTGGTGAAGCGCCACACCATCGACCTGATCATCGCCGATGCGCTCTCGCCAGCCGGCGAGGGCTACGAGTTCGTCTCCTGGCTGCGCACCGATGGCGGCGAGCCCAACGCGTTCGCGCCGGTGGTGGTGACCGCCGCCCATACGCCGGTCTCCATGGTGCAGAAGGCCCGCGACTGCGGCGCCCACTACATCGTCAAGAAGCCCCTGACCCCGGTGGTCATGCTGGAACGCATTCTGTGGATCGCCCGGGAGAGCCGGCCCTTCATCGAATGTGACGCCTATGTCGGACCAGACCGACGGCACAAGAACGAGGGCCCGCCCAATGGCGTGCCCCGGCGTCGCGACGATCTCCCCCCCGAGGTCGGCGACGCCCAGGAGCCCAACCTGAGCCAGGACCAGGTCGATGGTCTGTTTTCCACTCGAAAGGTGTCCCTGTGAGCTCGGTTCGTATCCATCGCCCCAAATACGCCCTGGCCACCATGCTGCGAAAGCCTGGGGGGACCACGGTCGCCGAGGCCGTCCAGCGGGCCGAGACCAATCTGGAAAGCCTGCAGGAGGCCGGCTGGGCCCAGCTCGACGAAGGTCTGGCGGCGATGGACAAGGTGTTCGCCCGCTACGGGGACCGCTTCGACGGCGATCTGGTGGCCGAACACTATGGCCTGGCGGTCAGCCTGATCGGCCTGCCCAGCCTCTGCGGCCTCGACGCCCTGGAGAACGCGGCCCACAGCCTCTGCGATCTGTTGGACCGGCTGTCCACCACGGGCCGCTGGGACCGCGATGGGGTCCAGGTGCACATCCAGGCTCTGCGCCTCCTGCGCAACCTGCCGGCCGGCGCCGACGCCGTGGCCGAACCGGTGCTTGACGGGCTGCGCAAGGTGCGCGAGCGCCACGCCATCCAGTCCTCGAACTGAGGTCTGCTCAGAGCGGCAGCCGTACGGTGTTCTTGACCTCTTCAAGCACGGCGTAGGTTCGCGTCTCCCGGACGCCTGGCATCTGCACCAGGATCTCTCCCAGAAAGGCGCGATAGGCGGCCATATCGGCCAGCCGCGCCTTGATCAGATAGTCGAAGCCGCCAGCCACCATGTGGCACTCCAGGATCTCCGGGGTGGCCAGGGCGGCGGCGGCGAACTCGGCGAACAGGTCGCCTGTGGTGCGATCCAGCTGAACCTCCACGAAGATGAGCAGCCCCCGGTCGATGGCCTGGGGGTCGAGCAGGGCGGCATAGCCCTGGATGACGCCGGCCGCCTTCAGGCGCCGAACGCGCTCATGGCAGGCGGCTGGCGACAGATTGCAGCGGGCGGCCAAGGCCTGGTTGGTGATGCGCCCATCGGCCTGCAACAGGCGCAGCAGCCGCAGATCGGTCTCGTCAAGCTTCGTTGTTTCGCGGGTCATTCAGTCGATTATTCGGTGATAGGGTCGCATATACGAAACACATTCGGCATCTCGACCGCTACATCGAACTGAAGCCCGTGGGAGGTTTGCGATGGACTGGGACCTGCTGGACGCCGTCAAGTATCAGGACGAGACCGAGGCGGTGACCGCCCTGCTGGCGACGCCCCCCTTTGACGCGGCCGCCCAGGCGGTGATCCGGGCGCAGGCCGAGACCCTGGTGCGGGGCGCCCGGGGACGGGCCGACCGACAGGGCGTGGTGGAGAGCTTCCTGCAGGAATTCAGTCTCGGCACCCGGGAGGGCCTGGCCCTGATGTGCCTGGCCGAGGCCCTGCTGCGCACCCCCGATGACGAGAGCCGCGACCGGCTGATCGCCGAGCGTATCGGCAGCGCCGACTGGGCGGCTCATCTGGGCAAGTCCGACAGTCTGTTCGTCAACGCCTCGACCTGGGGCCTTATGCTGACCGGACGGCTGGTGGAGGTGGACGAGGAGGCGCAGCGGGACCTGGGGGGCTTCCTGCGACGTCTGACAGGCCGGCTGGGCGAGCCGGTGATCCGCGCGGCGGTGGCCCAGGCGGTGCGCATCATGGGCGAGCAGTTCGTGCTCGGCCGGGACATCGACGCGGCCCTGAAGCGGGCCAAGGTCGAAGGCCATCTCTGTTCATTCGACATGCTGGGCGAAGGCGCTCGGACCCGCGCCGACGCCGCCCGCTACGAGGCCGCATACGCCCACGCCATCGCCATGGTGGGACAGGCTCATCGCGGCCGCGGGCCGGAGAGCGGGCACGGGGTTTCGGTGAAGCTTTCGGCCCTGTCCCCCCGCTATGAGGCGACGCAGGCCGCGCGGGTCTGGGACGAACTCTATCCGCGGCTGAAGCGGCTGGCGGTCCTGGCGGCTGGCCATGATCTGAACCTGACCCTGGACGCCGAGGAGGCCGACCGTCTGGTGCTGTCGCTGAAGCTGCTGGACCGGCTGACCCGCGAGCCTGAGCTCGGCGGCTGGCGGGGCCTGGGCCTGGCTGTGCAGGCCTATCAGAAGCGCAGTCCTCAGGTGATCGCAGCCCTTGCGGAGCTGGCGAAGGACAGCGGCCGGCGATTGATGGTCCGGCTGGTCAAGGGCGCCTATTGGGACACCGAGATCAAACGCGCCCAGGTGAACGGCCGGCCGGACTATCCGGTCTATTCCACCAAGCCGGCCACGGACCTCTCCTATCTGGTCTGCGCCAAGGCCCTGATCGCGGCCGCGCCAGATCTCTACGCCCAGTTCGCCACCCACAACGCCCACTCCCTGGCGGCCGTCCGGCAGATGGCGGCCGAGGCAGGCGTAGCGGTCGAATTCCAGCGCCTGCACGGCATGGGCGAGGCGCTCTATGCGGCGGCGCAGGCCGAGGCGCCGTTGCGCCTGCGGGCCTATGCGCCGGTGGGCGGGCATGAGGACCTGCTGCCCTATCTGGTGCGCCGGTTGCTGGAGAATGGCGCCAACACCTCGTTCGTCCACGCCCTGCTTGATGAGCGTGTTCCGGTGGAGCAGGTGGTGTCCGACCCCCTGGCCCAGGTCGCGCAGGCCGGACCGGGCCGGCATCCGAAGATCCCGCCGCCGGCTAAGATCTATGGCGCGGCGAGGATCAATTCCCGCGGCCCTGACCTCAGCATCGCCCAGACCGCGGCCGCCCTGGCCGCCGCCGCCCGCAGGCTGGACCCAGTCGCAGCCGGGCCGGTGATCGCCGGGCGGCTGCGGACGGCGGGCGACCCTCAGCCCCTCTACAGTCCGGCCGATCTTGGCCGACTGGCCGGTCATGTGATCTCGGCCACCTCGACCGACATCGACGCCGCCTTCGCCGCCGCCCGGTTCGCCCAGCCGGCCTGGGACGCCCTGGGCGGGGCGGGGCGGGCCAGGGTGCTCCGCGCCATGGGCGAGGCGCTCGAGGCCAACAGTGACCGGCTGATCGCGCTCTGCGCGGTGGAGGCCGGAAAGACCCTGGCCGACGGGATCGCCGAGGTGCGCGAGGCGGCCGACTTCTGCCGATACTACGCCCATCTGGCGGAGACGCGGTTCGGCGCGCCGGAGGTGCTGACCGGACCTGTGGGCGAGGTGAACAGCCTGGCCCTGCAGGGCCGGGGCGTCTTCGTGGCCATCAGCCCGTGGAACTTCCCCCTGGCCATCTTCACCGGGCAGGTCTGCGCGGCGCTCGCGGCCGGCAATGCGGTGCTGGCCAAGCCCGCCGAGCAGAGTCCGCTGATCGCCGCCGAGGCCGTGGCGCTTTTCTACGCCGCCGGCCTGCCGCCGGAGCTGCTGGCCCTGCTGCCGGGGACAGGCGGCGAGGTGGGGGCGGCCCTGGTCTTTCATCCCCACTGCGACGGCGTGGCCTTCACCGGCGGGACCGACACCGCCCGGGCGATCAACCGGGCGCTCGCCGATCGACCAGGGCCTATCATCCCCTTCATCGCCGAGACCGGTGGGCTGAATGGCATGTTCGTCGACACCACCGCCCTGCGTGAGCAGGTGATCGATGATGTGATCCTCTCGGCTTTCGGCTCGGCGGGCCAGCGGTGCTCGGCCCTGCGGATGCTGTTCCTGCCGGCCGAGACGGCGGATGGCCTGATCGAGGGTCTGGTGGGGGCCATGGACGCCCTGGTGATCGGAGATCCCGCCGACCCCGCCACCGACGTCGGTCCGGTGATCGACGGCGAGGCGAAGGCCGCGCTCGTGGCGCATGCCGAGCGGCTGGGCCGGGAGGCGAAGATCCTGCACCGGCTCGACGCGCCGGCCGGGGGGACCTTCTTCGGGCCCGTCCTGGCGGAGATACCGCGGCCGGGCTTCCTTCAGAAGGAGGTCTTCGGCCCGATCCTGTATGTGGTGCGCTACGAGGCGGGCGAACTGGAAGCCATGGCCAGGGAACTGGCCGGCCTGGGCTATGGGCTGACGCTCGGCGTCCATTCGCGGCTGGACGGGTTCGCCCACCGCGTGCGCGAGCTGGTCCCGGCCGGCAACGCCTATGTGAACCGCGGCATGACAGGCGCGGTGGTGGGGGTCCAGCCCTTCGGCGGCGAGGGCCTGTCGGGGACCGGCCCCAAGGCCGGCGGCCCCAACGCCCTGTTACGCTACGCCGTGGAGCGGGCGGTGAGCGTCAACATCGCCGCCCAGGGGGGCGACCCGGCCCTGCTGAATCTCTAGCGCTGCGGAAAATCCGGGCGCAGGCGCGTGATCGACGCCTGTAATCCGCGCGCTCCTCAGGGCGTTGTAGCGCTGGCCGCGCTTGCGCCTTGTCAGTGGGGTGGCCGGACGCCGCTCTAGGCCCAGCAGGTTGCTGGGGGTCTTGAGTCACATGGGTGTCAGTCGGCGTCTCTTTCTGCATCGTCTGGGGGCGGTCGGGGGGCTGGGCGCGGCCTATAGCGCCATGACGGCGCTCGGCCTGAACGCGGCGGTCGCCGCGATCCCGCCGGCCCTGTCGCCGCAGTTGGGGAAGGGCCGCAAAGTCGTGATCCTGGGCGCCGGGATCGCGGGCCTGGTCTGCGCCTATGAGCTGGAGCGCGCCGGCTTCGAGGTCACGGTGCTGGAGGGGCGTGATCGCCTGGGCGGCCGCAACTGGACGCTGCGCGGCGGCGACAAGGTGGAGATGGTCGGCGAGGCCGATCAGACCGTGGCGTTTGAAAGGGACGTCTATCTCAACGCCGGGCCAGCCCGAATTCCCAGCCATCACGAGGGTCTGCTCGGCTATTGCCGCCGCCTGGGCGTGCCCCTGGAGGTGGAGATCAATGTCAGCCGCAGCGCGCTGATCTGGGGGGACGGCGCCCATCAGGGCAAGCCGATCCAGATGCGCCAGGGGATCAACGACACCCGTGGCCATGTGTCTGAACTGCTCGCCAAGGCGATCAACAAGGGCGCCCTGGACGGGGAGCTGACCCTTGAGGACAAGGAGAAGCTGCTGCCCTTCCTGCGGGCCTATGGGGACCTGTCGGAGGACATGAGCTTCCAGGGCACCGAGCGGTCGGGTTTCGCCCAGGCGCCGGGCGCCGCCGACCAGTTCAGCCAGCGTCGGCCCCCGGTGCCCCTGCGGGACCTGCTGGCCAATCCGCAGATCCGCGCCACCGTGTTCGAAGACAATATCAACATGCAGGCGACCATGTTCCAGCCGACCGGCGGTATGGACCAGATCGTCGCGGGCTTCGAGCGGGCGATCACCAGCCCGGTGATCCGCAACGCCAGGGTCACCGCCATCGCCCGGGCCGGGACGGGGGTGCAGGTGGCCTACGACCAGGGCGGGGCCCGCCGCACAGTCAGCGCCGACCACGCGATCATCACCATTCCGCTCGCCATCCTGACCGGCATCGAGAACGACTTCTCCCCCGCGGTGAAGACCGCCGTGGGCAGCGTGCCCAATGCGTTTTCCAACAAAATCGGCTTCGAATCCCCCCGGTTCTGGGAGAAGTCGCAGATCTATGGGGGCATCTCCTGGGTCGGCGGGGACACCTCGCTGATCTGGTATCCCAGCAACGGCCTGCACACCGAGCGCGGCATGCTGCTCGCCTGCTACGGCTCAGGCCCCCGGGCCGAGGGCTTTGCGGCCCTGCCGCTGGAGACCCAGATCGCCGCGGCCCGCGCCGCGGTCGGCCGGGTCCATCCCGGGCATGAGGGAGAATTGACCAAGCCCGTGGTGGTCAACTGGAGCAAGATCCCCTTCAGCCATGGCCCCTGGCCCAACTGGGAGGGGCATGGCGGCCAGGAAGGTCACATGGACATGCCCGCCTACCGGCTTCTGAACCAGCCCGACGGACCCTTCCACTTCACCGGCGCCCATCTGAGCCAGATGCCAGGCTGGCAGGAAGGGGCGGTTCTGTCGGCCCACCGCACAATCAAGGCCCTGGCCGCCCAGGTTCAGGCTGCGGCTCTTGCACAGCCCCGCGCCGCGGCCTCCTAGTCACACCCGAGACTCCCTTTCAGCGCCTCTCAAGAACAAGGAAACGCCCATGCGCGCCCTCGCCCTGGCCACCCTCCTGGCGTCCCTCGCCGCCATGCCCGCCGCTGCGGAGATCACCCGCGTGGGACCCGAGACCTCGCCCATCGCCAGCGCCGTCGTCGTGCCGGCCGGCTATGACATGATCTATGTGAGCGGCATCACGCCGCCGGTGACCAATCCCGATGCGCCGGCCGGCGCTGCGCGGGAGTTCGGCGACACCAAGACCCAGACCATCGGCGTGATCGAACGCATCAAAGCGATCCTGGAGTCCCAGGGGGCGAGTCTCGGCGATGTGGTGATGATGCGGGTTCTGCTGGTGGGCGATCCGGCCCTGGACGGCAATATGGACTTCGCCGGCATGATGGAAGGCTATCGCCAGTACTTCGCCAACGCCGAACAACCCAACAAGCCCGCCCGGATCACCTCGCAGGTCGCAGCCCTGGTGGCCCCGGGCATGATGGTGGAGATCGAGGTTCAGGCCGCCGTGAAGCCGAAATAGCGCCGGGACTTCCGCCAGGGGTGGGGCGCCTCTAGGATCAGCCGCGGTCGACGGCGCCGTCTGCAGGCGCTTCGGCGGCCACGCACGCCTGGGAAGGGTCCTGTTTGAGCTTCGAACAACTCGCCACCCTGGCTGTCCTGGCCGCGGTCGTCGTCGCCCTGCTCAGTGACAGGGTGAGGGCCGATGTCGCGGCTATGGCGGCGGCGGCGGCCTTGCTGGGCTTAGGGGTCGTCAGCGTCGAGGATGTGGGCCGCGGCCTGGCCAGCCCGGCCCTGGTGGCGCTCGCCTCGCTCTTCATCATCGCTCGGGCCCTGGACGTGACCGGCGTCATGGGCGTGATCATCCGATCAGCGGCCCGGATGACCGATCGTGTGGGGGCCGCCTCCGCCCCGGTGATCATCACCTTGTGCGGATCGCTGTCGGCCTTTCTGAACAACACGCCGCTGGTGATCCTGGCCGCGCCGATCATCCAGGATTCCGCCCGGCGGCTGGGCATCTCACCCAAGCGACTGCTGATCCCGCTGTCCTACGCCTCGATCATGGGGGGCGCCTGCACCCTGATCGGCACATCCACCAATCTGCTGGTGGACGACATGGCCCAACGCCAGAATCTGGCGCCCTTCACCCTGTTCGAGATCACCGGCGTCGGGCTGGCGATCGCCGCGGTGGGCGCGGTCTATCTCGCCTTCATCGCCCCGCGCCTACTGCCCGCTGATGACTCCGGGGGACAGAGCGCGGGCATCCTGCCCGAGGCGCCGCCGCCCTTGCGCCTGGTCCCGGCCCTGATCAGCGTCACGGTCTTCGCCTTCGTCCTCGGCGCTGCGGCCGGCGGCCTGTCCATCGCCGTGGTGGCCTTTGTCGGCGCCATGACCCTGCTGGCCTTCCAGGTGATGAAGCCGGAGGAGGCCTATGCGGGACTTCGGCCCCAGGTGCTGCTGATGATCGGCGGCATGCTGGTGGTGGGTGAAGCCCTGGGCAAGACGGGCCTGGCCTTCCAGGCGACCAACACGGTGGCGGCCTGGACCCAGCCGCTGGGCCCCATCGCCGCACTCGCCATCATCTATGTGGCCACCTCGATCCTGACCGAAATCATGTCCAACGCCGCTGTGGCGGTGCTGATCACGCCCCTGGCCATCGGCCTGGCGGAGAACCTCGGCGTCGACGCCCGACCCTTCGTGGTGGCGGTGATGATGGCCGCCAGCGCGTCCTTCGCCACGCCCGTGGGCTACCAGACCAACGCCATCGTCCATCAGGTCGGGGGCTACGCCTATATGGACTTCGTCAGGGTTGGCCTGCCGCTCAACATCATCTCGGCGATTGTGGCCGTCTGGGTGATTCCCCGAATGTTCCCGTTCTAGAAACGGCTCTCTGATCCGTTTGACATCAGGGCGCGGACGAAATCGTCCCGCCAGGCCGAGACGTCCGAACTGCGCAGGTCGGCCATCAACCGCTCCCACCGCCGTTTGCGCTCGGCCAGCGGCATGGCCAGGCCCCGCAGAATGGCGTCAGAGACGTCCTCGCGGCTGAACGGGTTGACGATCAGCGCCTCCCCCATCTGCTCGGCGGCGCCGGCGAACCTGGAGAGGATCAGCACGCCGGGATCTTCGGGATCCTGGGCCGCGACATACTCCTTGGCCACCAAGTTCATCCCGTCGCGCAAGGGGGTCACGAGGCCGAGCTTGGCGGCGCGGTAGATGCCGGCCAGCTGGTCGCGGCGATAGCCCCGGTTCACATAGCGGATCGGCACCCAGTCGACGGTGGAGAAGGCCCCGTTGATCCGGCCCGACACCCCGTCCAGGCGCCCGCGGATCTCCTGATAGGCCTCCACGTCCTCCCGGCTCGGGGTCGCGATCTGCAGCAGGAAGACCTTTTCGTGCAGATCCGGATTGTCATGCAGGAACTGCTCATAGGCCAGGAAGCGCTCCTCCAGGCCCTTGGAATAGTCCAGGCGGTCGACGCCGATGATCATCTGGCGGTCGAGCATGCTGGTCTGCATGCGGGCGTATTCGGCCTTGGCGGTCTCCCCTTCCAGGGCGGCGGTGAACTCGGTGACGTCCATGCCGATGGGGAAGGCGTCGAACTCGGCGGTCCGGCCGAAGGCGCTGAGCCGCCGACCTTCGCCCAGGGCACCGCCCGCCTCGTGAACCACATAGTCCTTGAAGGCCTCCAGGGAGTCCTGGGTCTGGAAACCCACCAGATCATAGTCGAACAGGGCCTCAACCAGCTGGGGATGCCGCGGCAGGGTGGTGATCAGGTGGCGGGCCGGCCAGGGAATGTGGAGGAAGAAGCCGATCCGGTTCTTCACCCCGCGCCGGCGAAGCTCCTGGGCCAGCGGGATGAGGTGGTAGTCGTGGACCCAGACAAAGTCGTCGTCCTCGATGAGGGGGAGGACCGTCTCGGCGAAGCGGGCGTTCACCCGGGCGTAGCCCTCGCCGAACGAGCGCTCATAGGCCGTCAGATCGACCCGGTGGTGGAAGAGCGGCCACAGGGTCTTGTTGGCGTAGCCGTTGTAATATTCCTGAACGTCCTGGTCCTCGAGGTCCATGGTCGCCACCGTCACCCCGCCGGCCCGCTGCACGCCCACCTGACCGCTGTAGATCTCGGTGGTCTGCCCGCTCCAGCCGAACCAGACGCCGGAGTGCTCTCGCAGGGCGGCGGCCAGCGCCATGGCCAGGCCCCCCTGCGTGCCGCCGCCCACGTCGCTGGGGGGACTGACCCGGTTGGAAATGACGATCAGGCGGGCCATCAGGCGCTTCCGCCGGCCGCCGGGGCCTGGGCCGGCTGCGGCATCACCAGATGCATGTGCGGATAGGGAATCTCGACGCCAGCGGCGTCCCAGGCTTGTTTTATCCGTCGATTGAAGGCCCGGCCCACGCCCCACTGGGCGCCTGGCGGCGTCTTGATCCGGCCGCGCAGCACGACGCCGCTATCGGCCAGGGCGCTGACGTCCATGACCTCAAGGGGCTCAAGGATTTTCGGGCCCAGGTCCGGGTCGGCGCGCATCTCCTCAACCACCTCGGCCATCACCTCGAACGCCTTGTCGATGTCGGACTCGTAGGACACGCCGAGCTCCACCACGTGATAGGAGAAGACCTTGGTCATGTTGTGAATGATCTGCGCCTCGCCGTAGGGCAGGACGTGCAGGGTGCCATCCAGGGCCCGCAGGCGCACGGTGCGGATGGTCATCTGCTCGACCACGCCGCTGGACCCCGAAATCTCCACCACGTCGCCCACCGCCAGTATGTCCTCGGAGATGAGGAAGATGCCGGTGAGGAAGTCCTTCACCAGGGTCTGGGCGCCGAAGCCGATGGCCAGACCGATCACCCCGGCGCCGGCCAGCAGCGGGCCGATCTCCAGGCCGATCTCGGCCAGGATCATCATGGCGCCCATGATGATGATCACGCCGCGCGCCACTCCGTGCAGCAGCGGGCCGATGGTGTTGAGCTGGGCCTCGCGGCGGACGCCGCCTGCCTTGTGATGGGCCATCCGGGCCAGCACACGATTGACCAGCAGGGTCGCCAGTTCGGCGGCCGCAAAGGTGACGACGGCCAGGATGGCGATCCGCACCACACTCTCGACCACCCGCTGGCCAAGGCCCGCGGTCAGCCAGCCGAGGAGGTCGAAGCCCCAGATGGAGGCCAGGGCGAAGAAGGCGGCCAGCACCAGGCCGGTCTCGAACACCGCCCAGGTGACCTGGGTCACCCGTCGCGTGCGAATGGTCTTTTCCGCATCGGCGGGACCAGGGACCGCGCGCGCACCGCGCTTCAACAGCCGTCGAACCAGGAGACCCACGCCGAACGCGGCGCCCACGACCAGGGCCGAGAGGGCCACATTCAGGGCCAGGGCCGCCGGACCCAGGCGCAAAAGGGCGTTCCAGCTTTCCTGGAACCCGATGATGACCTGTTCGCTTGCTGTGCTGACCTCCAAGCCGGGGCCTCCCTGTATGCTGATCTCGCCTGTGTATTGATCTGGCGCTGCGGGCGCAGCGATGGCCGCGCTGGACCCGCCTTGCAGTAAGGCGTCAGAGGGTTTTGGGTTCACCCCAACCCAGCGGGTCGGTTAGAGCTAACACGGGGCAGGCCATTTTGGGGTCGGTCTCACGGACCTGTGATGGTTGCGGCGGAGCACATCAGATGATCACCACCGGCCCAGGTTCGTCGAAGCCTTGACCCCCGTAGACTCAAAGCCGTCGCCGCGACAGCGGGCTCTCTGGCGTCTGCGCGCGCAACTTCGGGCCCTGTATCATGGGGAGTCGCCGGGGGCGGTGCGGTTCCGTCTGGCGGTGATCGGCGTGGATCTGGCGCTGATCGCCTTCTTCATCGCCGCACCCTTCATTCGCGACACCCGCGCCTTCCTGCCGCTGGATCTTGCCGTAGCGGCGATCCTGGCGGCCGACATGACCGCCCGGGCGCTAGCCTGGCGGAGTCTGAAATCCTGGATCCGGCGGCCGATCGTGATGATCGACCTGTTCGTGCTGCTGACGCTGCTGTTCCCCACCATCTTCATCAACCTGGCCTTCCTGCGCGTGCTGCGCATCTGGACCCTGTTTCACAGCGACTTTTTCTGGGAGACGGTGGGCCACCGCTTCGACGACACCCGCTGGGAGGATGTGATCCGGGCGGCCGCCACTCTGGTCACCTTCGTCTTCGTGGCCACCGGCTTCGTCTACACCATGTATGTGGGCGAGGAGGGCGGGGTCAGCGGCTATGTGGATGCGCTGTACTTCACCGTGACCTCGCTCACCACCACCGGCTATGGCGACATCATCCTGCCAGGCATCACCGGCCGGCTGGTCTCCATCGTCATCATGATCTCCGGGATCACCCTGTTCGTGCGGTTCGCCCAGGCCCTGTTCCGGCCCTACAAGGTGCGCTTCACCTGCCAGGTCTGCGGCCTGATGCGACATGAGCCAGATGCGGTCCACTGCAAGGCTTGCGGGGCGCTGATCAACATCCCCAACGAGGACTGAGCCCCCGCCCTCGCGGCCGACAAATTGCGGCGTGGCGCGGGATTATTCCCGTCCCACAGCGAACGCTGATCGGCGGAATCCCGCCCCGGGCCGACGGGTTTTCCAGCAAAGACAAGGGGAAACGTTCGGGAGTCTCCCCTTAGCCACACCTCCGCGCCTCCACAGAACTGTCATGTTTCCGTTGGGGAGCTGTCACGCAGCCTACCTAGAAGGGCGGTCGGGCAAGCGGGCGTTCAGATCCCACGGTGGGATTTGGGGACAGCCGGCGGCTGCGCAATTCAACGCGACGGCGGAGAGCAAGATGACCGGCACCACCACCCTGAGAAACCTGCTGATCACCTCGATCAGCGCCATGGCCCTGGCCGCCTGCGGCGGCGGCGCGGACAATGTGGCCTCGCCCGGCGTTGGCGCCTTCCCGCCGACCACCCCCACCACGCCGACGACCCCGACCACGCCGACCACCCCTGGGACCGGCACGGCGGCGGCTGACTGCCCCACCGGCTTCACCAATGTGGGCGTGATCCTGAACGGCACCCTGCGCAACTGCCAGCTGCCCTCGAAGATCGTCGGCAACGTGGTCGTTCCGGCCCGCGCCGGCACCATCTATTCGATCAGCGGCCGCACCGATGTGGGCGACGACCGCGGCGCCGATCCGGCCGCCCCGATCGCCGGCGCCCAGCAGGGCATCCTGACCATCGAGCCGGGCGTCCGGATCTTCGGTTCGGCCGGTCTCGACTACATCAACGTCCAGCGCGGCTCGCAGATCTTCGCTGAAGGCACCTCGACCAACCCGATCATCTTCACCAGCCGTCAGAACATCGAAGGCACCACCGGCGCCGACTCCATCGGCCAGTGGGGCGGCCTGGTGATCTCGGGCCGCGCGCCCATCGCGTCCTGCCCGGCCGGCACCACCCCGCCGAACGTCAACTGCGTCGCCACCTTCGAAGGCGGCGTCGCCCTCTATGGCGGCAACAGCCCGAACGACAACTCGGGCCGCATGCGTTACGTCCAGGTCCGCTACGCCGGCTTTGAAATCCAGCCGAACCGTGAGCTGAACGGCATCACCTTCAACGGCGTGGGCGCCGGCACCACCCTGGAATACATCCAGGTCCACAACGGCTCCGACGACGGCATCGAGTTCTTCGGCGGCACCGTCAACATGAAGCGCGTCGTCGTCACCGGCGCCGACGATGACAGCGTCGACACCGATGAAGGCTGGCGCGGCGGCATCCAGTACCTGATCGTTCGCCAGCGTCCGAACGGCGGCGACCGGGTGTTCGAACAGAGCTCGGTGGGCGTCCAGGCGTCCCTGAACTCGCAGCCCAAGTTCGCCAACTACACCGTCATCGGCTCGACCCGCACCGGCGCCGGCGACATCCAGCTGCTGAACACCGGCACCGGCGGCCGCTTCGTCAACGGCATCCACGTGTCGACCAACGCCGCCACGGCCTGCCTGGACGTGGACACCCCCTCCACCGTGGCCGCCGCGCCGCGTTGGGACTCGGTGGTCTTCTCCTGCGCCACCGCCTTCCGCAACGACAGTGACGTGGACGGCGCCGCCGCCCAGGCTCTGTTCAACGCCGGGACCAACAACAACGCCACCTTCACCTCGAGCCTGGTGAACGGCTTCATCAATGGTCCGAACGAAGCCGCGCGCACCGCGGCTGACCCGAAGGCGGTCTACGCCTTCTTCGACACCACCAACTATATCGGCGCCGTTCGCGACGCGAACGACACCTGGTGGCAGGGCTGGACCTGCGGTCTGGCCAGCGGCAGCAGCTGCTGATCCGAGCCAAGGCGGGGCGGTCCTGATCAGGGCCGCCCCGATTTCTCCGCGTCCGTCGACAATCGAGGCGAACCTCAATGAACTCCCTGCTCCGCCCGCTCTCGGGCCTCCTTCTCTGCACCACGGCCCTGATGGCGCCGGCGGTGGTCTTCGCTCAGGCCGCTGATGGGCCGGAGGTTCAGGAACTGGTCGTCCGGGGTCGATATATCCCCGAAGTGATGCGCGAGACCGCCGAGGTGGCCTCTATCGTCACCGCCGAGGACCTGGTCCGCCAGGGCGACGGCACGGCCGCCGAAGCGCTGACCCGCCTGACCGGCCTCAGCGTAGTCAGCGGTCGCTTCGTCTATGTCCGCGGTCTTGGGGAGCGTTACTCCTCGGCCCTTCTGAACGGCTCGCCCCTGCCGAGCCCCGAGCCCCTGCAGCGGGTCGTGCCGCTGGACCTGTTCCCCAGCGGAATCCTGGCCAGCGTGAACGTCCAGAAGTCCTATTCGGTGAACTATCCCGGCGAGTTCGGCGGCGGCGTGATCGACCTGCGCACCGTGGGCGTGCCGGACGAACCCTTCGTGTCCCTGAGCTTCGGCCTCAGCGCCAATGACGAGACCTCGCTGAAGCAGGGTCTGACCTATTACGGCGGCGACTACGACCTGACCGGCTTTGATGACAACACCCGCGACCTGCCGGGCCTGATCCGCCAGGGCATCGCCACCGGCAAGCGCATCGATCAGTCGAACTTCGACGCCGAGACCCTCGTGCAGATGGGCCGCAGCTTCCAGAACGCCAATGTGCGTCTGCTGCAGTCGACCAACGACATTCCGATCAATGGCAGCGGCGGCATTTCGGCCGGCACCCGCTGGAACCAGGACTGGGGTTCGCTGGGCGTCATCGTCGTGGGCGGCTACGATCGCGGCTGGGAAACCAAGCGTGCGGTCCAGCAGGCCGGCGTGGTCAGCCTGGGCGGCCTTGCGGTCACCGAGGACCTGATCTCCAACTCCACCGAGATGGACGTGGAGTGGCACGGCCTGGCCAGCGTCGCCCTGGACCTGGACGCGCACAAGTTCCAGTGGACCAACTTCTACGTCCGCAACGTGACGAAGGAAGCCCGCTCGGTCGAAGGCGAAAGCACGCTGTCGAGCAACTTCATCCGCGACGACTACACCGCCTGGTACGAGCGCGAACTGTTCAACACCCAGCTCACTGGCGCGCACGAGTTTGGCGATCTGGAAATCGACTGGCGCGGTTCTTACGCCAACACGACCCGGGAGGCGCCTTACGAGACGCAAACCCGCTATCGCCGCCTCGCCGATGGCGAATTCTATCATAACCCCCAGTCTGACGCGAATTTCCTGCGGTTCAGCAGCCTGGAGGACACCACCTACGGCGCCGGCGTCGACGTTCGCTATCGCTGGGACAACCCGCTGATCGTCGATTTCACGGTCTCGGCCGGTTACGCCTTCTATGAGAACGAGCGGTATTCCGACGGTCGCGTCTTCCGCTTCACCATGGACCAGACGCCGTCCCTGGCCTTCCAGCGTCAGCGGGTCGACTATCTGTACTCGAACTTCAACATCCGCACCGATGGCCTCTTCCTGCGGGAAGTGACGGGTTCGGAAGGCGCGGCGGCCTATGAAGCGGCGCTCACCTCCAACGCCTTCTATCTGCAGGGCGAGGGCGAGATCCTGCCCGCAGTCCGCGCCAGCCTCGGGGTTCGTTACGAGGAAGCTGACCAGACCGTCCAGGCCCTGGACCTGTTCTCCGCCAACGACCCGGCGGCGGTGGAGCTGAAGAACGACTATGTGCTGCCCGCCGGCACGGTCACCTGGAACTTCGCCGACGACCAGCAGCTGCGCTTCGGCGTCTCCAAGACCATCGCCCGCCCGCAGTTCCGCGAGCAGGCGCCGCAGATCTACCTCGACCCGGAATCCGACCGCACCTTCATCGGTAACCCGTACCTGGTGGACAGCGAGCTGGTGAACGTCGACCTGCGCTATGAGCGCTACTTCGACCGTGGCCAGTTCGCCACCCTCGGCGCCTTCTACAAGGACATCGACAAGCCGATCGAGTCGGTGGTCAACGAGACCGGTGGCGGCCTGCAGCAGACCTTCCTGAACGCCCCCCGCGCCGTGCTCTACGGCCTCGAGGCGGAGTTCAAGAAGACTTTCGAGCCGCAGCTCGGCATGACCTTCATCGACAATCAGCGCTGGCTGATCGGCGCCAACTACACCTGGACCAAGGCTGAGGTGAAGGTGAGCGGCGGCGACCAGGTCTTCCCGCTGACGGGTCTTGGCCAGCCGGCCCCGGCCTCCAACTTCGTCATCGACGGCAGCCGCCTGCAGGGCACCTCGGAGCATATCGCCAACCTGCAGTTCGGCTTTGAAAGCCTGGACGGCGATACTCAGGCCACCATCCTGGCCAACTACGCCAGCGAGCGGACCACCGCTCGGGGCGGGTCGGGCGCGGCTGACTTCCTGCAGGAGCCGGGCGTTCAGCTCGACCTGACGGTCCGCCAGAAGTTCCAGATCTGGGGCCCTGAGTTCACCCTGGGCTTTGAAGCGCGCAACCTGCTGGGCGAGGAGTTCGACGAATTCCAGACCCAAGGCGGCGACAAGATCATCCTTAACAACTACGAGCTGGGCCGCAGCTATTCGGTCAGCCTCTCGGCCAGCTTCTGATCCAAGGGCGGGGATGGCGGCAGCGCCGTCCCCGCCTGATCTTCGGGCCTGTCACATAAAGCGTCATCAAATCCGGGCGCTGTCACGGACCTGTCATCGAAAGTTTACATGAAGACCCCCGACGGGGATGCGGCCGCCAGGTCCACCCCGCAGCGCCCTGGGACTTCGGAGACTTCCCCGTGAACCTTGCCGCCGTTCGCGACGGCGTCTCTCTCAACCCCCGCACCCTGATGGGGGCCGGAGAGATCGCCCTGGTGGCCCTGCTGGCCTGGCAGGCCGCGCGCCTGGTCTGGATCGTGGCGGCGCCGGCCGCCGGCCCGGTGGGCGCGCCTCCTGTCTCTGGGCGGGGCCCCACGGCGCAGACCGAAATCCTCGGTCGCTTCGACCCCTTCTTCCGTCTGGCCGGACCTGACGTGGCCGTGACGGCTGATCAGGCCTCAGACCTGCAGCTCTACGGCATTCGCAGCGGCGGGGCCTCGGCTTCCGCCATCCTGGGTCCCCCCGGCGGCGCCCAGACCCTCTATGTCATCGGCGAACAGGGGCCAGGCGGCGTCACCCTGGTTGAGGTCTCCCAGGATCATGTGGTCATCCGGCAGGGGGCGGCGCGACGTCGCCTCGGCTTCCCGGCCCCGTCCTCTGCGGGCGCTTTCGCCGCCCCGCAGGCGCCAGCGGCGACGCCCAGCGGGGGCGAAACGACATCTGACCTCACCGGCGCCCAGTTGATGGCGGCGCTGGCCCTGACCCCCCGCCTGCGGGACGGCCGTCCGGCCGGCTATACAGTCATGCCCCGGGGCGCCGATGGCGCCGCGGCCCTGGCCCGGGCGGGCCTTCAACCGGGCGACGTCCTGCTGACCCTGGACGGCTCGGAACTCAGCCGTGAACGGATGAGCGAGCTGCCCCAGATCCTTTCGGCCGCCACCCAAGTCGAGCTTACCTATGAGCGCGGCGGCCAGACCCTGACCACCCGACTGCGGATGTCTGCCCCGTGAAGAGACTCATCGCCCTCTGCCTGATGCTCAGCCTGGGAGCCGGTCTTGCGCCGGCGCCGGCCGCCCATGCCCAGTCCCAGGTGCTGAACCTGCAGGACGCCGACATCCGGGTCTTCATCCAGGACGTGGCCCAGGCCACGGGCCAGACCTTCATCATCGACCCCCGAGTGCAGGGCAAGGTGAGCATCAGCAGCCGCGAGCCTCTGTCGCGGACCGAGCTGTTCGAGGTGATGCTGTCCACCCTGCGGGCCAACGGCCTGGTGGCCGTGCCGGCCGGTTCCGGGGTCTATCGGATCACCCCGGAGGAGGGCGCGGCGGCCCAGCCCTCCAGCCTCAGCGGCTCGGGCGGCTACGGTTTTTCCACTCAGGTCTTCCGTCTTCGGAACATAGATGCGGCCTCGGCCGCCGAGACGCTCAAGCCCCTGATCGGACGCCAGGGGGTGGTGATGCCCAGTCCCCGGGGCAATCTGATCGTGGTCGCCGACTATGCGGACAATCTCGCCCGCATCCGCAGTCTGCTGGCCCAGGTGGACCAGGATCGCACTCTGACCGAGACGGTCACCCTGCGCTCCAGCTCAGCCCGCGAGATCGCCGGCGTCGTCAACCAGGTGCTCAACTCCCCAGGCGCAGAGCCCGGCGCCCGCAATGCGCTGGTCTCCCTTGTGGTGGTGGAGAGCAGCAACTCCCTGGTGCTGCGCGGCGAGCCTGACGCGGTGCGCGCCATGCTGGCCCTGATCGCCGACCTCGACGGCCGCGCCGAAACCAGCGGCGATGTCCGGGTGATCAATCTGCAGCACGCCAGCGCCGAGCAGCTTCTGCCGGTTCTGCAGCAGCTTGTGGGGCAGTCGCCCGCCGCGGTCGAAGGCGAGGGCGCTGCGGCCGCCGCGGCCGGCGCCGCCTCGACAGCCGGCCAGACGACCACCGCCGGCGGGGCCGGCCGTCGCGCCAACATCGCCCGCTATCCCGGCGCCAACGCCATCGTCATCGCCGCCGACCCGGACACTCAGCGGGTCCTGGGCGAGGTGATCCGCCAGCTCGACACCCGCCGCCGGCAGGTCCTGGTCGAGGCCGTGGTGGTGGAGCTGTCCGACAACGCCGCCCAGCAGCTTGGCGTGCAGTTCGCCCTGGCCGGGGTCAACGGTTCCAGCATTCCCTTCTCAGCCACCAACTATTCCAACGCCGCTCCCAACATCCTGGGCCTGGCCGCGGCGGCGGCCGGAGAGCGAAATCTGCCAGAGGACTCCTCGGCCCTGGCCGCCCTGCGCCAGACCGCGCTGGACTCCGTTCTGGGGGCCCGGGGCATCCTCACCGGCGGCTATGGCCAGAGCGGCGACGCCCTGTTTGGCTTCATCATCAATGCGGTGAAGAACGACACGGCCTCCAACCTGCTCTCGACCCCTTCGGTCATGACCCTGGACAACCAGGAGGCCAGCATCCTGGTGGGCCAGGAGATCCCCATCACTACCGGCGAGGTGCTGGGGGACTCCAACAGCAATCCCTTCCGCACCATCCAGCGGCAGAATGTCGGCATCCAGCTGGACGTGAAGCCGCAGATCAACGCCGGCGGCGCCATCACCCTCTTCCTGCGCCAGGAGGTGTCCTCGATTTCGGGCCCGCTCAGCGAAAGCTCCGGCGAGCTGATCCTGGACAAGCGGGCCATCGAAACCACCGTGGCGGTGGACGACGGGGCGATCGTCGTCCTGGGGGGCCTGCTGGATCGCAATGAGCGGACGACGGTGGAGCGCACGCCGCTGCTCGGCGACATTCCCGGTCTTGGCAATCTGTTCAAGGCCACCTCGCGCCAGAACGTGCAGCGCAATCTGATGGTCTTCATCCGGCCGACCATCATCGGCAGCGCCGCCGACGCCCAGGCCCTGACCGCGCCCCGCTATGGCTATATCCGCGACCTGGAGGCCGCCCGTAGCGCCGATGGCCTGAGCAATCTCGACGCCCTGGTCCGCGACTACATGCAGGCCGCGCCGATCACCGCCCCGCCGCCGCCGCCTCCGCCGCCGGTGGGCTAAAGATGGAGCGCGCCGCCCATCCCCTGCTGCCCTACGGCTTCGCCAAGCGCCATGGCGTGGTTCTCCTCGCCGTCGACGAGGTGGCCCATGTGGGCCTGCGCGAAGGGGCCGATCCCCTGGCCCTGCTGGAGGCCCGGCGAGCCCTTGGCCGCGCGCTCAGCGTCCAGTCCCTGCCGCGGGCGGAGTTCGAGCGTCGGCTGTCGGAGACCTATGCCGACGACGGCCTGCCGGCCGGCGGCGCCGATGACCTGGACATGCCAGGCGGCCTGGACAGCCTGGCCGATGACATTCCCGCCGCTGCTGACCTCCTGGACAGTCAGGACGACGCCCCGATCATCCGCCTGATCAACGGGGTCATCGCCGAGGCCATCCGCAGGGGCGCCTCGGACGTTCATATCGAGTCCTTCGAGACCAGCCTGGTCATCCGCCTGCGCATTGACGGCGTCCTGCGCGAGGTGCTCAGCCTGTCGCCGCGGCTGAGCCCGCTGATCGTCAGCCGCATCAAGGTCATGGCGCGGCTGGATATCGCCGAGCGGCGTGTGCCGCAGGACGGTCGGATCTCCCTGGCGCTCGGCGGCCGCAGCCTGGACGTGCGGGTCTCCACCCTGCCGTCCCGGGCCGGCGAGCGGGTGGTGATGCGGATCCTCGACCAGGAGCAGGCCGGCATTCCCTTGCCCGAACTGGGCATGGGGCCCGCCGTTCTGGCCGCCTTTCAGCGGGCCCTGGCCGAACCGAACGGCGTGATCCTGGTCACCGGTCCGACCGGCTCGGGCAAGACCACCACCCTCTATGCGGGCCTTAGCCTGCTCAACGACGCCAGCCGCAATATCCTGACCATTGAGGATCCGGTGGAGTACGCCGTGCCGGGCGTCGGCCAGACCCAGGTCAACGCCAAGGTCGGCATGACCTTCGCCGCCGGCCTGCGGGCCATCCTGCGCCAGGACCCGGATGTGGTCATGGTCGGCGAAATCCGTGATGTGGAGACCGCCCAGATCGCCGTGCAGGCCAGCCTAACCGGCCACCTGGTGCTGTCTACCGTGCACACCAACGATGCGGCCGGCGCCGTGACCCGCCTGCGCGACATGGGGGTCGAGCCCTTCCTGCTGGCCTCAACGGTCCGGCTCATCCTGGCGCAACGCCTGCTGCGTCGCCTGTGTCCCAGCTGCCGGCGGGCCGAACCGGCCGATGCGGTCACAGCCCGCCAGGCCGGCGTGGCGGAGGGCCAGTTGCTCTTTCGCGCCCAGGGCTGCCCCGACTGTGGCCAGACCGGCTATGCCGGCCGGGTCGGCATCTATGAGGCCCTGTGGATCGACGACAACGTGCGCCGGCTGATTGGCGACAACGCCGATGAGGCGACCATCGCCGCGGCCGGGGTCGCTGCGGGCGGGGGCAGCCTGTCGGCGCAGGCCCGCGCTTGCGTGCTCGAAGGCCTGACCACGGTGGAGGAAGCCCTTCGGGTCACCCGCCAGGAAGGCGGTCATGGCCAGCTTTGACTATGTCGCCCTCGACCTGGCCGGCCGCACCCGAACCGGTCACCTGACTGCGGCCGACGAGGCCGCCGCGCGGGCGACCCTGGAGCGCCGTCGCCTGGCCGCCATTCGCCTGTCGCCTGGCAAGGCCAAGGCGGGTTCAGCTGGCCTGTTCGGCGGGCGCCTGGACGCGCGCTCGCTGGCGCTCGTCACCCGCCAGCTCGCCACCCTGGTGGCCGTCGCGCCCCTGGAAGAAGCCCTGCGAACCATCGCCGTCCAGGCTGAGAAGCCCGCCGTGCGCAACGCCCTGATGGGCGTCCATGGGGGCGTGCTGGAGGGCTACCGCCTGTCGGACGCCATGGCCCGCCAGGGCCGCGCCTTTCCGCCCCTCTATCGGGCCATGGTTGCGGCCGGCGAAGGCTCCGGCGCCCTGCCGTCGATCCTGGAGCGCCTGGCTGACCTGCTGGAACGGGACCAGCAGGCCCAGAGCAAGGTGACCGCGGCCCTGGTCTATCCCGCCGTCCTGGCCGCCACCGCTCTGCTGGTGGTCCTGGCGCTGATGACCTTCGTGGTGCCCAAGGTGGTCGATCAGTTCGAATCCATGGGCCAGACCCTGCCTCTGCTCACCCGGCTGGTCATCGGAACCTCCGATGCGATCCGCAGCTATGGCCTGGTCATGCTGCTGGTCCTGGCGGTCGCTGGCTTCGTAGCGGGCCGCGCCCTGCAGAGGCCGGATATCCGGATGAAGGCCGATGCGCTGATGCTGCGCCTGCCGATCCTGGGCCGGCTGACCCGCGACCTGCATGCCGCAAGGCTGGCCCGCACGCTGTCGACCATGATCGCCAGCGGCCTGCCGATCCTGGAGGGCCTGCAGATCACTGCGCCCACCATCCACAATCACGTCCTGCGCCAGGCGACCGTGGATATGGCCGAGATGATCCGCGAGGGCGGGGCCTTGTCCTCGGCCATGCGCAAGGTGGCGGTCTTCCCGCCGCTGCTCGTCTATATGACCGCCAGCGGCGAAAACAGCGGCCGGGTCGAGCTGATGCTGGGTCGCGCAGCGGAGTATATGGAGCGCGAGTTCGCGACCTTCACCGCCGTGGCGCTCAGCCTGCTGGAGCCGGCGATCATCATTCTCATGGGCGGACTGGTGGCGGTGATCGTCCTATCCATCCTGCTGCCCATTCTGCAGATCAACACCCTGGCCATGGGCTAGGGATTTTCGTGTTCGAAGGAGCCCTCATGACCCGACGCACGCTGCGTTCCCGGCCAGCCTCGGAAGCGGGTTTCACCCTGGTGGAGCTCATGGTGGTGGTCGTCATCCTCGGCCTGCTGGCCACGGTGGTGATGATCAATGTGCTGCCGAGCCAGGACCGCGCCATGCGGGAGAAGGCCAAGGCCGATATCTCCACCCTGGAGCAGGCGCTGGACACCTACCGGCTGGAGATGCTGGCCTATCCGACCACGCAACAGGGCCTGGCGGCCCTGACCCAGCTTCCGGCCGGCGCGCCCCGGGCCGACCGTTATCGGGATGGGGGCTATATCCGCCGTCTGCCTGAGGACCCCTGGGGTAATCCCTATCAGTACGCCTATCCCGGCGAGCGGGGCCGGTTCGATGTCTATTCCTTCGGCGCCGACGGCGCCAAGGGTGGCGAAGGCGACGATGCGGACATCGGCAACTGGAACTGAGGCCGTCCCCCGGGGGCGCCACCGGGCTGAGGCCGGCTTCACCCTGGTGGAGCTGATGGTGGTGCTTGTCATTTTGGGCCTGATGGGCGCGGCCGTGGTGATGACCGCCCCGGACGGCCGCGGCGAGGTGCGGCGCGAGGCCGAGGCCCTGGCCGGACGGTTCGTCCGCGCCCGCGAGGAATCCCTGCTGACCAACCGGGCCGTGGAAGTCTCGCTGGACGCCCAGGGCTATGGCTTTCGAGTGTTGCGGCGGGGGCGATGGGAGCCGCTGGAGGCCGGGCCTTTCGAAAAACATGTCTGGCCCGAGGGGGTTCGGGCCCAGCTGAGCGCCGCGCCCGGCCGGGACGCCGTGCGGTTTGATCCCACCGGATCGGCTGAGCCCGCCAAGGTGACGCTGTCGCGCGCCGATCAGCAGATGACCGTCTCTGTCGATGTGACCGGAGAGGTGCGGCTCGATGCCCCGGCCGGCTGAACAGGGTTTCACCCTCATCGAGCTGCTGGTCGCCCTGGCGGTCTTCAGCCTGGTGGTGCTCGCGCTCCTGAATCTAGCCGGCGAGAACACCCGCACGGCCCAACTGCTGGAGACCCGCACCCTGGCGGCCATGGTGGCCGAGAACGCCGCCGTGGAGTCGCTGATCTCGCCGGAGCCACCGGCGCTCGGGGAGGCCGAGGGCCAGGTTCGGCTCGGCGACCAGGAGTGGATCTGGCGGCGGACCACCGCGCCTGCAGACCAGGGCCTCCTGCGCATCGATATCCGGGTCCTGGGGGTCAGTGAGCCGCGCACGCTCGCCGAAGTCACCGTCTTCCGGGGGGGCGCATGAAGGGCTTCACCCTGGTGGAGATGCTGGTGGCCCTGCTGGTCTTCAGCCTGCTGTCGGCCGCCGGCGTAGCCGTGCTGGGCTTCGCCGCCGACAACCGCGCCGTCGTGCGCGAGCGGATGGATGAGATCGCCGCCCTGCAGAGCGCGCGAGCTTTGATCAAGACCGATCTCGAACAGGCCGCCGACCGCCGCACCCGAGCCGATGGCGGCGCGCCCGGCCGAACCCTTTCAGGCGGCGAGAGCGAGGCTGCGCCGGTTCTGGCGTTCACCCGCCGCGGCTGGGACAATCCAGACGCCGCGCCGCGGGCCTCGTTGCAATATGTGGAGTACCGCCTGGTGGAGGACCGGCTGGAACGCCGCGCCCGCCCGGCGCTGGATGGCGCGGCCATGGGGGAGCCCCAGGTGCTGCTGCGGGGGGTGCAGAGCCTGGACGTCGCCTTCTACGCCCGTGGGGCCTGGGCGCCAGCCTGGGCGCCGACGGCGGATCGCGCCCTGCCGCAGGCGATCCGCCTGGACATGACCCTGGAAGATTTCGGCGAGGTGACGCAGCTCGTGCTGCTGCCGGATGGCGGCGCATGAGCGGGCGAGCCGACAAGTCCTCCGAACGCGGCGTCGCCCTGCTGACCGTGCTGCTGCTGGTGGCGGTGCTGGCGACCTTGGCCGCCGTGGTGCTGGATGACATCCGCTTCGGCGTTCGTCGGGCCGCCAACGCCGAGGCCGTGGGTCAGGCCCGCTGGTATGCGCTGGGCGCCGAGGCCCTGGCGGCGGGCCAGATCGGCCGGCTGATCGGTGGCCAGGAACGCCTCACCCTGGACGGCGGCTGGGCCGATCGGCCCTTCAGCTTTCCGGTGGAGAACGGTCTGATCCAGGGCCGGCTTGCCGACGGCGGGGCCTGTTTCAACCTCAACAGCGTGGTCCAGGGGGTCGGCGAGGTGCTCGGCCGTCGGGATGCGGGGGTCGCCCAGTTCGTCGCCCTGATGTCGTCGCTCGGGGTGGCGCCGCGGGAGGCCGAGATGCTGGCTGCGGCGCTGACTGACTGGATCGACAGCGATGGCGTGCGTGAGAGCGGCGGGGCCGAGGACGAGGCCTATCTGGCCGGATCGCCCGCCTACCGCACCGGCGGGACCCTGCTGGCCGAGGTCAGCGAAGTGCGGGCGATCCGCGGCTTCACCCCGGCGATCTATGAGCGTCTGAGGCCCCTGGCGTGCGCCCTGCCGACCAGCGACCTGTCGCCGATCAATGTGAACACGCTGACCCCTGACAAGGCGGTGCTGATCACCATGCTAACCGACGGCGGCGTGAGCCCGGCGCTCGCCCGGCGGGTGGTCGAATCCCGGCCGGCGGGCGGATGGAGTGTCGAGTCCTTCTGGGCCACGCCGGCCCTGGCCGAGCACATCCCCGCCGATCCTGGCCAGGTCAAGACGACCAGCCGTTACTTCACCCTACAGACCGAGGTGACCTATCTCGACGCCGAGGTGGTCGCCAGCGGCCTGTTCGAGGTCGACCCCTCCGGCCAGGCCCGCCTGGTCGCCCGCCGATGGACCTACGACGAATGAACCGAACCCGCATCGTCCTCGCCGGCGCCGCGCCGGACGCCGAGCCGACCTATCTGATCCTGGACGAGCTGGGCTCGGTTGTGGGGCGCGGCATCCTGCCGGTGCAGGAGGCCTCGGCCCTGACCCCTATGCGCAACGTCCTGGTCATCCCAGGCGCCGACGTCCTGATCCGCTGGATCGAGGTGAAGGCGGCGTCCGAGGCCCAGGCCCGCGCCGCGGCCTTGGCGCAACTTGAGGACCATATGACCAGCGCGGCTGGCGCGCATCTGGCCCTGGGGGCGGCTGAGGCCGATGGCTGCCGTCTGGTCGCCGTCCTGGCCGCGGCCCGGATGCAGGCCTGGCTCGACAGCGCGGCCCTGCATGGGATCACCCCGGATCTGGTCATCCCCGACTGCCTCGCCCTGCCCGAACCGGCAGAGGATCCGGATGGGGGCTCGATCATCGTCACGGCGGAATTCAGCGGCCTGACCGCCGTGCGCGGCCGTCGATTGGCTTTCACTGGCGAGGCCGACCTGGTGACGGCCGTGGTCGGGGCGAGGCCGGCTCAGACCCTGACGGGACCAGCCCTGGAGCGCGCGCTGGCGGACGTGGCGGTCAGTCCCGCGCTCAACCTGCTTCAGGGCGCGTTTGACCCAGACCGGCGTGAGCCGATCGGCCCGCGCGACCTGCGCCGACCGGCGCTGCTGGCCCTGGCCCTGTTGATCAGCCCGCTGATCCTCTGGGGCGCGAAAGCCGGCGCCGACCATCTCCGGGCGCAGCAGGCCGAGGCGCGGGCCGAGGCCAAGGTCGCAGCCCTGCTGCCGGCTGGGACCGAAGTCATTGATCCGGCCGCCCAGGCCCAGGCGCAGCTGGACGCCCTCAGCCTCGCCTCTGGAGGCGGGGCCAGCGGTTTGGCCGCCCAGTTGTTCGCCGCCGTCGAGCCCATGGATCAGGTGCAGGTCGAAAGCCTGATCGTCATGCCAGACGGCTCGGCCCGCGCTGCGCTCAGTCACGCCGCCTATTCGGACGGGGAGGGGCTGGCCCAGGCGCTGCAGGCCGCGGGCCTCACGGTACGGGTTGAGGGCTCCCGCGAAGAGGGCGGCCGGGTGATCAGCGACGTCATTCTGGGAGCACGATGATGAGAGACTGGTGGATTGGCCGGAGCCCGCGCGAGCAGGCGCTGCTGGGCCTACTTGGGGCGTTGGTGGCCGGCTTCCTGATCTGGTTCGGGCTTGCCGCGCCATTGCAGGGCGCGGCCCGGGACGCCGAAGCACGCCTCACCCGCGCCCTGGCCGATGAGGCCGTGGTGGACGCCGCCGTCGCCGAGATCGCGCGCCTGGGCGAGCGCGCGCCCGCACGGCGCGCAGCCCCCGTGGAACAACTGGTGGCGGAGACGGCCGCGACCGCAGGCCTGGACGTCATCCGGATCGAGGCGGTCGATGGCGACAGCGTTCAGGCCGTGGTTTCGGGGCCCAGCACGACGGTGCTGCCCTGGATCGCTCTGCTGCAGTCCGAGCATGCCGTTGCGGCAAGGCATCTGACTCTGCTCAAGGGGGATGTGGGCCAGCTGGATGTGGACGCCACCTTTGTCGGCCTGGCCCCATGACGTGGTGGGACAGGCGGATGACCGCGCAGGCCCTGGGCGGCGTCTTTGTCGCGCTGACCCTGATCCTGGTGCTCGCCATGGCGCCGCTCAGCCTCGTCGTGGCCGGCCGCGCCCAGGCGGCGGGGCTCTCGGCGACGACGGTGAGCGGGACGGTGTGGCGCGGGCGGCTGGGTGATGCGGCCTTCGGCGGGGTCCGCCTGGGCGATGTGCGGATCGGGGTCTCTCCCGTGGCTCTCCTGGCGGCCAGGATCAGTCTGGGCTTTCAGGGCGAGGCGCTGCGGGGCGGCCTCAGCCTGGGCCCGCGTCGGACCCAGCTGCGCGACGTGGATGCGGACCTGTCCTTGGCCAGCCTTGCGCCCGGGGCGGGCGTCATCGGCCGGGTTCGCCTGCGGGACTTTGGCCTGGCTTTGCGCGGGGGCCAATGCCGGGAGGCCGAGGGCGCCGTTGCGCTGGACCAGATCAGCCTGGCCGGACTGGAGCTGCCAGGCCTGTCTCTGAGCGGCGCCCCCGCCTGCGCAGGGGCTGATCTGGTAATCCCCTTGAGCGGCCAGGCCGAGGGGGTCGATGTGGCGGGCGATCTGCGGATCAGCCCGGGTGGGGCCTACCGGATGGGGCTGACCGTGCGCACGAATCGCCCGGAGGTGGACCTGGCGCTGGGCGCAGCCGGCGCTCGACAGACCCTGGGCGGGCGCCAGCTCCAGCTGGCCGGCCGCCTGGGCGTCAGCTGAGACCCAGCGGGCCGTATAGCCAGGTCAGCCAGACGCCCAGGGCCAGGAAGACTCCGAAAGCCACCGGCTGGTCGCCCCCCACGGGGCGCCCCCGCCAGCGCTGAACCAGGACGAAGGCGAGCCCGGCGACCGCGGCGATCAGGAGAATGCTGGGCAGGGCCAGGGCGCCGCACCAGGCGCCGCCGCCGGCCAGCAGATAGGCGTCGCCCCCGCCCAGACCCTCACGCCCGCGGAGACGCCGATAGGCTATCGACAGCAGCGTCAGGGCGGAGAAACCGATCGCCGCCCCAAGGGCGTGTTCCACGAGCACGCCCTGGGCGGCGGCCACGGCGAGGCCGGACACGATGAGGGGGAGGGTCAGCGCCCGGGGGAGCCAGAAGTGCTCGGCGTCAAGCAGGGCCAGCAGCAGAAGCTGCCAGGCGAGCAACGCGCCGAGGAAGCCCTCGGCCGAGGGATGAACGGCGACAGCCCAGAGCGCCAGGGCCGGACAGGTCAGCTCCAGGGCCAGGAAACGCCGCGGAATGGCCGCCCCGCAGGTGCGGCAACGGCCCCGCAGCAGGATGAAGGAAATGATCGGGACGAGGTCGAGGGGGGCAAGGACCCGCTCGCAGGACGGACAGGCTGAGCGGCCCAGGATGACGGGCCTGCCCTCGGGCAGCCGCAGGCTCATCAGGCCGAGGAAACTGCCGACAAAGGGGCCGAGCAGAACCGCGGCGATCAGCCAGCTCAGATCGGCTTGCAGGGGCATGGGGCGCAGGTTTCGGCGGGGCCGAAGCCCCGCCGGTCACCTTCAGTCGGGCCGGCTCATGGCCTGCATCTGGGTGGCGGCCGCCTTCATCGCCTCATGCTCAGGGGGCAGCAGGGGGATCAGGCCCCGGCTCTGCAGATAGCCGCCACGACCGGCGGCGGCGTCGGAGGTGAATTCGGTGACGAATTCCTGCAGGCCGAGCGTCACGCCGACGTGGGCCTTCTTCACATAGATGTAGATGGAGCGGGACAGGGGATAGGTGCCCTCGGCGATGGTCGCCACGGTGGGGGCGACGCCATCGATGGACATGGCCTTCACCTTGTCGCCGTTCTCTTCCAGGAAGGAGTAGCCGAACACGCCCAGCGAGCCCGGGGTCTTGGTCAGGGTCTGGACGATGGCGTTGTCATTCTCGCCGGAGTCGACCCAGCCTTCGCGGCGCAGGGGGTGGGTCATCTGCTTGAACTCATCGGAGTCCCGCTCCCGCAGCGCCCGGGCGCTGGCAAAGGTCAGGGCCGAGGCCTCAATGCCCAGCTCGACGAAGGCGTCGCGGGTGCCGGACGTCGGCGGCGGCCCATAGACCAGGATGCGGTTGTCGGGCAGGCCCGGACCAATCTCATTCCAGTTGTTGTAGGGGTTGGGCACGAACTTGCCGCCGCGCAGCACATTGGCGCCGAGCGCCAGATAGAGGTGCGGCAGACGGAAAGCGTAGTTGGGCGCATTGCGATCGGCGGCGATGACGATGCCGTCGAAGCCCACCTTCAGCTCGACAATGTCCTTCACGCCGTTCGCCGCGCAGGTGTCGAACTCCGCCTGGGTCATGGGACGCGAGGCGTTGGCGATATCGGGGAAGTTGTCGCCGACCCCGCTGCAGAACAGCTTGATCCCGCCGCCGGTCCCGAGGGACTCGATCTTGGGGGCCTTCATGCTGGTCTTGCGGCTGTAGTTCTCGGCGACCCGGGTGGCGAAGGGGAAGACGGTGGAGGAGCCGGCGGCCCATACATAGTCCCGCGCCGCATGCGCCTGTCCGGCGCCGGCCAGCAGGCCCAGGGCCGCGCAGACGCCCAGAAGCTTCTTCATCGAAAATCTCCTCGCTCGTTCAAGGGGAAGGCGCCGGCCTGACGGCCCAGGTCAAGGTACCACCGACTGGCCCCGTCGTCAGCGCGCCGAAACGCGCCCTCCGCGGGCCCGCGGGCGCCGGAGGGCGTGCTGATGCGACGGCGGCAGCCTTCTGTCGCGCCCATTGTGCCGTGGACGGATGACAGTTTTCCGACAACCGGACAGGCTGTCGGCTGGGTCAGCCGCCGGGCTTCTCGCCGTCGAGCTGCGGGTCGAGCAGCTTGTGGGCGTGGATGATGAAATAGCGCATCAGCGCATTGTCCACCGTGGCCAGGGCCTTGGAGCGCCAGACCGAGAGCGCCTCTTCATAGGTGGGATAGGCGCCGACCAGATCGATCTTGGAGGGGTCGCGGAAACGAACGTGCTCCACTTCCTCAAGTTCGCCGCCAATGACGATGTGCAACAGCTGTTTATCGGGCATGGAATCCTCAGATGAGGGCTTTGTTTGGAAGGGCGATATGCGAGACGCGCTCCAGGATCAATGGGGCCAATCGCGGCGCCGCGCAAAGCAGACTCAGCTGAGCCGGAATTTGCTCATTGTAGGCGAAGCCGCGCCCGAGGTGGTCGCCGCAATAGGCGCCGGCCTCACGGGCCACCAGATCGGCGGCGGCCAGGTCCCAGTCGGCCTTGGCCACCAGGGCCAGCGCCGCGTCGAACTGGCCTGAAGCCACCAGACACATGCGATAGGCCGTGGAGTTGCGGGACTCCACCCGCATGCGCGGCCAGGCCTGTGGCCAGGACGGATGGTCGAACATCCGTTGATCGCCGACCATGCCGCAGCCATCCAGTCGAACGGTCGGGGCCGGCACGATCAGCGATCCGTTGAGCTTGGCGCCGCCGCCGGCCAGCGCGGTATAGACCTCGCCCACCTGCGGGGCATAGACGACGCCCGCGATGGGCTGGCCGTCCTCGACCACGGCCACCGAGATCACCCACCAGGGCTTGTCCTTCATATAGGCCCGGGTGCCGTCGATAGGGTCCACCACGAAGACGCGGCGCCGCTGAAGGCGCACCAGATCATCGGCCGTCTCCTCCGACAGCCAGCCATAGTCGGGGCGGGCCCGGCCGAGCTTGGTCTTCAAAAGGGTGTCGGTGGCGAAGTCGGCGTTGGTGACCGGAGAATTGCCTTCCTTCCAGGCGATCTTCAGCCCCCGGGCCCGCAGGTCCAAGGCCAGGGTTCCGGCCTCCACCGCGGCGGCGACCAGAAGCTCCAGGTCCTGGGCAGGGGTCGGGCTCACTTTCCGGCGATCGCCAGGGCGTCGATCAGCAGGGAAGGGGCGTTGGACGATCCCCGGATCTCAAGGTCGGCGCCGGGGACGAGACGGGCGTACATCTCGATCAGATTGCCGGCCACGGTGATCTCGCTGACCGGATAGGCGAGTTCGCCGTCCTCGAACCAGAAGCCCGAGCAGCCCACCGACCAGTCGCCGGTATTGCCGTTCAGGGAGGGGCCGAACATGGAAGTGACCATCAGGCCGCTTCCCGCGCTACGCATCAGGCTCGCCTGATCCTCGGTCCCCGGCTGAAGTGTCAGGTTGGAGACGCCGACGCCGGGGGGACCGGCCAGGCCCCGGGAGGCGTGTCCCGTGGTCTCCAGGCCCAGTTGGCGGGCGGAGCTGGAATTGAGCAGCCAGGTGGTCAGCACGCCCTTGTCGATGAGGTCCATGGCCTGGGTCGCCACGCCTTCGTCGTCGAAGGGGCTAGAGCCCAGGCCCCGGGGCCGGTGGGGGTCGTCGGTGATGGTCACGCCCGGCGCGAATACCGGCTTGCCGAGCTTGTCCTTCAGGAAGGAGGAGCCTCGTGCGATGGACGGGCCGGCGATGGCGTTGATCATCGGGCTGATGATCGACATGGCCAGGCGGTTTTCGAAGATCACCGGGGCGGTGGTCGAGCCGATCTTGCGTGAACCCAGCCGGGCGGCGGCCCGGCGGCCGGCTTCGGTCCCGATGCCCTCGGGGCCCGGCAGGTCGGCATGCCAGCGCACCGAGCGGCCATCATAGCCGGTCTCCATGGTCTCGCCGTCGCCAGCGATGGCGGAAGCGCCCAGGGAGAAGCCTGACGCCTGATGGGACCCCACAAAGCCGTGGCTGGTGGCGATCAGCCATTTTGCGGTGGACCAGCCGGCCGTCGCGCCGTCGGAATTGACCACCCCGTCTACGGCGCGGGCGGCGGCCTCAGCGGCGCGGGCGCGGTCCTCCAGGGTTTCCGGGGAAAGTTCGGTGGGGTCGTAGAGGTCTAGGTCGAGGTGAGGCCCCTTGGCCAGCCGCTCAACCGGCGCAAAGCCCGCATAGGGATCCTCGGGCGCCAGCCTCGCCATGGCCACGGCGCGGTCGACCAGCTTGGAAAGCGCATCCGGCGACAGGTCGGAGCCCGACACCGTGGCCTGGCGCTGCCCGACAAAGACGCGCAGGCCCAGGTCGCGGCTTTCCTCTCGTTCGACCTCTTCGAGGGCGCCGGCGCGCACGGAGATGGACAGGGACTGGCGTTCGGCGGTGACGGCCTCGGCCGCATCGGCGCCGGCCTTGCGGGCGGCGGCGATCAGCTCGGCGAGCAGGTTTTGATCCATGCCTGCCATATGGCGAACCTCAGCCTGTCGGGCAAGCACGCCGCCCCCTCAGGCGATGGCGTAGAACAGCAGGGCCACGCCGGCGAAGACGTAGGAAATCCAGGTCAGGGTGACGCCAATGGCCCGGGGAAAGGAGGCTCCGCCGCTCTGGGACAGGCCGATGGCGTGCATCACCCGGCCGGAGAACAGGACCAGGCCCGCCAGGTGCACCGCCAGGGGCGGCGCCTCCACCAGGGCCAGGACCCCGATGGCGATCAGGCCGGCGGGGACATACTCGGTCGCGTTGCCGAAGGCCCGGATCGCCTGGGCGAGTTCAGGGATTCCGTCATCGCCAAAGGCGACCTTGTGACGCTGGCGCTGGCGGACCACCAGCAGGGAGAGGGTCAGCAGGAGGAAGAGGTGCAGGCCCGTCCAGAGGGCTGCGGCGTGTCCCGATGTGACCAGATTCATGAAAGACCTTCCCTGACGCCCCGCGCCCCCGCGCAAGGCCCGCAGTTGGACTTGGAAAACGGCCCCAGGGCAAGGGGCAAGGGCGTGGCCCGCGCGGCCGGCCTTCTTCCTCACGCATGGACAGGATTGGCGGCGCGGGCCACATGGCGCGGCGTTCCAGCTCCCTGAAGGTCCTGTCCATGCCCGCCGCCGCCCTCCCGCTGTCGCATCTGCTGCTCGCCGTGGCGGTGGTGGCGGTGTGGGGGACCAATTTCGTGGTCATCAAGCAGGCCCTGACAGAACTCCCGCCGCTGGCCTTCGCCGCGCTCAGGTTCCTCTTCGCCCTGATCCCAGCCGTCTTCTTCCTGCCGCGGCCCAAGGTCCCGTGGGGCCATCTGGCGGCCTATGGGGTTCTGATCGGCGCCGGGCAGTTTGGCCTGCTCTACATCGCCATGAACGGCCAGATCTCGCCGGGCCTGGCCTCCCTGGTGGTGCAGGTGCAGGTCTTCTTCACCATCGGCTTGGCCATGGCTGCGACGGGGGAGCGGGTGCGGCTCTTCCAGATTGCAGCGCTGATGCTGGCCACCGCGGGGATCGGCGTGATCCTGAGCCATTCGGACCGCACGACCACGCCGCTGGGTCTGGTGCTGGTGATCCTCGCGGCCATGGGCTGGGCCGGCGGCAACCACGTCGCCAAGCTGAGCGGCCGGGTCAACATGCTGGCCTATGTGGTCTGGGCGAGCCTGTTCTCGGTCCCGCCCCTGGTGGCGATGTCGCTGATCATGGAGGGCTGGCCGACCGTGCGCGAGGCGCTGATCACGGCGAGCCCGGCGGCGTGGGCGGCGGTGGCCTGGCAGTCGGTGGGCAACACCCTGTTCGGCTACGCCGCCTGGGGCTGGTTGCTGGCCCGCCATCCCGCTGCGACCATCACGCCCATGGCCCTGCTGGTTCCGGTGTTCGGCATGGGCGCCTCAGCGCTCTTGCTAGGTGAGGCCATGCCGCTCTGGAAGGTCGCCGCCGCGGCCTTGGTCATGGCCGGCCTCGCCCTCAACATCCTTTGGCCCATCGTCGCGGCCCGAAGGCTGCCCCCGCCGGCGGCGTGACGTTCCCCTTGTCCGTCATGGTCGGACTTGATCCGACCATCCATGAACACGGGCGACGCCACGGTGTTCATGGGCCCTCGGGTCAAGCCCGAGGGCGACGGACGTTGGAGGGGCAGGACCTCGCCATCACCCCTTCAGCGGCGGCAGGCCTAGGCTCGCCCAGCGGTCGGTGACCCGGGCGACCGTGGCCTCGTCCATGTCGAGCTTTTCGCCCCATTCGCGGTGGGTCTCGGGCGGCAACTTATTGGTGGCGTCCAGGCCGATCTTGGACCCCAGGCCGCTCTCAGGCGAGGCGAAGTCGAGATAGTCGATGGGGGTGCCCTCGACGAGGGTGATGTCCCGGGCCGGGTCCATGCGGGTGGACAGAGCCCACATGACGTCCTTCCAGTCGCGGGCGTCGATGTCGTCGTCCACGACGATCACCCACTTGGTGTACATGAACTGCCGCAGGTAGCTCCAGACGCCCATCATCACGCGCTTGGCGTGACCGGGATAGGCCTTCTTCATGGAGACCACGGCGATCCGGTAGGAGCAGCCCTCCGGCGGCAGCCAGAAGTCGACGATCTCCGGGAACTGCTGGCGCAGCAGGGGAATGAAGACCTCGTTCAGCGCCTCGCCCAGCACGCTGGGCTCGTCCGGCGGTCGGCCGGTGAAGGTGGTCAGATAGATCGGGTCACGGCGCATGGTGATGGCGCTGACCTGGAAGACCGGGAACTTCTCGACCGAATTGTAATAGCCGGTGTGGTCGCCATAGGGGCCTTCGTCGGCGTATTCATCCAGCAGGACATGGCCCTCGATGACGATTTCGGCCTCGGCCGGCACCATCAGGGGCACGGTCTTGGCCGCCACCAGCTCGGCCTTGGCGCCGCGCATCAGGCCAGCGAACTGATATTCCGACAGGGTCTCGGGCACCGGCGTCACCGCCGCCAGGATGGTGCCGGGATCGGCGCCCAGGACCGCGCAGGCGGGCAGGGCTGTGGGCTTGCCGGCGGCTTTCCAGCGCCGGTGGTGCTGGGCGCCGCCGCGGTGGGCCAGCCAGCGCATGATGGTGCGGTCCTTGCCCAGCACCTGCATGCGATAGATGCCGAGATTGTAGTCGTCCTCACGCTCGGTGGAGGGACCCTTGGTGACCACCAGAGGCCAGGTGATCAGCGGCGCAGGCTCGCCCGGCCAGCAGGTCTGGATGGGCAGCTTGGTCAGGTCGATCTGGTCGCCGGTCCAGACGATCTCCTGCACAGGCGCCTTCTTCACCGTGGCCGGCCGCATGGCCATCACCGTTTTGGCCAGAGGCAGCATGTCCAAGGCGTCCTTCAGCCCGCGGGGCGGTTCGGGGCTGCGCAGGAAGGCCAGCAGCTCGCCCACCTCGCGCAGGTCGGCGGCCGTGGTGCGTTCACGACCCTCGAGCGTGACCCCCATGGCCACCCGCTTGACCGTGCCGAACAGGTTGACCAGGCAGGGCATGGGCGAGCGCTCGCCATCGGCGCGGATGACGTTCTCAAATAGGACCGCTGGCCCCCCCTGTTTCAGCAGGCGGCGATGGATCTCGGTCATTTCCAGGACGGTGGAGACCGGCTCAGACACCCGCACCAGTTCGCCGGCGGCTTCCAGCTTGGCGATGAATTCCCGCAGCGACCGATAGGCCATGAGCCCTCCCAGGGTGATCTGATCCCAGGACTTAGGGCGGCGGTGGCCTGCTGTCACCCTTTGCGCCGGGCGGGCTTGCCGCTAGATTCCGCGCCCATGAAGCGCCTCGACCTCGACGACCTGCCGCCCAAGATCGCCCAGCTGCTCACCAGCCTGGAGGAGGGCGAGGAACTGGTCCTGGTCCAGGGCGGCGCGGTGGCCGGTCGTCTGCGTGGGGGCGCTGCGCCCGAGCCCGTCGTGGAGGATGAGCCTGAGCCCTACAACAACCAGAGGGCGGCCGAGATTTTCGAACAGTTCCGCTCGGCCATCGAAGACGAGTTCTAGCGTCTCCCCACGTCGTCATGCTCGCCCTTGTGGCGAGCATCCCTCGTCGAGGCGGGCGCAAGCGTCGCGAGGGATCCTGGGCACAAGGCCCAGGATGACGGTTGAGGGCGGGGCGCTGCGCGCCTGGGCGCAAGCGGCGGTAGGCCTTCCCCTGGCCCCATTTGCTCCCCATGTTCGTCAGGTGACCCAACGGAATCCGAGCGGCCGTCAGAGTCGTCGCCGTGGGTCTGTCATTAGGGAGACGACCATGTTCAAGCTTGTGTCAGCCGCGCTCGCCGCGGCAGTTCTTGCGACTCCGGTGATGGCCGAACCGGCCAAGACCGGGTCCGCCACCGTCATTGTCACCAATCTCAACCCCGCCAACGCCGATGACGCCAAGCGTCTGGAGCGTCGGGTGGAACGCGCCGCCTTCACCGCCTGTGGCGGCCACGAGGGGAGCGTGCGGATGCTCAAACAAACAGTGACCCGGTCTGACTGCTACCAGGAGACCCTGGCTGAGGCCCGGATCGCCGTCGGCATGAACCAGCAGTACGCCGCCCGTTAAGTGGACGTCTGCGCCGCCTCGTAGGCCTTGACCATCACCTTGGTGGCCAGCTTACGCCAGCGGCGCTCCAAGAGACTGTGCAGTAACCCCGGATCGAGGCTCTCGATCCGGGCGAGCACGGTGGGATAGTTCTGATAGTGCGGGGTCAGGTGGAAGGTGGCCGGTTCCGCCGCCATCAGCATCTCACGCTCATCAAAGCCCACAGCGCTCAGCACGAGGCTCGCATCCTCAGCCCTCAGCCGGGTGAAGAACTTGCCGCGGACCTTGAAGGACGGATAGCCGTAGGAGGTCCCCTCCTCGGCGCCGGGGAAGGCCAGGATGATGGTGCGCGCCTCGGCTTCGGTCATGGGGGCCTCCCAGCTCAGTAGGCGAGCGCCACCCCGTCCTTGCGCATCTCGGTGGCCGCGGCATAGCGGCCGGGCCAGCGCTCGATGGCCTGATAGCCGCCGAAGCTGCCGTCGCTCTCACCGATCGTCCAGCCGAGATCGACCAGGGCCTTGCGGGTGGCCGCCGGCACGCCGCTCTCCAGATGCAGCAGACCCGTCCCGGGCGTGACCTCGCCCGTGGGCTCAGACCCGCCCCCGTGGCGCCAGCGGGGGCTGTCGCCCGCCTCCTGCACGCCGAGGTCGAAATCGACCATGTTGGAGATGATCTGGGCCTGGCCCTGGGGCTGCATGTCGCCGCCCATGACGCCGAAGGACAGCCACGGCGCCCCGTCCTTCACCGCGATGCCGGGGATGATGGTCTGGAAGGGCCGCTTGGCCGGCGCATAGACATTGGGGTGGCCGTCGGTCAGGGCGAACATCTCGCCGCGGTTCTGCAGCATGAAGCCCAGGCCGTCGGGCGCCAGGCCCGATCCCATCCCGCGATAGTTGGACTGGATGATCGAGACCATCATCCCGTCCTTGTCGGCGGTGGTGAAATAGGTGGTGTCGCCCCGGGTCGGCGCCTTTCCGGCAAAGACCGTCTGCAGGATGGAGTCGGGGCGGATCAGGCGGGCGCGCTCAGCGGCGTAATCCTTGGAGATCAGCCAGTCGGCCGGCACATCGTAGAACGACGGATCAGCGTAAAAACGGGCGCGGTCCTCGAAGGCGAGCCGCTTGGCCTCGACCCCATGGTGGATGGCGGCGGCCGACTGGAAACCCATCCCGCGGATGTCGAACCGCTCCATCATGTTGAGGGTCTGCAGGGTCGCCAGGCCCTGGCTGTTGGGGCCCAGACTGTAGACGTCCACCCCGCGATAGTTGCTGGAATAGGCCTTGGTCCATTCGGCCCGATGGGCCGCGAGATCGGCCTTGGTCATCCAGCCGCCGATGCGGCGGAAATAGGTCTCGATGGTCTGCGCGATCTCGCCCTCATAGAAGGCGTCGCGGCCCCCTTGCGCGATCAGGCTGTAGGTGCGGGCCAGCGCCGGGTTCTTAAAGATCTCGCCTTCCCGGGGCGCGCGGCCCTCCGGCGCCCAGACGGCCTTGAAGTTGTCGACCTCCTCGATGCCCAGCTTGCCGCCCGTGAAGTTGGCGTAGCTGCGCTGCAGGTAATAGGCGACGTTCTGGCTGATGGGCGCGCCTTCGCTGGCATGGGCGATGGCCGGGGCGAACAGGTCCTTCCAGGGCAGCTTGCCGTAGCGCTCGTGCAGGGCCCACCAGGCATCGACCGCGCCAGGCACGCTGACCGAGATGGCGCCGTGCGAGGGGATGAGGCCGTTCTTGGCGCGGGCGCGCACCGTTTCCAGGGACAGGCCCCGGGGGCTACGGCCCGAGCCGTTCAGGCCGACGACCGCCTTGGTCTTCGGGTCCCAAAGCATGACGAAACAGTCGCCGCCGATGCCACAGGCGATCGGCTCGGCATAGCCCAGCACCGCATTGGCGGCGATGGCCGCATCCACCGCCGAGCCCCCGGCCCGCAGGATGTCGATGGCCGCCAGGGTAGCCAGCGGGTGGGCGGTGGCCGCCGCCCCATGCAGCCCCCAGGCGGCGCTGCGGCTGGCGAAGGTCGCCCCGTCGATCCGGTCGCCGGGGGCCACATCGGGTCGGTCGCGGTTGGGCGTCTCGCTCCGCGTCTGGCCCTGGGCGGCGCCAGCCATCAGCGCACCGGGCAAGGCGGCGGGCAGGGCGGCCAGAAAGGTGCGGCGACGCATGGGCAGGCTCCAGTCGGACGATGTCACAGGGCGTCACTATAGGCAGAGGTCGACGCCGCTGGCGACCGGTCGGCGCACGCTCAGCCCGGCAAGGTCCACACCGCCGTCTTCTTGACCTCCTGGTCTTCCAGCTCCCGGGTCGTGGCGACCTGGTATTCGGCGAGTTTGATCAGGCCTTCACGGGGGAAGTAGCTGCGGCCGGGGTCGCCGATCAGAACTGTGGCGCCGGCCGCCTTGGCCTCTCCCAGCCAGGCCATGACGCGGGCGGCCAGGGGCTTCTCGTAGCAGATGTCGCCGGCCAGGATGACGTCGACGGGCGGAGGTGGGGCGTCCAGCAGATTGGCGCTGGTATAGTCGCAGGCCACCCCGTTGGCCGGCGCGTTCAGGGCGAGCGCCGCGCCACAATAGGCGTCGATGTCGGCGGCCAGCACATGGGCCGCGCCGGCCTTGGCCGCAGCGATGGCGACTATCCCTGAGCCTGAGGCGAAGTCGATCACCCGCCTGCCGGCGACGATGTCTGGATTGTCGAGGATATAGCGGGCCAGAGCCTGACCGCCGGCCCACGCGAAGGCCCAGAAGGGCGGCGGCAGGCCGATCTCCTCCAGGGCCTCTTCGGTCATCTTCCAGATGGGGGTGATCTCGTCGGCCAGGTGCAGGACGAGCTCAGGGGTGTGCGGCGGCGCCTGCTGGCGGGTATTGGCCAGGATGAAGGCGCGGCGGCCCTCGGGGGTCTGCTCGATCACGCCGCTCTCCTGCACCTTGCGTCGATGGCGAGTGGCGAAGAACCGGGTTTAGCGCAAGGGGAATGATCAGGCCGGGGCCAGACCGCCGGAAACGCCCTTGGAGGCGGCCAGGCGCAGCACCTCCAGATACCCGCCGCGGATCTCCATCTGCGGCCCCAATCCCTTGGCCAGCAACAGGCGGTGGGCCCGGGGCAGGTTGTAGCAGGGCAGGTGCATGAAGATGTGATGCTCGCAATGATAGTTCACCCAGTAGGGGGCGATCAGGGCCCGCTCCACCGGCCCGGCATAGGTGGTGCGGGCGCAACGGAAGGGGTCGCGCTCGTCCCGGGCCACACAGGCGTGTTCGGCGATGTTCCGCAGGCGGGTGATCATCTGCATCCAGGTGGCCTGGGGCAGGAGCCACAGGACGAACCAGGCCCACCACAGGCCGAATGGAGCCGTGAGCGCGACGGTGACGCCGGCCCCGATCAGCATGCGGCGCTTGCGCACGATCTCGGCCTGCAGGATCGGCAGGAGGGGCTCGTCGGCCTTGCGGGCGGCCAGCTGGCTGCGCACGAGGCCGAAACGCTGCTTGAACCAGGTCTGGCCGGTCAGGTCGCGGACGATCTTGCGGCGCAGGGAGGTGGGCGTGATCGGGAAGGGCGCCGAGAGGACGAGGTCGGGATCCTCGGTCTGCTGGACGAACTTGTGATGGGTCAGGTGATAGGGGCGATAGCGATGCAGGCCCCCGGTGGTCAGGTTCTCGCCGGCCCAGTCATTGACCTTGAGGTTCCGGTGAAGGGCCCCGTGGGCGGCGTCATGCATCAGAACAGCCAGACCCAGCTGACGTCCGCCGATGATCATGATGGCGAGCGGCAGGGTCAGCGGCCAGATCACCACCATGGCGGCGGCGGCCAGGATCACGCCCCAGGCGTGAGCGATGAGCGCCAGGCCCTTCCAGTTCGACCGGTTGGACAGGCTCGCCCATTCCTGGGCGCTGAACAGGGTCTTGGGATCTATGCGCGGGGCGACGGCCATGACCGCAGTTTGCCACGGTTTTTGACGCCCCGGTAGAATGACGCAGCGTCAGGCGCCTCCCGCCCCGGCGGCGAGGCTCCGCAGGACCTGCTCGCTGGCGGCGTCGGCGGGGTAGAAAAATTCGATGCGCAGGTCGTCGGCCGCCGTATCGGCCGGGGCGCCGAACCGGGCGACTGTGGAGACGAGATCCAGCTTCAGCCCCGCGCCCCGGATCTGCAGAACCAGGGCCGCCCCAGGCGCGCCGTGGACCGCGACGCCGTCGGACCCCTGAGCCTTGAGGGCCGCAACGGTGGCCTCGAGCTCGGCGCGCATGGGCCCCGGCGGGGCGCGCCAGGCCTCGGCCTCGGCTATGGCCTGGAAATGGGCGACCAGCTGTCCCCAGTTCGCCACCGCGGCGCGGAAGGCGGGGCTCGCACAGGCCGCCCGCAGCAGACTCACCTTGGGATCAAGACCACTTTCGCTCAGCAGGGCGCCGAACAGCAGGGCGGCCGGGGCGTTGGCCGCCAGCGGGCGCCAGGCCCGGTCGACGGCGAAGGCCGGAAAGGGCTCATGGGCTGACAGGGCCAGCTGAGTCACCCGGCGGACCATGGCCGCGGCCTCGTCGGTATAGGCGCTCTCCCCATGCGCCGGGGCGAAGCCTGCGGCCAGCAGCAGGGCGTTCACATCCTGCAGGGCCAGATCGAGCGCCAGGGCCAGACGGCCGACCATCTCCCGGGAGGGGCGGGTGCGGCCGGTCTCCAGGAAGGAAACATGGCGCTGGGAGACCTGGGCGGCGAGGGACAGGCCCAGCTGTGACAGGCCCCGCTGGCGGCGCAGGCGCGCGAGCATGGCGGGGAAGTCGGCCACGGGCCGGGCGGCGACAAGGGCCATGCGGTCTCCAGGGACGGGCGGCAGGTCGAACCGCCATCCTGGCTGAGCCGCCCGGCCCCCTCAATGACCTCTGAGGTCATAGCGCCCTTAGAACAGCCCCTGGGGACCTGCCCAGGCGCCGGCGACCAGCGCCAGGAAAAGGGCGAGACCCGCCAGGCTATTGGACTTGAAGACCGCCAGGGCCCCGGCGGGGTCATCGAGCCGAACCTGGGCGGCCTGGCGCGACAGGTGTAGGCCAAACAGGGCGACCGGCGGCAGGAAGAGCGGGCCCAGGCCCCCGGTCCAGGCCGCAGCCAGGGCCGCCACAAAGGTCAGTACATAGAAAAGCAGCACCGCCTTGGGCGTCGCCTCCCCCAGACGGCGCACCGAGGACTTCACCCCGGCCAGCGCATCGTCCTCCAGATCCTGGATGGCGTAGATGGTGTCATAGCCAAGGGTCCAGAAGATGCCGGCGGCGTAGAGCAGCAGGGCCGGGAGTTGCAGCCCGCCGGTGACGGCGGCGAAGCCTAGCAGGGCGCCCCAGTTGAAGGTCAGGCCGAGCCAGGCCTGCGGCCACCAGGTGATCCGCTTCATGAACGGATAGGCCGCCACCAGGGCCAGGGAGCCCACGCCGAGCGCGATGGCGAAGGGCGGCATGGCCAGCAGAATGGCCAGGGAGACGAGGCAGCAGCCGATGACGAAGGCCCAGGCCTGGCGCACGCTGATCTGGCCAGACGGAATGGGCCGCCCGGCGGTGCGGGAGACCTTGGCGTCGAAATCCCGGTCGACAATGTCGTTATAGGCGCAGCCAGCCGCCCGCATCAGGGCCGCGCCGACGAAGAAGGCGATCAGCCAGCGCCAGTCGGGCAGCTTGCCTTCCATCGCGCCGGCCAGCGCAATGCCCTGCCAGCCGGGCAGCATCAGCAGCCAGATCCCGGTGGGACGGTCGAAGCGGCCGAGCTTCAACCAGGGACGCAGGGCGGGCGGCGCGTGGCGGTCCACCCAGTTGGTGGGGGCCGCATCAGGCAAGGGGGCGATCATGCCCCTCCTCCTACCAGATCGTGTCTTCGGCGCCTCAGTGAATGCGGTTGGTAAAACCATGTTCAACGCGCGGTTGACTGCGATTCCCGCCCCGCCTAGCTTCCGGCCGTCCACCACCCGCGACCAGACAGGAGGGTTCGCATGACAATGCATATTGCACCGAATCCTCACCGCTGCGTCGCCGCGACCCGAACCTAGCTCAGAGCTCCGCTCGAGCGGATCTTCCCGGGCCGGCGCCTCCCCAGGCTCCCGACCCTCAGGAATTTCCCCGTGTTCGTCCGCACCCGCCGGGACGTCTGCTCCCGGCCCTCTCCGCATTCCGCCATTTTCCGCGCCTCATTGGCGCGCCTGCGGCCTTGCGCCCTCTCCGCCGGTCCCCGGACCTGCGGTCCAGATTATTGGCCTCTCCGATGACCAGCGAATTCTTCGACGAAGACGAAGGCGTCACCCGCCCCCGCCCCTTGGGCAACATGGCCGTGATCGGCTTCATGTGGCGCCAGTGGATGGTGGACAAGCCGCGGTTCTTCACCGCCGCCTCCCTGTTCCTGGTGGGCACGGCCTGTGACCTTTCCATCCCCTGGGCCGCCGGCGCCCTGGTGGACGCGGTGTCCTCGCCCGAGCGCCTGACGCAGGCGGCCTGGACAGCCTGGGCGGTGCTGACCGGGCTGTACGTCGTCTATTACGGCGTCCGCACCACGGGCTTCCGCATCCTGAACGGCTTCTACGCCCGGATCATGGAGCGGATCGTCACCCAGGGCTTCGAGCGGGTGCAGTCCTTCTCCGCTGACTGGCACGGCTCCAACTATGCCGGCGCCACGGTGCGCAAGGTCTCGCGCGCCATGTGGGGCTATGACAGCGCCTCTGACGCCCTGTTATTGATGCTGATGCCGACCCTGATCGTGCTGGCGGGCTTGGCGGTCTCCATGACCGTGCGCTGGCCGATGGCCGGCCTGTTCACCGCCACGGTGGTGATCATCTTCGCGGTCTACAACGTTGTGACGGCCACCTACTATGTCCGGCCGGTCAACCTGGTGTCCAACGCCCTGGACTCCCAGATCGGGGCGTCCCTGGCCGACGCCATCGGCGCCAACCCGACGGTCAAGGCCTTCGGCGCCGAGGCCCGCGAGGGCCAGCGGTTCGCCGGGACGGTCGCAGATTGGCGGGTGGCGGTGATCCGCACCTGGAACCGGTTCAACCTGGTGGGCCTGGGCCAGAACGTGCTGCTGGTCATCCTGCAGGGCGGGCTGACGGGGCTGATCCTGTGGGCCTGGACGCAAGGCCAGGCGACTGCGGGCGATGTGGCCTTCGCCATCACCTCCTTCATGCTGATGGCCGGCTATATGCGGAACTTCAGCGAGATCACCCGCATGCTGCAGAAGGGCCTCGACGACCTGCTGGACGTGGCCGTCTATATGCGCACTGAGCCGCAGCTGGCCGACAAGCCTGGCGCGCCGCCCTTCCAGGGTCTGGAGGGCGCCGTCACCTTCGACCGGGTGAGCTTCGGCTATGCCGGCCAGGGGGAGCGGCTCTATCAGGACTTCAGCCTGGCCGTGGCGCCGGGCGAGCGGATCGCGCTCGTGGGCCCCACGGGCTCGGGCAAGTCGACCTTCGTCAAGCTGCTCCAGCGGCTGCACGACCTGGACGGCGGCCGCATCCTGATCGATGGGCAGGACATCGCCCATGTGACGCAGGGGTCGCTGCGCCGGGCCATCGCGGTGGTGCCGCAGGATCCGTCGCTGTTCCACCGCAGCATCGGCGAGAACATCGCCTATGCGCGGCCGGACGCCAGCCCCGATGAGGTGGTGCAGGCCGCCCGCCGGGCGAGGGCGCACGACTTCATCGCCCGCCTGCCGCAGGGCTACGAAACCCTGGTGGGCGAGCGCGGCGTCAAGCTGTCGGGCGGCGAGCGGCAGCGGGTGGCCATCGCCCGCGCTTTCCTGGCCGACGCCCCGATCCTGGTTCTGGACGAGGCCACCTCGTCCCTGGACGTGGAGACCGAGCGTCAGGTCCAGGCGGCCACCGAGGAGCTGATGTCCGGCCGCACCACGATCGTCATCGCCCACCGGCTGTCGACGATCCGCAGCGCAGACCGGATCCTGGTCTTCGACCGGGGCCGCATCATCGAGGAGGGCCGCCACGGAGAGCTGCTCGCCCGGGGCGGCGCCTATGCCCGCCTGCACGCCGTCTCCGAAGCCGCCGAATGACCGCCAGATCGAGAAGACCATGACCGAACACTATGATGACACCGACGACCTGGCCGAGCGGACCCTCTCCAACCGCCAGGTCCTGGGCTTTATCGGGGCCTTCTGGCTGCGGCGGCCGGTTCTGTTCTGGACCTCCGTCGTCCTGACCCTGGTGGCCATCGGCTTCGACCTGGCCCTGCCCTGGGCCGCGGGCCGACTGATGGACATCGTGGCCGCAGGCCCTGATCAGGCCGATCTGGCCTGGCGGGCCTGGGCGATCTTCATCGGCGTCTTCTTCGCCTTCACCGTGGTGCGCAACATCGCCTTCCGGTTCTGGAATCCGATGGCTGCGGCCAACATGAAGGACATGACCGACGAGGGCTTCAAGCGGGTCCAGTCCTACTCCGCCGACTGGCACGCCAACACCTTCGCCGGCTCCACCGTGCGGCGGCTCAGCCGCGGCATGTGGGGCTATGACATGGTCTCCGACGCCGTGATTCTGTGGCTGGGACCGGCGCTCATCGTGCTGATCGGCCTGTCGGTGATGATGATCGCCCGCTGGCCCCTCGTCGGGATCTTCTCCCTGGCGGTGGTGATCCTCTATCTGGTCTCCAACCTCTGGCTGACCACGGTCTATGTGCGGCCGGCCAACCTCAAGTCGGTGGCATTGGACTCGCGGATCGGCGGGGCGCTGTCAGACTCCATCGGCTCCAACCCGACGGTGAAGGCCTTCGGCGCCGAGGCTCGTGAAGAGGCCCGCATCGGCGGGGTCACGGCCCTGTGGCGGCGACTGACCCTGATCACCTGGACCCGGTTCATCAATGTCTGGCTCTGGCACAATCTGATGCTGGTGGGCCTGCAGGCGGGCCTGACCGGCCTGCTGCTGCGGCTGTGGTCGCAGGGGGAGGCCAGCGCTGGCGACGTGGTCTTCGCCATCACCGCCTTCATGCTGATGAGCGGCTATCTGCGCAATCTCGGCGAAAACATCCGGATGATGCAGAAGGGCCTCGACGACGTGGAGGACATCGCCCGCTATGCCGTCACCGAGCCCGAGGTCGCCGACGCCCCCGACGCCACGGTCTTCCGCGGCGAGCGGGGGGAGATCGCCTTCGACCGGGTGACCTTCGGCTACAAGGCCGCGGCCGGACCGCTCTATGAGAATTTCACCCTGATTGTGGCGCCGGGGGAAAAGGTCGCCCTGGTGGGCGCGACGGGGGCGGGCAAGTCCACCTTTGTCAAGCTGCTCCAGCGGCTCTACGACGTGCAGTCCGGGCGCATCCTGATCGATGGGCAGGACATCTCCAAGGTGAGCCAGGCCTCGCTGCGCCGGTCCATTGCGCTCGTGCCCCAGGACCCGGCCCTGTTCCACCGCACCATCGCCGAGAACATCGCCTATGCGCGGCCCGACGCCCGTCCGGAGGAGGTGGCCGCGGCCGCGCGCCGGGCCCGGGCGCACGACTTCATCATGCGCCTGCCCAAGGGGTACGAGACCCTGGTCGGCGAGCGCGGGGTGAAGCTGTCGGGGGGCGAGCGGCAGCGGGTGGCCCTGGCCCGGGCCTTCCTGGCTGACGCCCCGATCCTGGTGCTGGACGAGGCCACCTCGTCCCTGGACGTGGAGACCGAGCGCGACGTGCAGTCCGCCATGGAGGCGCTGATGGCTGGCCGCACGACCATCGTCATCGCCCACCGTCTGTCCACCATCCGCGGCGCCGACCGGATCCTGGTCTTCGAAGGCGGCCGGGTGGTGGAAGAGGGCCGGCACGGCGAACTGGTGGCCAAGGGCGGGGCCTATGCCCGTCTGCACGCGGTCACTGAGGGGTTTGGCTAGGTTGCGCGTGACGCCGGGGCCCGAATAGGCCAGGGTCCGTCAGCTCGGGGTGGGGCTCTGGATGATCGGAGCGCCCCCTTGACCTATGCCGACAACGTCGTGCGCTGGCTGCGCGAGCGGCTCGACCGGGAGCCGTCCCTGGCCACGCCTCGCGAGCTGGCCCTGGCCCTCCGCGTGCTCGCCCTCTGGCGCGCTTCGGCGATCGTGGACGCCTTCGTGGCCCGGCACGGGCGCAAGGTGCTGCAAGGCCCCTTCGCCGGCATGGCCTATGTGGAGGGCGCCACCGAAGGCGCCCTGGCGCCGCGGCTGCTGGGGACCTACGAGGCCGAGCTTCACCCCTATCTCCTGGCCCTGGCCGCCGAGGGGCTGGACTGCGTGATCGATGTGGGCTGCGCCGAGGGCTATTACGCCGTCGGCATGGCGCTGCTGGCGCCGGACGCCAAGATTCTCGCCTTCGACACCGAGCCCAAGGCGCGCGCCGCCTGCGCCCAGATGGCGGCCCTAAACGGCGTCAGCCACCGGGTCTCGATCGGCGAGACCGTCAAACCAGAGGATTTCGAGGCCTTCGCCGGTGCCCGCCGGCTTGTGCTGATGGACGTCGAGGGCGCCGAGGAGGACCTGTTGCGCCCCGACCTCAGCCCCGCCCTGGCCCACATGCACATCATCGTCGAGGCCCACGAGGTCTACCGACCCGGGGTGGTCGCCCGCCTGACCGAGCGATTTTCACCGACCCACCAAGTCACCCAGCTGGCGATGGGCGGCCGGACCCTGCCGCTGCCGGACTGGCTGATGGCTTCGAACCATCTCGATCAGTTGCTGGCGGTCTGGGAGTGGAGGCTTGGGCCCACCCCCTGGCTGGTCATGCGCCCGAAGTCGCTCAACGCCTGAGCGCGGACTCCAGGGCCGGCGCAAGGTCGCCGCGGGGTTCGGCCGCCACCTCGCCCAGGCCCAGCCAGCCGGCCATCAGGCGCAGCTCGGTGGCCAGGCGCTCAGGGGTGTCGGACGTTGTGTTCGGCTCGGCGTGAGCCGCCATCACCCGCAGGACGCCTGCCTTGCGGTCGGCCTTCAGGTCCACCCGTGCGGTGATCACCTCATCCTCCAGAAAGGGCAGGACATAGTAGCCGTGGGTGCGCTTCTCGGCCGGGGTGTAGATCTCAAGTCGGACCCGAACCCCGAACAGCCGCTCCGTCCGCTCCCGAAACCAGATCAGGTTGTCGAAGGGCGAAAGCAGGGCTGCGCCGCTGATCTGCCGAGGCCGGCGGGCGCCCGGATCGAGATAGGCGGTTCTGTCCCAGCCGCGGACGGTGACCGGAACCAGGTCGCCGGCCTCCACCAGTTCGGCGATCCGCGCCCGGGTCTCGACCGGCGCCATGCGGAAATAGTCCCGCAGGTCCCGTTCGGTGGCCACGCCCTGCGCCCTGGCGGCGATCCGCAACAGCGCCCGTTGGGCGTCCTCGCGCGACGGCGTCGGCGCCCCGTGGACCTCTGGCGGCAGCACCTCGTGGGGCAAGCCGTAAACCCGCTCGAAAGTCGCTCGCCGTGTGGCCGTGGTCAGGCGCCCGGTCCAGAACAGGCATTCGGCCGCCCGCTTGGCCTCGCTCCAGCCCCACCATCCGCCGGCGCCGCGGGCGCCGAGCTCCAGCTCCGAGGCCGACAGGGGGCCGCGCTGCGCCACCATGGCCAGGGCGCGCTCCATCAGGGCGGGATGGTCACGCAGGAACCTGGCGACCCCCTTCCATACCCCGACGCCGGCGGCCGCATCCTCCATCCGCCAGCGCAGGAGCGGCTGGATGGACAGGGGCAGGAGCGAGGCCTCATGGGCCCAGTATTCGAAGAACTGCGGGCGTTTCCCCCAGGCGAGGCCCTCCAGGGCGTCGCGGGGATAGGGGCCCAGGCGCGAGAAGAACGGCAGGTAGTGGGTGCGGGAGACCACATTGACCGAGTCGGTCTGCACCACCCCCAGGCGGCCCATGGTGTCGACCAGATGCCGGCGGCCAGGGGCGGCTGGGCGGGGGCGTCCGAACCCCTGGGCGCCCAGGGCGATACGGCGGGCCTGGGCGGCGCTGAGCTGTTCGCCGACCGAGGCGCTCACCGCTCGGGCCATTCGGCCCAGTCCCCCGGTTCGGGCGCCGGCAGGGCCACATCGACCTGGCAGATCAGGCCTGAGGCCTGAAAGTCCATGCGCACTTCACCGACGAACTCAGCCGCCAGCCCCCGCTCGATCAGCCGCGAGCCGAACCCCCTGCGCGTCGGCGCGGCGACGGGCGGACCCCCGGCTTCGCGCCAAGTCAGGTGGAGGCGCCGGGGATCGGGCTGCTCGGCGAGCGTCCAGCTCAGATCGACCTGGCCCGCCGCATTGCTAAGCGCGCCATACTTGGCGGCGTTGGTGGCCAGCTCGTGAAAGGCCAGGGCCATGGCGATGGCGGTGCGAGGAGGCAGGGTGACCGGCGGCCCGACGATGCGGAAGCGGTCGGCGCCGTAGGGTTCGGCCGCCTGGGCGGCGATCTCCTCCAGGCGCGCGCCTGACCACTTGGCGTCGGTCAGGACGTCATGGGCCTTGGCCAGGGCCAGGAGGCGCGAGGTGAGCGCTTCGCGCACCTCCGGGGTGGCGCCGCCGCCGCGCAGGGTCTGGGCGGCGATGGCCTGCACTGTGGCCAGGGAGTTTTTCACCCGATGGTTCAACTCGTGGACCATCAGACGCAGATGCTCTTCGGCCAGCTTCCGTTCGGTGATGTCGCGGAAGAATATGGCCAGGCCCTCGTTGACCGGGTTGCCGCGAACGTCGAGCCAGACGACCCGACCATCGGGAAACTCATAGCGGTTCTCAAGGGCGAAGGCGGTCCGCTGGCTCATGGCCTGCCGGTAGAGCGCCCCGAGCGGCATGTCGTAGGTGTCGGGCCAGACATCCCAGTGGTTCTGGCCGATGAACGTATCCCGGTCGCGACCGTCCACCCGGACCCCTTCGGCGTTGATCTCCAGGATGGTGAAGTCATGGCCGAGCAGCATGAAGCCGTCGGTCATGCCCTCCAGAACATTGCGGGCCCGGTCGCGCTCGGCCTTCAGGGCGGCCTCGGCGCGAACCTGCTCGGTGGTCTCCAGGACGAAGGCGATCACACCGGCCGGAACGCCCGCCTCATCGAAGACCGGCGAATAGTCGAGGTTCATCACCACATTCTCGGCCCGGCCATTGCGGTAGAGAACAAGCTCCTGGTTCTTGTAAGTCAGCGAGCCGCCGGCCAGACCCACCGCCATGACGTGGGCGTTGAAGTCGGCCACCTCGGGCCAGCCCTCCAGCACATTGCTGCCCAGCAGCCTGGGGTGGCGGGCGCCGGCGAAGATGGAATAGGCGTCGTTGTAGAGCATGACGCCTTGCGCGCCCCACAGCATCACGATGGGGGTCGGCGAATGCAGCAGCATGCCCAGGGCGCCCAGCAGGCTCGGGGGCCAGGCGGCGATGGAGCCGATGGGGCTGTCAGACCAGTCTCGTTGGGCGATCAGAGCGCCGGTTTCCCCGCCTGACCTCAGAAACGCCAGCCGAAGGTCCAAGCTCGACTGGCCTGACCCATCAATCAACGACACGAACGCCGTGCTCCTGGTTAGCCGGACGCCAGCCTAGCCGTCCGCAGTGGGCCTCGGCCACAGAAAAACCGATCAGAGGTTGAGCCGCCGCTCAGGGGCAAAGTCGTCCATCGGTGAGCGCGGCGATCTCGAAGGGAAAGAGCACCTCGGGGTCAGGCGACTCGACGCTGCGGGCCAGGGTGGGTTCGGCCAGGCAGTTGATCAGGTGGCGGATGACATTGAGCCGCGCGGTCTTCTTGTGGTCGGCCTTGACGCAGACCCACGGCGCCTGGGCGGTGTCGGTCCGCCGCAGCATCTCGTCGCGGGCGGCGGAATAGGCGTCCCAGCGGGGTTGGGCGAACTCATCCAGCGGGCTCGACTTCAGCACCTTCAGCGGATCGTCCTTGCGCTCGGCCAGACGGTCCGCCTGCTCAGCCTTACTGACATCCATCCAGATCTTCACCAGACGGATGCCGCTCGCCACCAGCATCTGCTCGAACAACGGGACCTCGCGCAGGAAGTCCTCCTGTTCGGCCAGGGTGGAAAAGCCCATCACCCGCTCGACGCCGGCCCGATTGTACCAGGAGCGGTTGAAGATCACGAACTGACCGCCGGCGGGCAGATGGCTGACATAGCGCTGAAAATACCACTGGGTGCGCTCAACATCGGAGGGTTTGGACAGGGCCACCACCCGGGTGGCGCGGACCGACATGTGCTCGGTGATCCGCTGGATGGTCCCATCCTTGCCGGCGGCGTCCCGGCCTTCGAAGATGACCAGCACCTTCTGCCCCTCGGCCAGGGCCTGCTGTTGCAGCTTCACGAGCGCCAGCTGCAAGCGGGGCAGGGCCTCGTCATAGGTCTCATCGGTCTTGGCGGTTTTGCTCATAGGGAAAGCCTACGCCGGAGACGGGTCGGTGCGCCATGATCTATGCGACCGAGCTCCCGCCTGTTTAGAAGACCATCATGATCCGTCTGTTCGTCACCCACGACCTGGCGCCTGGCGCCCGGCTCGGCCTAAACCCGGACCAGAGCCGCTATGTGGTCGCCGTCATGCGCCGGGCGTCCGGCGATCCTCTCCTGGTCTTCAATGGCCGGGACGGGGAGTGGCGCGCCGTGGTCGCCGAGAGCGGCAAGCGTGGCGCAGTGCTGCAGGTCGAGGCCCGGACGAAGCCTCAGACCCAGGGTCCCGACCTCGACCTCATCGTCGCCACCGTCAAGCGGGCGCGGCTGGAGACCATCATCGAGAAGGCCTGCGAGCTTGGCGCGCGGCGGGTGCGCCTGGTCGTCACCGAACGGACCAATCCTGATCACATCCGTCTGCCGCGCCTGAACGCCATTGCGGTGGAGGCCGCCGAACAGACCGGTCGGATCGACCTGCCAGAGATCACTGAGCCGGCCCGTCTCGGCGCCGTGCTGGACGCCTGGGAGGCCGGCCGTCGCCTGCTGTTCTGCGACGAGGCCGGCGACGCCCCGCCGGTGCTGGACGCCCTGCGTGGTCAGCCAACGGGACCTTGGGCCGTGCTGATCGGGCCGGAGGGCGGTTTCGCTCCCGCTGAGCGCGCCCGGCTGCGCGGACTGGACCAGGCCGTGCCCGCGACGTTGGGGCCCCGGATCCTGCGGGCCGACACCGCAGCCATCAGCGCCCTGACCCTGTGGCAAAGCGTCTGTGGAGACTGGCGCGAAGACGCCGCCTCTGATTGAGGGGCCATTGCGCTTCGCCATCGTTGCGCCCACTTCAGCGAACGGCGTAAAGAACGCCGCCGCTATCGGGCCTCGGCCGTGGCGAGAATATTGTCGGGCTGGGGAGAGAGACATGGCCGACGTCATTTGCGACGAGCGTCCCTTGGTGTTCGAGGATCTCGTCGCCTGGTTCGCCGACGGCTCCAAGGCCAAGGCCGACTGGCGCATCGGCGCCGAGCACGAGAAGTTTCCCTTCTATCTCAAGGATCAATCGCCGGTTCCCTATGAGGGACCCCATGGCATCCATGCCCTGCTCACGGGTCTGATGCGGTTCGGCTGGCAGGGCGTATTCGAGGGTGAAACCCTGATCGGCCTGGAGCGCAACGGCGCCAATGTGAGCCTGGAGCCCGGCGGGCAGTTCGAGCTGTCCGGCGCCCCGCTGGGCGACCTGCACGAAATCTGCGACGAGACCGGGGGCCATCTGTCCGAGGTCAAGGCCGTGGCCGATGAACTGGGCCTGGGTTTTCTGGGCCTTGGGTTCACGCCCACCTGGACGCGGGATCAGATCCCGGTGATGCCCAAGGGGCGCTACAAGATCATGCGCAACTACATGCCCAAGGTCGGGGGCATGGGCCTGGACATGATGTTCCGCACCTGCACCGTGCAGGTGAACCTGGACTTCGGGTCCGAGTCCGACATGGTCAAGAAGTTCCGGACCAGCCTCGCCCTGCAGCCGGTGGCTACAGCGCTGTTCGCCAATTCCCCTTTCACCGAGGGCAAGCCCAACGGCTTCCTCTCGGCGCGGGCCAATGTCTGGACCGATGTGGACGCCGACCGCACCGGCATGCTGGACTTCGTGTTCAAGGACGGCTTCGGGTTCGAGACCTACGCCAACTACGCCCTCAACGTGCCGATGTACTTCGTCAAGCGCGAGGGCCGTTACATCGATGTGGCCGGCCGCTCGTTCCGCGAGTTCATGGAGGGCCGGCTGCCGGAACTGCCCGGCGAACGCCCGACCATCAAGGACTGGGCTGACCACGTCACCACCATCTTCCCCGAGGTGCGGCTCAAATATTACCTGGAGATGCGCGGCGCCGACGCCGGCCCCTGGAGCCGCCTCTGCGCCCTGCCGGCCCTTTGGACCGGCCTGCTCTATGATCAGGCGGCCCTCGATGCGGCCTGGGATCTCTGCAAGGGCTGGTCGGTTGAGGACCACGAGGGCCTGCGCGCCCAGGCGGCCAAGGTCGGCCTGAAGGCGCAGATCGACGGACGCACCCTGCAGGACGTGGCCAAGGATGTCCTGGTCATCGCCCGACAGGGTCTGAAGGCGCGCAATCGCCTCAGCGGCGGCATGGTCGATGAAACCGGCTATCTGGCCGAACTTGAAGACATCGCCGACACCGGTCTCACCCCTGCCGAGCGGATGCTCGAACAGTATCATGGCCCATGGGGCGGGGACCTTTCCAAGGTCTACGAAACCATGGCCTTCTAGGGGTCAGCCCTTCGGTTCTTCCACATTGGCTGGCCAGTGCGCCTTCTGGCTCTGGCCGCCGCCGGAATCGGTGTGCTGGACCACGGCGTCCACATCGGTGCGGTGATCATGGGGCGCGACCTCGTCCCCAACGCCATAGACCTCGACCCTGTCGGCATAGAAGGCCAGACGACCGTCAATCTGGAGGGCCCCGGGTAGGGGATCTTCATAGGTCCAGGCCACGTTTTCCAGAACCTCACCCTCAAGGGTGACGGTGTAGTAGGCCGCGTCGCCTTTGAAGGGACAGTGCGTGGCCCGGTCCGTCCGGGCGAAATAGCCCATTTCAATGTCGTCCCGGGGGAAATAGGCGACCGGCGCCATGGCGCCTTCCTTCAGCAGCAGGACATTGTCGCTGTCGGCGATGATGTGTCCCTGGACCGCGGCGCGCATGCGCGTGGCGGCCGGGCGGATTTCCAGGGTGTGGTTGGAGCCAGGGGTGGGCATGAGATCATCTCCTCTAGACCAGGAGGGAACGCGCCAGCCCGGCCCATGGCTCCAGATGTCACCCTGACCGCGGTTTATGGGCAAGCCTTGCTTGTCTCGCGCGCAGACGCGTGATCATCTCCCCGCTTTCCCGGGTCGCCCGGGTCGAATGAACCTTGGCGCAGGCCTGCGGGCCGGCTCAACGCAGATCAAGCGGAAGTCGATTCATGAACATCGTCGTCGTGCTCGGCGTGATCATCACGCTGCTCACTGGCCTCCCCGTGTTGCTGCAGCTGATGCGCAACCACCCGCGAGGCCTGATCGTCCTGTTCTTCGCCGAGATGTGGGAGCGGTTCTCCTACTACGGCATGCGGGGCATCCTGATCTTCTACCTGACGCAGCACCTGCTGTTCGACGACGACGTCGCCAACGCCCAGTACGGCTCCTACACCTCCCTGGTCTATCTGCTGCCCCTGATCGGAGGCATCCTCGCCGACCGTTATCTGGGCACCCGCAAGGCTGTCGCCTTCGGCGCCCTGCTGCTGGTGGCGGGCCATCTGGCGATGGCGGTGGAAGGCGAGCCCACCCGCGAGACCCTGGCCTATGCCGGCCAGACCTACGAGGTATCGCTTGAAGGCCGGATGGACGACCGTCAGGTCCGGCTGATGGTGGAGGGCGACGCCTACAGCTTTGGTCCGGCCGCTGGCGGCGGTCTGGAGATTGTCGGCCTGCCGGCGTCCGCGCCCCTACCGGCCGTGCTGCCGGCGGGCAGCTATGAGATGGTCAAGACGGTCGATCCCGTGGGGGTTAACGTCTTCTATCTGGCTGTCTCCCTGATCATCCTGGGGGTGGGTTTCCTGAAGCCCAACATCTCCACCATTGTCGGACAGCTCTATCCGCAAGGGGACCCCCGTCGGGATTCAGGCTTCACCCTCTACTATTACGGGATCAATCTCGGCGCCTTCTGGGCCTCGGTGCTCTGCGGCCTGCTTGGCCAGCATTTCGGCTGGGGTTACGGCTTCGGCCTGGCCGGGATCGGCATGGCCCTGGGCTGGATCGTCTTCGTGCTGGGCAAGCCGCTGCTGGAGGGCAAGGGCGAGCCGCCCAACCCGGAGCTGTTGACCAAGCCTGTTGTCGGGCCCGTCAACCGCGAATGGCTGATCTATCTGTCGACCATCCCGGCCATTGGCGCGGTCTGGTGGCTGGTGCAGCGCAACGCCGTGGTGGGCTGGGTGCTTAGCGTGGCGATCATCCTGTCGCTGATCATCATCGCCTATGTGATCCTCAAGGTCTGCCAGACCAAGGTCGAGCGTCAGCGGATGATGCTCGCCACCATTCTCATCTTTGGGTCCGTGGTTTTCTGGACCCTGTTTGAACAGGCCGGCACCTCGCTCAATCTGTTTGCAGCCCGCAATGTGGACCTCTCGGTCACCGACGGGGCCACAAGCTTCCTCGGCATCCCCATGGGCTCGCCCGAACAGCTGGCGGCCGCCGGGGTCGCCACCGACACCTGGTGGAGCTGGATCGACGCCCGCTTCGCCGCAGCGCAGGTCCAGTCGTTCAACGCCGGCTTCATCCTGATCTTCGCCCCGATCTTCGCCGCCCTCTGGGCTTTCCTGGGCCGTCGGGGTCTGGATCCCGATCCGACCATGAAGTTCGGCCTCGGCATGCTGCAGGCCGGCCTCGGTTTCATGGTGGTCGTGTGGAGCGCAGGGCTCGCCGACGACAGCTTCCGCGTGCCGCTGATGGTGCTGGGTCTGCTCTATCTGTTGCACACGACAGGCGAGCTCTTCCTCTCACCGGTGGGCCTGTCTGAGATCACCAAGCTGTCCCTGGCCTCGGTGGTGTCCTTCATGATGGCCGTCTGGTTCCTCTCCAGCGCCATCGCTCAGTATGTCGGGGGCTGGATCGCTGGTCTCGCCGGGACCGAAACCCTGGGCGGTCAGGTGCTCGACCCGTCCGCGGCGCTGCAGAGCTCGCTCGAGGTCTTCCAGATGCTCGGCTATTGGGGCCTCGCGGCCGGGGCGGTGTTCATCGTGCTCAGCTTCTTCATCAAGGGCTGGGCGCACGGGGTGGAGTCGGGACATGGCCCCGCGCCGGAGCCGACCGCGCCCACCCTCGACGGGGAACGCCAGGCGGTGAATCCCCAGACCCTGCGGGATGACCGCCAGCCCTAGGTCGGACTAGCAGGCGGCCGGTCTGGCCGCCTGCTCAACCGTCAGCCGCCGAGCGTCCGGCTGACCCGCAGGCGGTACATGCGGCCAAACTGGATGTCCCGATCCTCCACATAGGCGATGGGGGAGGTGTCCCGCGGACCGGCATAGACCGTGCGGGTGCGGCGCACCCCCCGCTCGGTGATGTTGGGAATCTCGAACCGGATCGCCCATTCCGGACGCGGCTTCCACTCCAGGAAGGGCACGACGAAGGTCTTCAGCTTGGTCGTGGAGATTTCGTCATAGCGGTAATAGGTCTCGCGCCAGGCGCCGAACACATCGATCCCCCAGACCGATTTCCAGGCGGGCAGGTCCTGGGTGTAGTGGGCTTCCCACTCCAGGGGGCGCAGGCCTGAAATCTCCCGGCTCTCGCCGGTGGTGGGATCATCCACCGCCGAGCGACGCCAGGTGGCCTCACCCCGCAGCTGGGCGCCCTTCACCCCCAGCCGCTCGAGGGGCAGGGTGAGGGTCAGGGCCAGCTCCTCGCGCACCCCTTCGCCGATATTGGCCGGGGCGTCATAGATCCCGCCGCCTGCCAGACGCTCCGGCGCCCGGTCGATCACATCGGTGATCTCGGCGCGGCGCAGGGTGATCACCGCCGCCCCGCTGGTCCAGAACCGACGCTCCAGCGCCGCCTCCAACATCCATTCCTGGGCTGGGTCCAGGTCGGGATTGCCCGCCGTCAGCACGCCGGTGTTCAGGGACGAAGAGGCGACGAAATCGTCGAAATCCAGCTGGCCGACACTGCGCTCAATGCTGAAGCGCAGCTGGGTGCTCGGGTCTTGCGCCCAGCTGACGCTGAACCGGGGCTTGGCGAAGGCCAGAGACTTTTCCAGCACCACGTCGCCCAAAGCGGTGATGTCGGAGGCCTCATAGCGCAGGGCGCTGTCCAGCGTCAGCCGCGGGGTGGCCCGCCAGGCGGACTTCAGGAAGACCTCCGCGCGGCGCTCCTCCACCTCCACATTGGCGGCGGGCAGGGCGACGGGCGCGCCATTCCGGTCGAACCGCGTGCGGCTTTCCAGCGTGTTCTGGGCGGTCTCCGCGCCCAGCTCCCAGGACAGGGCCTGCGTCTGGCGCCAGCGCAGCACGCCGCGCCCGATGGTCTCCACCGTGTCGCTCTCAAGGGCGAACCGCACCTGTTCGACTGGGTCTTGGAACGTGGCCTCAAAGGTTTCATTGGCCGTCTGGCGCAGGCCGATCAGCTCCAGACTGGTGCGCTCCCCCAGGGGGCGGGTGAAGGATGCGCCCAGTTCAGTCTCGGCCAACTCGACGTCGTCGTGGGAGACCTCCAGCGGCCCGCCCGCCCGGCCGAGATTGCGTTCGTCATATTCGAAGTTGTCGACGAACAGTCGGCCGTTGACCCTGAACTGACCCCCCAGCAGCGGCTTCTCGATGGCGCCGGTGAGGGCCGCATTGGTCCCCAGCCCCTCGCTGTCGACGTCGCTGAGGATGAGCGGAACCCCCTGGGCGTCCACCCGGACCCGGGGGCCCTGACCGGCCCCGTCGTCCGGGCCTTGGCCGCCCACCAGACCAGCCTCCCAGGCAAGGTCGCCGACCCGACCCGAGCCCTCCACCCGGAATCCCAGCAGATTGCGGCCGTCATAGATCTGCCGGTCAGCCAGGGCGATCAAGCCCTGCATGGTGTTGGTCTCGGCGCGGACAATATTGGCCATCACCGACTTGCCCTGCATGTCGATGCCCGGCGCTCCGCCCCGAATCAGGTCGATCCGCAGCACCTGAGAGGCGGGCATGCGCCGCAGGATTTCCTCCAGGCTGTCAGACTTGGAGGCTGGGCGGCGTCCGTCGATCAGCACATTGCCGGCCGCGCCCTCAAAGCCGCGAACATTGTCGCCGACATCAAGGACAAAACCAGGCAGGCGCTGGACCATGTCCAGGGCTGTGGTCGGGCGGGCCTCTGCGAAGAAGTCCGGGGCGTAGCGGGTCACGCCCTGAGCGCCGGCCGGCGGCGCCGGATCGGCGGGGGCCTGCGCCAGGGCGGCGGCGGGAATCATGAGCGGGCACACGGCGGCGAGGGCCGCGAGGCGGTGTCGTCGGATCATCTGAGCGTCTCCTGGCGCGCAGATGATCCAGGCCTGAGCCTTCGCCCTAGTTAAATCTGAGACAGGTTCGCAGATCGCCGGTTCGGGAGGCCCTGCGCCTAGAGGCTGGTGCCGCCGACCGTCAGGCCCGTGATCTTCAGGGACGGCTGTCCGACGCCCACGGGCAGGCTCTGACCCGACTTGCCGCAGACCCCCACGCCGGGATCAAAGGCGAAGTCGTCGCCGATCATGGTCACCCGGGTCAGGGCCGAGGGGCCATCGCCGATCAGGGTCGCGCCCTTCACCGGACGGGTCACCTTGCCGTCTTCGATCAGATAGGCCTCGGTGCACTGGAAGACGAACTTGCCGTTGGTGATGTCCACCTGCCCGCCGCCGAAATTGGCGCAGTAGAGGCCGCGCTTGGTCGACGCGATCATCTCGGCCTGAGGTGTGGAGCCGCCCTCCATGGCGGTGTTGGTCATCCGCGGCATCGGCATATGCGCATAGGACTGGCGGCGGCCGTTGCCTGTGGCGGCCAGACCCATGAGCCGTGCGCTCATGCGGTCATGCATGTAGCCCACCAGAATCCCGTCCTCGATCAACACGGTGCGTTCGGTGGGGGTCCCCTCGTCGTCGACGGTGAGGGAGCCGCGGCGGCCGGCCAGGGCGCCGTCGTCGAACACGGTGACTCCTGGGGCTGCGACGCGCTGGCCAATCTTACCGGAGAAGGCCGAGGTGCCCTTGCGGTTGAAATCGCCTTCCAATCCGTGGCCGACGGCTTCATGCAGCAGAACGCCGTTCCAGCCCGGGCCCAGCACTACGTCCATCTCGCCGGCGGGGCAGGCGACGGCCTCCAGGTTGACCAGGGCCTGGCGAAGGGCTTCTTCACCCTGCTCGCGCCAGGCCTCGGGCGAGATCCAGGCGTCGTAACCGGCCCGGCCGCCGGCGCCGGCGAAGCCCGCCTCGCGGCGGCCGTCCTTTTCCACCGTCACCTGAATGTTGATCCGCGACAGGGGGCGCACGTCACGGATCAGGCGGCCGTCGGCCCGCAGGATCTCCACGATGCGTCGCTCGGCCGTGAGGCTGGCCATCACCTGGACGACGCGGGGATCGCGGGCTCTGGCCCAGGCGTCGATCTCCTGCAGCAAGGCGACCTTCTCGGCGAAGTCCGGAGCAGCCAGCGGATCGTCGTCGCCATAGTGACGGATATTGGTGGCCCGGGGCCCCTCGGCGGCGACGCCTTCATAGCCCCGCTTGGCCAGGGCGGCCGAAGATGCGGCCCGGCGCAGGGCGGCTTCGGAGATTTCGCTGGAATGGGCGTAGCCCGCCGTCTCGCCGGCCACCACCCGCAGGCCGAACCCCTCGGTCGAATCATAGGCCGCCGACTTCAGCCGGCCATCGTCGAACAGGAAGGACTCGCTCTCCGACCGCTCCGCGAAAATTTCCCCGTCATCGGCGCCAGCCAGGGCCTCGCCGAGGATTTCCCGGGCCCGCTCAGGGGCGACCCCGCAGGAGTCCAGGATGGAGGGCGCAGAAACATGGGCGTTCATCGTTAAGTCCTTCGGCGTGGCGTCAGGCTGGCCTGCCTAAAGACATAGGGTCTCGCAGGGGCCTCGTCACGGGGCGCCATCCGGGCGTCGGTTCGGCGTGCGTCATTTGGTCCGAAATCGCCTCATAAACGTGATCAGCCTTGTGGCGGGCTATCGCCTTGGCAATTTGGGGGAGAGCGCGTATGCACGCGCCTTGAGGGCCTGGCGGCGGACGCCTTTTCGCTGCGTGAGCCTCGTTTCAGTCGCGGATCGGCTCAGGGCATTTCCCCGAAGCCGGCCCCGCCAAAGAGACCGAGGGGATATGAAGTCGAGCTTGCAGGGGATGCGGACGTTGGCGGCCGGGGCCGCAGCGGGCGCAATGATGGCGTTCTGGGGCGTCCAGGCGCTCGCCCAGGACCTGATGGGCCAGCCCACGCCCAAGGGGATCGCGCTTCAGCCGGCGGCTGCGCCGCTGAAGCATGACGCGATCTTCTTCCACGACGCGATTCTGATGCCGATCATCACCATCATCACGCTGTTCGTCGCAGCGCTGCTGATCTGGGTGATCGTCCGCTACAACGCCCGGGCCAACCCGGTGCCGGCCAAGTTCAGCCACAACACCACCATCGAGGTCATCTGGACCCTGGTGCCGGTGCTGATCCTGGTCTTCATCGCCATATTCTCGTTCCGGCTGCTGTTCACCTATCACGACATGCCCCGCCCCGACCTGACGGTGAAGGCGGTGGGCTACCAGTGGTACTGGGGTTACGAGTATCCCGACCACGAGGTGGGTGAGTTCATCTCCAACATGCTGCCCGAGGAGGAGGCGCGCGCCGCTGGCGTTCCCTACCTGCTGGCCGCCAACGAACCGATGGTGGTTCCGGTGGGCAAGACGGTCCGCGTCCTGGTCACCGCCGCCGACGTGATCCACTCCTTCGCCATGCCGGCCTTCGGCCTCAAGACCGACGCCATCCCCGGCCGTGTGAACGAGACCTGGTTCACGGCAGAGAAGGAAGGCGTCTATTACGGCCAGTGCTCGGAGCTGTGCGGCGTCGACCACGCCTACATGCCCATCGAGATCCGGGTCGTCAGCCAGGCCGAATTCGACGCCTGGGTCGCCTCCAAGGGCGGCAACCCGGCTGGCCTCGCGGCCAGCACCGAGGCCGAGGCCACCGCGCCCGCCGTCGAACAGACCGCCACGGACGCCGTGGCGACCGAAGGCGTCACCGAAGATGCGGCTGTTTCGCCGCCGCCAGAGACCGCTGCGCCCGCCGCTGCAGCGGCCGCGAACTGACCAGGGGTAGAGTAAAGATGGCTCACGCCGCCGCACACGGTCACGACGACCACGATCACAAGCCGGGGTTCTTCACCCGCTGGTTCCTGTCCACCAACCACAAGGACATCGGCACGCTGTACCTGCTGTTCGCCATCATGGCGGGCATCGTGGGCGGCGCCCTGTCGGGCCTGATCCGCTGGGAGCTGGCTGAGCCCGGCCTCCAGGTGTTTGTCGAGGGCTCGCTCCTTGACCAGCTCGGCTGGATCGACGCCTCCAAGCACGGCTACAACGTCGTGGTCACCGCCCACGCCCTGGTCATGATCTTCTTCATGGTCATGCCGGCGATGATCGGCGGCTTCGGCAACTGGTTCGTGCCGATCATGATCGGTGCGCCGGACATGGCCTTCCCCCGCCTGAACAACATCTCGTTCTGGCTGCTGGTGGCCGCCTGGGTGCTGCTGCTGCTCTCCATGTTTGTCGATGGCGGCCCGGGCCGCGGCTTCGGCGGCGGCTGGACCATCTATCCGCCGCTCTCGACGCTGGGTCACACCGGCCCGTCCATGGACCTGGCCATCCTGTCCCTGCACGTGGCGGGCGCCAGCTCGATCCTCGGCGCGATCAACTTCATCACCACCATCTTCAACATGCGCGCCCCGGGCATGACCCTGCACCGGATGCCGCTGTTCGCCTGGTCGGTGCTGATCACCGCCTTCCTGCTGCTCTTGTCCCTGCCGGTTCTGGCGGGCGCCATCACCATGCTGCTGACCGACCGCAACTTCGGCACCAGCTTCTTCAACGCCGCCGGCGGCGGCGACCCGGTGATGTTCCAGCACCTGTTCTGGTTCTTCGGTCACCCCGAGGTGTACATCCTGATCCTGCCGGGCTTCGGCATCATCAGCCACATCGTGTCGACCTTCTCGCGCAAGCCCGTCTTCGGCTACCTCGCTATGGCCTACGCCATGGTCGCCATCGGCTTCGTCGGCTTCGTCGTCTGGGCCCACCACATGTACACCGTCGGCATGAACGTCGACCTGAAGGCCTACTTCGTGGCCGCGACGATGGTCATCGCGGTGCCCACCGGCGTGAAGATCTTCTCCTGGATCGCCACCATGTGGGGCGGGTCGATCAGCTTCAAGACGCCCATGCTGTGGGCGATCGGCTTCATCTTCCTGTTCACCGTGGGCGGCGTCACCGGCGTGGTCCTGGCCAATGCGGGCATCGATTACAGCCTGCATGACACCTATTACGTGGTCGCTCACTTCCACTACGTGCTGAGCCTGGGCGCCGTGTTCGCGATCTTCGCGGGCTTCTACTACTGGTTCGAGAAGATCTTCGGCGTGAAGTACCGCGAGTGGGCCGGCGCGCTCCACTTCTGGATCACCTTCATCGGCGTGAACCTGATCTTCTTCCCGCAGCACTTCCTGGGCCTCCAGGGCATGCCGCGCCGGTACGTGGATTATCCGGAAGCCTACACCTACTGGAACTACATCTCGTCGGTGGGCTACGCGATCACCGCGGTGGGCGTGCTGGTCTTCCTGCTGATCCTGCTGGAAGCCGCCATCATGCGCCGCAAGGCCGAGGCCAATCCGTGGGGCGAAGGCGCCACCACCCTGGAATGGACCCTGCCGTCGCCGCCGCCGTTCCACCAGTTCAACGAGCCGCCGGTCATCAAGGCTGACAGCCACCACTGACCGGCCGGCCCGGCCAGGACCCTGGGGCGCGGTTCGGTCACATCCGAACCGCGCCCCTTCGTCTTGTGAGAGCCCCGTTTAGGAGTATGTCTTTGGCGACCATGATGAGCGCCATCACCACGACCCCGGACGCCACGGACTCCCCAGCCCGCTGGCAGGACTATCTGCAGCTGCTCAAGCCGCGGGTCATGTCGCTCGTGGTGTTCACCGGCGCCACGGGCCTGGTCTGCGCCAAGGCGCCGATTCACCCGCTGCTGGGGGCGGTGGCCGTCCTCTGCATCGCCGTGGGCGCCGGCGCGTCGGGCGCGCTGAACATGTGGTACGACGCCGACATCGACGCCCAGATGCGCCGCACCCGCGGCCGGCCTGTCCCGGCGGGACGGATCAAGGGGGCTGAGGCCCTCTCCATGGGAGTGATCCTCTCCCTGCTGTCGGTGATGTTCATGGGGGTGGCCGTCAACTGGCTGGCCGCCGGACTGCTGGCCTTCACCATCTTCTTCTACGCCGTCGTCTACACCATGTGGCTCAAGCGCTGGACGGCGCAGAACATCGTCATCGGCGGGCTGGCCGGCGCCCTGCCGCCGGTCATCGGTTGGGCCGCAGCCGCTGGCGAGGTTCCGCTGAACGCCTGGCTGCTCTGCGCCATCATCTTCATGTGGACGCCTGCCCACTTCTGGGCGTTGGCCCTCTATTCCAGCGAGGACTACGAGAAGGCCGGCGTGCCCATGATGCCGGTCGTCGCCGGGGCGGCCTCCACACGTCGGCAGATCTTCATCTACAGCCTGCTGTTCGTGCCCATCTGCCTGCTGCCGGCCTTCACCGGTCTGGGCGGCCTGCCGTATCTGGCGGTCGCGGCCACTGGCGGACTGGTGTTCCTCATCCTGGCCTGGCGGGTGATGCGCAGCCGGGCCGGCGACAGCGCTGATCCCCGGCTGGACGGCCGCCTCTACGACGTCCGCGCCGGCGCCCGGGACGCCCGCAATCTCTTCGCCTTCTCCATCCTCTATCTGACCCTGATCTTCGCGACCCTGCTGGTCGAGGCGAGCCTGGGCCTGCCCACCTTCCTCAACCTGATCCCTGGAGGCGTCTGATGAGCGATCCTGAAGCGCCCCAGGACGTCGCGCCCGCCGAGACGACGGCCGCCGACCGGCCGGATCCCCGGTTCCAGGCTCGCCGGGGACGCAACATCGCCCTGGCGCTTGGCCTGATCGCCTTCGCCATCCTCGTCTTCCTCGTCACCGTTGTTCGATTGGGAGCCAATGTCCTCGACAGACCTCTCTGAACCCCTGCGCCCTGCGCCAGACCCCGCGCGACGTAACCTGCGTCTGGGGTTGATCTGTACCGGCGTGTTCGTGGGCATGATCGGCCTGGCCTACGCCTCGGTGCCCCTCTACCGCGCCTTCTGCCAGGTGACCGGTTTTGGCGGCACGGTGAGCCAGGCCGAGGCCGCGCCGACCCAGGTGCTCGACAAGACCCTGAACGTCCGATTCGACACCAATGTCCGGACCCTGCCCTGGACCTTCCGCTCCGAGCAGGTCGCCCAGAAGCTGAAGATCGGCGAGACGGGTCTTGCCTTCTTCGAGGTGACCAACAACGGCGCTACGCCGATGACCGGGCGGGCGGTCTACAATGTGGTTCCTGAGGCGGCCGGCGCCTATTTCCGGAAGCTTGAGTGCTTCTGCTTCTCCGACCAGACCATCGGTCCTGGAGAGACCATCAAGTTCCCCATGGTCTACTTCGTCGATCCCGAATACGCCGAGGACTTCGAGACCCGGAACAAGGCTGAGATCACCCTGTCCTACACCTTCTATCCGTCCGATGAGGACGCCTCGGTCCAGCCGGTCGCGCATGCGCCGACGGCCACTGCGGCTTCCCCTCTTGGCGGATCGCAAGGGGCGGGGCTATAGCACCATCAAGACCACCCGCAGGCGGCGCCTCCAGGCCCCGCCGGCGGGACGATATTATGAGGGGTTAGGACCGAAATGGCCCAAGCAGGCGTCAAGCACGACTACCACCTGGTCAATCCCAGCCCGTGGCCCCTGGTGGCCTCGGTGGGCGCCACCGTCATGGCCGTCGGCCTGGTGATGTGGCTGAAGGGCCTCTTCGGCATGCCCGCGGGCACCTGGTGGCTGTTCGCCGCCGGCCTGACCCTGGTGCTGATCACCATGGCCGGCTGGTGGATCGACGTCACCAAGGAAGCCAACGCCGGCGATCACACCCCGGTGGTGTCGCTTGGCCTGCGCTACGGGATGATCCTGTTCATCGCCTCCGAGGTCATGTTCTTCGTGGCCTGGTTCTGGATCTTCTTCGAAATGGCCCTCTTCCACGAGGCTCGGACGCTGTCGAGCATCGAGGAAGTCCGTCAGGCCTGGGCCACCTGGCCGCCTGCTGGCATCGAGACGGTGCCCGCCTGGAACCTGCCGCTCGTCAACACCCTGACCCTGCTGCTTTCGGGCACGACGGTGACCTGGGCCCACCACGCCCTCCAGCAGGGTGACCGCAAGGGCGCCCAGTTCGCCCTGATCCTGACGGTGATTCTCGGCGTGATCTTCAGCGCGATCCAGGCCTACGAGTACCACCACATCCTGTCGCATGAGTACTTCTACAACGACGCGGCGATCAGCTCGGGTCTGTATGGCTCCTCCTTCTTCATGGCGACCGGCTTCCACGGCTTCCACGTCCTGGTGGGCACCATCTTCCTGCTGGTCTGCCTGATCCGCCTGATGCGTGGCGGCTTCACCCCGGAGAAGCACTTCGGGTTCGAGGCGGCCGCCTGGTACTGGCACTTCGTCGACGTGGTGTGGCTGTTCCTGTTCGCCTTCATCTACGTGGTGTTCGGCGGCGCTGGTCATTAGGCCGGCGCCCCTCGCCGGCCGCAGCGGGATGACAGGCTCCCGCCGCGTGCGCCGGCCTTCAGTCTGCAGCCCGGTTCAGGCCAGATGGCTTGAACCGGGACGGGCCTAGATAGATGGCCCCTCCCAATCCCCTGATTTCTGGTCTTCGCGGCCGTTGCCCGAACTGCGGGGAAGGCGCGCTCTTCGCCGGCTTCCTGAAGGTCGCGCCAGAGTGCTCGGCCTGCGGCTATGACCTGGGCAAGGCCGACTCCGGCGACGGCCCGGCGGTGTTCGTCATTCTGATCGCGGGCTTCCTGGTGGCCTTCGCCGCCCTATATGTAGAGCTCGCCTTCACCCCGCCCATCTGGCTCCACCTTGTGCTCTGGCTCCCCCTGACGGTGATCGTCTCCATCGGCCTGCTCCGTCCGCTGAAGGGGATCATGCTGGCGGCCCAGTTCTCCAACCGGGCCGCGGAGGCCCGCTCCGATGACTGAGTCCCCCCCGAGCCGCAGGCTGCCCATCGGCCTGACTCTGGCCACCCTGATCTCCCTGGTCATCCTGATCGGATTGGGCGTGTGGCAGATGCAGCGCCTGGCCTGGAAGTCCGAGCTGCTGGCCCAGATCGAGAGCCGCGCGGAGGCTGATCCGCGACCGGCCGGCGAAATCCTGACCCTCGGGGCGTCTGGCGAAGACCTCGGCTTCTACCGTGTCAGCCTGACCTGCCCGGGCCTGGCCACCGCTCCCTTCGTCCAGCTCTATGCGATCAAGGACGGCCAGGCGGGCCAGAGGCTGATTTCGGCCTGTCCGGTCTCAGGCGGAGGCTACCAGGCCATCCTGGTCGACCGCGGCTTTGTGCCCGACACGGCGCCCGAGCGGCCCCCGGTCGACCCCCAGGCGACGGCGCCTGTGGAGGTGATCGGCCTGCTGCGCAATCCCGACCCGGCCAACTTCGTCACCCCCGACAATCGGCCCGACACCAATCTCTGGTACTCCCGTGACGTGGCCGCCATGGCCGACACCCTGGGCGTCAGCGCGCCCGCGCCGGTCTTCCTGCTGGCGGAAAGCCCCACCAACCCCGACTTCCCCGCCCTGGAGCCGACCCCCCTGCCAGGGGAGATCGCCAACCGCCATCTGGAATACGCCCTGACCTGGTTCGGCCTTGCGGGCGCCCTGATCGCCGTCTATGCCGCCGTGATCAGGCGCAGATGGAAGAGTTGATGCGGTATGTCTCCACCCGGGGCCAGGCCCCGGCGGTCGGCTTTGTGGACGCGGTTCTGGCCGGGCTGGCCCCCGACGGCGGGCTCTATGTGCCGGAGAGCTGGCCGGCTTTCACTCAGGCCGAGATCGCAGCTTTCCGCGGCAAGTCCTACGCCCATGTGGCCGCCGAGGTCCTGGCCCGCTTCGCTGGCGATGAAATCCCCCGGGATGCTGTGAACGCCATGTGCGAGGAGGCCTACGCCACCTTCGCCCACGCCGCTGTGGTTCCCCTGGTCCAGATCAGCCCCGACGCCTTCGTCGCCGAGCTCTTCCATGGCCCCAGTCTCGCGTTCAAGGACGTGGCCATGCAGCTGCTGGCCCGCCTCTACGAGCATGTGCTGGCCGGCCAGAACCGCACTCAGACCATCCTCTGCGCCACCTCCGGCGACACTGGCGGGGCGGCGGTGGAGGCCTTCCGCGGCCGCGCCCATGTGCGGGTCTGCGCCCTGTTCCCCGAAGGCCGGATTTCCGAGGTGCAGCGGCGCTTCATGACCACGGCGACCGAGGCCAATGTCCGCTGCGTGGCGGTCCAGGGCACCTTCGATGATTGCCAGGCCATCGTGAAGGCGGCTTTCCAGGATCAGAGCCTGCGGCAGGCCGTGGACCTGACCGGCGTCAACTCGATCAACTTCGCCCGGATCGTGGCCCAGAGCGTTTACTATTTCACGACGGCGGTGGCCGTTGGCGCGCCTGAGCGACCGGTCTCCTACTGCGTGCCCTCGGGCAACTTCGGCGACGCCTTCGCCGGTTATGTCGCCCACAAGATGGGCCTGCCCATCGCCAGGATCGTCGTGGCGACCAATTCGAACGACATTCTCGCCCGAGCCTTCCAGGACGGGCGCTACGCCCGTGGCGAGGTCACCGCCACTCAGAGCCCGGCCATGGACATCCAGTCGGCCTCCAACTTCGAGCGACTGTATTTTGAAGCCGTCCGGCGGGAATCGGTGGAGACCGCCCGCGCCTTCGCCGCCTTTGGCGAGGCCGGCCACATCGACATTCCGCCCCAGGCCCAGGCCTATATGGCCGAGCTGTTCACCGGCGTCGCCGTTAGCGAGGACGAGACCAGCCGCACCATGCTGGCCACGCTGAATGAGACCGGAGAGCTGATTGATCCGCACACTGCCGTGGGTGTCGCCGCCCTGCGGCGGGCGGGCGACCTTGCCGGGCCGGTCATCGTCCTGTCCACGGCGCACGCGGCCAAATTCCCTGAAGCGGTGGCCCAGGCCACTTCAGTGACCCCGGATCTGCCCCGCTGGACCCAGAGCCTGGCTGATCGACCGGAACGCTTCGACCGGCTGCCGGCCGATGCAGACGCCATCAAGGCCTGCGTCCGCGCCTTCGCCGAGACCTAAGGGATTGGCCAAGGTCCATCGCCTGCCCAATGGCGTGCGAGTCGTCTGCGACCCGATTGCGGGGCTGGAGACCAGCGCGCTTTGCGTCGTGGCCGGCCGAGGCGCGCGGTTCGAGGATGCGCAGCGCTCGGGCTGGTCTCACCTGCTCGAGCATATGGTCTTCAAGGGCGCGGGTGAGCGTTCGGCCATGGAGATCGTCGAAGCCATTGAGGCCGAGGGCGGTCAGATCAACGCCGCCACCGGCTATGAGCGGACCAGCTTCCAGGTCCGCTGCCTGTCGGGCGGCCTGCCGCTGGGCGCCGCGGTCCTGGCCGATCTGGTGCTGGCGCCGCGCCTGGACCCCCAGGACCTCGCCCGGGAAAAGCAGGTGGTGGGCCAGGAGATCGCCGAGGCCGCTGACACCCCCGATGATCTGGTGTTCGAAATGGCCCAGACCGCCGCTTACGGGGACCAGCCCCTGGGGCGCTCCATCCTGGGCACGGTAGACTCCATCAGCGTGGCCGATCCCACCAGCCTCGCTGACTGGCGCGCCCGGCTCTATGACCCCGCCAGCTTGGTGGTCAGCGCCGCGGGCGCCGTGGACGAGGCCGAGTTGCTGGACCTGGCCGCCCGCCATTTCGGTGACGCCCTCCCGCCCCCCGCTGCGGCTCAGGCGCCAGAGGCGCGCTTCGCGGGCGGCGAGGCTGTGGAGACCAAGCGGCTGGAACAGGCTAACCTCGTCTTCCTGCTGCCGACGGTGGGCGTCAGCGATCCGGATTACTTCGTCCTGCGGCTATTCGCCGAAATCCTCGGCGGCGGCATGGCCTCCCGACTCTTCCAGGAAGCGCGGGAGAAGCGCGGCCTGGCCTATGCGGTGGACGCCTATAGCGAGACCTATGCCGACCAGGGCGTGCTTGGCGTCTTCGCCGGCTGCGCGGCCAAGGACGCGGTGGAACTGGCCAAGGTGGCGGCGGGCGAAATCGCAGGCCTGGGGCGCTCGGTGACGCCAGCCGAGCTCGCCCGCGCCAAGGCCCAGATCAAGGGCGCCATGTTCATGATGCGGGAATCGCCCTTGGCCCGGGCCGAGCAGACCGCTGCTCAGCTTCTGCTGTTTGACCGCCCCCTGCCGCCGGCCGAGATCGCCGCCGGGATCGAGGCGGTGACGCTTGAGGATCTTGCGCGCCTGGGCGCAGATCTGTGCGCCAGCCGTCGCGCCGCCGTCGCGGTCCTCGGGCCCCGTCAGGCCGCTGGCGCCGCGTCAGCCTTCAGCCGGGCGATGTTCGGCTGAGCGTCGGCGGCCATCGCCCGCCGGGAACCGCGAGGTCGCCTTGGCGAGTTACCGCCCCAGGGGCTCGGACGACTCAGGACTTTTGCAGGCCTCTAGACCGCCGTCTCTCTTGACGGAATGGCCAATCGGAGCCGCAATCTCACCATGGCCTTGCTGGACTGGATCGCCTCGGAAGGAGGCTTGCGGGTGAATGGGGCAGGGGTTTTCCTCCGTCCGCCCCGAGCCGCCGACTATGCGGAGTGGCGCGACCTGCGGGCTGCCTCCCGCGCCTTCCTGCAGCCCTGGGAGCCCACCTGGCCGGCTGACGACCTGACCCGGGTGGCCTTTCGCCGTCGCCTGGCGGCCTATGCTCGGGACCGGGAGGTGGGTTCCGCCTACAGCTTCCTGGTCTTTCAGGAGTCGGACGGCGCTCTGACGGGCGGCATCACCCTGTCCAACATCCGCCGCGGCGTCGCCCAGATGGGGACGGTGGGCTATTGGTGTGGGGAGCCCTTCGCCAGGCGAGGACTGACCCTGGCCGCGGCCCGTGCGCTGAACACCTTCGCGTTCAACACCTTGGGCCTCCACCGCCTGGAGGCCGCCTGCCTGCCGCATAACGCCGCCTCGCGCGCCCTTCTGGCCAAGGCGGGGTTTGAAGAAGAGGGGTTTGCGAAGGCTTATCTGAAAATTAACGGCGTTTGGCGAGATCATGTCCTGTTCGGCATGACCACGCCCCGTTCGCGGGACGAGGCGCCGGAGGTGACTGTTTCTGTTTAGCCGGCGGCCTGCGCCGGCCCCCGAGAGGCCATGGCGAGCGATCGTTGGATATGGGACGCCACGAGCACGCTGGAAGCGCTGGGCGCGGCCGATGTGGTCCTCTGGCACTGGGAGCCTGAGCGCGACCGGCTGCGCCTGACCGGGGCCTCCCGCGCCCTGGGCCTCGGCCCCTTGGCGCCCGAATGCTCGTCGGCCGCGATCCGCGCGCTCGCCCTGCCGCAGGATCGCGCCCGCGCCGAGGAGGTGTTGCGTGTGCAGGAACCCGGCGCCGAGATCGCTGTGCGCATGCGGATGCGCGGCGGCGGGGTCTGCATCTGGCGGGGGGTCTGGCTGGAGGAAGGGCTGCGCGCCGCCGGCGTTGTGGCCGCCGAAACCAAGTTCGCCGCGTCCGACCTCGACAGCCTGACGGGACTTCTGGACCGCAAGAGCTTCATTCTGCGGGCGCGGGAGCATCTGCAGATTCCCGGTGATTATGAGCTGGTGGTGGGCGATCTCGACCGCCTTCGGCGCCTGAACGAAGCCCTTGGCCATGAACGGGCGGACCTGGTGCTGGCGGCCCTTGGCTCCCGCCTCGCCGCGGCTTTCCCGCCCGGCGCTCTGCTGTCGCGGGTGGGCGAAGACGAGTTCGGCGTCCTGGCCCGCGTGGGAGATCTGCCAGCCAGCGAGGTGCTTCGCCATGCCCTTGAGCGGCCCCTGCGGGTCGCCGGGTTCGATATCCACCCGACCCTGTCCGTGGGCGCGGTGCGCGCCCGGGGCGGAGACGAGGCGCCTGAAGCGGCCGAGCTGTTGCGTCGGGCCGAGCTGGCCGTCGAGGCGGCCAAGACCGGCGGACGCGGCGGGGCCGCAGCCTATGGCCGGGCCCTGGAGAGTGATGGCCTGTCGCGGCTGGCCATGGAGGGCGACCTGCGCGGCGCCATTGGTCGCGGGGAGCTGACCGCCTTCTATCAACCGATCGTGCGGCTCTCGACAGGCGCCCTATCGGGGTTCGAGGCCCTCGTGCGGTGGCGTCATCCCCGGCGCGGGCTGCTGATGCCCGACCAGTTCCTGCCGCTCTGTGAAGAGATGGGCCTGATGAGCGCGCTCGGCTCCCTGATGATGCGCGAGGCCGCCAGTCAGCTGGCGGTGTGGCGGCGCAATCACCGGGCTGCTGGCGAGCTGACCGTGGCCGTCAACCTGTCCACTGGCGAAATCGACCATCCGGACCTGATCGCCAATGTGGTGCGGATCCTGCGGGAGACCGGTCTCCCGCCCGGCGCTCTGAAGCTGGAGGTCACTGAAGGCGACGTCATGCGCGATCCCGATCGGGCGGCGATCATCCTGCGTGACCTACGGCAGGCTGGCGCGGCGCTGGCCCTGGACGACTTCGGGACGGGCTTTTCGTCCTTGTCCTATCTGACACGCCTGCCCTTCGACACGCTGAAGATCGACCGCTACTTCGTCCGCACCATGGCCACCGACGAGGGGTCGGCCAAGATCGTCTCCTCCGTAGTCAAGCTTGGCCAGGACCTGGACCTGGAAGTGGTGGCCGAAGGGGTGGAGAACGCCGGCATGGCCCGCCAGCTGCTGGCCCTGGGCTGTGACTATGGCCAGGGCTTCGGCTACGCCCCGGCGCTGTCTGCTCAGGAGGCCGAGGTCTATCTCAATGAGAGCTATGTGGACGGCGCGGCCCCGGTGAAGGCCCGCGGCTGAAGCCGCTGCGACAAGCTCAGGCCTGACCGGCTGTCGCCGATAGAAGGCCCGGATCGACGCCCAGCTTGGCCAGGGCCTGAGACCATTTGTGGTCGTGGTCGTCGCCGAACAGCAGGGCCTCGTCGGCCGCGCAGGTCAGCCAGACATTGTCGCGGATCTCGCGCTCCAGCTGGCCCGCGCCCCAGCCCGCATAGCCCAGGGCCATGACGCTGCGCCGGGGGCCGGCGCCGTGAGCCAGGGTCTCCAGCACCTCTCTTGTCGCGGTGAGCGCCAGGTCCTCGCCCACCGGCAGGCTGTGTTCGCTGCGATAATCGGATGTATGCAGTACGAAGCCGCGCTCACGTTCCACCGGGCCACCGATCAGAATGGGATCATCCAGCCCCGGGGCTGTGTCCATGACCGTGGGGATATCCAGGCGGTCGAGGAGGTCGGCCAGCATCAGCCCCTCGACGGGGCGGTTCACCGTCAGCCCCATGGCGTGCTCTTCATCATGGGCGCAGACAAAGATCACCGCCCGCTCGAAGCGGGGATCACCGATGCCGGGCATGGCGATCAGCAGTTTACCCGAGAGGTAGGTCCCGGTCGGCTCTGAGGTCTGGTCGATGGCGCCCATCCCCCTAGTTTGAGGTCGAACGCGGCGCTTTCAAGACACAGTTGGTCGGTGAAGGTTGAAGGGGGTGGGCAATGCGCTATCTGCTGGCCATACGCCCATCCCGGCGACCTATCGAGGAGCACGGCCATGACCATCAAAACCGGCGACAAGCTGCCCAGCGTCACCCTGACCCAGGCGACCGTGGACGGCCCCAAGCCCGTCTCGACCGACGACCTCTTCAAGGGCAAGACCGTCGCCCTGTTCGCCGTGCCCGGCGCCTTCACCCCGACCTGCTCGGCCCGTCACCTGCCCGGCTATGTGGACAAGGCCGAAGCCATGAAGGCCCAGGGCGTTGATCTGATCGCCTGCCTTTCGGTCAACGACGCCTTCGTCATGAAGGCCTGGGGCGAGGCGCAATCTGTTGGCGACGACATCACCATGCTGGCCGACGGCAGCGGCGACTTCACCCGGGCGGTGGGCCTGACCATGGACGCCACCAAGTTCGGCATGGGCGAGCGCTCGCAGCGCTATTCCATGATTGTCGAAGACGGGGTGGTGAAATCCCTGAACGTCGAAGAGCCTGGCGAATTCCGGGTGTCGTCGGCCGAGTACCTGATGGACCAGCTCGGCGCCTGACCTGCGCCGGGGCGGCGGAACGCCGGCTGATCCAGTCCGTTGGACCTGGACCACTGCAGCCGGAGCCGCCGTCCCATGGCCATCTATGCCGACCTGTCCGCCCTGTTCATCAACTGCAGTCTGAAGCCCTCCCGGGAGCCTTCCAACACCGAGGCCCTCATGAAGGTCAGCCAGGGGGTGATGGCCGCCAACGGCGTCAGCATCGATTCGATCCGTGCCGCCGACCTGGACATCGCCCCCGGGGTCCAGCCCGACATGCGCGAGCACGGGTTTGACCGGGACGACTGGCCCGAGGTTCAGACCCGGGTGATGGCCGCCGACATCCTGGTGATCGGCACGCCCATCTGGCTCGGGGACAAGTCCTCGATCTGCACCCGGGTGGTCGAGCGGCTCTACGGCTATTCAGGCAAGCTGAACGACAAGGGCCAGTACGCCTATTACGGCCGGGTCGGCGGCTGCGTGGTCACGGGCAATGAGGATGGCGCCAAACACTGCGCCATGAACCTGCTCTATTCGTTGCAGCATCTCGGCTACGCCATCCCGCCCCAGGCCGACGCCGGCTGGGTGGGGGAGGCCGGTCCCGGACCCTCCTACGCCGACAAAGAGTCTGGCGGCCCGCAGAACGACTTCACCCAGCGCAACACCACCTTCGCCGCCTGGAACCTCATGCACATGGCCCGTATGCTCAAGGATGCGGGGGGGCTGCCAGCCTATGGCAATCTGCCCGAAGCCTGGGAGGCCGGGGCGCGGTTCGACCACCCCAACCCGGAATACCGCTGACGTCCTCCAGAGGAGAGCCCATGCCCGGCGTCCGATTCGACTTCGAGAACGCCGCGGGCCGGCGTCTTTCTGGCGTGCTGGAGACGGGGGCCTCGCCGCCCCGGGCCTATGTGGTCTTCGCCCACTGCTTCACCTGCGACAAGCGGGCGCTGGCGGCGGTGCGGATCAGCCGCGCCCTGGCCGACAAGGGGTTCGGCGTCCTCCGCTTCGACTTCACCGGCCTGGGCGAGAGCGAAGGCGACTTTGGCGAAGGCCTGTCCAGCGACGTGGCCGATGTGGCGAGCGCGGTCGAGGCGATGAACGCCGCGGGCCATGAGGTGCAGGTCCTTGTTGGACACAGTTTCGGCGGGGCGGCCGTCCTGGCTGCGGCTGGCCAATGCCCGACAGTGCGTGCGGTGGCTGTGCTCAACGCCCCAGCCTCGGCCGAACACGTCCTGCGGAACATTGAGGGCTTGCCGGCAGAGGCTCAGGATGGCCGCGTCCCCGTGGAGATCGCCGGCCGCGCCTTCGAGCTGAGCGCGAGTTTCATCTCCGACCTCGCTCAACAGGATCAGGCCCAACGTATATCGCATCTGAAACGCGCGCTCCTGATCCTGCATGCGCCCCGGGACGAGGTGGTGGGGATCGACAACGCCACCGAGATCTTCGTGGCCGCCCGCCATCCCAAGAGCTTCATATCCCTGGACGACGCCGACCATCTGCTGACTGACAAGGCCGACACCGACTATGCGGCCGCCGTCATCGCGGCCTGGGCGGCGCGCTATCTCACCGCGTCGGAGCCCGCCGAGGCGCCATCCCGCGAGGCGGTTCGGGTGGAGGAGACCGGCGGCGGCAAGTTCCAGGTGACTGTCTGGGCGGGGCCCGCCCGTTTCCTGGCCGACGAGCCGACGGAGGTGGGCGGCCTGGACTCAGGCCCCAGCCCCTATGACCTCTTGGGCGCGGCGCTGGGCGCCTGCACGGCCATGACCTGCCGCCTCTATGCCGACCGCAAGGGCTGGTCCCTGGACAAGGTCAGCGTGGAGGTCACCCACGAGGCGCGCACTACCAGGTCCAAGGACAGATTCGTCCGCGAGATCGGCCTGGAGGGCGAGCTTGACGCCGATCAGACCGCGCGGCTGATTGAGATCGCCGAGAAGTGTCCGGTGCATCGGACGCTTACCGAGGGCGCCGAGGTGACGACCCGGGCCAGGCCCGCCCCGGCCCCGACGCTGGCGCCGCTGGATACAGGCGATCACTTCGCGCGCATGACCGAGGCCTGCGACGAGGACGATCCCAACGCTCCATGCCCGCAAGACCCTTGACCTGACGTTGGGGGAGAGCGGTCAACTTGGCGCAACAACATCTAGGGGAAGCGCCGTCATGAAGTTCTACAATTCCGTCGGGCCCAATCCGCACGTAGTGCGGATGTTCATGGCCGAGAAGGGCCTGGACATCCCGCGCCAGCAGGTCGACCTGATGAAGGGCGAGAACCGCCAGCCGCCCTATGCCGAAAAGGTCAATGTGGCCGGTCAGATGCCGGCCCTGGAGCTGGAGGACGGCACGGTGATCTGCGAGATCACGGCCATCTGCGAGTATCTGGAAGAGATCTCGCCGAACCCCGCCCTGATCGGGACCACGCCTGAGGAACGGGCCGAAACCCGCATGTGGACCCGGCGCATCGACCTGAACATCGTCGAGCCTCTGGCGAGCGGCTTCCGGGCCGCCGAGGGCCGAGCGCTGTTTGAGTCCCGCTTCCGGCTGGTGCGCGCCGAGGCGGCCGAGGACCTGAAGGCCATCGCCCGAGACAAGATTCTGTGGCTCGACGGCCTGATGGAAGGCCAGACCTATGTGTGCGGCGACCGCTTCACCCTGGCCGACATCCTGCTGTTCTGCTTCCTGGCCTTCGGGGCCCAGGTCGGCCAGCCCATGCCGGCTGAGGCCAAGCATCTGCCGGCCTGGTTCGAACGGGTGAAGGCGCGGCCGAGCGCCGCGGCGTGAGCCGCCGGCTCAGCTGTCGCCGAGGATGATCTCGCTGAGCGTCGGGCCGATCTCGTCATGGACGACGAGGTCGGCGGCCTCATCCTGATCGGTGGGCTCGCGGTTCAGGATGGCCAGGGCCGCGCCCCTGCGTTTGGCCAGCAGGGGAAACTCCGCCGCCGGATAGACCACCAGTGACGAACCCAGCACCAGGAACAGGTCGCACGACAAGGTGGCCGCCGTGGCCCGTCGCATCTGGGTCTCCGGCATGGGTTGGCCAAAGGAGATGGTGGCGGTCTTCACGAGCTCCCCGCACTCGTAGCAGGTGGGGATATCGCCGGTCATCTCGAACTCATGCTTCAACTGGGGCAGCTCATGGCGCAGGCCGCAGGAGAGACACGTCGCGTAGCTGGCGTTGCCATGCAGCTCGATGACCTTGTCGTCCGGCACGCCAGACGCCTGGTGCAGATTGTCCACATTCTGGGTGATGACGGCGCTGACCCGGCCCTGTTCGACCAGGCGGGCGACCGCGTGGTGGCCGGCATTGGGTTCGCGCCCTGTCCAGCCGGCGCGGCCTGTGAAGGCGCGGGTCCAGGACTCCCGGCGCTTTTCCTCGCTGGCGACGAAGTCCTGGAAATAGATGGGCTTCATCTGGCTCCAGACCCCGCCTGGGCTGCGGAAGTCGGGAATCCCGGATTCGGTTGAAATACCCGCGCCGGTAAAGACCACCATGTTGCGCGCGCCTTCGATCAGGCGGGCGAGATCCTTGCGATGGCTCATGCGTGGGTCTCCCCGGTCTGAGACGCGGCGGTGGAGGCAGGCTGCGGCTTGGGCGCAGCCTTGCGGTCCAGGCCCAGACGCTTGGCCAGCAGGCCGATGGTCGGTCCCTGGATCACGCTGGAGGCCAGGACGACGAAGAAGACGATGTTGAACATAGCCTGGGCGTCATCGACGCCGGCGACGATACCGAAGGTGGCGAGCACGATGGGCACGGCCCCGCGAAGGCCGGCCCAGGACACGAACAGCTTGGCGCGCCAGTCGAACTGACGGAAGGGCGCCAGGCTGATGAAGACGCTGGCGGGCCTCGCGATCAGCATCAGCACCGCCGTGATGGCCAGGCCCTCCAGGGCGACGGCAGGGAGTTGATGCGGGAAGACCAGCAGGCCCAAGGTGAGGAACATGACGACCTGGGCCAGCCAGGCCAGGCCATCCTGGAACTGGGATACAGCCCGGCGGCCGGGATAGTCCCGGTTGCCGGCGAGCACCCCGGCCACGTAGGCGGCGAGGAAGCCGCTGCCTGTCAGGACGCCGGCCAGGCCGAAGGCCAGCAGGGCGGCGGCCACCGAGACCACCAGGAAGAGGCCCCCCTGGCGCAGCTTGGCGCGGCTCAGGACCACGGTGAAGGCGTAGCCCACGGCCAGGCCGATGGCGGCGCCAAGGACCATCTGCATCAGGAAGTCCGGGACGAAGCTGAGCAGGGGCGTGGAGGGGACAGCGATCATGGCCAGGGCGACGCCCACCAGAAAGATGGCCATGGGATCGTTGGAGCCGCTCTCCAGCTCGATGAGGGCCAGCACGTCCTCGCGAATCCGGGTTTCCTGATTACGCAGGACGGCGAACACGGCGGCCGCGTCGGTGGAGGCCACCACACTGCCCAGCAGGAACCCCTGCAGCAGGCTGAACTCCAGCAGCAGGATCGCGGTCAGGCTGACGATGCCTGCGCTGATGACGACCCCCACTGTGGCCAGCACCAGGGCCGGCGACAGGACCGGGCGCACCGCCTTCCAGGGGGTGTCGAGCCCGCCTGAGAACAGAATGAAGATCAGGCAGGCCACGCCGATGGTCTGGGCCACCTGATAGTCGGCGAAGCCGATCCCGCCAGGACCGTCAGATCCGGCCAGCATGCCCAGCGCCAGGAAGCCGATGAGGGCAGGCACCCCGAAGCGGCTGGACAGGGTGCCCGCCAGGACGGTCGTCAGCAGAAGCACGCCCGTGACGAGTAGAAAGAGCTCAGGCGTGACAGCAGGCATGGGTATCTAGTTCGGGCATGCGGCCCCCTGCCGCAACCCCTGGCCGCGCTTAATCCTCATTCGACGGGCTTGGCGCGGTAGGAGGCCTCGTCCAGCTCTCCCTCCCATTTGGCGACCGTCACCGCCACGGCCAGGTCGGAGGTGTTGTTGGCCACCGTCCGGGTCATGTCGAGCAGGCGGTCGAAGGGCAGGACAAAGCCCACCACCAGGGCGGTCTGTTCCGGCGAAACCCCCATGGTGGTCAGCACAGCGGCCAGCATGAACAGCGACGCCGACGGGATCGGGGCGGTGCCCACCGAGACCAGGATCGTGGTGAGACCAGCCAGCAGATATTGGGTCAGGGTCAGCTCGATGCCGAAGGCCTGGGCGGTGAACATGGCCAGCAGGCCGATATAGAGCGCCGTACCGTCCATGGAGACCGTGGTGCCCAGCGGCAGGGCGGTGGAGGCCACGGTGTGGCTGACACCCAGGTTCTTCTCAGCCACCCGCATGGAGACCGGCAGGGTCGCGGCGCTGGAGGAGGTGGAGAAGGCCACCATCACCGCGTCGGGGATGTCGCGGAAGAAGGGCCACATGGGCAGGCCCGCCATCAACCGGATCATACCCCCATGGACAATGAAGATGTGCAGGAGGCAGCCGACCAGCAGGGCCGCCGCCAGCAGGAAGATGTTGTAGAACACGCCGAGACCTGCGGTCCCCATGACCCAGGCCATCAGGGCGAAGACGCCGAACGGCGCCACCTCCATCACCAGCCGGGTGATGTAGAGAACCACGTCGACGCCGGCGTCGAACAGCTTGCGGATCGGATCGGCCTTCTCCCCTAGCGCCAGGATCGCAGCGCCCACCAGGAAGGAGAAGAAGATCACCGCCAGGATGTCTCCATTGGCCAGGGCCTGGATGGGGTTCAGCGGGACGATGCCGAGCAACTGCTCGCTGACCGGGGGCGCCGTGCCGACGGCCTCGGGTGTGACTCCCTCAAAGGTCACGCCTGCGCCCGGCGCAAACAGAGTCCCCATGGCCATGCCGACGCCTACGGCGATGGCCGTCGTCAGCAGGTAGAGGAAGATGGTCTTGGCGCCGATCGAGCCCAGCCGTCTTGGATCGCCCATGCCCGCCACGCCGGCGACGATGGAGACGAAGACCAGGGGCACGACGATCATCCGGATCAGCCGCACAAAGAGGTCGCCGATCCACTTTATGGCGTTGGCCTGCTCGCCCAGTAGCAGACCGGCGATGACGCCGAGGACCAGCGCCAGCAGAATCCGCTTCCACAGGACGACATCGAACCACCAACGCTGAAGCAGGGTGCGTTTGGCGGGCGCCTCGACGGCGGGGCTCGGCGGCGTCGAATCGGTCATGCGACTCTCTTGATACTGGGGCCGCGCTAAGGCGGCGGTTCGGCGCAGGTTAGGGAGGTTATGGCCCCGCGCCAACGACTCTCGCCCCGTTGATCCCGCAGCAGGCCGCGGACAAGGCCCCAGAGCAACCTTGGGACCCAGGTTGAAGCGGCCCTGGGCAGGCGCCTGTCTCCTAGGCGCCTGTCGCCAAGGGGCGCCCAAGCCGCGGGCGGGGTCTGGACCGACGGCCTTTTCGGTATTACGAAAATTGACGAACGTAATACCGGAGCCAAGATCGCCCCATGACCGTGGAACCGATTTCCCAGCTCGCGCGCCTCAGCGTCAGCCTGCCAGCCGAACTTCTGGCGCAACTGGACGCCATGGTCGCTGAGCGCGACCTGCCCAGTCGATCGCAGATGATCGCCGAGCTGATCCGGCACGAACTGGCCGAACATAGCGAGGGGCGGGACGGCGCCATCCTGGCCGGCACCATCACCCTGATCTACCGGGCCGAGAGCGGCCGGGTCCGCCAGGCGCTGGCTCAGGCCCAAGGCGCCTTCCTGAAGGAGGTCATCTCCTCGCAGCACGTCTTCCTGGAGGATGACCAGTCTCTGGAGGTGCTGCTGGTCCAGGGACCCTCGGAGCGACTTCATATGCTTTGCGACGAATTGCGCCGTATCCGTGGCGTGCATCAGATCCGCCTCGTCACCACCCGCGCGCTGCTGCCGCCGCTGCACGCCCATGGCCGCGCGGGAAAGGCCGCCCAGGCGGGAGGCGCTGCATGACCGTCTCATCCACCGCTGATCCCAAGAGCGCTCAGGCCCATGCTCGCGCCCAAGGGGCCACCCGCATCGAGGCCATGCCGACCCTGCCGCCCGGCGAGGCCCGTGACCTGCCCGCCGGCGTGGCGGCTGACGACATGCTCTGGGAAGAGACGATCGGGGCTGGCGGTTACGCCGCCAGGCGCCTGAACCGCGGCGCGCGGCTGCGCCTGGTCGATCTGCAGGGCGACGCCTGCGCCTCCATGCTGGTGTTCAACGCCGAAAGTCCCGTGGAGCGGCTGAACGTGGCCGACACGGTCAAGGTGCAGTGGAACGCCTATCTGGGCCAAGGCCGCCTGCTGCTCTCGGACATGGGCCGGGTCATGATGAGTCTGCTCGAGGATGGCGCCGAAACCCACGACGCCTTCTGCGGCGCGTCCAATGCGGCGTCCAACGCCCGCCAGTATGGGACCGGTGACAATTGGGGCCCGCACCCCAACGCCCGGGACCGCTTCTCCCTGGCGCTCGCCAAGTTCGGCCTCGGCCGCAAGGACATCCATCCCTGCATCAACTGGTTCAAGGGGGTGAAGATCGGCTCCGACGGCGAGGTTGACACGCAGGTCGGACCCTATGCCCCCGGTCGCAGCCTCACCTTGCGGGCGGAGATGGACGTCATCGTGGTCCTGGCGAACTGCCCGCACGTCCGCGATCCCCGCCCTGACTATAGCGTCACGCCGCTGCGGGTCAGCGCCTGGCGCGGGCCGGTGACGCCCATGGACGATCCGATCCGCAACGCGACGCCAGAGGGCCTGCGGGCGTTCCTGAACGTCGAAGACTATTTCCGTCGCTAGAGGGGCGCCGCCATGACCGATCAAGCTCTGGCCGGACTGCCTGGCCCCGTCCTGCACGATGAGATCGTGCCTGCGCTCGCCCCCTGGGACCATGTGGTGCGCAAGGGCGAGGTGCTGCGGATCATCGACCTGGAGGGCAACCAGGCCGTGGACTTCCTGATGTATGCGCTCGCCGACGACGCCGAGCGCTACAGCGCCCAGGACACCATCGCCGCCCAGGGCAACATCTTCCTGCGGACGGGCTCGGTGCTGCTGTCCAACGAGGGCAATCCGATGGCCACGGTGCTGGGCACCTCGGTGGCCTATCACGACACCATCGGCGGCGCCTGCTCCTGCGAGAGCAACACCCTGCGCTATGGCCACCACACCAAGGGCCAGCACGCCTGCGTCGAGAACTTCCTGCAGGCCAACGCCCGCCACGGGCGGGGCAAGCGCGACATGGTCTCCAACATCAACTGGTTCATGAACGTGCCGGTGGAGGCCGACGGGGCGCTCGGCATCGTCGACGGCATTTCGGCGCCGGGCCTCTATGTGGATATCCGCGCCGAGATGGATCTGGTGGCGGTGGTCTCCAACTGCCCGCAGATCAACAACCCCTGCAACGGCTTCAATCCGACGCCGGTGCGCATGATCATCGCCGCCTGAGCAGGGCCAGTTCAGTGTTCACCAAGGTTCTCGTCGCTAACCGCGGCGCCATCGCCTGCCGCATCCTGCGTACGCTCAAGGAAATGGGCGTAGCCTCGGTAGCGGTGTTCTCCGACGCCGACGCCGGCTCCCTGCATGTCCGCCAGGCCGACGAGGCGGTGCGGATCGGGCCGGCGCCGGCGGCGCAGTCCTATCTGGACGTCGAGGCCATCCTGGCGGCCGCCCGGGCGACGGGCGCCCAGGCCATTCATCCAGGCTATGGCTTCCTGAGCGAGAACGTGGCCTTCGCCGAGGCCTGCGAGGCGGCCGGGATCGCCTTCATCGGTCCGACGCCGGACAATATTCGCGCCTTTGGTCTCAAACATACGGCCCGCGATCTGGCCCAGGCCCAGCGCGTGCCGCTAGCGCCGGGCACCGACCTGCTCACCGACGCCGAGGCGGCGCTCGCCGCGGCCAGGGGAATCGGCTTTCCGGTGATCCTGAAGGCCACCGCTGGCGGCGGCGGCATCGGCATGCGGGTCTGCGAGGATGAGGCCGCCGTGGCCGAGGCCTTCGCCGCCGTGACCCGCCTGGCCGGCAGCAACTTCTCCGACGGCGGGGTCTTCCTGGAGCGCTATGTGCGCCAGGCCCGGCATATCGAGGTGCAGGTCTTCGGCGACGGCCAGGGCCATGTGGTCGCGCTGGGCGAACGGGACTGCTCCCTCCAGCGGCGCAACCAGAAGGTCATTGAGGAGACGCCGGCCCCGCATCTGTCGGCCACCACCCGGACCGCCCTGATCGAGGCCGCTGTGCGTCTGACCTCGGCGGCCCGATACCGCTCGGCCGGCACGGTGGAGTTTCTTTATGACGCCGAGCGGGACGATTTCTTCTTCCTGGAGGTGAACACCCGGCTGCAGGTCGAGCACGGGGTGACCGAGCAGGTCACCGGCGTCGACCTGGTGGCCTGGATGATCCGAGGCGCGGCCGGGGACTATGGCTTCCTGGACGGCTTCCAGGCCGCGCCTCGCGGCGCCTCGATCCAGGCCAGGCTCTATGCCGAGGATCCGGGCCAGGACTACCGGCCGAGCTCCGGCGTCCTGACGGAGGTCCGCTTCCCCGAGGATGTTCGCGCCGATTCCTGGGTGGTGGACGGGACCGAGGTCAGCGCCTTCTACGACCCCCTGCTGGCCAAGTTGATCGTCACTGCGCCCGATCGTGCACAGGCGGTGGCGGCGCTGCAGCAGGCCCTGGACGATACGCGGCTGGCGGGGCTGGAGACCAATCTCGAATGGCTGCGCCAGGTGGCCCGCAGCGAGGCCTTCGTGTCTGGTCAGGTCTCGACCCGGGCGCTCGCCGACATCGCCTTCCAACCGCAGACCATCCGTGTGCTGAGCGGTGGTCCGGCGACCACCGTCCAGGACTATCCCGGGCGGCAGGGCTATTGGGATGTGGGCGTGCCGCCATCGGGCCCGATGGACGCGCTGGCCTTCCGGCTGGGCAACCGCCTGCTGGGCAATATGGAGACCGCCGCAGGGCTGGAGATCACCGCCCTTGGCCCCACGCTCCTGTTCAATCGCACGGCCTCGGTCTGCCTGGCTGGCGCCGCCCTTGAGGCGAGCCTGGATGGCGCGCCAATCGAGCCCTACGTCCCGTTCCAGATCGCCGCCGGCCAGACCCTGAAGCTCGGGCGGGTCAAGGGGCCGGGGCTTCGGGCCTATCTCCTGGTCCGCGGCGGGATCGACGTGCCGGCCTATCTGGGCAGCCGGGCGAGCTTCACCCTCGGCGGCTTCGGCGGCCATGCCGGACGCACCCTGGCGGCCGGCGATGTGCTGCGGGTCGGTGATGGGCTGGTTGGACCGCCGCGGTCGGCGCTGACGCAGGACCAGCAGCCATCCCTTGCCAAGGCCTGGAGCCTGCGCGTGCTGGCCGGTCCGCACGGGGCGCCGGACTTCTTCACGGAAGACGATGTGGCGATGATCGCCAGCGCCCCGTGGAAGGTCCACTACAACTCCAACCGCACCGGCGTGCGCCTGATTGGGCCAAAGCCGCAATGGGCGCGCCGCGACGGCGGCGAGGCGGGGCTTCACCCGTCCAATATCCACGACAACGCCTACGCCATCGGCGCGGTGGACTTCACCGGCGACATGCCGATCATCCTGGGACCCGATGGCCCGTCCCTGGGCGGCTTTGTCTGCCCCTTCGTGATCATCCAGGCCGATCTGTGGAAGGCCGGTCAGCTGGCGCCCGGCGATACGGTGACTTTCCAGGTCGTCGGCGACGATGAGGCCGTGGCGGCGGAGAAGGCTCAGGACGCCCTGATCGCCGGGGCCCCGCCGCCGGCCATGCCACAGACGCCCGCGTCGGCCGTGCTCTCCAGCGACAGCCCGATCCTCGGGGTCATCGAGGCCAGCGGCCATCGGCCCCGGGCCGTCTATCGCCGCCAGGGGGACCGCCATCTGCTGGTGGAGTACGGCCCCATCGTGCTCGACCTGGAACTACGCCTGCGCATCCATGCCCTGATGCTCGAGCTGCGGAACATGGCCCTGCCTGGCGTCATCGACATCACGCCGGGCATCCGCTCGCTGCAGGTCCACTATGACAGCCGGGTGCTGTCGCAGGCCGAGCTCTTGCGTGCGCTGACCGACGCCGAGGACCGATTGGGGGGCCTCGACGACTTCGAAATCCCGTCCCGGGTGGTCCACCTGCCGCTCTCGTGGAAGGACCCGGCGATCTACGAGACCATCGAGAAGTACATGGCCTCGGTCCGCGACGACGCCCCCTGGTGCCCGGACAACATCGAGTTCATCCGGCGGATCAACGGCCTGGCCAGCGAGGACGACGTCCACCGCATCGTCTTCGACGCCCGCTACCTCGTGATGGGCCTGGGGGACGTCTATCTGGGCGCGCCGGTGGCTACCCCCATCGATCCGCGCCACCGTCTGGTGACCACCAAGTACAATCCCGCCCGCACCTGGACGCCGCCCAATGTTGTGGGCATCGGCGGGGCCTATATGTGCATCTACGGGATGGAGGGGCCGGGCGGTTACCAGCTGTTTGGCAGAACGATCCAGGTCTGGAACACCTATCGCCAGACGAACGCCTTCACCGAGGGCAAGCCCTGGCTGCTGCGGTTCTTCGACCAGATTCGGTTCTTCCCCGTCAGCCACGACGAGCTGACCGAGTGGCGGCGCGACTTCCCCCTGGGCCGGCGGGAGATCCAGATCGACCACGAGACCTTCCGCCTGTCGGACTACCGCCGCTTCCTGGCCGACAACGCCGGCAGCATCGAGGCCTTCCAGACCACCCGCGAGGCCGCCTTCGACGCCGAACGGGCCGAGTGGGAGCGCCGGGGTGAGTTCGCCCGGGTCGAGGCCCTGGCCAACGCCGCCGACGATGTGGCCGAGGCGCTGGAAATCGTCGTCCCCGACGGCGCCGAACTGGTGGAGGCGCCCCTAGGCGGCAGCGTCTGGAAAATGCTGGTCCAGCCCGGCGACAGTGTCGAGAAGGGCGCCGTCATCGCCATCATCGAGGCCATGAAGACCGAGTGTGATGTGGCCAGCCCCACCGCCGGCGTCGTCCGCCAAGTCTACGCCCAGGAACGCCAAGCCATCGCGCCCGGCGCGCCGATGATCGCCATCGAACCCGCCTAGCGCCCCTTGAGGACACCCATGGATCGCCTGTCCGTCGCCGCCATCGCCGCCGAGGTCCGGTCAGGCGCCCAGACCGCCGAGCAGGTCGCCCGCGACAGCCTGGCGCGCATCGCCGCCTATGACGCGGTCCAGCCCCAGGCCTGGATCGAACGCCCGAGGGCCGAGGACGTCCTGGCCGCCGCGCGGGCGGTGGACGCCCGGATCGCCAACGGCGAGGACCTGCCCTTGGCCGGCGTCCCGTTTGCGGTGAAGGACAATATCGACGTGGCCGGCCTGCCGACCACCGCGGCCTGCCCCGCCTATGCCTACAACCCGGACGAAACCGCCACGGTGGTCGCCCGCCTGCAGGCGGCCGGGGCGGTGATGATGGGCAAGACCAATCTCGACCAGTTCGCCACCGGCTTGGTGGGCAGCCGCACGCCCTATGGGATTCCGGGCTGCGTTTTCAACCGCGACTATGTGAGCGGCGGCTCCAGCTCGGGCAGCGCCGTGGCGGTGGGGGCGGGGCTGGTGGCCTTCGCGCTGGGCACCGACACCGCAGGCTCTGGCCGGGTGCCGGCCGCCTTCAACGGGCTGGTGGGGTTGAAGCCCACCAAGGGCAGCTGGAGCACCGCAGGGCTCGTCCCGGCCTGCCGGTCGCTGGACTGCATCACCGTCTTCACCGCGACCGCCGCCGATGCCGCCCTTGTGGACACCGTCGCCGCCGGCTTCGACGCCGCTGATCCCTATTCCCGCCAGCCCGGCCCGGCCGCGCCGGCCCTGGGCGCCGCCTATCGGATGGGCGTGCCCCGCCTGGATCAGCTGAACTATCTGGGCGATGCGGCGTCTGAGCGGTTCTATGACCAGGCCATCGCGCGGCTGGCGGCCACCGGCGCGACTCTGGTGGAGGTGGACATCGCGCCCCTGCTGGAGGCCGCGCAACTGCTCTATGCCGGCCCCTGGGTCGCTGAGCGGACCGCCGCCATCGAGGATTTGCTACGCACCCGGCCGGCCGCCGTCCACCCCGTGGTGCGGGCCATCGTGCAGACCGGTTTTGGCGTCTCGGGCCTGGAGACGTTCAAGGGCCTCTATGCGCTTCAGGACCACGCTCGGTCTGCCCAGGCGCTCTGGGAGAGCATCGACGTCCTGCTGCTGCCCACGGCGCCGACCATCTACCGGATCAGCGAGGTGCTGGCCGAGCCCTTCGCGCTCAACGCCAATCTCGGCCTCTACACCAACTTCGTGAACCTGCTCGACATGAGCGCCATCGCCGTGCCCGCCGGCTACCGGGACAATGACACAGGCTTTGGCGTCACCCTGATCGGTCCGGCCTGGGCCGACGCCGCCCTGCTCGACCTCGCCCGTCGCTATGAGGAGATCCGCCCCATGCCTGCCCCCCCTGAGCTGGACACCGCTGGCAAGCCACCGACCGTCAAACTGAGCGTCGTCGGCGCCCACCTGGCCGGCATGCCCCTGCACTGGCAGCTGACCTCCCGCGACGCCCGGCTGGTGGCCCGCACCCGCACGGCGCCGACCTACAAGCTCTACGCCATGGCCGAGACGACGCCGCCGAAGCCCGCCCTGATCCATGTAGGCGAGGACGAGGGCGCGGCCATCGAGGTCGAGGTCTATGAGCTGGATCTGGCGGGTTTCGGCAGCTTCACCGCCGAGGTGCCGGCGCCGCTGGCGATCGGCACCGTGAGCCTGGAGGATGGAACCACGGTGAAGGGTTTCGTCGCCGAACCCCGGGCGCTCGCAGGCGCCACTGACATCACCCACCTGGGGGGCTGGCGCGCCTATATCGCCAGTCTCGTCTGATCCAGACTTAGGCGCCGCTCGTCATGGCCGCGATCTCCTTGGGGATCGCGGCCTTTTGCTTGTCGTCCAGGGGGAAGTCGTAGACCGCCGTGGAGCCAAAGCGGTGTGGCGCGTGGGGGTCGTGGCGGCGCTTGTCCACGGCGATGACCCGGGTGCCGAGCTTGAAGGCCTCCTTGATGTCATGGGTCACCATCAGGATGGTCAGCCCATGCTCGCGCCACAGGCCGGTGATCAGCTCGTGCATGTCCAGGCGCACACCGGGATCCAGCGCGCCGAAGGGCTCGTCCAGCAGCAGGATGCGGGGCTTGGTGATCAGGGCCTGGGCGATAGCCAGGCGCTGCTGCATGCCGCCTGACAGCGCCCGGGGGAAGGCCTTGAGGGAGGCCGAAAGGCCCACCTGCTCCAGGATCGCCACGGCCTCGGCCTTGGCCTGACGCCGCGCGGCGCCCATGAGCAGGCCCGTGAGTGGCGCCTGGTCGCACCGGGCGCCGAACATCACGTTCTGCAGCACGGTCATGTGCGGAAAGACCGAATAGCGCTGGAAGACAACCCCGCGGTCGGGGCCGGGCTCGGCGGGAATGGGTTGCCCGTCCAGCAGGATCTCGCCTCGACTGGGCGCCTCCTGGCCCAGCGCCAGGCGAAGGAAGGTGCTCTTGCCGGCGCCGGAGGGGCCGACGATGGAGACGAAGGCGCCGGGCGCCACGTCCAGACTGACCTTTTCCAGCACCACATGGTCGCCGTACTCGACCCAGACATTGCGGAATGACAGGACCGGGGTCATCGGCGGCCCCCCGGCGCATGGGCCCAGCGGAAGGCGGTGCGGCTCCAGGTCAGCAGCAGAAGGTCGATGATCACCGCCAGCAGCGAGATCCAGGCGACGTAGGGCAGGATGATGTCCATGGCCAGATAGCGGCGAACGAGGAAGATGCGGTAGCCGAGGCCCACGTCCGAGGCGATGGCTTCGGCCGAGATCAGGAACACCCAGGCCGGACCCAGCGAGAAGCGCAGGCTGTCGATCAGCCGCGGCATGGCCTGGGGCAGGGCGACCTGCAGGGCCACCAGCCAGGTGGAGGCGCCCAGGGTCTGGGCCTTGACGATCTGCTCCTCGGGGATGGCGGCGACGTGGGAGGCGAGGTCCCGGACCATGAAGGGCGTGATGCCGACGAAGATCAGCACGATCTTGGCCGTCTCGCCCAGGCCGAAGACGATGAACAGTATGGGCAGGACGGCGATCGGCGGGATGACCGATATGGTGGCCACCAACGGGCCAAGGCCGGCCCGGGCATAGGGCAGGAGCCCGATCGACAGACCCAGGACCAGGGTGGTGGCGGCCGCCGCGCCAACGGCGATCCCCAGCCGGGTGAGGCTGGCCTTGGTGTCGGCCACCAGGGGGATTTCGCCGGTGCGGGGATCCTCCTGCAGGGCCATGATCTCCATGGACTCCGCCATGGCCGCCGGGGTCGGGAGGATCTTGTCGCGGGGATTTTCCGCATGGCGGGCCTGGGAGGCCACCAGATAGAGCAGGACCAGGATGGCGATGGGCAGCAGGCCCAGAAGGAGGCGACCGCCGCCACGCGGCCTGGCGTTCAGCAGTCGGCGCATGGGGCGGTCACCTCGATCAGGGGTACTCAAGCTACGGGGGCGAGCGGGGCGCTAGAGGGCGCCGTCCACCGCCATCTGCGTATAGGTCGGATCAAACCGCAGCATGATGTTCTCGGCGTTGCCCAGGATCTTGTCTCCGGGGAAGCTGATGCCGATGTCGTCTACCGACCGGGCGCCCTGGCCAAACAGGCCGGCCTGGAAGCTGAACTGACGGACCTTGTCATTAGCCGCCACGATGTCCTCGCTCAGCATCGCCGCCAGGGCGTCCTGGGGCGTGTAGTACATGAAGGTGGTCTCCAGCTGGCCTTCATAGCCGGCCAGGTCCGTGCCCGAAATCTGGGCCATGGCTTCGCGGGCGGCCTGGCCCTCAGGGGTGTCGGCGCTCATCAGGGCCATGGTCTCGTACCAGATGCCGGCCAGAGCCTTGCCCAGGTTCGGATTGGCCGCCAGCACCTCGGTCGACACGATCATCATGTCGAGGATCTCGCCGGGAATCTGGGTGGAGTTGAACACCTCAACCGCGCCCGGCTGCTTCTTGATCTCCGCGAGCTGAGGGTTCCAGGGCACGACGGCGGTGGTCTGAGGCGCGGTGAAGGCGGCGACCATGTCGGCGTCCGAGGTGTTGACCACTGAGACGTCGGTCATGGCCAGGCCGGCGCTCTCCAGCCCCCGGGCCAGCAGATAGTGCGAGACCGAATTCTCCACGAGGTTCACCGAGCGGCCCTTGATGTCGGCCAGGGTCGATCCGTTCTTCAGGATGATGCCGTCGTTGCCGTTGGAATAGTCGCCGACGATCACCACGGTGGTGTCCTTGCCGGCGGCCGCAGGAATGGTCAGGGCGTCCATATTGGTCGAGGTCACCCCGTCCAGGGTGCCGGCGGTGTACTGGTTCAGGGATTCCACATAGTCGTTCACCTGAACGAGCTTGATGTTCACCCCGTACTTGTCCGACCACTTCTTCACGATGCCGGCTTGCTCGGCATAGGGCCAGGGCATCCAGCCGGCGTAGATGGTCCAGCCGATGGTGTACTCTTCGACCGCGTCGGGCCCCTTGGCCGTCTCCTCGGCGTTCTGGCCGCATGCCGCCAGCGCCAGGCTGCCTGCGGCGGCGATCGCCAAGGCGCGTAATCCGTTGACCCACTTCATTCGGATACCCCTTCCATCCGTGGCCGCGCCGCGGTGGCGCGTCCCCTTGAGTATTACAATCAGAACAAAACGTAATATTCCAACGGGCTCGCCTGGTCAGCAAACCCACCGTGGCCGGTCGCCCGGAATCCAGGCGCCGAGCGTCTTCTGCGCCCAATTCCTGCGCATTCGACCTCGGGGCTCAAAGCCAGGCTTGCTGCGCCCACATTATTACGAAATGCAGAAGTCGTAATCGGCAATGCCGGGCGCGGAGGGCGAAAGTGAACGCGGACTTCGACAGGATTCCGATGGTCGACATCAGCGGGCTCAGTTCCCCTGACCCCGCCATCCGGCGCGCCGTGGCCGATGAAATGGGGGCGGCGGCCCGGGAGGTCGGCTTTCTGTATGTGTCAGGCCACGGGCTCGATGAGGCGCTGTTTACGGACCTCCTCGCCGCCGCCCAGGCCTTTTTCGCCCAGCCGATCGACCGGAAGATGGCCAGCTATATCGGCCAGTCCGTCAATCACAGCGGCTATGTGCCTGAGGGCGAAGAGGTCTTCCCGGGCGGCGCCATCGACCGCAAGGAGGCCTACGACCTCAACCTGGATCTGCCCGAGGCCGGCGCCGAGACGCCGATGCTGGGCCCCAATCTCTGGCCAGACCAGGCGGGCTTCCGCGAGGCCGCCAGCGCCTACTATTCGGCGGTGTCCGAACTCGCCAAGCGCCTCTTCCGAGGCTTCGCCCTGGCGCTCGAATTGCCGGAGGATCACTTCGAGCCCTATCGCCGGCGGCCGCCGAGCCAGCTGCGGATGATCCATTATCCCTTCGATCCCACAGTCCAGGACCGGGACGGGATCGGCGCCCATACCGACTATGAGTTCTTCACCATCCTGCGGGGCACGGCGCCGGGGTTGGAGGTGCTCAATGGAGCGGGCCAGTGGATCGATGCGCCGCCCGTGCCCGGCGCCTATGTCATCAATATCGGCGACATGCTGGAGGCCTGGACCAACGGGACCTTCACCGCCACCACCCATCGGGTGCGCAAGGTGGCGCAGGAGCGCTACAGCTTCCCCTTCTTCGCCACCTGCGACTATGAGACTGTGGTCGAACCAGATCCCCGACTGGTCAGCTCCGAGCGGCCGGCGCGCTATGGCCGGCTGATCTCCGGCGCGCATCTGTTCGCCCAGACCGCGCGCACATTCGGCTATCTGAAGGCTCGGCGGGCCAGGGGTGAGCTGGTCCTGCCCGAGGATGAGGCGCGGTTCGGGCGCCTCGGCCCGCTGCCCACCTGAGACCTAGCCAGTCGCCTTTCGCGGCGCGGCGTCGACCTCATCCGATGGGGCGTTCCCATGGGCGTGCAGGGGCGGCAGAAGCGAGGTGGTGGTCACCAGTTTCAGCTGCTGAACCGCGCGAACCCCCCGCAGCCGGTCGCAAAGCTGCTGCAGCCGTTCGCCGGATCCCTGGACCAGCAGAACTTCCAGGGACTGGTCGTCCTCCAGGAAGACGTGCTGGGAGGAGATGACCTCCTTGACGAACTCGCTCTGGACCCGGGCCAGGGCGTGGCGCACCCGGCCGCTGTCAGCGCGGTAGATCAGGGTGATGGTGCCCGCCCGCACGGCCTCGCCGCTTTCACGATCTATCTCGGCCACCTCATGCCGGATCAGCTCGGCGATCAGCTGGGAGCGTCCAGGCAGGCCTCGCTCGGCGACCATCTGGTCCACCTGCGACAGCAGGGCGCCGGGCAGGCTGACGCCGATGCGGGCCAGTTGCGGCGTCGCACCAGGTGCTGCGCGGGATGGGTCTGTGGACACGAGGCGGACCTGGCGGGCGGTTGGGGCGACCTTCATAGCGAGGTTCCGGCGCCCAAGGCCAGGGTGAAGAGGTTGGGCAGCAGCCCCTCCGGATCGTGGATTTCCAGCAGCGACCAGGGTGCGCCTGCGCTGTCGGAAAGGTCGCCCGTCTCTGGGTCAAGCCTCGGTGGCTGGGACCACAGCGGCCACCCCTCGAGCCAGGGGAGGGTGGAGTGAGTGATGCGCCAGCCCCCACCGATCCGGCCGTAGCAGATGGGCATGTCCAGCAGGGCGAAGGCTTTGGACCGATCGCCTGCGGCCAACGCTGACTCGACTAGGGCAGGCAACGAGTCGCCTGCGGGCAGGGGCGTTTTGCGTGCCTGCATCATCAGGAAGTGGTCGCCGGCGATGACCAGCAGGCCTTGGCCGTCCCCAAGTCCGAAGGCGGCGCGCAGGCCCTGGCTCTGGGGTTCCAGCCGCCAGATCTCCTCATACTCGGCGTGGATGCCGCCTTCGACCAGCATGTCGCCCTCGATCCGCCAAGTCCCCTCATCGGGGATCGGACCCGGGGGCTGGTAGTCCAGGTCGCGGCGCCAGGCGCACATTTCAGGCGTCACGGTCAGCTGGCCGGCGAAACCCTGGGCCTTGGCCAGCTCGATCAGCTCGGCGTCGCTGAAATCGGCGAAACTCGTCGCGCCGGTCTTGCGGGGAATGTCGAGCCTCAGCCGGATGTCGCCGTACCAGCTGTCGGCCTGCACCCAGAACACCCGGGTGGTGTCGTCACGATACCCACCCGGGGCGGTGATCACGTCCCGGCGCCAGACACCGGTGACTTCTGCAGGGACCTTGGCGTTCATCGGTTCAGTCCTCCAGCGGGCGTGTGCGGCCCATCAGACGGGGCAGGTCGGCGACCTTGGACATCAGGGCGAAGGCTGAAAATCCCATGGCCATGAAGATGACCGCGGCGACGCACATGGTGGGCTCATAGCCCTGCCGCATGTTGGCGAAAATCTTGATCGGCAGGGTCTGGACGGTGAAGCCGGCGACCATATAGGCGATCAGATACTCGTTTATACTCAGCACAAAGACGAACACGAAAGCGCAGAGGATGTAGGGCGTCATGGCTGGGCGTACGACCATGCGGAAAGCGTCGGAATCCCGGGCGCCCATGGTGTAGGCGGCCTCCACCTGGGCCTGGTCGATGGTGCGGAAGCCGACCATCAGCAGGGACAGGGGAATGCCCAGCAGGACGATGGCGTGGCTCAGCACCACATTCTCCAGCCGGCCCACGTGGCCGGTGACCCCCCAGAAGGCTGACAGCATCAGGGCCGCGACCACGCCCGGGATCAGGAACAGGGCGCCGCCGATCCCAGCCAGGAGGGCCGCGACCTTGGCCTGGTAGCGCCAGATCGCATAGGTGATCGGCAGGGCGACGGCCACCGACACCAGCGCCGCCAGCCCTGCAATGGTCAGCGACCGTTCCAGCGAGGCCATCCAGCCATAATCGCTGAAGAAGGCCCGGTACCAGCGCAGACTGAATTCGGTGGGGGGAAAGCTCATCCTTCGGGTGGCGTTGAACGACACCGAGACAACCACGATCAACGGCGCAGCCAGGAAGAGCGCGATGAGGGCGAGGAAGCCCTGGCGCAGGAGGACGCCCGGCGACAGGCTCATGCCTCCGACGCCTTCCGACGCGACAGGACCCGCGTCAGGACCAACAGCGCCACCATGAACGCCACCACGGACACGGCGTAGGCCGCAGCCAGGGGCAGATTTCCGGCCCCCATGGCGGCATTGTTGATGTGGATGGCGATCGTCCACTGGGGCGGTCGGCCAAGGACCAGCGGCGTCAGGTAGGCGCCGAAGGTGAAGATCACCACCAGCAGCACGCCGGTCAGGATCTGTCCGCGCATCATCGGCAAAACCACGCGGGTGAAGGTCGAGAGCCGCGAGGCCCCCATGGTGGCCGCCGCCTGCTCCACCTCAGGATCCAGCTGCGAGAGCGCCGGATAGAAGAACAGGATCACATAGGGCAGCAGCAGATAGACAAGGCAGGTAAGGACGGCGGGGAAGTTGGGATAGAGCGAGGCGCCGGGCGCCAAGAGGCCCACGGTGGTCAGGGCGCCGGCCAAGGTCCCACTGGTGGACAGCAGCACCTGGAAGGCGAAGACGATCAGCACCTCAGACAGCGATAGGGACCCCAGCAGGAAGACGAGCCACGCCACCTGGGCGCGGCGGCGCATCCGAGTGATGAAATAGGCGGCGGGCAGCGCGAGGCTGACGCAGATCAGGGCCCCCGCAAGGGCTAGCATGAGCGAGAAGCCCATGATCCTGGCGAACAGCGGTGTGGCCAATTGTCGATACTGAGTGAGTTCGAAGCCCGGCGACCACAGCCCGGCCACCTCCCGGTGAGCCAGGCTGAGCTGAACCATGAGGAAGGCCGGCACGACAGCCATGATGAGGATGTACAGACCAGGGGCGGTGAGGAGGCCAGCCAGCACCCACCGCTCTCGGCCTGGGGCCGTAGCGACGCCCGACGCCTGAACCGACAGCTCAGCGGCCCTCACCGCGCCAGAACCTGACAGCGGTCGACCGGCAGGCGCACATGGGCGGTCTCGCCGACCCCCGCCCCGATCCAGTCGCGAGGCATGGCGACGCCCAGGATGTCCTGGCCCTGGCAGTCGATCCGGAATTCCACATAGGCGCCCATGTCCCGCACCTGGCTGATGACGCCGGCGACCTCATTGTCGCCGTTGCCGGCCATCCGGGAGATGAGAACATCCTCAGGTCGAATGGCGAGGGTCGCCGGGGCGGCGCCCAGCCCGCAGGCGGCGGCGACCCGTAGGGATATGGCGCCCAGGCGAACGGTCCGCGGGTCGAGAACTTCCACGGGCAGCAGGTTGGAGGCGCCGATGAAGTCGGCGACGAAGCGATTGGCGGGCTGGCGATAGATGTCCACCGGCGGGCCGTGCTGCTGGATCTGGCCCCCGCCCATGACCACGATGGTGTCGGCCATGGTCATGGCCTCGCGCTGGTCGTGGGTCACCAGGATGGTGGTGATCTTCAGCCGCTGCTGCAGGGCGCGCAGCTCGTTCTGCATTTCCTCGCGCAGCTTGGCGTCCAGGGCCGAGAAGGGCTCGTCCAACAGGAAGACCGGCGGCTCCTGAGCGAGCGCCCGGGCGATCGCCACCCGCTGGCGCTGTCCGCCGGAGAGCTGGCTGATCGCGCGGGTCTGCAGGCCCGGCAGGCGCACCAGGTCAAGGAGTTCGGCCACCCGGTCCTTGCGCCGCCTGGCGTCGACTCCGCGCAGCCGCAGGGCAAACGCGATGTTTTCACCGACATTCAGATGGGGGAACAGGGCCAGGGACTGGAAGACCATGCCGAATTGCCGGCCATTGGCCGCCTCGTTGGTGATCTCCTTGCCGTTCAGCAGGATGGCGCCGGATGTGGGCGTCTCCAGCCCGGCGATCATCCGCAGGACGGTGGTCTTGCCGCACCCCGATGGACCCAGGAAGCACACGAACTCGCCATGCGGAATGGAGAGGCTGACCTGGTCGGCGGCCAGATGGTCGCCATAGGCCTTGGTGAGGTCGCGAAGCTCCAGCCCGAACATGGCGGCCTCTAACGCGCCAGCATCTGGCTGAATTCCTGCACCATGAAGTCCAGATGAAGCCGTCGGGCCTCCAGGTTTGTCGCGATGGGCGGGGTGGGGCTTGTCACCTTGGCCCGGACCGCATCGTCGAGGGTGAGCAGATCGGCCCGTATCAGGGGCGGGGCGTTCAGGCGCGAGGCGATCAGGTTCTGCGCCTGCGGGCTCAGCATGAAGTTGATGAACGCGTGAGCCTCCTCGGTCTTGGTCGAGGCCGAGGGCTGGCACCAGCTGCCGAAATCGATCACCGGGCCTTCCTGCGGGAAGACCACCTCCAGGTTCGCGCCGCTCTGGATCAGAGTCTCGGCGACGTCGGCGAAATAGACCCCGCCCTGAACCTCGCCGTTTTCGAGAGCGGTCTGCATGGTCCCTTCGCTTTCCCACCAAAGACGGGTGTTGGGCTTCAGCCCTTCCATCTTGCTCACGCAGGCGCGGATGCCCGCCTCGGTGTTGAGGGTTTCGGGTCCGTCGAAATAGGTGGCCGCCGTGACCTCGAACATCGGTCCAGCGCCTGTTCCGGCCAGCCCCCAGGCGTTGCGGCGACCCGTCGCCCACAGTTCCGTCCAGCTGGTCGGCGTCGGGCTCACGGTCTTCGGGTTGGTGACCATGGTGAAGAACCAGCCCACGGCGCCGATGGCCGCAGCCCCCTCGGCGCCCCGCGTCACATAGCTCTCCGGCAGGTTGGCGAGATTGGGGATGCGGGTCGTATCATAGGCCCGCCAGAGCCCGGCCGCGTTCCCCCGCATGACGTCCAGCGGCGCGCTGATGCACAGGTCCATGGGCGTCTGGCCGGCCTTGTTGGCCTCGATCAGCTGCAGCAGAAACTGCAATCCAGCCGGCTGGGGTATGGACTCGACGGCGATCCCGGTCGCCTCTGTGAACAGCGGATAGATGTGCTCCCGCAGGGCCTGTTCGAAATTGCCGCCATAGGAAGAGACCCGAAGGCTGCGGCCGCCGCCGCCGGTTGCGCCGGAACACCCGGCCGCCATCGCTAGGCCCGCGGCCCCAGCGCCCAGAAGCAGACCGCGGCGACCGATAACCCCCGGGCGGGAGAGCATTCTTCGCCCTGATTGATCCGTCACGCTCATGGTCGCCTCCGTGCTGGCCGCCCCGCTGGCGTGGGTTGAGCCGATACCGCCCGTCTGGCCGTGGCAAGCGATCGCGCCGGTCGCCTGTGAGGCGGTGGGAAATGCTTGGACGATGGGCGCCCGCCGCCGGCGCCTCGACTACGATTTGCGCAGTTCGTATTACTGAGCGAGAATATCGTCAGTTCGGCCGCAGGCTCCGCGCGCCGTCTCGAATTCTTCGCCAAGGTTCGATCGACGGCGCAGAGGCGCAGGCCTGCGCGCTCTGCCACGGAGCCTTCAGATGAGCACTGGCGATCAGCCTCAAGCCGTCGGCGAGATGGGAGCCAAGCTTCTCGCCTTCTCCGAAATTCCCGTGATTGATATCGGCGCCCTGGCCGGCGCTGACCCCGCGGCAAAGGCTGCGGCGGTGGCCGAGATCGGCCGCGCCTGTGAGACGGTGGGCTTTTTCTACATCAAGAACCACGGGGTGCCCCAGGCGCTGATCGACCGCACCTATGCGCTGTCACGCCAGTTCCACTACTCACCGCGTGAGTTGCGGGAAAAGGTCCATATCCGCCATTCCCCCGGCACCCGGGGCTGGGTGCCTGTGTCCGACGAGGATGACGATGGCGATCCCGAGCTCTACCGCCTGGTGGAGCCGAGCCCTGAGAATGACTATCTGACCAAGCCGCGCCTTCATGCGGCCTTCGATCTGGCCATTGAGATCGACGAGGACGACCCCGATTTCAGGGCCGGCAACCTGATGCTGGTGCCCAACCAGTGGCCCGACTGGATCCCCGGATTTCGCGAAGAGGTGATGGCCTATTACGAGGCCGTGCGGGGGGTGGGGGACCGGTTGTTCGAGGCCTTCGCGCTGCGCCTGGACCTCGATCCGGAATTCTTCCGGGAGCGGACGAGAAAGACACCGTCCCAGTTGCGCCTGCTGCACTATCCGCCGAATGACCGGCCGATGGACAACGACCATCTGGGCATTGGGGCCCACTCGGATTTCGAGTGCTTCACCATCCTGCACACGGGCGGACCGGGCTTGCAGGTGATGAACGCCGCCGACGAATGGGTCTCGGCGCCGCCGGTGGAGGGCGCCTTCATCGTCAATATCGGCGACCTGCTGGAGGGCTGGACCAATGGCCGGTTCAAGGCCACCCAGCACCGGGTGGTGAACACCGGCAAGGAACGTTTCTCCATGCCGCTCTTCTTCGCCGTCGACTACGACGTGGTGGTCGAGCCCCTGCCGCAGTTTGTCTCGGCCGAGAATCCGTCCCGCTACACCCGCATTGTGGCCGGCGACCATCTGGCCGGCTTCAGCGTCCATGGCGCCAAGCACCTGCGCAAAAAGATCGTGCGCGGGGAGCTGAAGATCGATTTCCCGATCCACCGGGAAAATCCATTCAAGCGCAAGGCGGTGAACGAGTACCAGGCGGACGCCAAGACCAAGGAGCCGGCCAGTTGATCACCGAGGCGCAGGTCCAGCCGAAGGATCGTCCGCTCTTCATCGGCGGGGCCTGGCGGGCCGGCGGGTCGGATGAATGGCTCGAAGTTCTCAATCCGGCCGATGAGCGCACCGTAGGTCGTCACGCCGTGGCGACCCCGGCCGATCTGGACGAGGCCCTCGAGGCCGCAGCGGCTGGCTTCGCCGCCTGGCGTCAGACGACGCCTCTGCAGCGCTCAGAGGTGCTGCGCGGGGCCGCCGCCCTGATCCGCCTCAGGGCCGAAACCATCGCCCGCGACCTCACCTGCGAACAGGGCAAGCCTCTGGCCCAGGCGCGGATGGAGGTCGAGGGATGCGCCCGGCACTTCGAATGGGCCGCCGAGGAAGGTCGCCGCGCCTATGGCCGGGTGATCCCGGCCAACCAGCCGGGCCTGATGTGGACCGTGACCCGCCACCCCATCGGACCCGTCGCGGCCTTCACCCCCTGGAACTTTCCGGCCTCCCAGGCGGCGGGCAAGATCGGCAGCGCGCTGGCCGCCGGGTGCTCGATGATCCTCAAAGGTCCGGAGGACGCGCCAGGCGGCTGTGTCGCGCTGGCCCAGGCTCTGGCCGATGCGGGTCTGCCGGCCGGCGTGCTGAACCTGGTCTTCGGGCGGCCGGCGGAGATTTCCGCCCACCTGATCGCCTCGCCGATCATCCGCAAGGTGTCGTTCACCGGTTCGGTCCCAGTGGGCAAGCTGTTGGCGCAGCAGGCGGCGCGGTACATGAAGCCCTGCACCATGGAGCTCGGCGGCCATGCGCCGGTGCTCGTCTTCGCCGATATCGACCCCATCGAGGTCGCCCAGACCCTGGTCCAGGGCAAGTTTCGCAACGCCGGCCAGGTCTGCATCTCGCCCACCCGCTTTTATGTGGAGGCGAAGGTCTACGACCAGCTGGTCGAGGCCTTCGTGGCCGGCGCCGAGAAGCTGGTGGTGGGCGATGGCCTGGACCCGCGCACCGAGATGGGGCCGCTGGCCCACGACCGACGGCTGGCGGCGGTGGAGGCGGCTGTGGCCGGCGCGGTCGAGGCCGGCGCCCAGGTGCGCACCGGCGGCGAGCGGCTGGGTAACCGCGGCTATTTCTACCGGCCCACTGTCCTGACCGACACGCCCGAGACCGCCCCGATTCTGCACGAGGAGCCCTTTGGCCCCATCGCTATCCTGGCGCCGTTCACCGATCGGGAGGAAGCGATGGCGCGGGCCAATGGCACCGCCTATGGCCTGGCCGCCTATGCCTTCACCCGCTCGCAGGAGACCGCCGCCTGGCTCGGCCACAACCTGGAGGCGGGCATGGTCGGCCTCAACACCTTCGCCGTCGGCGGCCCCGAGGCGCCGTTCGGCGGCGTCAAGGAGAGCGGCTATGGCCGCGAGGGCGGCATGGAGGGCATCGACGCCTATCTGACGCCGAGGGTCATCGCCCACCTGCCGATTTAGGCGTGAGCGTCAGCACCGTCTCCGTCGCCGCCTCGATGGCCGGCCGGCTGTAGAGCAGCGGCACGTAGTCGCCATTCGCCCACAGGGGAAAGAGGTCGCGATAGTGCGGGCTGGCCGGGTCGCCTGATTGGCCCGGCGTATTGATCGCCACGCTGTTGTCCCAGGCGCCGACGTCCAGGACCATGCGGAACGAGGCGCCCGACACCACCTGATAATCGCTGGGCCGCCAGGTGGCCGCCAGGGGGCTCAGCATGGTCCCGGCCATGGGGGCGGGCCCGACCGCCAGGCGCTCGGCGGCGTCGGCGGCCAGCAGGGGCGCCAGCGCGTGCTCGAAGCGCGCCTGGTGCAGATCGCCCCACTTCCAGGCCGAGAGATCGGGGCCAAGCTTAGCGGTGATCTCATCAATGGCCGCCGTGAGGCTCGCGGCCAGGATGGGCGCGCGATCAGCAGGACTGGCGGCAGTCAGATAGGCGCTGATGGCGGGCTGGTCGCCCCCGCCGATCAGGGCGCGGGCCGCGGCCGGCGCGGCGGCCTGCACGGTGGCCTGACCCAGATGCTTGAACAGCCAGACCTCATAGAGGGCCGCGGCCGCGCTATCGGCCTCGGTCCGGCCGTCCCAGCCCTTCAGCAGGGCGATGGCCTGGGCCAGCCGCGGCGCCGGCGCATTGATGTCGCTCAGCAGAGGAATGAGGTCGGCGGCGGTGACGTTGGTGGGGTCGGTCTGCAGGGCCATGGCGTCAGCCAGAGTCACCGAGGCGTCCGCCTCGAGAACCTGACTGATGCGGGTCATTCTGGCGGCGTTCGACCACTCGAAACCGACAACACGGTCGGCCGGGTAGTCTTCGGGCAGGTTGAACTGGTTGGCGCTGGCCAGCCAGCCCTGCGCGGGATTGTAGCGGCTGGGCAGGTCGGCGGCGTCCAGGAAGCCTTGCCACTCATAGCGGCCGTCGCCGGGGACGGGCATCAGGCCATCCCAGCCTTGGCGCACCGGCACGCGGCCCGCCGCGATCCAGCCGATATTGCCGGCGGTGTCGGCAAAGACCTGGTTTTCGCTGGGCGTCCCGAACCGGCCCATGGCGGTGGAGAATTCGGTCCAGTTCTGCGCGGTCATGTAGTCGGCCGAGCCGAAATAGGCCGAGGTGCCAGGGTCGCTCCAGACGCTGCGAACCGCGTAGGCGCGATTGGCCTTCGCATCTTCGAACACCAAGGGACCGTGCCGGGTGAACTTCAGCTCCACCGTCCGCGGGGCCTGGCCTGCGACGTCAACGGTTTCGGTGACCACCTCCATGGCCGCCCAGCCCTCGCCATAGCGGTAGCGGTTGGGATCGGCGGGGTCGGTCTCATAGACATAGAGGTCTTCCTGGTCGGCCGGGAAGATGGTCAGGCCAAAAGCGATGGTCCCGTTGTGGCCGATGGAGATGCCCGGCAGGGCCGGCTCGCCGGCGCCGATGGCCGAAAAGCCCGGCGCCTCCATATGGACGATGTAGCGCAGGGAGGGCACGCCGTGCGCCCGATGCGGGTCATTGGCCAGGATCGGTCGACCGGTTGCGGTGCGAGACGGCGCGACCGTCCAGTTGTTGGAGCCGATGGCGTCGGCCGGGATGTCCTCGGCGAGCGCCACCACCTGGCCGGATTTGAAGGTCACCCCTTGGGTGGCGAGCCGGTAGTCCCTGAGGACGTCGACCGGGATTTCGCACGGGTCGAGACCCTCGGGGATGCTCAGCCTATGGTCCGGCTCCAGCCGGCGATTGAGGGCGTTGGCTTCGAGCCCCGCCGCGCAGGTGATGCGGGCGCGCTCCACCTCGGCGGCGGTGTTGCGGGTCAGGCCATGGCTGCGGATGCGCACCACATCTTCCGGCGCCCAAAGATCTGGGGTGGTCCCAGCGATCTGGAACTCTTCGGGCAGGGGGCGGGCGCCGCCCTGGATCTCGCCGACGAAGGCGTTGATCCCGGCGGTGAAGGCCTCGGCATAGCCCTTGGCCGGCGGCCCGTAGGCGGCCCATTCGGCGTCCATGTCGCCCCTATAGAGGAACAGGCGCGACGCCCGGTCCTGGGCGGCGAAGTCCGGGCCGAAGTCCTCGGCCAGCAGGCCCAGACCGCGCTTGCGCCACAGGTCGATCTGCCAGAGCCGGTCGCGGGCGACATTGTAGCCTTGCAGGAAAAAGGCGTCTCGGACGCTGGCCGCGTAGATGTGGGAGATGCCCCAGCGGTCCACGAGAATCTCGGCCGGCGCTTCAAGCCCCGCCACCTGATGGTTGCTGCGGGCGGGCTCGGCGGCGGCCTGCACGGCCAGGCTGGCCAGCGCCAGACCCAGCAGGCTGCGCCTTGCGCCTCGTCCGAGGTTCCGTCCCATCGCCGTCGCTCCCTGTTCTTCTCGTTCCGGGCAGCTAAGCGGCTGGGCATCGTCGTGGCAATGCGCCGCGCTCAGTCCTTGCGGGGCGGCCAGGGAATGAAGCCGGAGGTTCGGCGGATATAGGCCGCGTATTCCGGCCGCCGGTTCTCCATCCCCTTTTCCACCGTCGGCGCGCCGCTGCCCTTGGTGAGCAGGAAGGTGATCAGGATGGGACCCAGGAAGGACCAGAGTCCGAGGCCTGTTTCGGCGGCCACCAGATAGAGCCCCCACCACAGGCAGGCGTCGCCGAAATAGTTGGGGTGGCGGGTGTAGCGCCACAGGCCCGTGTCGAGCACCTTGCCCCTATTGGCCGGGTCGGACTTGAACCGGTCGAGCTGCGCATCGCCGATGGCCTCGAAGATCAGGCCAAACAGAGCGAGCGCCGCACCGATGATCGCCAGGGGACCGAGGCCCAGCGGTGTCTCCACCTGCCCCATCTGGACGGGCAAGGCGACCAGGAGCTGCAGGGGCATCTGCGGGGCGAAGACGAAGATCAGAGCCGAAAGCCCAAAGCTCCAGCCGCGGGCCTGACCGTCGGCCAGCATCTCTTCATACCGGCGATCGGCGCCGTGGGCCCGCCAGCGGCGCAACAGATGCGGCCCAAGCCGCAGGGCCCAGGCGGTGACCAGCAGGGCGAGGATCCAGCCGTGTAGTCCGGATCCGCCAGACAGGGCCATGCTGGTCCAGGCCAGGAGCGCCATGCCCGTGGGCCACCAGGCGTCGATGAAGCTGACGTCGCGCAGACGGACGGCGATGACCCACAGCACCAGATAGGCGGCGACCAGGACAAGGGCGTTGAAGGCCAGCAGTTGCCAGAGGGGCACAGGCGTCTCCGTCTTCCGGCGTCGGCGACGCCTCTCGCCCTAGACTACGCCTGAAGTCTGCGGAGGGATGCGTGCGTCGTCTGCCTCCGCAGGGTCAGTGGGCTCTGCCACCACGGCGGCCACGGCCATGTCGGCGGTGACATTGCCCACGGTGCGGAAGATGTCGGGGATCACCTCCACCGCCAGCAGGATGGCCAGGATCTCCAGGGGCGCGCCCAGCGCCAGGCAGATGGGCGCCATGCTGGTGAAGAAGGAGATTTGGCCCGGCAGGCCCACGGTCCCGATGCTGACCGCCAGGGAGACGGCGATGGCCGCGGCGATCTGGCCGCCCCCGGGTTCCAGCCCGTAGAGACGGACGATGAAGAAGGCTACGGCGAGGTTGGCCACCGGGCTCGTCATGCGGAACACCGCCACCGCCAGCGGCAGGACCACGCCGGTCACCCTGGCCGAGCCGCCCAGCTCATCCCGGGTGCGCTCCACCATGGCCGGCAGGCAGGCGAGCGAGCTCTGCGTGCTGAAGGCCAGGACCTGCACCGGCGCGCAGGCCCGGGCGAAGCGACCTAGGTCCTGGCCGCGCAGAATGGCCACCAGGGCGTAGGGGATGATCAGCGCGCCGATGGCCACGGCTGAGACCATGAGGACGTACTGGGTCAGGACGCCGGCCGCATCCAGGCCGGTGCGCAGGCCGATGCCCAGGGCGAGCGCGAAGACGCCTACCGGCGCTGCCACCAGCACCCAGCGCACGATGATGATCATGGTCTCCGAGATGGCCCGGAAGAAGGCGATCAGCGGGGTGCGCAGGTCGTGGCGCAGGCGGGTGGCGGCGAAGCCGAAGATCAGGCCGAAGACCACGATCTGCAGGATGGCGTCCTCGGCGGCGGCGCGGACCGGATTGGCCGGGGCCAGGGTCGGCAGCCATTCGCGGAAGCCGGTGGGGGTGGCGACCACCTCGCCGGCCTGGGCCGCGCTGGTCAGGGCCGCGGCGCCCGCCGGATCGATGGGCCACAGCGCCAGGAAGCCGTTCATGGCGCCCGCCCCATAGAGGGCGGCGACCACCAGGACCGCGGCGAAGATCGCAAAGGCCCGCGCCGCCAGACGGCCGGTGGCGGCCGCGTCGGCGGCCGAGGCGACGCCGGTGACCAGCAGGGAGAAGACCAGGGGGACGATGGTCATGCGCAGGGCGTTCAGCCACAGGGCCCCGACCGCCTCGAAGGTCTCCGCCCCTGTGGTCAGGACCGGCGACTCCGCCGCATGGATGACCGCGCCCAGGACAAGCCCGCCGACCAGGGCGGCGAGCACGTAGAGGCTGAGCGATCTGAACATCTGAATCTCCGGCTGGGTGCGGAGCATGTCACGGCGATGCGGCCATACGCCATCGAAACCCTCTGGCGCGCCTCAGGCCAGGGCGGCGGTGGGGAAGGTCCAGTCGTCAGGGTGCAGGGCGCGGCTGATCGGCGTGCTGATCGTGCAGGTCAGGCCGTTCGGACCGAAGTCGAGCTCGACCCGACCGCCCAGCTCACCGGCGACGCCCCGCTCCAGCAGGCGGGATCCAAAGCCGCGCCGTCCGGGCGCTGCCACGGCTGGGCCGCCGAATTCCTGCCAGATGATCGTCGTCTCATCGTCGGACGGTGCAAGGCGGGTGGTGATGCGGACCTCGCCCCCCTGAGACCAGGCGCCATACTTCAGGGCGTTGGTGGCCAGTTCATGCAGGGCCATCCCCAGGCTGACGGCCGTGTTCGGGGCCATGACCAGGTCGGGACCCTCCAGGGTGAAGGGCTGGCCGTAGTGGCCCAGGCTCGCCTCGGCCAGGTCTGCGAAGGACGCGCCCTCCCAGCTGCGCTTGACCAGCAGGTTGTGGGTCGAGGAGAGCGCCATCAGGCGCTCGACGAAGGTCGCCTTGGCGACTTCAGGCTCGGCCTCGCGGCTCAGGGTCTGGACGGCGATCGACTGGACCGAGGCCAGGGTGTTCTTCACCCGGTGATTCAGCTCGTCCAGCAGCAGCTTCTGGCGGGCTTCGTGCTCGCGCATCTCCACCATGGTGTCCATGGCCGCCCGCAGTTCGGCGAGCGCCGCATCCCGCTCGGCGATACGGCGTTCAAGTTCCATGGGCGAGGGCAGGGCGATGACCCGGGGCAGGAGGGGCCAGAGCGCAAAGGCTGTCACCACCGAAACCGCCGCGGTGGCGGCTTTGATCAGGGCCTCGATCCCGTAGTCCGGGTTCCACAAGGTCCAGACCATCATGAAGTGGGTGACGCCGCACAGCATGATGAAGCCGACGAACATCCAGATCGCCCAGCTGAACTTCACGTCGCGCCGATGCCAGAGGAAGACCCCCAGCGCCAAGGGGATGGAGAAGTAGGCGATCCCGATCAGAATATCGGAGATGGCATGGGTCCAGATCAGCTCCGGCCGCCACATCAGACAGATGCCGTGGGGGTTCAGGGCGTTGGAGTCGAAGAAGTAGGCGATCGAGTCCCACAAGCCGTTCATTTTGCAAGCCTCTCCCTGGCGCGAGGGCGAAAGTCATCGGCTTTTCGGGTTCCGTCCAGCCCCCTTCGTGTGGCGGGGGGAACGACAGGCCCGCCTGTTGTCCGCCGTGCCCGTGGCCGGGACGCCAACAGGCTGTCTCAGGCCATGCCCCATTCTGCGGGCCGCGGAGACAGCTAGGGGGTGGGTGCATGCTGACGGTCTGGGGGCGGGCGGATTCATCGGCCACGGCGCGGGTCTTGTGGGCTCTGGCCGAGGCGGGTGTCACCCACCGACGGCGCGACTGGGGCGGGCGGTTTGGCGGCGGGGACGACCCGGCCTATCGCGCGCTCAGCCCGCACGGCCGCATTCCGGCGATCACCCGGGAAGACGGCTTCAGCCTTTGGGAATCCAACACCATCATCCGCTGGTTGGCCACCAATTGGCCGCAGGCGGGGCTCTGGCCGACCGATGACGCTGCGCGCTGGCAGGCGGAGGCCTGGATGGACTGGTCGGCCGCCCCTGGCCGGGTGATCGGCCCGGTGCGGACCGCCTATCGGCGCGCGGAGCCTGACCCGGCCGAAATGGCCAGGACCATTAGGGCGGCGGCCGAGACCTTCGCCGTGCTCGACGCCCAGCTGAAGGACCAGACCTTCGTCGTGGGCGAGCAATTCAGCGTCGCCGACCTGGCCCTGGGCGTCATCGTCCATCGCTGGTTCCGCATTCCCGACGCGCTGGAACGTCCGAATCTGCCGGCCATGGAAGCCTGGCATCAGCGGCTCTGCGCGCGGCCGTCCTATCAGGAGCACGTGGTGGCCAAGGTCAGCGTCAGGCCCCAGACGCTGGGCATGGGCGACTGAGGCCCTTCGCCCCTCGCGGAATTTCACAGGTGTGCTAGAGGCGGGGCCATGTCGACCCCGCTCTCGCGCATCCGCAACTTCTCCATCGTGGCTCACATCGACCACGGCAAATCCACCCTGTCCGACCGGCTCATCCAGGAGACCGGCGGCCTCACCCAGCGTGAGATGAAGGAGCAGGTGCTCGACTCCATGGAGATCGAGCGCGAGCGGGGCATCACCATCAAGGCCCAGACGGTGCGTCTGAACTACAAGGCCAAGGACGGCGAGACCTATGTCCTGAACCTGATGGACACGCCCGGCCACGTGGACTTCGCCTATGAGGTCAGCCGGTCCCTGGCCGCCTGCGAGGGCTCCATCCTGGTGGTAGACTCCAGCCAGGGCGTCGAGGCCCAGACGCTGGCCAATGTCTATCAGGCCATCGACAACAACCACGAGATCGTGCCGGTCCTGAACAAGATCGACCTGCCGGCTTCTGAGCCCGAGCGGGTGCGCGAGCAGATCGAGGACGTCATCGGCATTGACGCTAGCGACGCCATCCTCTGTTCGGCCAAGACTGGGGTGGGCATCGCCGATCTGCTGGAGGCCATCGTCACCCGCCTGCCGGCGCCCAAGGGGGACCGGGATGCGCCGCTGAAGGCCCTGCTGGTCGACGCCTGGTACGACGCCTATCTCGGCGTCATCGTTCTGGTGCGCGTGATCGACGGCACGCTGAAGGCGGGCCAGAAGGTCAAGATGATGCAGAACGGCTCCACCTATCAGGTGGACCGGCTGGGCGTCTTCCTGCCGAAACAGACCGAGACCGAGGAGCTGGGCCCCGGCGAGATCGGCTTCATCACCGCCCAGATCAAGGAAGTGGCCGACGCCGCCGTCGGCGACACCATCACCGACGAAAAGCGCCCCACCGCCCAGGCCCTGACCGGCTTCCGCGAGGCCCAGCCGGTGGTGTTCTGCGGCCTCTTCCCGGTGGACGCCAACGACTTCGAGGACCTGCGCGCGGCCATCGGCCGCCTGCGCCTGAACGACGCCAGCTTCTCCTATGAGATGGAGACCAGTGCTGCGCTCGGCTTCGGCTTCCGCTGCGGATTCCTGGGCCTGCTGCATCTGGAGATCATTCAGGAGCGGCTGAGCCGCGAGTTCGACCTCGATCTGATCGCCACGGCGCCCAGCGTGGTCTATCGCGTGCAGCTGACCAATGGCGAGGAGATGGAGCTCCACAACCCCGCCGACCTGCCCGATCCGGTGCGCATCGACACCATCGCTGAGCCCTGGATCAAGGCCACCATCCTGACGCCTGACGAACACCTGGGCTCGATCATCAAGCTCTGCCAGGACCGCCGCGGCGAGCAGCGGGAGCTGTCCTATGTGGGTTCCCGCGCCCTGGTGGTCTACGACCTGCCCCTGAACGAGGTGGTGTTCGACTTCTATGACCGCCTGAAGTCCATCTCCAAGGGCTACGCCTCCTTCGACTACCAGATCGAGGAGTACCGGGTGGGCGACCTGGTGAAGATGTCGATCCTGGTGAACGCCGAGCCGGTGGACGCGCTCTCCATGCTGGTCCACCGCAACCGCGCCGAGATGCGCGGCCGCGCCATGGTGGAACGGATGAAGGACCTGATCCCGCCCCACCAGTTCCAGATCCCGATCCAGGCGGCCATCGGCGGGCGTATCATCGCCCGCGAGACCATCCGCGCCCTGCGCAAGGACGTGACGGCCAAGTGCTACGGCGGTGACGCCAGCCGCAAGCGCAAGCTGCTGGACAAGCAGAAGGCCGGCAAGAAGCGTATGCGCCAGTTCGGCAAGGTGGAGATCCCGCAGGAAGCCTTCATCGCCGCCCTGAAGATGGACGCGGACTAGGACCAGACCCGAGGTGCGAACCGGAATGGCCGACCCGTCGCACCTGACATCCCCCGCGCCCGACGCCGCCTCATCGGAACGCCTGCGGATCGCCATCGCCCAGACGGAGGTGGCGTTCGACGCCCGCGTGAACGGTCCCCGAATCCGCTCCCAGATGCGCGAGGCCGCCGCGGCCGGCGCACGGCTGATCCAGTTCACCGAAGGCGTCATGTCCGGCTACCCATCCGGGCCAGGCAAGCAGGCCCTGGCCGGGTGGGACATCGACTGGTCAGCCCTGCAGGCCGAGTTGGAGGAGACGGCCGCCCTGGCCGCAGACCTCTCCCTCTGGACCGTCATCGGGGCCGCCCATCGGCTCACTCCGCCGCACTGTCCGCACAACAGCCTCTATGTGATCTCCGACCGCGGTGAGATCGCGGGCCGCTACGACAAGCGTCTGTTGTCCTATACGGAGGTGACACAGTGGTTTGCGCCCGGGGCGCGGTCGCTGGTCTTCGAGGTGGACGGCTTCCACATCGCCTGCTTGCTATGCATCGAAATCCAGTTTCCTGAACTCTTCGTGGAGTGCTCCCAGCTCGGTGCGGACCTCGTCCTGTTGTCCACCTTCTCGCGGGATCCAATGTTCGCGATCCAGGCGCAGGGACACGCGGCCTGCGGCGCCTTCTGGCTCGGGTTCTCCGTGCCGGCGCAGTACAGCGACGCGGCGCCCGCCGGCTTGGTAGGACCCGACGGCCGATGGATTGCCCAGGCGCCGGCGGACGGCCAGCCATGGCTGGTGATCGCTGATCTGGACCGGAGGGACGAGACGCTTCGAGTCGCTCTGCGACAGGCGCGGCCCTGGCGGGAGAGGGCGCGGTCGGGTGAGCTGCATCAGGCCGCGCGGGTAGAGGACGCCCGCAGCCTCGTCACCGACCGGTTCTGATCCGAGCGCCGCGGCCTCGCCGTCAGTCCTTCCACGTCTCCGCGCTCTCCGGCGCTTTCGCCGGCGGCTTGGCCTCCGCAAAGGGGGCGTACTTGGCGCGGGCCTCAGTGACGCGGCGGGCCATGTCTTCGGCCACCTCGGGGTGGCGCGACACCAGGGAATAGGTCTCGCCCGGATCGACGCTCAGGTCGAACAGCAGCGGGTAGCGGTGCTGGTCCAGCGGGATGTCCATGGTCCGGTAGTAGGACCTCGCCACATATTTCCAGCGCGGCGTGCGCAAAGCGGCCACGTGCAGGTTGTCGAACAGGATCACCTGGTCGTGCGGCGAGGCCTCCCCGCGCAGGAGGACGCCGGACAGGTCGGCGCCATCAATCCCCTCGCTCGGCGGCTCCAGGCCCGCCATGGCCGCGAGCGTCGGCAGCAAATCGAGGTTGCTGGCCAGGGCGTCGGAGACGGTCCCAGCAGGGATAGTCCCCGGCCGCCAGGCGATGAAGGGCACGCGGTAGCCGCCCTCCCAGGCTGCGCCGCCCTTGCGGTCCCGGTAGGGGCCGGTGGAGCCTTCGAACCACGGACCATTGTCGGAGGTGAAGACCACCATCGTGTCCTCGGCCAGACCAAGGTCTTCCAGCCTGCGCAACAGGCGGCCCACCTGGGCGTCGACCTCTTCCACCACCTCGCCATAGTCGCCGGCCGGCGAGCCCATGGGATCGTCGGGATTGGGCCGTAGGGGGACATGCGGGGCTGTCAGGGCCAGCAGGATGAAGAAGGGCTCATCGCGGTGGGCTTCCACGAAGGCGGTGGTCTCGGCGAAGAAGTGCTCGGTCAGCTTGGCGAAGTCGGCCTTGGACTCGCTCATCGGCGCCTCGCCAGCGCCGTCATAGAGGGTCAGCGGGCGCATATCGTGGCTGTAGGGCAGGCCCATGAAGCGGTCGAAGCCGAAGCGCTGAGGCGGCCAGTGGGGCGAGACATGCCCCAGGTGCCACTTGCCGATCAGGGCGGTGGCGTAGTCAGGCTTCAGCAGGCGCGGAATGGTCGGCGCTTCCGGCGGCAGACCGTTGGTGTCGGCCGGCTGGATCACCTCGCGGGCCAGGCCGTGGCGGATGGCGTAGCCGCCGGTGAGCAGGCCGGCCCGCGACGGCGTGCAGACATTGGCCGAGGCGTAGAAGTCGGTCAGGCGCGCGCCCTCAGCGGCCATCCGGTCGAGCTGCGGCGTGCGGATCAGGGTCCCGCCGTCGCAGCCGATGTCCCCATAGCCGAGGTCGTCGGCCAGGATGACGATGAAGTTGGGCTTGCGTGGCATCTGAGCTTCTCCCGGTGTGGGACGGTCTTTGCGCCGCCGCCAGGTGAAGGTTGCCCGCAAATGGACGTCCGGCGCAATCGCGGGTCTGAGCGGCCTTGGAACCAAATGACGCTCGGGGTCTTGTGGCGAGATGACCTGGTCTCTCCTCGCCACGCGCCTCTCGCCCCTGATGGCCATCCTGGCCCTGGCCGCCTGCTCGCCCGAGCCGAGGGAGGTCGCCGGCCCGCCTGCGTCCGCGCCCGCGCCCGCGCCCGCCCCGTCACCTGAGCCCGCGCCATCGCCTGAAGCGGGTGGGGAGACGGTTGGCGGTGATGGTTCGGCCATCGATCTGCAGACGCTCACGTCGCAGGACCTGGATGCGGAGCTCCTGGCCGGCGAGCTGGCCTGCAGTTTCTCAGGCGGCGATGACTCGTTGCTGCTGGTCGCCCGAGGAAACGTCGCGTCTGACGATCCGGCCTTCGGCGCGGTCAAGGTCTCGGGCTATGTGGAGCGCGTCGCCGCCCCGGGCGGTTTCGACGCTATGCTGGACGGGGCGAGCTTCGCCGGCCGCGGCAAGACCGTAGTGATCGAGGTCACCGGTCCGGCCGAGGGGGGCGGGGAGTCGCCGCCCAGGCCCGCCACCCTGACCTATCAGCGGGCAGACGGCGCGAGCCGGGTGTTCCAGGGCCTGTGGACCTGCGGCCCCTGATCGGTCGCCAGGAGCGGCAAGCCCAGGCTTCCGCGGCTTAGCTCAGGCGGACTTCACCCACCTTGTCCTGGTAGTCCTGCTTGGGATCTCGGCCCATCAGCACCTTCACGCCGGCGAACAGGCTGTGCTCATTGAGCCAGATCTGCGCCCGCTCCGGCTCGAAGCGCAGCAGCTGCAGCTTGGGATCATCCTTGCCGCCCTCGTACCAGGCCGCCACGAAGGGGTTCCACAGCCGCTCGATGGTGTCGCGGTCATTGTCGGGGACCAGCCGGCCATGGATGGTGGCGAACAGCTCATGGTCCTTGGACGCGAAGTGGGCCATGGCCCGGTGGCCGGCGCCGGTGGCCTGAACCAGATCCACGCCCTTGGCGCTGAAGATATAGATCGGGCCGCCCTCGTCGCCTTCGATCTGTGCGGTCATGGGCTGGCTGTGGCCCTCTTCGACATCGGTCAGGCCGAGCATCAGGGTGCGGTCGGACTTCAGCGCCTTCCAGAACTTGGCTTCGAGTTTGGCGAGATCGGCCACGGCGGGCTCCTTGGAATGAGGGGTTGATCCCAGCCGAACGGCGCCGACGCGTCCCGCGTTCCGCCGCCGCGTCAGGTTCCCCGCACCTGAGCGCCGATGGCCGCCAGATCCTCGGCCGATCCGAAGACCGCCCCCTCGGCCTCGCCCCGCAGTGCGAAGCTGGGAGGCACCAGCTCGGGTCCTTCGCCGGGCGGCAGGGGCGGGGTGTAGTAGCCCAGCGCATAGCCCCCGAGAGCGTAGCCCATCAGGTCCTGCAACTCGGGCGACAGGGTGCGGGCGATCTCGGGCGGGCAGGCCAGATACTGGTTCTCCTCCTGCCGCAGCCAGCCGAGCGCATAGGTCAGGTTCAGGCCCCATCGGTCCTGGTCGCTGCGGTTGGCGCCGCCCCCATGGAAGACGCTGCCGGTATAGACCAGCACTGAGCCCGCCTTCATCACCGCCTGGGTGATCTCGTGAGCCTCCGCCTTCCGGTCGTCGGGCCAGGCGCTGGAGCCGGGGACCACCTGGGTTGCGCCGTTCTCCACCGTGAAGTCGGTGAGGGCCCAGATGGTGTTCAGCTGCGGCTCGATCCCCTTCAGGTGCGCGCCCCAGGCCCAGCGGTCCCGATGAATTGGCTGTGCGCCCTGGCCGGGCATGATGCGGATCAGCTGGGTCAGATGCAGCTGCCAGCGCTCGCAATTGGCCTTCAGCAGATGCTCGCAAAGACGCGCGATGCGCGGGTCGGTCACCGCCTCACGGACGGCGGGCGAGCGCGCCACGAGGGCGCCTGTACGGGTGGTTCTGACGCCGGTGAAACCGTCCCGCCCCGCCGGCGTGGCCGCCACATAGGGCGAGAGCTCGGCGACCATCGTCGCCACGGCCTCGGGCGTGAGCACGCTGTCGAGAATCAGGGCGCCGTCGCGATCGAGGACGTCGGCCATGGCGGCCATTGGTGCGTCGGCAGGCAGATGGACAAGCTCAGGCACAGGCGTCTCCCTGGGGGCTTGTCTGATCCGCTGACGCCCCGCCCCAGGGTTGGCGTCCGCTGAGCCTCAACAATGGCGCACCTGCGCCATTCGTCCAGGGCGGTTGCTCGTCGCGCCGATGCGCGGCTAAGCTTGGCCTTAGCTTCCATTCAAGGCGGCGCCGGGAGGACGACATGGCCTACAAGTTCGAAATCTTCAAAGACAAGGCAGGCGATTTCCGGGTGCGCTTTCGCGCCTCTAACGGCGAGATCATGTTCTCGTCGGAAGGCTATGCGTCCAAGGCCAGCGCCAAGAACATGATCGAGTCGATCAAGAAGAATGCGCCGGACGCCGACGTGGTGGACGAGAGCGCGGGCTGACCGCGCTCGAACCCCGTTGATCGCCGCCCATGGCAGGGCTTAGATCGCGGCGAGCCGGGCCATGGGGTCTGGTCCCTGATGGAGCGTGATCTTTCATGAGCAAGGTGCTGATCGTGGCCGCCGTGGCGGCCGCCCTGCTGGTTTCAGCCTGCAATACGGTCGCCGGCGTGGGCCGCGACATGGAGGCGGCCGGAACCGCGGTGAAGAACACGGCCGAGGACGTGCGCCGCTAGATCGAGGGCGGCGACGGAAATGCGCCCTGCGGGGTTCCGTCGCCCTTCCATCCTGGCCGTGGCGGTCGCATATGCACCCTATGAGCACGCCCCAGCGCCCCGGCTTCCTGACCGCCCTCAACCGTGGCCTCAAAGGGCGATGTCCAGCCTGTGGCGAAGGCAAGCTGTTCTGGCGCTACCTGAAGGTGGAGCCGACCTGTCCAGCCTGCGCTCACGACCTGGCGCAATATCCCGCTGATGATGGCCCGGCCTATTTCACCATCCTCATCGTCGGACATGTGATCGTCGCCCCGCTGCTGCTGTTTCCCTTCATCTGGCAGGCGCCGGTGGCGGTCGTCCTCGTCTCCACCCTTGTGCCCCTGACCGGCGCCACCTTGCTGCTGCTGCCGCGGATCAAGGGCGCCTTCATCGGTGGGCTCTACGCCCTGGGGGTCAAGGAGAAGGACAGCGCGATGCATACGGCGGACGCCGCCGACTAGGCGGCTCGGGGCCCGCGCCCAGGGCGAGCCACCTAGCCCCGCGGGGCGGAACCTTGACCGCGCGGGGTCGTTCCTTTGCTGCGAGCGCCCGCTGGGGAGCGCTCCAGAGGCGGGACACATACATGTCGCTTGGCACAATTCTTCTGATCATCCTGATCATCGCCCTCGTGGGCGCCCTGCCCACCTGGGGTCACAGCCGCAGCTGGGGCTACTTCCCGTCCGGCGGTCTCGGTCTGGTCCTGCTGATCGTCCTCATTCTTGTCCTGATGGGTCGAATCTAGACCCCGGAGCAGCGGAAGCCCGTAGGGGCTTCCGCTCGCCGCCGCACCTCCCTAGCATCGCGCGCAAACAAGGGCCGCGGGGGAGACGGGCATGACGGCGACGGAAACAGGCGCGGACTCACAGGCCCCGCCCGGGCTGCTGGTCCCTGGCCTCACCCCGCTCCAGCGCCTGAAGGCCATCGCCGGCGGGTCGGCTGGCAATCTCGTCGAGTGGTACGACTGGTTCGCCTATTCGTCCTTCGCCCTTTATTTCGCGCCGCACTTCTTTCCGTCGGGCGATCCGACCTCGCAGTTGCTGCAGGCGGCCGCCGTGTTCGCCATCGGGTTTCTGGCCAGGCCGCTGGGCGCCTGGCTCATGGGCCTCTATGCCGACCGGGCCGGCCGTAAGGCCGCGCTCAGCCTGTCGGTGGCCATGATGTGCGCCGGCTCAGCCATCATCGCCATCATCCCCGACTATGCGATGATCGGCGTGGCCGCGCCGGCCATCCTGCTCATGGCGCGCCTGCTGCAGGGCCTGTCGGTGGGCGGGGAATATGGCGCCAGCGCCACCTATCTTTCGGAGATGGCCGGCAAGGCCCGGCGGGGCTTCTGGTCCAGCTTCCAGTTCGTCACCCTGATTTCAGGCCAACTCCTGGCGCTTGGCATCCTGATGCTCCTGCAGCGGATCATGCCGACTGAGGATCTGGAGTCCTGGGGCTGGCGAATCCCCTTCGTCATCGGCGCCCTGCTGGCGGTGGTGGTCTTCTGGATCCGTCGCGGCCTGGAGGAGAGCGCCTCGTTCCAGAACGCCCAGGCCTCTGGGGCGGAACGGGCGCGGACCATGATGCTGTTCACCCACCACCCATGGGAGACGACGGCCATCTTTCTGCTGACGGCCGGCGGCTCGCTCGCCTTCTACGCCTATACGACCTACATGCAGAAGTTCCTGGTCAACACCTCAGGATTCAGCAAGGAGACGGCCACCAACATCACGGCCGCCGCCCTGGTGGTCTATCTGTTCATCCTGCCCCTGTTCGGCTGGCTCTCAGACAAGTGGGGGCGGCGAACCAACCTGGCTTTCACTTTCGGGGCCGGGATGCTGCTGACCTATCCGATCATGAACACCATGGCCGGGGTGACCGACCCGCTGGTGGCGTTCGCCCTTATGGTCGTGCTGATCGTGATCATCGCCGGCTACACCTCCGTCAGCGCCGTGACCAAGGCCGAGCTCTTCCCCGCCCACGTCCGGGCCCTGGGGGTGGCTCTGCCCTACGCCATGGCCAACGCCGTATTCGGCGGCACGGCTGAGGCGGTGGCCCTCAGCTTCAAGGGGCAGGGGGTGGAGAGCGCCTTCTACATCTATGTCTCGGCCATCATGGGCGTGGCCCTGATCACATCGTTGCTGTTGCGCGACAGCCGTCGTCACAGCCGCATTCTGGAGGACTAGACGCCCGCCCATGCTCGGTCTGCCGCTCTCTCCCCTGGACACCGTCGCCCTGGCCATCTTCGCGGTGGCCTGGCTGGCCTATGAGCCGCTGGTCAAGGCGGCGCTTGGCCGGCGCCACATGATCAATCTCGACATGGCGGTGATCCGGAGCGGGTGGATGAGGGCCATGGCTCGCCGGGAAAGCCGGCTGATGGATAGTCAGCTGCTCGGCCACACCATCAACTCAGCCTCCTTCTTCGCCTCGTCGAACCTGATCCTGATCGCGGGCGCGGCCGGCGTGCTGTTTGGCGGGGAGTCGGCCTTTCGCAGCGCCTCCAGCCTGATCGTCATCGAGACATCCACCCGGCTGCTGTTCGAGGTGCAGGTGGCCCTGGTGCTGGTGACCCTGGCCCGCGGCCTGCTCGACTTCATCTGGGCGATCCGGCAGCTCAACTACACCATCGCGGTGATCGGGGCGGCCCCTGACGAGGCGGCCGGGGTGGCGCAGGTCTATGGGGCGGCGGCCGGCCGGCTGCTCAACCCCGCCCTCTCGGCGTTCAACGCCGGGGTGCGCGGCTACTATTTCGCCCTGGCCGCGGCCAGTTGGGTCTTCGGCTCCACGACCTTCATCATCGCCACCCTGGCGGCCGTCGCGGTGCTTGTCTGGCGCCAGCGGGCCTCGGCCGCCGCCCGCGCCATTGCTGAGATCCGTGAGGTGCTGGAGACGACGCCTGCAGTGGCCGCCAGTCGACCGCCCGCCAGGCCTATCGAAGAGACTCCCCAGGCCTGACCGCCGTCAGCGTCTAACCAGCAGGGCGCGCAGGTTGTATCGCCCGGGCCCTCGGGCGAGCATGTCGAGGCCGATCAGGGCCAGGAAGACGGCCGGCATGGCGGCCTCGACGCCCCCGCGCACGGCGTAGGCCGCCGTGACGGAAAACAAGATCGCACAGGTCAACCCGGCCCAACGGGTCAGCAGGCCTGCGATGAATGCTAGGCCACAGGCCATCTGGGTGTAGACGCTGATCCGAGCCGCCATCCCGGCCCAGGGGGTCCCGTCGTCTGCGAGGGCGTGCGCAAGGTCCTGCATGGCGGCTGCGCGTGTCACCTCATCCCAGACGCTCCACACGAGGAACACCCCCACCACCAGTCGCGTCAGCAGGCGCACCCAGGGGTCGATTCCGCCCAGCCATGACAGGTTCAACCACCTCGGCCAGGGGGGCGTCCACGCAGGCGGGTCATTGGGCTCAGGCACGGCCGGACACACATCTAGAAGTTGTGCGATGGGACTTCGCACGCCGAGCTAAGCATGTTCAACCGGACAGGGTGAGGGGGCTTATGGTCAAGCTTGAGTGAGGCCGAGGTCCCGTCGCTGCGCCCGGGTGAGTTTGGCGCTCACCAGGGCGTGGGCCTGGGCCAGCCAGTCGGCGGTCTCCTGCGGCTCCAGGAATGAGAGATCATCGAACCGCACCCATTTCGCCCGCGCCAGATAGGGCGCTGGCCGGGCCCGACCGCTCTCCACCAGGGCCTCATAGGCGATGTCCGAGGCCTTGAACGACAGGCCACCGTCCAGGGACAGGATGGCGAAGACCTTGCCACCCACCTTGGCCACCCGGGCGTCGCCCCACTGGATGCTCAAGGTGGCGCCGGGCAGGGCCAGCGCCTGGGCCAGGATCTCTTCGCCTGCCGCCCCCAGGCTCACGCCTCGACGCCGGTCCCGATGGGGCAGGTCACGCCCGTACCGCCGATGCCGCAATAGCCGCCGGGATTCTTGGCCAGGTACTGCTGGTGATAGTCCTCGGCGAAATAGAAGGGCCCGGTCTCGACGATCTCGCTGGTGATGGGGCCCAGGCCCTTGGCCGACAGGGCCTGCTGGTAGACGCCCTTGCTGGCCGCCGCCGCCGAACCCTGAGCCTCGTTGGCCACATAGATGCCTGAGCGGTACTGGGTGCCGACATCGCCGCCCTGGCGCATGCCCTGGGTCGGATCGTGGCCTTCCCAGAACACCTTGAGCAGCTGCTCATAGGTCACAGCTTTCGGGTCATAGACCACCAGCACCGCCTCGGTGTGGCCTGTGTGGCCGCTGCACACCTCTTCATAGGTCGGATTGGGGGTGAAGCCGTTCACATAGCCCACGGCCGTCACATGCACGCCGGGGATCTGCCAGAACAGGCGCTCGACACCCCAGAAGCAGCCCATGGCGAAAACGGCGGTCTCCGACCCTTCCGGATAGGGACCCTGCAGGGGCTGGCCGTTGACGAAATGGGTCTTGGCGGTGGGGATCGGCTGGCTGCGGCCGGGCAGGGCGGTCTGCGCCGTCGGCATCTCAGCGGGTTTGCGGAACAACATGGCGACCTCGGACGGATAGGGATGGATTTGACCCTACAGATAGGACGCCGCACGCCCGACGAACAGGGCCGCTTGCCCCGGGCGCCCACCTCGCTATATAGACCCCCTTCCGCCGGGGGCCCGCCCCCGACCGGTGTGGTGAGGTGGCCGAGTGGTTGAAGGCGCACGCCTGGAACGCGTGTATAGGGGAAACTCTATCGAGGGTTCGAATCCCTCTCTCACCGCCACCGTCTCGCGCCAGGTCGCAGGCGGGGGCGAACCCCAGCCAACATCAGATCCTCAACCCTCCGCCATCTCGCGCAGGTCAAGCTCGGCGGCGATGTAGCCGAAGGCGAAGCGGCTGCGGCCCTGCAGGATCTGTTCGAAGACCGCCCGGGCGCGGTCGGTCTTGCCATTGTAGAGATACCAGTTCCCGACCCCGTAGCCCTGGGTGGCGTAGATCGTCTCGACGTCATGGATGACCTGGGATCCCTTGTCGGGGCTCAGCAGGTCCTCGGGCGCCAGCTCGCCGCGGTACATCCGCAGGCGGCGGTAATAGGACGGTCCCTCGACGAAGGCCTCGTCGGCCAGCCCTTCCGGGATGGCGGCCAGCACCGCGGTGGCGGCGGCCTCGTCGCCCTTGCGGCGCAGGGTCATGTAGAGCCAGTCGTGGCAGGCGGTCAGGCCGTCATAATCATCCTCGCGCACCCACTTGATGCACTGGCGATAGGCGGCTTCGGCCTCGTCCCACTCCCGCAGCAGATAGTGGGCGAGCGCCAGATGGTACCAGGTGTTGAACTGGATGCTGGTGGGCGGCACGGGCAGTTCGTTGTCTTGGCCGTCGGGCTCGATCCACTCGGCCATGCCCTCGATCAGGTCTGCGGCCCGGGCGAGGTCGGCCTTACCCTCGGCGAATCGGCGGGTCGACAGATAGCGATGACCCCGCTGGCGCAGCAGTTCAAAGGAGTCCGGAAACCGCTCCAGGCCCTCGCTGAACACCGCGATGGCCTCCTCGATCCGGTAGCGGAACCCCAGCACCCGCCCATACCAGACGGTGTTGGCCAGGGAGGGATCGGCCTCATAACGGGCCTGGGCGCGCTCAAGGGTGCGGCGGGAACGGTCTCGGATGCTGTCTTCGCTCATGGAGACAGTAGGGCGGCCATTCGGCGCCTTGGCAACACCCTGCTCACGGACGGGGCGTCACAGCATTTTCAAGAGGCATAGCTCGGGGCTGGTTGAGGCGAAGAACATCATCTGTGGATGACGGGCGTTGAGGTCCGTGTTCGGTCTTTCCAGTCCTTGTACCAAAGGACGTTGCTGAAGCGCGGGTCGCTGCTCATGGCGGTGTTCAACTGCGTCAGAAAATCTTCGAAATGAGGTGGATGCCAGAAATTTCGAGATTCATCCGCCATGAGGTAAGGTTTCTCTCCAATCACCCGGTTGATAAGCAGCCAGAATCTTCTCTTTCCAGAGGCGATATCTAATCGCCATCCGTGATCATCTTCGTGAATAGGCGCTGATACATCATAGCCTAGCGGCCTGAGCAATTCACCCACGGCCTCAGCAATATTGCGGCCTCCAGGATCGATTTGATCAAAGTCATTGTCCTCATCGCCATCGACAGCATCGTACGGCAGGGAGGTCTCGAACTCGGCTTGCGGCCTGATCTTCACCTGCGCCCTCCCCTCTTCCGCTGATCCCCATGCGGCTCGCCCACCCGGCAGAGCTTGAAAAGCATTGCACAGCGACGGGAGTAAAAAAAGAACAAGGAGAGAACTTTTCTCCCCTAACCCTCCGCCAACGCCCCCGCGACCGCCGGGGCGAGGCGCTGGGCGATGATCTTTACGCCCGCCGCATTGGGGTGGATGCCGTCGTCCTGGTTGAGGGCGGGGTCGAGGGCGACGCCGTCCAGCAGGAAGGGATAGAGGGCGACGTCGTGGTCGCGGGCGAGACCTTCGAACACCGCGGCGAAGTCGGTGGCGTAGGCGCCGTAGCTGGGGGGCGCCTGCATGCCGGCCAGCAGGACCGGGATGTTGCGGGCCTTCAGCCGGGTGATGATCCCCTCCAGATTGGCCCGCATGGTCGCCGGCTCGATCCCCTGCAGCAGGTCGTTGCCGCCCAGCGCCACGACGCACAGGTCGGTGTCGTCCTGGATGCTGAAGTCCACCCGGGCCAGCGCGCCGGCCGTGGTGTCGCCGGACACGCCGGCGGCCCGCACCCGCGCAGGCGTCCCGGCCGCCGCCAGGGCCGCCTCCAGCTGGGCGGGCAGGGCGTCCTTCGCCGGCAGGCCGTAGCCGGCGGTGATGGAGTCTCCCAGCAGGGCGACCACCGGCAGGTCGCCGGGGGCCAGCGGCGGCGGCGGGGGCGCAGCCTCATCGGCGGCGGCTGAAGCCGGGGCGTCGGCCTCCCGGCTGCAGGCGCTGGCGCCCAGGGCCAGGGCGCTGAGCAGAAGGGTGCGGCGGGAGAGCAAGGATTGGGGTGCGATCATGGCTGTGCTTCCCCATATAGGTCGGCCGGGCGGCCATGAAACGCCCAAACCGCCCTCGGGAGCCCCATGACCGAATCCCCGTCCGCCCCGCCGCCGCTTTGCCTGTCGGCCCTGACGCTCAGCCTGCCGTCTGTGGCCGGGTCAGTGAACATCCTGCGCGGCGTCGACCTGACCGTGTCGGCCGGCGAGACCGTGGCCATCATCGGCCCCTCGGGCTCGGGCAAGTCGTCCCTGATCTCGGTGGCCGCCGGGCTGGAGACCCCCACCAGCGGGACGGTTCGACTGTTTGGCCAGGACCTCGGCGCCCTGGACGAGGACGGCCGCGCCCGCCTGCGTCGCGGCCGGGTGGGGCTGGTCTTCCAGAGCTTCCACCTGCTGCCCAACATGACCGCGCGGGAGAATGTCGCCGCCCCCCTGGAGCTGGCCGGGCGCGCCGACGCCATGGACGAGGCCGAGGCCTGGCTCGGGCGGGTGGGTCTGGGGTCGAGGCTGACCCACTATCCGCACCAGCTGTCGGGCGGCGAGCAGCAGCGGGTGGCGCTGGCCCGGGCGCTCACCGTCCAGCCTGAGCTGCTGTTCGCCGACGAGCCCACCGGAAATCTGGACGGCGCCAATGGCGCCATGGTGGCCGACCTGATGTTCGACCTGCTGGCCCAGGCCGGCGCGGCGCTCGTCCTGGTCACCCACGACGAGGCCCTGGCTCGCAGAGCCGACCGCATCGTGCGCATGGCTGATGGCCTCATTGTTTCGGCCCAGCCTCAGGCCGCCGCATGAGGCTCGCCCTGCGGTTCGCCGGGCGGGAGCTGAGAAGCGGGGTCGCGGGTTTCCGCATCTTTCTCGCCTGCCTTGCGCTCGGCGTCGCGGCCATCGCCGCGGCGGGCTCCACGGCCGAGGCCTTCCGCCAGGGTCTGGCCAGTCAGGCCCGGGAAATCCTCGGCGGCGATGTGGTGTTCAGCATCGATCAGCGCCGCTTCACGCCGCAAGAACGGGCGGTGTTCGAGGCCCTGGGCCCCAGCGCCTATTCGGTCCGCGCCAACGCCATGGCGCAGACCCCGAGCGGCCAGCGCCGGCTGGTGGACGTGCGCGGCGTGGCCGACACCTATCCCCTGGTGGGCGTGGTCCAGCTTGAGGGCGCCGCCAGCCTCGCCGCCGCGCTGGCGCCCACAGGCGGCGTTCCGGGCGCTGCGGTGGAGCAGGCCCTGCTCGACCGGCTGGATCTGAAGCTCGGCGACACCTTCGCTGTCGGCGGCCAGACGCTGCGGGTCGGCGCGGTGCTGATCTCCGAGCCCGACCGGATCGGCCGGGGCTTTGCGCTCGGTCCCCGGGTGCTGACCGATGTGACCGCGGTGGAGGCCGCGGGCCTGCTGGGCGCCGGGGGACTGTTTGGCGAGGCGGTGCGGGTCGTGCTGCCGGCCGAGGCCGACCCCAAGGCGGTGATCGAAGAGGTCCGGGAGACCTTCCCCGACGCCATCTTCGAGGCCCGGGACCGCTCCGAAGCCGCCGCCGGCGCCGGCCGGCTGATTGACCAGCTGGAATATTTCCTGGGCTTCATCGGCCTGGCCTCCCTGGTGGCCGGCGGTCTGGGCGTGGGCGGGGCGGTGTCGTCCTATCTGGAGGGCCGCAAGGCCTCCATCGCCACGCTTAAGGCCCTTGGAGCGTCAGGGGTGCTGATCCGCGACATCTATCTGATCCAGATCGGCGTGCTCGCCCTGCTGGGGGTGGGCATAGGCCTCGCCATCGGCGCGGTGACGCCGTTGATCATCGGGGCTTTGGCGGCCGAGCAACTACCAGTGCCGGCCCTGTTCGCCGTCTATCCCGAGCCTCTGGTCCGGGCCGCAGCCTTCGGGGTGCTGGCTGCGGCCGCCTTCTCGCTTTGGCCGCTGGCCAGAGCCCGGACCACGCCGCCCTCGTCCCTGTTTCGCAAGGAGATGTCAGGCCGCCCGACGCTCAGCCTCGAGACAGCTCTTGCGGTGGCCGCGGCGCTCGGCCTCGCAGGCCTGGCCATCCTCACCGCCCCCAGCCGCTGGGCCGCCGCCGGCCTAATCGGCGGGGCGGCGGGCGCCTTCCTCGCGCTTAGCCTGCTGGGCCTGGCCGCAGCCTGGGGGGCTGGACGAGTGCGCAGGTTCGCCCGTGGATCGGTGCGTCTGGGCCTCGCCAATCTGGCTGGCCCCCGGTCGGCCGCCCGCACGGCGACCCCCGCCATTGGGCTGGGCGTCGCGCTGCTGTCGGCCATTGTGCTCATCCAGTCGAGCCTGCTGGCCCAGGTCAGCGTGGTGGCGCCGCGCACCGCGCCCTCCCTGGTCTTTACCGAAATCCCCGGTGAGCGGGTCGCGGCCTTTGACGCCGTGATCAATGAGGCCCTGAGCGAGCCCGGGATTGACCGCTACAACCGCCTGCCGCTGATCACCGGCCGCATCACCCGCCTGAAAGGCCAGCCGGTGGACATCGAGGCCATCGAGCGGGGCGAACGCTGGGCCTTTGACGAGGACCTGACCATGTCGGCCCTGGACGGGGCGCCGGAGGAAGCCAAGGTCACGGCCGGCGCCTGGTGGACGCCCGACTATGCCGGCCCACCCTTGGTGGCCTTCGAGCAGGACGCGGCCCGGGGCGCAGGCCTCAAGGTCGGCGACATGATCACCCTGCAGGTCCTGGGTCGCGAGATCGACGCCCAGATCGCCGTGCTGCGCGAGGTGGACTGGGGCGGCTTCGGGGCCAATTTCGGCGTCATCCTCAACACCGGCGCCATCGCGGGCGCAAACCCCCGGCACGTGGCCATCGCCATGGCCAGCCGCGAGGAGGAGGCCGCCGTTACGGGGGCGCTCGCCGCCGAGTTCGCTGGCGTCAATGTCATCAGCATCCGCGACCAGCTGGAACAGGCCGCCACCCTGTTCGACCGCCTGGCGCTCGCCATCCGGGGCGCTGCGGCCGTGGCCGGGGCGGCCGGCGTCCTGGTGCTGATCGGCGCCATTGCGGCCGGCGCCCGCTTCCGCGCCCGGGAGGCCGCCACGCTCAAGGTCCTGGGCGGAACCCGCGGCCAGATCGTCAGCGCCTACCTGGTGGAGTACGGCTTGGTGGGCGTCATCGCTGGGCTGGCCGGCGCAAGCCTGGGCGCGGCCGGCGCCTGGCCTGTGGTGACCCAGGTGTTCAATGCGACCTGGAGCGTCGACTGGCCGGTGATCTTAGGCATTCTCGGCGGCACCACGGCGCTCGGCGCGCTCGGCGGGGCGCTGGCGGCGTTCGCGGCCCTGTCGCGCCGTCCCGCCGCCGTCCTGCGCGAAGCCGGTTGAGGAAAGACGAGACCTAATGAAGATCGCCATCATCGGCGCCGGCATGGCCGGCCTCTCCTGCGCGCAGGCGCTCAGCGACGCCGGCCACGCTGTCCAGGTGCTGGACAAGGGCCGGGGGCCGGGCGGTCGCATGTCCACCCGCAGGATCGAGACGCCCCAGGGTCAGGTGAGCTTCGACCACGGGGCCCAGTTCTTCACCGTCCGCGACCCAGAATTCGCCGCCCGCGCGGCCGCCTGGCAGGCGGCCGGCGTCGCCGCGCCCTGGCCGGCCGCAGGCCCTGAGGCTCTGGTGGGCGTGCCCGGCATGAACGCCCCCATCCGGGCGATGGCAGAGGCCCTGGACGTCACCTGGCAGGCCCGGGTGGACGAGATCGCCCGCGACGGCGCGGCCTGGCGCCTGAGCGGGGAGGGGTTCGCCCCCTTCAGCGCGCAGACCGTGGTGGTCGCCACCCCCAGCGAACAGGCCGCCGTCCTGCTGGCGGCCATCGCGCCTGACATGGCCGCCCAGGCCGGCGCCATCGTCTCCGAACCCTGCTGGACCATGATGGCGGCCTTTGCAGGACCTTTGAGCCTCCCCGCCGATGTCCTGCGCCAGGACGGCCCGCTGGCCTGGGCCGCCCGCAACAGCGCCAAGCCTGGCCGCACAGGACCGGAGGCCTGGGTCGTCCAGGCCTCGCCAGACTGGTCGTGGGCGCATCTGGAGGAGGGGGCCGATCAGGTGGCGCAGGCCCTGCTGGCGGCGCTGGCCGAGGCCCATGGCCAGCCCTTGCCGGAGACCCTGTCGCTCCAGGCCCACCGCTGGCGCTATGCCCGCACCACAGCTCAGGGCGGCGCGCCCCTGTGGTCGGGGGAAATGCAGATCGGCGCCTGCGGCGACTGGCTGGCCGGCGCCCGGGTGGAGGCCGCCTGGCGCTCCGGCCATGACCTGGCCGCAGCCATCCTGGCCGCATCCTGAAACGACGCGGCCAGGGGCGCCTAGAGACTTACGGGCGGTAGAGCGCACACAGCTTGTTGCCGTCGGGGTCGCGCACATAGGCCAGGTGCAGGGCGCCCATGCCGCCCTCGCGCAGGCCCGGCGGGTCCTCGATGGAGACCCCACCATGGGCCACGGCCACGTCGTGGAAGGTCTTCACCTGTTCAGGGCTGTCGCACTTGAAGCCGATGGTGCCGCCATTGCCGAAGGTGGCCGGCTCGCCATTGATCGGCTCGCTGACGCAGAAGACCGAACTGTTGTGGATGTAGAACAGCCGCTTGTGCCCGGTGGGGGCCGCATTGGCCATCGGCTGCCCGGCCCCCAGCGTCGCCAGCACGGCGTCGTAAAAGGCCTTGGACCGCTCGATATCGTTGGTCCCGACCATGATGTGATTGAACATGTGTTTCCCCGTTCTCACGCCCGCAGATGATGCCGCGGTTCGGCGCGGACGTTAGGGGCAGGGCGGGGGAGCCGTCTAGCGGGTGTGGTGCAGGACGATCGGGTTGACGGCCTCCCAATTCTACCAGCGGCCACACCGAACTGACGGTTGGAACATATCGCGAACTCGACTATGGTTGTATCTGGAGATTCGCAGCGGCCGCCGTGCCCCAAGGACCTTTTTTGGCCAGAGACGTCAGGGAAATCGCAAACGCCATCCTCGACGTGGCCGAGGCGAACGGCTTGGTTCTATCTAACCTTCCCCTGAACAAGATCATTTACTTCGCGCACGCTTGGTACCTTGCCCAGTATGGCGAACCGCTCGTGGACTCCGCGTTCGAAGCTTGGCAGCACGGCCCGGTCCATCCGCAAGTTTATCGACAGCTTCGGACCTATGGTGACAGACCAATCGTGGGGCGGCTGACCCGAATTGATCTATCTACGGGGCAGGACGTGCCTCTGGAAGTATCTCTTGGCGAGCAAGAGCGCCAGCACGTCGAGCAAATGACGAAGTTCTACGGAACGAAGTCTGCGTACTGGCTGGTTCAGAAAACCCATGAGCCCGGAGCGCCGTGGGATCAGGTTTGGACAGCTGCCGAGGGGCGACCAATGCCTGGAATGGTCATTCCAGACTCGATGACCGAGTCTTACTACCGCGAAATCCTAAGGAGGCGTGTGTAACCGCATATGGCCGATTTGCGCAAAACCCCATCTGTCCAGCACGCCGTGGCGCTGATCAGACCCACGATCGAGGCTACCGTCTTGGAGATGGAGAAGCTCGACATAGCGCAGATTCCGTTCTCCCTCGATCCGGGGCGGAAGCTGTTCAAGCCGTTGATGGAAGGCCAAACGCTAGACTGGGCATTGCGGCAGATCGAGGCTGACAAGCACAAGAAGAATGTGGCCCCCAATAAGGGGCTAGTAACCGCATTCGCGCCCTACGCCGCTGAGAAGAAGGTGCCTTGGTTCCGAGAGTGCGAACGGTACCTGTTCCCTATCGGCAGTGGCGTATCCATCCCAGTGCGGCCGTCAGGTTTCTGGGTTGAGGACGGTCGTCTTAGGGTGCTGTGGGCGCAGTGCTGGAAAGGCCGCACCCTCGATCCGGCCCAGCGGGCCATCTTCAATACGATCCTCCGACAGACCTTCTTTGTCGGTGACTTCAAAGACGCAACGTTAGAGTGGGTGGATCTGCGGGAGAAGATGCCACGTGCCGGACGAGAGGTCGACGTTATCAAAGGCGACGAACTCGGGACTGTGTCGGCGAAGGAACTCGAAGAAGCCCTAAGCGTCTTGCTCGCAGCATTCGAACTCCATAGTGAGCGAAAGGCCGCGCGAAAGGCGACGGGGAAGGCGGAGCGCACGTCCAGGGATCGCGGCGCAGACCTATTCGACCCGCCAAGCGCCCCCGATAAGTAGTCGGCGTGATGGGGGGGAGAGTGTTTGGCTCTCGCTAGATATGCGCCGACAGAATTTTCGCTGAGGCTGCTTAGAAAGACCTGTGATCCAGCGGCCGGGGGCTAGCCGTGAACGATCTTTTTCAACGACTCCGCCGATGGTTCGGCCCGGCCGCGCCGGCTGAGCATGACGCCAAGGCGCTGGCCGACCAGCTTCTCCGCGAAGCCGGCTATGAGCCCGGCCCGGGGGACCCCGTCGGTCCGGACTGGTCCTATGTGGACTCACCGGAGAAGGCCAAGGCCCTGGTGGAGGAGGGGGTGCTGGTCGAGCTCCTGCTGCTGCCGGAGGAGTTCGGCGGCCCCCGCATGCCGGAGAACACCGTCTATGTTCCGCCCTTCGCGGAGGAGCTGAAGTATCGCACCGACATGAACATCATCCGGCCTCTGATCATGGACGGCGTTGTCACCCAATACGCCGCGATCCCCGAACATGTCGGCCCCTGCATGGTGCCCATCGCCATAAGGGTGGAGGCCACCGAGCCCGGCCAGTTCGCCTTCAATCTGGCCATCTGGGGCGCGGCGCTCCGCCGAGGCTGAGCGTCGCAACTCCCTCACTCCATCGGATACAAAATCTCCTTCGACACCGTGTCGATGGCCCCCCGCCGCTGAAAGCCCGCAGGCCTGGGGTTCGCGATTTCCATCGCGCGGGAGGGCGCCTAAGATGGGGTGTCTAAGGGGTGGACGCCGTGGCGCATGTTGGGCGAGCGAAGCTTACCGGGCCGGAAGGTGACGCGCGCCTCCTGGTCGAAACCCTCTATGCGCTGGCCGCCCATCCGGAATCCTGGGAACAGTTGATTTCCGCCCTTGAGCTCCCGCGCTCTACGACGGGGCTCCCAGAGCAGGTGGCGGCTGAGCTCGACGGCATACACAAGGTCACAGCCCTGGCCCGCCGGCAGGGGGAGGGACCGCCGGAGGGGCAGGCCAAGGATGTTGGCCTGGTCCTGCTGTCGCCCAGCGCCATGGTCCTGGCCTGCTGCGCCCTGGCGCGCGGCGTGCTCGAGCCGCACTTGGCCAGCGTCGCCGTTGGGACGAGACTCCAGCTCCACCACCCTGACAACAGTGAGGCGCTGCAGCGCGCCTTGGGGGAGGCGAAGCGGTCGGGCCAACACGCCATCCTGCGCCTTGAGCGGCCGACGGCCGGGGCGCCGGTGTTCTGCTACGTGGCCGACTCCTCGGCGCTGGCCGGCTCCACCCTGCGCAATCCTGCGGCCTTTGCGCTCATGTTCCCAGCGCCCGAACCCGAGGCCCAGGTCTGGGGGACCATCGGCAAGAGCTTCGGCTTGACGGCCGCAGAGCTGCGGCTCGCCGCCAAGCTGCGAGAAGGATTGGCGCTGGCGGAAGCCGCCGAAGAGCTCGGGGTCAGCGTCAACACCGTCCGCAACCAGTTGCGCGCGATCTTCGACAAGATGGGCTTGAAACGGCAGTCCGAACTCATCCGCACGCTCACGGAACTGGCGGCGGTGGGGCGCAGCCTGGTGGCGACGTCGGCATCCTCCGTGACGGAAGACCCGCCGATCCGCAGTCTACAGCTCGCCGATGGTCGCCGCCTCGCCTTCCGCGACTACGGACCTCGATCTGGCCGACCTCTGCTGATCTATCACGGCGGCATGAGCTCAAGCCTCATGCCGCCCGGCACCGATGCTCTGGCCAACGCGCTCAACCTTCGCGTCGTGTGCGCCGAACGCCCCGGCTTTGGTCAGTCGGACCGCCGCGCCGACTATCGCTTCGAGACCGTCGCAGAAGACATGGAGCAACTCTGCGACCGGCTCGAACTCCACCGACCCGCCCTGTGCGGCGTGGTGTCCGGAGCCCCGTTCGCCCTCGCCACGGCCCAAAGGATGGGTGACCGGGCGACGGGCGTGTTTCTCCTCGCCGGGCGTCCGCCTCGGCCCGTGGAACAGAACCTCAGCCCGCTCAGCGAACTGCGCGCTCGCTTTGAAAGCCATCCCTGGGTCGTTGAGACCTTTTACGCGATCCTTCGTATGCGGTTGTCCCCGGATCTTGCGCGGCGTCTCCTGAAGCGGCTGGCGAGCTTTTCCGAAGCTGATCGCGCCTACTTCGACGCCCACCCGGAGATGGTCGATTTTGTCTTCGCCTACGTGACCGAGTGTCTGGCCCACGGCGGCCGCGGCATCGCCGACGAGATGACGGCCTTTCGGCGAGGCCAAACCATGAATCTGACCGGGATCACGGCCCCGGTGGTGATCTGGCACGGCGTCGACGACCGGTTCAGCCCGATGAAGGACATGGTCGCCTTCGTCGGCGAGCACGTCACTGAGGTTCAACCCCTGTTCGACTCCGGCCATCTGGCGCCGTTCAAGTACTGGCGAAAGATGATGGAGCGGATCGGCGAGGGCGCCTCTCACCCCATGGGGTAGAGAATGTCCTTCGACACCTTGTCGATGGCCTTCATCACCTCGTCGCTCAGGGTCAGGTCCATGGCGGCCAGGATGTCGGGGAGCTGGTCTTCGTGGGTGGCGCCGACGATGGTGGAGGCGACGAAGTCGTGCTGCTTGCTCCAGGCCGTCGCCAGGGTGACCAGCGAGATGCCGGCCTCAGCGGCGATGGCGGCGAAGCGGTCGGTGGCTTCCAGGGTCTTGTCGTTGACGAAGCGCTTGGCCATGGCGGCCTGGCGCCCGCCCAGGTTCAGATAGTTGGAGAACCGAGCGCCCTCGGGCCGCGCCCCGTCCTTGTATTTGCCTGACAGCACCCCGCCGGCCAGCGGCGAATAGGGGATCAGGCTGACGCCCTCCTGCCGGCAGGCCTGGGCCAGCTCGTCTTCGAAGCGGCGGTTATTCAGGCTGAAATTGTTCTGGATGGTCTCGTAGCGCACCGTGCCCTCGCGCTCGGCCACAGCCACCGACTTGGTCAGGCCCCAGCTGGTTTCATTGGAGCAGCCGATGATGCGCACCTTGCCGGCCTGGACCAGGTCGTCGAGGGTCCGCAGGGTCTCCTCATAGCCGGTCCCGTGGTCGGGCCAGTGGGTCTGGTAGAGGTCCACATAGTCCACATCCATGCGGGTCAGGCTGCCCTCGATGGCGCGGGTGATGTTGTGGCGGTCGAGCGCGGTCATGCCGGCCCGCATGGAGCCCTTGATCCAGCCGTGGCTCGGCCCACAGACCTTGGTGGCGACGACGACGGCGTCGCGGTTCTTGGTCTTCAGCCAGCGGCCGAAGATCTCCTCGGTGCGGCCGGCCCATTCGGGGCTGGGGGGCACGGGATAGTTCTCGGCCGTGTCATAGAAGTTGATCCCGGCCTCGAAGGACTTGTCCAGGATGCGGTGGGCCATGGCCTCGTCGGCCTGGCCGCCGAAGGTCATGGTGCCCATGCAGATGTCCGACACCACGATGGCGCTGCGGCCCAGTCGCTTATGACCCATGACGAGACTCCCCAGGTTTCTGATCAGGTTTCTGATTGGCGACCGGGATAGCATCGCTTTGCGACATCCCGCCAGCCATCTGGCCAGGCGCCGTAACGTCATGCGCGCAGGTGTCTGGCGGCGGCCGCGCAATGGGCTAGCTTGGCGGCAAAACAACATCGGGAAACGCACCATGACTCGCATCCTTGCGCTCGCCGGCGCCGTGGCCGCCGCAGGCCTCATCGCCACATCCGCCTTCGCGCAGGTCCCGTTGGACCCGGCCACGCCCAACTTCCTCATGTGGTCGCCGGAGCTGCAGGCCCGCGGCTATCGCACCATCGAGGACATCTTCCAGGTCAACACCATCGAACGCGGGGAAGCCGTACGGCCGCTGGTCATGGCCGATCGCCAGATCGATCCCACCTTCGAGCACGACGGCAGGACCTGGACGGTCGCCTCCTACATGGAGGCCTTCAACGTCTCCGGCGTCCTGGTGCTGAAGGACGGCCAGATCCTGCTGGAGCGCTATGGCCTTGGCCGCCAGCCAGCCGACCGCTGGACCTCGTTCTCAGTAGCCAAGTCGCTGACCTCGACGCTGGTGGGCGCCGCCATCCAGGACGGCAAGATTGCGGGCCTCGGCGCGCCGGTCACCGACTACATCCCCGAGCTGAAAGGCTCCGGCTATGACGGGGTGACCGTGCGCCAGCTCTTGATGATGAGCTCAGGGGTGCGGTGGAACGAGGACTACACCGATCCCAAGTCCGATGTGGCGAGCGCGGGCGCCACGCCCGCCGAGCCCGGCATGAACGCCATGGTCAGTTATATGCGCAAGCTGCCGCGGGAAAATCCGCCGGGGACGGTGTTCAACTACAATACCGGCGAGACTGACCTGGTGGGCATCCTGGTGGCCAACGCCACGGGCAAGAGCCTGTCGGCCTACGCCTCGGAGAAGATCTGGAAGCCCTATGGCATGGAGCGGGACGCCATCTGGATGGTCGACTCCACGGGGAAAGAGCGCGGCGGCTGCTGCATCTCCATGACGCTTCGCGATTATGGCCGGGTGGGCCAGTTCATGCTGGAAGGCGGCATGGCTGACGGTAAGTCCGTCCTGCCGCAGGGCTGGGTCGCCGAGGCCACCAGCGCCCAGATCGACAACGGCGACGCCGGCTACGGCTATTTCTGGTGGATGAACCCGGACGGCGCCTACCAGGCCACGGGCATATTCGGCCAGTCGATCACCACCTATCGCGACGACGGGCTGGTCATCGTGATCAACTCCGCCTGGCCCCGGGCCACGGGCCGCGACCTCTCGGCGGCCCGGTCGGCCCTCATCACCGCCGTGCACGGAGCGGCCGCCGCGCCCTGACGGTGCGCGGCGGCGCGTGGGTTCAGGCCCAGCGGCGCTCGCCCAGGGCCTGGGCCAGACGCGCCTGCTGGGCCCGGGCGCCGCTGACGCCGGCCTCGGGTCCGCCCGTGCGGAACTGCCCCATCAGCCGCGCCAGATCGGCGGCCTCGCGGGCCAGGGCGTGGCTCGCGGCGGTGGACTGCTCGACCATGGCGGCGTTCTGCTGGGTCACCTGATCCATCTGGTTGACGGCGGTGTTCACCTCGTGAAGGCCGGTGGCCTGCTCCTTGGACGAGGCGGCGATCTCATCGACGATCTGGGTGATCTCGCCGACCTGGGCCACGATCCGCTGCAGGGCTTCGCCTGTGCGGCCCACCAGCTCCACTCCGCCGGCCACCTGGGCGGTGGAGGCGCTGATCAGGTCCTTGATCTCCTTGGCGGCCTCAGCCGAGCGCTGGGCCAGAGCCCGCACCTCGGAGGCGACCACCGCGAAGCCACGGCCAGCGTCACCGGCCCGGGCGGCCTCGACGCCGGCGTTCAGGGCCAACAGGTTGGTCTGGAAGGCGATCTCATCGATGACGCCGATGATCTGGCCGATCTGGTTGGACGAGCGCTCGATCTCGCTCATGGCGCCCACGGCGTCGCCGACGATCAGGCCGCTTTCGCGAGCGTCGCTGCGGGCCTGGCTGACCACTGTGCTGGCGTGTTCGGCGCCCGCGGCGGTCTTGCGTACAGTCGCTGTGATCTCGTCGAGGGCCGCAGCAGTCTCCTCCAGGCTTGCAGCCTGTTGCTCCGTCCGCCGCGACAGGTCGTCGGCCGCCTGGCTGATTTCCTGGGCGCCGGAGGTGATGGCCGAGGTGTTGGCCACGACCCCCTGCATCGCCGACTGCAGCTTCGTCATGGCGGCGTTGAAGTCGACCTTCAGCTTTTCATATTCCGGCGCAAAAGCGGCCTCGACCCGGGCGGTCAGGTCCCCGTCCGACAGCCGTGACAGGGCGCTTTCCAGGGCTTCCACCACCACGGCCTGTTCGGCGGCGGCCCGCTGCTGGCCTTCCTCATTGCGGAGGCGATCAGCCTCGGCCTGGGCGCGCAACTGCTCCTGCTCGCGTCGTGCGGTCTGGCCGCCGGCCAGGTCGTGGCGGAAGCCGTCCAGGGCGCGGGCGATCTCGCCCACCTCGTCCTTGCCGCTAACGCCGTCCACGGCGATGTCGTACTGGCCATCCCGCAGCTGGGCGACATTGCGGGTCAGGCGGCCCAGCGGCTTGGCGACGATGCGGCTAGCCGCCAGCGACAGGCCGACCAGCACCAGGGCCGTCAGCACGAGACCACCAATCAGCAGGCCCACCACCAGCTGGCGTGCGGGGGCGGCGATGGTGGCTGCAGGCACATCGACCATCACCGCCCAACGGGCGTTGGAGGTCGGCAGGTCCACCGGCAGGATCAGGCGGTTGGTCTTAACCCCACCCACGTCGAGACCCGGCAGGAGCGCCTGTTCGCCGTCGGCCAGGACCGATCTCAGCTGCGCCAGATCCTCGCCCTCATAGGGCTTCATCAGCAGACCGACGTCCGGGTTGGCCACCCAGGCGCCGGCCGCCGACAGCAGCGTCACCCGGCCGTCGCCAAGGGGGCGCAGCTCGGCCAGTTCGCTGGAGAAGGTGTCCAGCGCGATGTCCAGACCGGCCACGCCGATGATCTTGCCGTCCGAGAACACAGGCGCGGTGATCGAGGTCATCAGCACGTCCTTGCCGTTCACCGGATAGATGTAGGGCTCGGTGATCGCCGGCTTTCCGGAGTCGGCCGACAGACGGAAGAAGGGCTCGCCAAACACCAGCTCATCAGCAGGCGGCTCCAGGACCAGCTTGCCCTCGACCTGGGCCCAGTAGGGCTCCAGCCGACCCTGGGCGTTGGAGCCGGTCTCGGTCATCCCGACAAACTCCGCGTCCAGGCCATCCCAGGCGTCCGGTGCGGCGAAGAACCAGCTGCCCATGACCAGCGGCGAGGCCGAGGCGTTCTCGCGGGTGATCTGAGTCACCACGGCGCGGTCGCGTACGCCGCGCTCATGCAGCACGCCAATGGCGCTGGCCATGGCGGAGGCTGTGGACTGCAGCGTGTCCAGGTCTGCGGCGACAGCCTCTGCGGCGCCTTCGCCAACCGCCTCGGCATAGTCGGAAGACAGCCCCGACGTGGTCCCATGGACCCGCTGCGACAGGATGACGGCGGCGATCAGCAACAGCAGGCCAATGGTCAGGCCGGCCGCCAACATCAGCTTGGCGGAAATCGTGTTGAGCTTCATCGGTCGCACGCAAAGGTCCTGTGTGGCGGGCAGTAGAGCTTGGCGTCGCCCTGGCGTGGTAAATATCCGGTCAACGCAACTGTGACGCGGCGGTCATCGACGTTTGCGGGCGGGCCTCGAAGTCCGTGCGTGGCGGCGTTGAGCGGTCGCCCCCCGATGGGACCTGCGGCAGATCACCGCATGGGGCCGATCGACTTAAAGACCAAGAGAATGCGAATTGCTTGCAAACCTTGGGGGCGGGCGCTAGGCGAGTGCGAAGCATTCTTATTCGCTTGGGGAATCCATGCCTTCACACCGTGTCACCGCCCTGTTCTGCGGCGCCGCCATCTGCGCCCTGACTCTGTCGTCAGCGAAGGCGGAGGTGTTGGACGACGCCGGCGCCCCCTTGCTGGATGCGGTGTTGGTCACGGGCTCGACCACCAATGTGCGGGAGATCGGCGGTTCGGTGCAGGTGATCGACGCCGAAACCCTGTCGACCTTCGCCTACAGCGACGTGAACCGGGTCCTGCGCCAGGCGCCCGGCGTCTATCTGCAGGAGGAAGAGGGCTTCGGCCTGCGGCCCAATATCGGGATCCGCGGCTCGGGCTCGGACCGCAACAGCCGCATCGCGGTGATGGAAGACGGCGTGCTGATCGCCCCGGCCCCCTATGCGGCGCCGGCGGCCTACTACTTCCCGCGCATGACCCGCATCCACGCCGTGGAAGTCAGCAAGGGTCCGGCCGCCATCAAGTACGGCCCGCTGACCGTGGGCGGGGCGCTGAACCTGTTCTCCACGCCGATCCCGGATGTGGACAATGGCGAGGTTTCAGGCCGGCTCGACCTGCTGGCCGGCGAATATGGCGGGCGGCGCGCCCTGGGTTCTGTAGGCGGATGGACGACCCTGGGCGGCGGCTGGGAGATCGGCGGCCTGGTGGAGGGCCTGTACGAGGCCTCCGACGGCTTCAAGGTCATCGACGCCGGCGGCGACACGGGCTTTGAGATCACCGACGGTCTGGTGAAGCTCGGCCTGCGCTCGGCCGACCGCCGTCACCAGTGGGAGGCCAAGTACCAGCGCTATGACGAAACCAGTGACGAGACCTATCTTGGCCTGACGTTGAGCGACTTCGCGGCCAGTCCCTATCGCCGCTACAACGGCAGCGGCGCCGATGTGATGAACGTCGACCATGAGACGTTCCAGCTGACCCACCGCTTCCAGATCTCGCCGAATGTCAGCTTGACCACTCTGGCCTATCACCATGAGACGGCGCGGGCCTGGTACAAGCTGAACGACGTGCGCAACACCGCCAACACGGGCTGGGTCGGCATCAGCTCGGTGGTCGCCAATCCGGGCGCCAATGCTCTGCAGATGGCCGACCTGATCGGCGCCCCGGGCTTCACCGGCCGGGCCGGCGCCCTTCGGGTACGTAACAACAATCGCCAGTATTCGGCCAGCGGCGTCCAGAGCGTGGTCGCAGTGGACTTCCAGACCGGCGCCGTCGATCACGGCGTCGAATTCTCGGTCCGCCATCACCGGGACGAGGAAGACCGCTTCCAGCAGGACGACCGCTACACCATCGTCAACGGACGGATGGTGCTCGCCTCGTCCGGTGCGCCGGGCAGCCAGGAAAACCGCCTGGGCGAGGCCAAGGCCTGGTCCTTCTTCCTGCGCGACGAGATGGCGTTTGGCGCCTTCACCCTGACGCCTGGCCTGCGTTACGAGACCATCCGCCTGAAGCGCACCGACTGGGCCCTGACCGACCCGGCGCGGACCACGCCGACCCGCGTCGTCCATACCAAGGCCGATGTGCTCATTCCGGGCGTCTCGGCCACCTGGCGGCTGAGCCCGGAGGTCCTGCTGCTGGCCGGCGCCCACCGCGGCTTCGCCAATCCTGGGCCTGGCTCCACCGCAGACGCCGAGACCAGCTGGTCCTACGAGGCCGGCGCCCGCTGGAGCCGTGGCGGCTGGCAGGCTGAGGCCATCGCCTTCCTCAACGACTATGACAATTTGGTGGGGACCTGCACCGCCTCCACCGGCGGCGGCTGCAATATCGGCGACCAGTTCGACGGCGGCGCCGTCGAGGTCCGCGGCCTGGAGGTCACCGCCTCCCACACCTTCGCAGACCTGGCGGCCCATGGGTTCGCGATCCCGGTTTCGCTGGCCTACACGCTCACCGATGCGGAGTTCAAATCCAGCTTCTCCAGCGCCTACGGGCCCTGGGGGGCGGTGAACGCCGGCGACGAGCTGCCCTATCTGCCGGAGCACCAGCTGAATCTGTCGGTGGGTCTGGAGTTGGCGAAACTGAAGCTGACCAGCGGCTTCAACTGGGTGTCCGAAGCCCGGGAGGCGGCGGGCTCTGGCCCCATCGCGGCCGGCGACAAAATCGACGAGCGCCTGGTCATCGATCTGGCCGCGGAATACGCGATCACCTCGAACTTCGCCCTGTTCGCCACCGTCCAGAACTTGGCCGATGAGACCTACAACGTCTCGTTCTCGCCGGCCGGGGCGCGGCCGGGCGCGCCGCGTCTGGTCATGGCCGGGGTCCGCGCCAGCTTCTGAGGCTGGTCGCGGGCTTTAAAGCCTCAGAGGGCGTCGACCAGGGCCGAGACGGCGGTCTCCAGGGCCTCCACCGTGCGGCGGGGCGACAGGCCCTGGTCCCGTCGCAGCCGGTTCCAGGCGTCGAAGCTGAGCAGCAGGTCCAGGGCTTCAAACCTCGCCTTGTCGCGCAGGAGTTCTGGCGGCGACTCGCGCTGGAGTATCTCCCGGCCCACGGCCACGAAACGAGCATGGTCGGCGGCCAGGACCTGGGAGCGCTGCCGGTGGATATCGCCGGCCCGCCGGAAGGGGGCGATCCGCTCATAGGCGGCGGCCCTGCGTTGCACGAGTTCAACCATCCGGCCGCGCCAGTCGGCGCTCTTGAAGGGCTGGCTGATAATGCCCTGCAGCTCGGTCTCGATCACCGCGGACATCTCGCGATAGAGGCTGTCCATGTCGCTGAAGTGCCGAAAGACGGTGCGCAGGCCGACCTTGGCCCGGTCGGCCACCAGCTCTGCGGCCGGCGAGGTCTCGCCCGCATGCACCAGCTCCAGCATGGCCTGAACAATGCGGGCGCGGCTGTCCTGCGAGCGGCGGCGGCGGCCATCCGCTTCGGGGGCGGGGCGCGCGGGGGTCGACACGTCGACCTTGATGGCGCGGGGCGCGTTCACGCTTGGAGGCTCTGCCCAGTCATAGAGGGCTGATTAGAACGCAGTGGAGGCGGGCGCCAGTGCTCAGGCGAAAATCGCCATCAAGCCGGACCGATCCAGCAGCGGATCGACGGCGCTTCGGGCGTCGGCGTCCAGCTTCGCATAGGAAGCGCGCAGCCATTGCAGACACTTGCCCTGATAGGGGAAGGGCGACTGGGTCCAGGCCAGGCCATCCACCTCGGTCCGCACCTCGGGCGCGCCGTCCGCGAGGGCCTGGGCGTTGGCCAGCATCACCGGGACATAGACCCGCCCCATCTCCGCCAGCAGGGCGCCAAGCGTCTCCGGCTGGTCGGCCAGCGGCGTCCAGTCGCCGGCCTGCGGCTCCAGGCCGGAGGCGTCTTCCATCAGGCTGACCCAGGCGAACACCCTGGGCGCGATCTTCAGGGTCAGGGCCATGGGGGTGGGGTCGAACTGAGCCAGCTGCGTCAGCTGGCCGTAAACGGCGAAGTCGCTGGCCCCAGGCCTGCGCCCCAGCAGATAGGGCTGATGGGTCAGGTGGGCCTCGAAGGCCTCCAGGAAGCGGCGGTAGCTGGCCTCGATCACCGGGCCGGTGACGGGATTGGAGCCGACCACATAGAGGCGGTCGATCTGCCGGCGGCTGAACATCTCGCCCCTCTGGGCGAGCGTCTCATCGGGGATCGACAGCCCAGACCAGGCGGGCAGGATGCGGCCGGCCCGATCGATATCGTCGGCATAGGCCCAGCGGTAGTGGAACATGGCCTTGGTCAGCCATTCATCGGCATAGTCCTCGATCAGCTCGTCGAGGAAGGCCAGCGCCGGGTCGTCCGGGATCACCGAGCGTCCCTCAACCTCGCGCTCCAGGCGGCGGATCAGCGGGGTGGAATCCACCACCGCCTGCAAAGCGCCAGCCTCGTCAGGCAGGTAGAAGGTCGGCAGCAGCCGCACCTTGGGCTGGGGCAGGTCGGCGACCGCGGGGCTGTTGGCCATCAGATAGCGGTAGGGAATGCGCCGATACCGCAACAGGGCGAGCATCTTGCGGGTATAGGGCGATCCGGGCGAGCCGGAGAGGGCGATGGGCTGGCGGTCGGGCATCGGTCAGCTCCGCTTGATTTCAGCACGAACTATGCCAATAGTTGCGACGAGCGCAAGGCTCGAGGGAGGCGCAGGTGGGGCGGGGCGGCCAGCGAACGGCACGGGGCATGCGACGTCCCCTGGCCCTTGGCCTCGGCCTGACGGTCCTCGGCGCCCTGGGCGGCTGCGAGCGTGGCGTGGAAGCGCCCAAGGCCTGTCTGGCGGACCTGACGCTCCCTGATCCGGCCAACCCCACCGCCGGCATGGTGCGTCTGACCGGCGGGGTCTTCGCCATGGGGGCGTCGCCTGAGCATCCTGAAGAAGGACCGCCGCGCAATGTGCGGGTGGGGGACTTCTGGATCGACCAGACCGAGGTCACCAACGCGGCCTTCGCCCGCTTCGTCGAGGCCACCGGCTATGTGACCCAGGCCGAGCGCCCTCTGCCGGAGGCGGCCTATCCGGGCCTCTCGGCCGAAGAGCGGCGGCCAGCGTCCCTGGTCTTTGTCGGCGCGGGCGCCGCAGGCGGAAATCCGGCCGCCTGGTGGCGGATCATTCCCGCCGCCGACTGGCGCCATCCCGAGGGCCCGGGCAGCTCGATCACCGGCAAGGACTCCTGGCCTGTGGTGCACATCGGCTGGGAGGACGCCCAGGCCTATGCCCAGTGGCTCGGCCGGGACCTGCCCACCGAAGCCGAGTGGGAATACGCCGCCCGCGGCGGGCTCGACGGCGCGCGCTATGCCTGGGGCGATGATCCGGCGCCCGAGGCGACGCCGCTGGCCAACACCTGGCAGGGGGTCTTCCCCGTGGCCGACACCGGCGAGGACGGTCACAAGGCCCAGCCCGCGCCAGTGGGCTGCTTCCCGGCCAATGGCCATGGCCTCTACGACATCACCGGTAATGTCTGGGAATGGACGTCGGACTGGTACCGCCCGGGTCTTGTCCCGGCTTCGGTGCTGGAGCAGGGCGGACCCTCCCGGGCCATGTCCCGGGACCCGGACGAGCCGGGCCAGCCCAAGCATGTGATCAAGGGCGGCTCCTTCCTGTGCGCCGATAACTTCTGCTTCCGCTATCGCCCCGCCGCCCGGGCGCCCGGTCCCCACGACAGCGGAGCCTCCCATGTGGGGTTCAGGACGGTCCTGCGGGTCACGACCGCGCCGGAGCCCGGCTGATCCCGCCGCAAAACGACAACCTGGAGCCCCGCCATGCGCTGGCCTGCAAGACTCGCCCTGATCCTTCTCGCTCTGATCCTGGTCGTGGGGGGAGGGCTGTGGGTCGCCCGTGGTCCCCTGGCGCTGGCCATGATGGACAGGCTGATGGCGCGGAACATGGCGGCCGATCCGCTCACCGACCTGCCGGACGGCCTGCATGTGGCCCTGTGCGGCGCCGGTTCGCCCATGCCTGACGTCAGCCGGGGCGGACCCTGCACGGCCGTGGTGGTGGGCCAGAGGCTGTTCATCGTCGACACTGGGTCCGGCGCCAGCCGCAATCTCACCCTGATGAGCCTGCCGCCGGCCCGGGTGGAGGCCATCCTGCTGACCCACTTCCATTCCGACCATATGGACGGTCTGGGAGAGCTTCTCATGCAGCGGTGGGCGACGAGCTCGGCGACCGCCCCGACTCCAGTCCATGGCCCGCCAGGCGTCGAGACCGTGGTGGCCGGCTTCGCCCAGGCCTACAGCCTCGATCGCGGCTACCGGATCGCCCACCACGGGGAGGACGTCACCCCGCCCACCGGTTATGGCGCGACGGCGCGGCCCTTCGCCATTCCCGAGGGCGAGACGAGCCTCGTGATCGTCAATGAGCCCGACCTGAAGATCACCGCCTTCCGGGTCGACCATGATCCCATCCAGCCGGCCGTCGGCTACCGGTTCGACTACAAGGGCCGCAGCGCTGTGATCAGCGGCGACACTACGCCTTCGCCGGTGGTGGAGGCCCAGGCCAGGGGCGCCGACCTGCTGGTGCATGAGGCCCTGTCCATCGACCTGGTGAACCGCCAGCAGGCGGCGGCCGAGGCCGCAGGCCGCGCCAACCTCGCCCGGATCTTCGCGGACATCACCGACTATCACACCACCCCGGAACAGGCCGCTCAGCTGGCTGAGCGGGCCGGCGTGAAATTCCTGCTGCTGAACCACATCGTGCCGCCCCTGCCGGTCCGCGCCCTGGAAGGCCCGTTCCTGGGCGACGCCCGCGGCCAGTTCTCCGGCTCGCTGAAGATCGGCCGGGACGGGGACCTGATCTCCCTGCCGGCGGGAACCGAAGAGGTCCGCGTCGGCCGGCGCATGAACGGTCAGCGCTGAGGCGCGCCTGCGGCAAGACGGTTGCCATGGTGAGGCTTGCCAATATAATGACATTATAAGTGTCATAAGAAGACGCGCGATGGGGGGTTCGATGCCGATCTTTCTGCTGCCCTGGGGCCTAGCCCTCCTGGCCTACGCTCTTTTCCTGGCCTGGTATGTCAACTGGCGCGGACCTCTGTCTAAGGCCGAGGTCCAGTCAGTCCTGGCCGATCTGATCGCCACGGGGCTTGAGATGGATGGGCGCAACGATCTGGCGACCTTGCAGGCCTTCCTTGAGGCCGACGACGGCCGTGAGTTCTTCATGCTCAACCTGGTGCGGTTCGCCCCTGGCGACATTCCAGACCCCGAGAGCGGAGCGCCCAAGCCGGCCCGGCAGGTGATGGAGGGCTATACCCGCATGTTCCTGCCGGCCCTGTTCGCCCGGGGCGGCCACCCGGCCATCGCGGCGCGCAAGGTCGGCGGCTATTTTGACGCCTGGGGCGTGGAGGCCGATCCCGGCTGGTCGATCATCGGCTATATGCGCTACCGTAGCCGCCGCGACCTGGTCGCCCTGGTGGTCGATCCCCGTTTCGCAGGCGCCCACGAGTTCAAGTTCGCGGCCATGCCGCAGACCTATTCCTTCCCGACCAAGCCCCAGATCATGACGCTGGCGGGACCCAAGGTCTGGGTCGCCCTGGCGCTCGCCCTGGCCGCGGCGCTCGGCCACATCGTCCTCCTCCACGCCCAATTGAACTCGACCCCGATCCTGGCCGGCTGAGGCCGGCCGGCTCCTGGAGAACGCCATGAACATCCTGCGCACCCCTGACGAGCGCTTCGCAAACCTGCCCAACTTCCCGTGGGCGCCGCACTACCTCACCATCCAGGACGACGATGGGACCGATATCCGCATCCACTATGTGGACGAGGGACCGAGGGACGCCGAACCGATCCTGCTGATGCACGGCAACCCCACCTGGGCCTATCTCTATCGAAAGATGATCCCCGGCCTGCTGGCCACGGGGCGTCGGGTGATCGCCGTGGACCTGGTGGGTTGTGGCCGGTCGGACAAGCCGGCCGCCAAGGACGACTATACGCTGGCCCGTCATTATGACTGGATGGGCAAGTGGCTCACCGCCATGGACCTGCGCCACATCACCCTCTTCTGCCAGGACTGGGGCGGCACCATCGGCCTCTATCTGGTGGCAGAGCATCCGGATCGGTTCGACCGGGTCATCGCCGCCAATACCGGCCTGCCCATCGGCGAGGGCGAAAGCGACTTCATGAAGATGTGGGTCGGCATGATGAACGCCGCCACGGCCTTTCCCTGGCCAATGCTCGACCAGGGCATGGAGAACAAGCTGAGCGAGGCCGAGCGCGCGGCCTATCTCGCCCCCTTCCCATCCTCGGACTATGAGTGGGGCCTGATCTCCTTCCCCCTGCTCATCGCCGTCCAGCCGGACAATCCCGGCGTGCCCCTGAACAAGGCCGCCTGGGAGAAGCTCCAGCGTTTCGAGAAACCCTTCCTGACCCTGTTCGGCGAGCTCGATCCCGTGGCCAAGGGCTGGGAGGTCCGCGCCCAGGCGAGCATCCCCGGCGCGCAGGGTCAGAAACACCAGATAATTCCAGGCGCCGGCCACTTCATCCAGGAAGACGCCGCCGACCAACTGGTGGCCGCCATCACCGCCTTCCTGGCGGTCAGCTAGCCATGCGGTGGGGCGCCCTGCTGCCGCCGTCCACCAATGCGGCCTATGGCGGGGCGGCGGTGTCGGCCTGGTTCCTGGGGCTCTCGGCCCTGGGCTCCCTGGTCCCGGGGCTGATCCACTACGGCCTGCCGGACGGCGGGGCCGGGACCATCGCCGGCATTGACCTGTCCACCCGGCGGGAGACCATCGTGGCTGTTTTCGCCTGGTACGGCGCCATGCAAATCCCCCATGGCCTCGCCCAGCTGGCCGTGGCCCTGCGCTATCGCAGCCTGGTCCCGCTCTTTCTGCTGCTGGTCATCCTGGAACGGGGACTGGTGGCCCTGGACGGCTGGTTTGGCCGCGGGTCGGGGGATCATCATCCGCCCGAGCACTACACCACGGTTGCCCAGGCCGCCCTGGCCGTGGTCTTCCTGCTGCTCTCCCTGCGCCCGCGAAAGGTTGTGACGCCGTGATCACCCAACTCCAGCTGCGCCGCGGCGCGCTGACCGAGAGCCGTCTTGTAGAGCTTCCTCAGCCGGAGCTGGCGCAGGGCGAAGTTCTGCTGGCCATCGACCGGTTCGCGCTCACCGCCAACAATGTCAGCTACGCGCTCTCGGGCGCCACCATCGGCTATTGGGGCTATTTCCCGGCGCCTGAGCCCTGGGGCCTCGTCCCGGTCTGGGGGTTCGCCGATGTGGTGGCCTCGCGCCATCCCGACCTGCCCGTCGGCGAGCGGATCTATGGCTTCTTCCCCACCGCCTCTCACGTCGTCCTGACGCCCGATGCGGTGGGTCCGCGGGGCTTTGTGGACGCCGCGTCCCACCGCGCAGAGCTGCCGGCCTTCTACAATCACTATCAGCGGACCACCGGCGAGCCCGAGGCCATGAGGGCGCTTGAGGATCAGCGGTGCCTGCTGTTGCCCCTGCTGGGCACCGGCTATCTGCTCTATGACTATCTGGTCGATAGCGACTTCTTCGGCGCCGAGCAGGTGCTGGTGGGCAGCGCCTCGTCCAAGACGGCCATCGGTCTGCTCAACATGCTGGCCCGCCATCCAGAGCCCAGGCCCCGGGTGATCGGCCTGACCTCCCCGGGGAACATGGCCTTCGTCGAGGGGCTCGGCCTCTGCGATCAGGTGATCGCCTATGGGGACATCGACAGCCTCGATGGCGCCGTTCCCTCGGCCTTCGTCGACATGGCCGGGGATGGGGTGGTGATCGGCGCCATCCACAAGCGGTTTGGACCGCAGCTGAAGCTCAGCTGCGCGGTGGGCGCCACCCACTGGGACCAGCCCCGCTCCACCGGCAAGGTGGAGGGCGCGCCCTCCCACGATTTCATCTTCATCCCCGCCCATATCGCCAAACGCGATGGCGACCTGGGACCCGGCGTCATCCAGCGTCGCACCCAGGCGGAGACGATGCGGATGGTCGAGGAGCTGAAGGGGAGCCTCGCCCTGCGCCATGTGTCGGGCCCGGACGCGGTCCAAAAGGCGATGAGCGATCTGGTCGCCGGCCGCACGCCGCCCACGGTCGGTTTGATCGCCAGCCTGGGCTGAGGCCGGAGAGGGCGGTTAGGCCGCCCTTCCCAACCGCTGCAGGAAGAGATCGGCGATCTGGTCGCCGTGGGTGTCCTGCAGGAAGTGGCCGGCCTCCGGGATCAGATCGAAGGTCGCCTGGGGGAAGCCCCCGGCCCAGGTCCGTCCCCAGGCTTCGGTGAACACCTCGTCGGCGCCGCCCCAGATGAAGTGGATCGGTCCGGTCCAGGTCGAGAGCGCGGCGTGCCACTCAATCTGGGCCTGGGCTGCGCCGCCCTCGGGATTGTCGAAGGGCAAGCTCAGGGGGAAGCGCCGGGGGCCGGCATGGCCCTCGCGTCCGAGGCCGTCGAACGGCGCGTCATAGCCTTGCCGGGCCGTTTCCCCGGCCGGGCTCAGCTCCGGCTTGGCGCCGGTCTGAATCAGGGCGAACAGGTCGGCGGGTCCCATATGTCCGAGGGCCAGCGCCATGAACCAGCCCAGCGACAGGCGCTCGGGCACATTGGCGCCGAACAGACCGTCTGGCTTCCATTGGGCGTTCCACTGAGCGAGCCGCGGCGTGTACGCATAGGCCGCGTGATGCAGCCAGGTGTTCATGATCACCAGGCGGTCAAACCGCTCGGGCTGGTGGGCGACCTGCGCCAGACTTATGGGTCCGCCCCAGTCCTGGCAGAACAGGGTGATGTTGCGCAGGTCGAGCCCCTCGATCAGGGCTCGATGCGCCTGGACATGGCGCTCGATGGAGTACCATCCATCGTCAACGACCTTGTCGGACCGGCCAAAGCCGATGTGATCGGCGGCGATGCAGCGGTAGCCGGCTGCGGTCAGGCGCCGGATCAGATGCCGGTTCAGATAGGACCAGGTGGGCATGCCGTGCATCAGCAACGCCACCGGGCCGTCCCGCGGACCTTCGTCCACATAGTGCATCCGCAGGCCCTGGAAGCTGGCGTAGCGCGGCGCGTAGGGGAAGTCGGTCAGTGCAGCGAAGGCCGCCTCGGGCGTGCGCAGATAGGCGACGCCGTCGGCGGTGGTCTGGGGCTCCGGGGGGTGTGTCATCAGCCTGGCCAGTAGATGAATTCGTCGGACTTGGTGGCGGGGTCGCCCAGAGTCTTGTCCACCGTCACGGGCACCGAGCCGACATTGGGGAACAGGGGACCGCGACCGGCCGCCTGGTGGGCCGCCAGCAGGGCCTTCAACTCGGCCACCTTCTGGGGATTGGCCTGCGCCAGATTGGTCTGCTCGGTGGGGTCGGCCACGAGATTGTAGAGCCAGTCCTTCTTCGGCAGGTCGGAGGTCTGCAGCTTCCAGCCCTTGTGCAAAACCGCGCGATAGTAGCCGCTCTGCCAGAACAGTGTGTCGTGGGGCGCCTGGGCGGGACGCTGCCCCGTCAGCCAGGGCAGCAGATCGACCCCGTCGATGACCCGGTCTGTGGGGGCGGCCGCGCCGGCCGCCGCCGCCAGGGTCGGCATCAGGTCGATATGGGCGACCGGATCGCTCATCACCGTGCCAGGGGCGATGCGGTCGGGCCAGGCCATGAACATGGGCACCCGCACGCCGCCCTCGAAGAAGGTCATCTTCCACCCGCGGTAGGGCTTGTTGACCTCTGGCAGGCCGATATAGCCGGCCCCGCCATTGTCGCTGGTGAAGACCACGATGGTGTTGTCGGCGAGGCCCTGGGCCTCCAGGGCGGCCATGATCTTTCCGACGCTGCGGTCCAGAGCCAGCATCATGGCGCCATAGACCCGAAGGCGGTGGTCCTTGATCTCCGGCAGGGCGTCATAGTCGGCCCGAGTCGCCTGCAGGGGCGTGTGGATCCCCCAATGGGCCAGATAGAGCAGGAAGGGGCGATTGCGGTTGGCCTCGATGACCTTGACCGACTCCTCGGTGTAGTAGTCGGTCAGATAGCCCCTGGGCGCGAACATCGGCCCGCCATTGAACTTGGCGGCGGCCTGCATCCGCGCCCAGAGGAACTTGTCTATGGGGTCGAAGTCCACCTTGGCGTTCACCACATTGGGATCGTCCTCCGGCAGATAGAGGCCGCTGGCCATCAGCAGGCTTTCATCGAAGCCCTGAGCGTTGGCGTTGAACTCCTCGGTGTCGCCCAGGTGCCACTTGCCGATGTGGACCGTGTGATAGCCCCGGGCCTTCAGCACCTCGGCCAGGGTGACTTCGCTGCCGGGCAGGCCCTGCTCGGCCATGGGCGGGGTGTTTCTGGCCGCCTCGGCGTCGCGCAGCATGGGATGGGGCCGCGAGCCGTCATTGTAGAACATCTCCAGGATCCGGCTCATGCCATTGGGGGTCGGCGTGAACTCGAAGCCGTGCCGGGTGGCGTAGCGCCCGGTCATGATCATCGCCCGCGACGGCGCGCAGGTCGCCTGGCCCGCATAGGCCTGGCTGAGATTGGCGCCCCGGGCGGCCAGGGCGTCGATGTTCGGCGTCTTCACCAGCCCACTGGCGATGCCGCCGCCGAAGGCGCTGATGTCATTCATGCCCAGGTCATCGGCCAGGATGACGATCACGTTGGGTGGGCGATCACCCTCTGGCGCCGCGTCGGGACCGCGAGCCCAGGCGATCTCCTGGTTCTCGGCGATCTCCTGCTTTCCCAGGTTCCCCACGGCGAAGAGGATGATGGACTTGTAGTTGGCCAGGCCCAGGCCGATGGCCACCAGGAGGGCCAGCCCCACCCCCAACCAAATCTTGCGTGACATCGACGGCCTCCCCCAGCCAAAGTTTTGGCACGATACGCGCCATTGTCTTCGAGACTCAAGCCCCTTGGGTCGGGCGGGAGGCCAACGGCTTCAGCTTGCATAAATTGGCAGTCATCGTGCATATATATCGCGGGCATTGATAGGAGCGACGCATGTCGGGTCAGGGGATGGCTATGGGGCAGGGGTCTTCACGCTCTCTGATCAGTCTGGTTTGCGGCCTCTTGGCCCTGACCTGCGCCCTGCTGGCGCCGCCGGCGGAGGCTCAGGCCCAGACGAACGCCAAGCGTCCGAACATCGTCCTGATCCTGGTTGATGACGCCGGCTATACCGATTTCGGCGCCTATGGGAGCGAGATCGCCACCCCGACCATCGACGCCCTGGCGGCCCGCGGCGCGCGGTTCTCCAACTTCCACGCCACGCCCATGTGCGCGCCGTCGCGGGCCATGCTGATGACCGGCCTCGACAGCCATACGGCCGGCGTCGCCAATCTGCCCGAGTCAACTCCGCCCGAACATCGTGACCTGCCGGCCTATCAGGGACGTCTGGCCCAGGGGGTGGAGACGGTGGCCACCCGCCTCAAGCGGGTGGGCTACCGCACCTACATGGCCGGCAAGTGGCACCTGGGGCACGGCCCCGGCGATCTGCCCGACGCCCATGGGTTTGACCGCTCTTTCGCCCTCGACGCCACCGGCGGCGACAACTGGGATGGGCGGTCCTACCTCCCCCTCTACGAGCGCTCGCCCTGGTTCGAGGATGGCAAGCCCGCAACCCTGCCCAAGGACTTCTATTCGTCGGAATTCCTGGTCGACCAGATGATCGACTATATCGGCGACGGGTCGGGGGAGGCCGCGCCCTTCTTCGCCTATCTGCCTTTCCTGGCTATCCACATTCCGGTTCAGGCGCCGGAGGCCTTCGTCCGCAAGTACGAAGCGGCCTATCTCGACGGCTGGACCGCCCAGCGGGAACGCCGGCGCCAGGGCGCTGTGCGCACGGGGCTGATCGCGGCCGACACCCCCATGGGCCCGCCGCCGCGCAATGTCGCCGAATGGAACGCCCTGTCGCCGGAGGCCCAGGCCCAGGCGGCCCGCTCCATGGCCATCAACGCCGGCATGCTCGAGGCGATGGACCACCATTTCGGGCGGTTGGTGGAGCACCTCCGGGCCACCGGCCAGTATGACAACACCCTGTTCGTCGTTCTTTCCGATAACGGGCCCGAGGCGGGCGATCCCGTCGCCCAGCCGATCTTCCGCTTCTGGCTTCGCAGACAGGGCTATGAGTACGGACCCGACATCATGGGCGGGCCAGGAACCTACGCCGCCATCGGTCCCGGTTGGGCCAGCGCGGCGGCTGCGCCAGGGGCGCTCTACAAGTTCTACTCCAGCGAGGGCGGCCTTCGGGTCCCGCTGATCATGGCCGGCCCCGGTCTGCCCGAAGGCCAGACCGTGCGGGCCTTCAGCCTGATCTCCGACATCGCACCCACCCTCCTTGATCTCGTGGGCGTCGATCATCCGCCCTTGCATGGGCGCAGTCTGCGGCCTGTGCTTACCGGCGAGGCGGAGCGGATCTATGGGCCTTACGACCCCGTCGGTCTTGAAGCGGCGGGGGATTCGGCTCTGTTCAAGGGCGACTACAAGCTCACCCGCAACGCCGGCGCCTGGGGCGATCCAGCTTGGCGGCTCTACGACATCGTCCGTGATCCCGGCGAGACCACCGATCTTGCCTCGTCCCAGCCTGAGCGGGTGGCGGCCATGCTGGCCGACTACCAGGCCTACGCCAAGGCGGTGGGCGCCGCCGACATTCCGGAGGGGTTCTCCGTCGATCGCCAGGTCGCCCTGAACCTGCTCTCTCATATTCTGGCGGACGTCCGGGCGCCGCTGTTGATCGCCCTCGCCGTTCTCATCGGGCTCGTGGGCCTGGCCATTTTCGGCTGGCGTCGGTTCGCCCGGCGCAGGCCTGAGCGCGCGGCGTCCGTGGGGCGGGGGATCTCCCGGACCCTGGTGGGGCTGGTGGGGCTGCTCATGCTGGCCATCGCGCTTCGGATCTGGACCCAGCCCCTGACGTTCGCCGCCACCCTCGGACTGGCGGCCGACGGCCCGCTGGGGATCGCCAGCCTGCGGGCCGACCTCGGCGGCTTCTTCGGGGCAGGGGGCCTGTTCGCCCTCCTGGCGGCCCTGCGGGCAGATCGCCGCTGGCTCGCGCCAGCTATGGTCCTGCTGGGCCTGGCCCTCACCGGCCGGGTGATCAGTCTGATCGCCTCAGGGGGCGGCGTTCCACAGATCCCGCCGATGATCGTCGAGGCCCTGCTGATCGCCATCCTGGCCATGGGCTGGCGCGCCTTACGCCCAGATCCGGCGACCTAAGGGCGCCAACGACGAGCTTATGCGTTCCGCCTCCAGCAAAGAAGGAGGCCCGCCATGAGCTATGCCCGATTTGGCGCCATGATCGCCACCTCGACCCTAGTCATGTTCGTGTTGATGTACCTGAACACCTACGCCCTCGACCATGTGCTGTTCAGCCAGACCCGCGCCTATATGGCCTTGGTCATGGGCGCGACCATGGCCGTCGTCATGTTGCTCTTCATGTTTGGAATGTACCCGAACAAGACCTTGAACCTCGCCATCCTCGCCGGCTCCGTCGTCGTCTTCGCCGGCGCCCTTTGGATGGTGCGCAGCCAGACCGGCGTCGGGGATGTCGCCTACATGAAGGCCATGACGCCGCACCACTCCATCGCAATCATGACCAGTGAACGGGCCCATATCCGCGATCCGCGCGTGCGAGCCCTGGCCGACGAGATCCTGGCCGCCCAGGTGCGCGAGATCGCCGAGATGAAGGCCTTGATCGCTGAGCTCGAGCAGACTCCGCCGCCCGACAGCGCTCCACGCCTGGCGCCCGGACGGCCCTGAACAGGGTTAACGCGATCTTCAGGCGGCGCGGGGGAGACTCTCTGGGCAATCTCGGAGGCTCCATGACCGCCGTCCGCGCCGCCGCGCCCACCACAGTCCACCCCGCCGTCACCGACTTCATCGCCTATGGCGCCCACGTCTTTGACGAGCTCATTGATCCCCAGGCCGCCGCCGCCTTGCTGGCCGACATCCGGGCTACCCGCCCCTTCGACCATCGCCTCTTCCTGAGCGAGGCCGAATTCGACGCCGACCCGCAGCATGTGGGCGTCAATCCCCGACCGGGCCGCAACCTGCTCGAACGGTTCGAAGACCGTCTGGGCTTCGTGGAGCAGGCGCCGCACATCGCCAGCGCCCTGCAGGCCCTGCTGGGCGAGGGGTATGAGCTCTTGAACCGCAAGGTGGTCTGTGGCGTGCCCCAGACCTCCGTGCCCCCCTGGCTGCGGGCCCGCATCCTTGGCAATCCGGTGAACAATCTCGGCGCCTATGTCCGGCCGGAATACCGGGACGTGACCTACTTCTATGGGATCGATTTCCACCAGGACCTGATCGACTACCGCGACCGGCCGGCCGACTTCCTGACCCTCTACGTCTATCTGCATCCTGTCAGCCGGCTGGACGCGCCGCTGTTCCTGCTCACCGGTTCGCATCAGTTGGGCGGGACGGTGTTTCCCCACGACCTGACCCGTCAGGACGCCGAGACCTGGACCTACCGCGACGGCCGCGGCGGGGAGGCCATGGTGCGCCAAAAGCTGCTCACCGGTCCGGCTGGCTTCGCGGCCATCTGGCACGCCTGCACCCTGCACGGCACCCAGCCTGACGCCGCCGACCATGAGCGCATCTCGCTGCGCTACCTCCTCGCCAGAGGTCGGGAGCCTGCGGGGATCGATGCGGTGAACCAGACCCTGCGGGGGCCGCTCGCCCTGCCACAGACCCGCCTCGACCTCGCCCCGGACGGGCAGGCGGTGGTCAAAGGAAATATCGTCAATCAGGTCTGACAGAGTCGGCGGCCGACAGGGCCGCGGTCAGCACCTCCAGCAGATCGCCAGCCCGGATCGGCTTGGCGACAAAGGCGGTCATCCCGGCGCGCAGGCACGCCTCGACCTCCTCGGGCGCGGCGTTCGCCGTCACCGCGACAATCGGGATTCCGCGCATGGGGCTCGCCAGCGCCCGAATGTGACGCGTGGCCTCCAGCCCGTCCATGCGGGGCATGTTGACGTCCATCAGCACCAGATCGTAGCCGCCGCCGGTCACCGCCTCCACGGCCGCCACGCCGTCCTCAGCGAAGTCGAACCTAAGCCCAGCCTCCTGCAGGATGATGGAGGCCACTAGCCGGTTGAGCGGATGATCCTCGGCGACCAGGATCCTGGGATCCTGCATCCGTCGGACAGCCGCGACGGCGGGCTCCCCCGAAGGCGGGCGCGCCGGCGCCGCCTCGGCCAGCGCCAGGGGCAGGTCGACGACGAAACAGGCCCCGCCGTTCGGGGTGGGCTCCACCCAGATGCGTCCGCCCATCAGGCCGGCCAGCTCCCGGCAGATGGCCAGGCCCAGACCCGCGCCGCCATGGCGCCGGGTTCGCTCGGAATCGGCCTGTACGAACGGTTCGAACAGCCGCTCACGGTCGTGGGGCGCGACCCCTGGACCACTGTCGATCACCTCGAACCGCAGCCGCTGGCCCTGCGCCACGGGACGGGCCCGCAGCGTGATCGCCCCGCGGTCGGTGAACTTGATCGCATTGTTCACAAGGTTGGACAGGATCTGCCGCAGGCGCTGCGCGTCGCCGATCCGTGGGGCCGCCAGGCCCCTTGTCTGGACGCGCAACTCAAGGCCCTTGGCCTCGGCGGCGAACCGCCAGACCTCGGCCACCGCCCTGACCGCCTCCCGCGGGCTGAAGAGCCGCGGCTCGATCTGCAACTGTCCGGACTCCACCCGCGAGAGGTCGAGGATCTCGTTGAGAATGGAGAGCAGGCCCTGGCCGGAGGACGAGATGATCTCCACCAACTCCTGATCGGCCGGCGGCAGGCCACGTCGCCCCAGCGCCTCCGACACCGCCAGTATGCCGTTCAGCGGCGTGCGCAGTTCATGGCTCATGGTGGCCAGGAAGCGGGACTTGGCCTGATTGGCCCGTTCAGCCTCGGCCCGGGCCGCGGCGTTGTCGGCGGCAAGGCGTTCCAGGGCGAGCTTCTGGGCTTCCAGGCCCTGGCTCACCGCCTGAAGCTCGCTGATCTTGTGGCGCAGGGCGGCGTTGGCCGAGCGCAGCGCCTCGTCCTTCTCCAACCGTTGGCTGATGTCCCGGCAGACGCCGATGAACTTGCGTTCGCCCGCAATGAAGGCCTCGCCCACCGATAGCTCTATGGGCAAGGTGGCGCCGTCCCGGCGGAGCAGCGGGAAGGGTCTGGGGCCTACGTTCAGGATCCCGCTGTCGCCAAACTCCAGATAGCGCTCGATCTGTCCCTGGTGGCTGCTGCGGAACGGCTCCTCCATCAGCACCGTGATCGGGCTGCCGACCAGGTCGCCAGCCACCCAGCCGGTCAGACGTTCAGCCGCGCCATTGGCCAGTTCAATCCGACCTTCGGTGTCGATTACGATCACCGCGTCCGCCGCGTGACTGAGAATGGCCCGCAGCCGATCTTCGAGCGCCTCCAGGCGAAGCCGGCTCTCCAGGCGCTGGGTGACATCCTCGATGGTCAGAACCAGTCCCGCCGGCCCCGCCCCGTCGCCCTGGCAGCGGGGAAGGACGCCGAGCTTGAGGGTCCGGGTTTCGGCGCCGTAGCCTGACGTGATCTTGATCGCGCCTGGGCGGGCTTGCAGGGCGGCGACGATCAGCGGCTCCAGCCGCTCCAGATCGCTGGGCGTGAACAGGTGGGCCAGACGCGCCCCGGCCGGGCAGGGCGCCTGGCCGGCCGCTCCTCCGGGCAGGGCGCAGGCCCCGCCGACGAACCGCAGCTCGGCGTCGAAGTCGAGCACCATGAAGGCGAACTCCGCCTGCAAGAACTCGCTGACCAGGAGGTCTGGGCCACCAGACGCCGCCGAGGATGGGTTGGGTCCTGTCTCCAAATGACTCATGGGCGGCTTCAGCTCTCCTGTCGCCAGCCTTTCCCAGTTCGTTTCAGGGATAAATCCCACCCAATGGCCATGCCTTGGCGTCGGTGCGGCGGCGCCCATCTCCGGTTGACCTGAACTGCGCCGAATGGTCATGGCCGGGCGGCCAGGTGACGCAGATCAAGGATATCCCTACTCAAAGTGAGGTTTGATCACTTGAGCGCTACGGCGCACGCGGATGGCGGGTAATTTACTGTGAGTGAAACCAGAGTTGCGATCGTAAGTCGTCAGCCGGTCTGCCGGCGGGCCCTGGCGACTTTGCTGTCGGGCGAGATGGGCGACTGCGCGGTGATCGAGGCGGCGACTTTGGGCGAGCTTGTCGCGAGCCCCCCGTTTTCACTGCTGATGATTGATCCGCTGTCGGCTGCGGAACTGGCGGAGGTGCTGACGGAGTCCATGTCCGCGCCCGCGCATCGCCGTCTGTTGATGGCGCCCGAGCGGGATCTGGTTCTGGCGCGCCGCGCTCGCGCCCACGGATTCTCCGGCATCCTGCCCAAGACCGACGACGCCCCGCTGATGCTCGCGGCGATCCGGCTGGTCCTGGCCGGCGGAGAGTACTTCCCTTGCTTTGAGGAGGACGAGGCGCAGATAGGTTCGGTGGCGCTGGGTCCGGCCGACCGTCTGTCGAAACGGCAGCGGGAAGTCCTTGAGGAGATGCGCCTGGGCCGCACGAACAAGGAGATCGCCAAGACCCTGGGCATCTCCATCGCCACGGTGAAACTGCATGTTCAGGCCGTCCTCGGGGCCGCTGGGGCGCGGAACCGTACTGAAGCGGTCACACGCCTCTTTCAGGGCGCGGCAGGCGGCCAGGACGCCTGAGCCCACGGAACATGCCGCGTTCCGTGGGCGCCTCCTGCACGGCGTCAGTGACTCAGCAGGAGGTGGCGGGTCGGCTCGTCCATCAGGGTGCGGGTCACGCCGCCGAACACCCACTCCCGCAGGCGGCTCTGGCCGTAGGCGCCTGCGATGATCAGATCGGCGCCGATCGCCTGGGCGGTCGCATTCAGTTCGCCGACCACGCCGGCGTCCGGGGCGATGCTCACCTTCGCCGTGGCGCGAACGCCGCGCCGGGACAGATAGGCGATGACGTCATCGACCTGGCGCTGCACAGCGCCAGCTTCGTCCTGGCTGCAGACCGCCACGACCACCACCTGCCCGGCCCTCTGCATGAAGGGCAGGCCATCCTGCAGGGCGCGGCGGGCTTCGCGGGTGTCCTTCCAGGCCAGAACCACAGCGCGGCCATCCAGGGGACTCGCCTTGGCGGGCGTCACCAGCACCGGCCGGCCGCTGCGCATCACAACCTCCGCCGGGTCGGCGGCCCGGTAGTAGTTGGTCTGCGGATGGGCGCTGACCACCACCACGTCACAGGCCCGGGCCGCTGAGGCCAGCGCACGGGCGGGCATTTCGCGCATGGCGCGCCACTCGCTGTCGAGGCCTGACGTTTCCAGGTCGAACGCGCCCTGGGCGGCGATCAGATCGTCATCAATCTGCTTGTTCATGGCTACAACCCATTCAGCGGTGTTCACCCCGCCATAGGGACTGGACACCAGGGGCTGGGCCATCTCCGCGCCCAGGCCGATCAGCCGGGCCCCCATGGACTTGGCCAGGGCGGCGGCCACCCGGACACGATCACGGGACGCCTCGCCGGGCTCCACATGAACCAGGACGCCGCCCAGGGCGGCGGTGTTGGCGGAAATCTCTGACATGGCGGCTTCCTCAACGACCTCTGACGGGCGCTGCTTGGCCCGGCAGATCGAAGGATAGGCCGCCGCGCAGGCAGCGCCCACTCAGGGTTATCCCTTAGGTGATCCTCGTTCCCTGGCCGGGCCTTGGATTGATCTGTGTCAGGGCGCGGGACTCGTGGGCGGAGGTCAATGCGGCCGATACGGGAGGATATGACCATGGACGTGACAGGAACCACCTGGATTTTGGTGGCCGATGGCGATCAGGCGCGGGTCTTTGAGGAGCGCCAACGCGCCGGTGATGTGCGCGAGATCGAGGCCCGGCGCATGGGACGAGTGGGCGGCGACTATCCGAAGGCCGCGGCCCACGGGGCGACGGTCCACGACCGGGCCGGCCACGGCCAGCATGGCGCCGGAGAGCGGGCGCCGCACGAAGAGGCGGAGGACCGGTTTCTGGAGCGGGTCGCCGAGAGCCTGGCCGATCCGACCCGCCGGGGCCTGTTCCAGGGTCTGGTGATCATGGCGCCGCCCCGGGCGCTTGGGGTTCTGCGCCAGGCCCTCCCCAAGTCAGTCCACGTCCTGCTGGAGGGATCTGATCCCCACGAGTGCGTGCGTGAGACCGCCGACGAGATCCGCGGTCGTCTGCGCAAGGTGCGCGCCAAGGCCTGAGCCTCAGGCCATCTGCGGCCGGAGGCCTGCCAGGGTCGAGAGCACGGGCAACTGTTCAATCGGCCAGGGCCTGCCCCCCAGGGGTCTGGCCTGGGGACGACAGACGCCAGGCCCGGTCAGGAAGGGGACCTTCGCCTCAAGGGCGATGTCCAGCTCGCGCCGGGTGCGGAGATTGGTCACGCCGGGCCAGATCCGGCGGCGCTTATAGGCCTCGAGTCGCGCGATGAAGCGGCGCAGCACGATCAGCCGCCGCTCGGGTTCGGCCTGGGGCAGCACGAGGGTCACGCTGGTCACCGCCTCAGCGGCCAGCTGTTCGATCTCGAACGCTGGATCGTGCGTGCGCAGGTCGATCGCGCTGAACTGGATGTCGAGCGCGTCGCGCAGCTGCTTCAAGGCCTGAAAGGACGGTGCGCGGGGCACGTCATAGACCGCGGCGGCCAATCGTCGCCGCTCCGACACCGGCAGAATGGCCAGCAGTTCCAGATAGGCCGCCCGTCGGGATGGCCGCAGCAGGGTGGAGAAGGAGATCGGCAGATAGAGCGGCGCGTCTGACGGGCTATGGGCCAGGAACTGAAAGGCGGCCACGACGCAGGCGGCGTCAAAGGCCTCAGGATTGGCCGGAAGGTGATCGTCCCCGTCCACCAGGCTGAAATGGGTTCGCGCCTCCGCCGGCGTACTGGCCACCACATCGCCGACGAAGATCTGTCGGGCGCTGTAGTAGATGCCCTGAACAGCCTCGAGATTGGGGTCCCGGTCCGGGCCGTGCGTCCCCCGCCTCTTGGGCGATCCTCCTGGGACGTCTCCCTCGTCTTGTCCCGCATTGGGGGGCAGCCGCAGCCGCTGGCCATCGGGTGTGATGCGGCTGAGGCGTCCGCCAGCGGGGGCGGCCAGGGGGTCGACCATGGCCTGGGCCAGCGCCGGCTCACTCAGTTCAGCAAAGGCCGCCATGGCCTCTTCGGCCCCCTCGAACAGCAGGACGGTGACGTCCGATCCGTCCGTGTCTTCCTCGCCGAACAGGTGAGCGTGCAGTTCCGCCGACAGGCGTCCGAGCTCGGCGGTGTCCAGCTCAGCCGCCCGGGGGTCGTTCAGCAAGAAAGCGTAGGGGTTGATCGCGGAAAATTTGCGCGGCCACGACCAGCGCACTTCGAGGAAGGCGGTGGTGAACTTGGCCACGAGCAGGCTCAGGGCCTCTTCCGAATGTGCGCTCTGATCGGAGCGCACCACAACGCGCAGACAAGCCAGGGCCGACAAAAACGCTACTCCTTTTCAGAGGATTAGCCTCGCATCGCAGGATGAAGGGGGCGTTAGCAGGGGCCGGTCTTGACCCGACGGGCGAGGTCAGACGGCCACGCCGATTTGAGTAAATGATAGCCGCAAATACATAGCCATCTGACTAGGCGTGGTAAATTTACTGAAAATGGTCGTGAGAATCCACGATTGGTAGTTGTTTCTCATTGTCTCAACCTGTGGAGAGTGTCGCTTTAAAGGACCTGTTAATGGGAATCCGCGTAACCGGGGTCTCGATTGGCGGGCCCCTCAGGACCGGACGAGCCAAGATTGAGCGGTGTTGAGGAACGATGTTCAAGAAAGCCAAGTCAAAACAGGCCGCCAAAGATCAATATATCACTGAAGCCGAGGGTATGATTTCGGCCTTCAACCGCTCGCAGGCGGTGATCGAATTCAGCCTTGATGGGACGATCCTGAAGGCGAACCAGAATTTCCTCGACGCCATGGGCTATACGGCCGAAGAAATTGTCGGTCGTCATCACCGCCTGTTCGTGCCGGCCGACGAAGCATCCAAGCCTGACTACAGGGAATTCTGGGCCACCCTGAACCGCGGCGAATTCCTGGCTAACAAGTACCTCCGCCTGGGCAAGGGCGGCCGCGAGGTCTGGATTCAGGCGACCTACAATCCGATTCTCGACGCGGACGGGAAGCCGGTGAGGGTGGTGAAGTTCGCCACAGACGTCACCGAGATCGAAATGGATCGCAAACGCCGGCTGCAGGAGCAGCAGGCGGCCCATGCCCGTCAGGAGCAGGCCATGGCCGCCATCGGGACGGGCCTCTCGGCGGTAGCGGCCGGCGATCTCATGGCGCGCATCGATGGCGACTTTCCCAGCGAATACGCCCGCCTTCAGACCGACTTCAACGCCGCCATCGCCAGTCTGGCCGAAGCCATGGGCGCCATCATCGGCGCGACCAGTAGCATTGACGGCGCGACTGCCGAGATCGCCCAGGCCGCCGACGACCTGTCGCGGCGCACCGAACAGCAAGCCGCTAGCCTTGAGGAGACCGCAGCGGCGCTCGATGAGCTCACCGCCACGGTCAAGCGCACGGCCGAGGGCGCCAAGGAGGCCCGTGATGTGGTCGGCGCCGCCCGCACTGACGCTGAGGCCTCGGGCCAGGTGGTCGGCGAGGCGGTCGCCGCCATGGGCCAGATCGAGCAGTCCTCAGCCCAGATCAGCCAGATCATCGGCGTCATCGACGAGATCGCCTTCCAGACCAACCTCCTGGCCCTGAACGCCGGCGTGGAAGCCGCTCGGGCTGGCGACGCCGGCCGCGGCTTCGCCGTGGTCGCCTCCGAAGTCCGGGCCCTGGCCCAGCGCTCGGCCGAGGCCGCCAAGGAGATCAAGGCCCTCATCAGCGCCTCCACCGAACAGGTGGCTCAAGGGGTCGGACTCGTGGGCAAGACCGGCGACGCGCTCCAGCGGATCGTCAGTCAGGTGGGCCGCATCACCGGTCTCGTGAGCGAGATCGCCGCCAGCGCCCAGGAACAGGCCACCGGCCTGCAGGAGGTCAATACGGCGGTCAATCAGATGGACCAGATGACCCAGCAGAACGCCGCCATGGTCGAGCAGTCCACCGCCGCCAGCCAGGCCCTGGCCCAGGACGCCGGAGAGTTGACCCGGCTGATCAGCCGTTTCACGGTGGCTGGCGCCGGGACCCGCAGCGCGCCTGCCCGGCGTCCGGCCGCCCCGCCGCCCCGCACACAACGCCCGCAGGCCCGCTACCAGACCCAAGGGTCCGCGGCCCTCAAGATGGCGCCGCAGGCCAACGGCGATAGCTGGGAAGAGTTCTAAGACCCCCCCGATCCTGCCAGGATGACACGGGCTCACCTGCGAGCCTGTTCGAGGGGCGGATCTGATGCGACTGGCGGCGGCGCTCACATGTCTTCTGGCCCTCGCGCTCGCCAGCGCTGCTGCGGCGTCGCCCGTCCCTGAACGTCCGGCAGACATCCGCCTGGAGGGCCAGCTCACCCGGGCCGACCATGAAACCTATGTCGAGCTGGCCTTCGCCGTGCCTGCCGGGACCGGGCGGCTCACCGTTCTCTTTCGCCATGATGGGGCCGCAGACCGGACGACCATCGATCTTGGGGTGCGTGACCCCGACCGCTTCCGCGGCTGGAGCGGGGGCGCCCGGGACCGGTTGACGATCTCGGCCAGCGATGCCACGCCGTCCTATCTCCCAGGCCCGCTCCCGGCCGGAACCTGGGCCTTGGTTCTGGGCGTACCCAATCTCCGGGCCGGAGCGACCACCCGCTACACAGCCGAGATCTGGATTGACCCGCAGGATGCGCCCTTCGCCGGCCTGTCAGACGCGTCCCTGGCCGCAGGGCCGGGCTGGTGGCGGGGCGACCTGCATGTCCATTCGGGCCATAGCGACGGGACCTGCCAGAGCCGGGGCGGGGCCCGCGTCCCCTGTCCCCTGTTCAAGGTCGTTGAGGCCGCGGCGGCGCGGGGCCTGGATTTCGTCGCGCTCACCGAACACAACGCCGCCTCGCACACCCAGGGCCTGCGGGAGCTGCAGCCCTATTTCGACGACATCCTGCTGATCCCGGGTCGGGAGCTGACCACCTTTCAGGGTCACGCCAATCTGTTTGGTCTCACCGCCCCGCTGGAGTTTCGTTTGGAGGCGCCGGGCGCGACCGACCTGAACGCTGTAGCCGACCGGGCCGCAAGCCTAGGCGCGATCGTCTCCATCAACCACCCGCGCATGCCGTCAGGCGAGGCCTGCATGGGCTGTGGCTGGCGGGGAGATCTCGACGGGTCGAAAATCGACGCCGTCGAGGTGCTGAATGGCGGCGCCATGGCCGCGTTCGGCGGCCGGGCCGAGTCGCCGCTCAGCGGGATCGGCTTCTGGGAGAACCTTCTGAATCAAGGTCATCAGATCACGGCCATCGCCGGCAGCGATAGCCACGATCCTGACCGCCCTGTTGAGGCGCCCGGCGCGCTGGGCCGGCCCGCCACCGTGATCTGGGCCGCCAGTCTCTCTCAGTCTGACCTGATGGCCAGCCTGCGGGCGGGCCGGGTCTTCATCGACCTCGCCCACCCTGGCCTGACGGCCTTCGACCTGGAGGCGCAGGCGGAGGGGGCCAGCGCCGTGATGGGCGGTCAGATCACCGCCTCGCCCGGCCAGATGATCGCCTTCCGCGCGACCATCGCCGGCGCGCCCGCCGCCCGCCTTTACGTGGTCGAGCCCGGCGGCGCCGTTGAGGTCCTGCCTGTCCCTGAGGGTCCAGAGGCGACGGTGGCCTTTACCCGCCGCAGCGAGGGCCGGACGGGGTGGCTGCGGGTGGAATTGCGGGATCTCGATGGGGCGCTGCTGGCGCTCTCCAATCCCATCTATCTGACAGCGGCTGGCGCCAACCGGCCCTGAAGCCCGCAGACCAACATGCTTAATCAGACATTAAGCCAAGCTGCCCCATTCATGCCTTCGAGAGACGGGACGATCCCACCGTCACCAGGAGAACAGACATGGACCGTCGCAAGCTGATCGTAAGCGGACTGGCGGCGGCCGGCTCGGCTGGCCTCGCCAGCTGCGCCACGGCCCAGCCCGCCCCCCAGGGAACGACCCAGGGGGGCCCGCCGCCCGAGCAGGACCCGAACTTCCCCGTAGAGGCCCAACAGGCGGCCACCTATTCCCGCGACGAAATCGTCCGTGATGTCTCCGACTTCCTCGGCGTCACGGCTGAAGCCGCGGGCGGGGCCATCGAGCGCGTCTTCGCAGAGAACGGCAGCCCCACCGGCTATATCGCCGGCGAGGAGGGCTCAGCCGCCATCAGCATCGGGGCCCGCTACGGCCGTGGCCTGCTCTATATGAAGAACCGCCAGACCCAGGAGGTCTTCTGGCAGGGGCCCTCCATCGGCTGGGACCTGGGCGCCAACGCCAGCCGGGTCTTCACGCTCTGCTATAACCTGCACTACCCGGACGCCATCTATCAGCGCTTCCCGGGCGTCGAGGGCTCGGCCTACCTCGTGGGCGGTCTTGGGGTGAACTATCAGAAGGCCAGCGACATCATCCTGGCGCCGATCCGGGCCGGCGTCGGCCTGCGCCTGGGCGCCAACATCGGCTACCTGGCCTATAGCCGGCAGCGGAACCTCTTCCCGTTCTGATGGGCTCCGGGCGCGGCCTTCGCCGCGCCCTAAACCCTAGCTCCGCAGCTTCGCGCCCACGGCCTTGGCCGCAGCGGCCACCACCTTGGCCGACAGCTGCTCGATCTCGGCCTCGCCTAGGGTGTGATCCTGCGGCTGGATCAGGATCTCCACGGCCAGGGACTTCACACCCTCGCCAAGGCTGGCGCCACGATAGACGTCGAAGACCCGCGCCTGAGCGATCAGGGCCTTGTCGGCCCCGGCCACAGCCCGGATCAGGTCCCCGGCGGCCACGGCCTCATCCACCACGAAGGCGAAGTCGCGGCTGAGCGGCATGTGCGGCGAGAGCGAGAGCGCCGGCTTGGTCTTCACCGCCTTGCGTTTGCCCTCTGGCAGGGCGTCGATGTTGAGCTCGAAAGCCAGCACCGGGCCGGCCACGTCCAGGGCCTTCAGGACCTGCGGGTGCAGTTCCCCGAATTCGGCGACGACCGTCTTGGGCCCCAGTTGCAGGCGGGCTGAGCGGCCCGGATGCCACCAGGATGAGCTCGAGCCCTGGGCGGTCTGCAGGGCCGGCGCCCCCAACTCGTCCAGCAGGGCCATCAGGTCGGCCTTGAGCGCGAACAGCGGGTCATCGCCGCCGCCGTCCCAGCGCCGGGGCGCATGGGGGGCGATCAGGCCGGCCACCACCGCTGACTGGCCCTCTGGCGTATCGTCCCGATAGATCGGCCCGATTTCGAACAGGGCCACATCGGCGAACCCCTTGCGCGCATTGCGCCCGGCCGCCTCGATCAGATTGGGCAGGACCGAGGGGCGCATGCAGTCCAGGTCCGCCGAGATCGGATTGGCGATCATCAGGGCCTCGTCGCCGCCGCCGAACAGGCGGGCGGCGCTGCGCGGCAGGAAACTCCAGCTGACCGTCTCAGCATAGCCGAGGGCCGCCATGGCCCGGCGGGCGGTCCGCATCCGGCCCTGGCGCACGCTCAGCACGCCGCCGGCCGGCCGGGGCATCTCGGGCAGGGGCTCGACGGGCAGGGCGCCATAGCCCTCGATTCGGGCGACTTCCTCGACCAGGTCGGCGCGGCCCTCGACGTCGCGCCGCCAGGTGGGCGGGGTGACCTGGCCGCCGTCCACCGCGAAGCCCAGGTCCCGCAGGATCTGGTCGATGCGGTCATCGGTCAGGTTCAGGCCGGTGAGCTGGCGCACATAGGTGCGGTCAAAGGCGATGGGGCCCGGCGCGGCGGGCGCCTCGCCGGCCACCACGACCTCGGAGGCCTCGCCGCCGCAGAGCTCCAGGATCAGCCGCGTGGCCAGCTCCAGCCCATCGACCACGAAGCCCGGATCGACGCCCCGGGCGAACCGGTACTGGGCGTCCGATGTGATGCCGGTGGTCCGGCCGGTCTGGGCGGTACGGATCGGATCGAACCAGGCGCTCTCGACGAACACCTCTGTGGTGTCTTCCGAACAGCCGGTGCTCTCGCCGCCCATGACGCCGCCCAGCCCCACCGGGCGCTCGCCGCCGGCGTCGGCGATGACGCACATCTCCGAGGTGATGTCATAGGTCTTGCCGTCCAGGGCGATCAGCTGCTCGTCCCGATGCTCGGCCGGCGTCGGTGCGTCGGTGTGGGCCGGCGCGCTTGCGTCCCGTCCGGCGCCCAGGCGGGCCACGATCACATCGCCCACCAGCTTGGTCCGGTCATAGACGTGCAGCGGCCGGGCGCGGTCGTAGGAGATCAGGTTGGTGATATCGACCAGGGTGTTGATCGGGCGCAGGCCGATAGAGATCAGCTTCTGCTGCAGCCAGGCCGGCGAAGGGCCGTTCTTCACGCCGCGGATCAGCCGCCCGGCGAAGATCGGGCAGGCCTCCGGCGCATCCAGACGAACCGACACCGGGCAGGGGAAGGCGCCCTTCACCGGGGCGACCGAGACGTCCTTCAGCTTGCCAAGGCCCGCGGCCGCCAGGTCCCGGGCGATGCCGGCGACACCCAGCCAGTCGGGGCGGTTGGGGGTCACCTCGAAATCGATGACCGCTTCCAGGCCGAGCGCCTCTGCGGCCGAGGTCCCGACGGCGAGGCTGTCGGGTAACTCCATGATTCCGTCCGACTCCTCGGCGGTCTCAAGCTCTGAGGCTGAACACAGCATGCCGTTGGAGACCACGCCGCGCACCGGGCGCGCCTCCAGCGTGATGCCGGAGCCCGGCACATAGGCGCCCAGCGGCGCATAGATGGTGGTCAGGCCAGGCCGCGCATTGGGGGCGCCGCAGACGATCTCCTTGCGGCCGTCCCTGGTGTCCACCTGACAGACCCGCAGGCGGTCGGCGTTGGGGTGCTGCACGGCCTCGACGATCTTGGCCACGGAAAACGCCGCCAGCTTGGCCGCCGGATTTTCCACGTGCTCGACCTCCAGGCCGGCCATGGTCATGGCCTCGACCACCTCCTCGACGGTGGCCTGAGTGTCCAGGTGTTCCTTGAGCCAGGAAAGGGTGAACTTCATCGTATCAGCTCGTCAGGTCCGTCCCCTCCTGCGAGGGGGCTGGGCAAGCGGCGAGGTTAACCTCGCGCTGGCGCCGGGGGGCGCGCCCCCTGAGGGGCGCTTCGAACAGAGGTCAGCTCAGTCCCGTGGCCGGGTTGGGCATGGCGAAGGGCGAGAAGCCGTAGTGGCCGAGCCACCGGGTGTCGCCGGCGAACATGTCTCGCAGATCCGGCATGCCGTATTTCAGCATGCCTAGCCGGTCGACGCCGAAGCCGAAGGCGAAGCCCTGCCAGACCTCGGGATCCAGGCCGCAGTTGCGCAGCACATTGGGATGCACCATCCCGCAGCCTACCACCTCCAGCCAGTCGGTCCCCTGGCCGATCTTGATGTCGCCGCCGGAGCGGTCGCACTGGACGTCCATCTCGGCCGAGGGCTCGGTGAACGGGAAGTGATGCGGCCGGAAACGGCTGACCACGCCCTCGGTCTCGAAGAACCGCGAGATGAAGGTCTCCAGGGTCCATTTCAGGTGGCCCATATGGACCGCCTTGTCGATCACCAGGCCCTCCATCTGGTGGAACATGGGCGTGTGGGTGGCGTCGGAGTCGCAGCGATAGGTGCGTCCCGGCACCACGACGCGGATCGGCGGCTCCTGGCCGGTGGCGACCCAGGCCGGGACCTTCTCATTGATCTGGCGCATCACCCGCACCTGCACCGGGCTGGTGTGGGTGCGCAGCACCTTGCGCTCGCCAGCCGCGTCGGCCGCCATGAAGAAGGTGTCGTGCATCTCCCGCGCCGGATGCTTGGGCGGGAAGTTCAGGGCGGTGAAGTTGTTGAAGTCGGTTTCGATGTCCGGCCCCTCGGCCACCGAGAAGCCCATCTCGGCGAAGATCGACACCATCTCGTCCATCACCTGCATGGTGGGATGAACGCTGCCGCGGCGCCGGGGCGGGGCGGGTAGGGACAGGTCGACGCCCTCGGCGGCGAGGCGGCGGTCGAGCTCGGCGGCCTCCATCTCAGCCTTCCGCTCGGCCAGCCGGGCGGCGACGGTGTCGCGCAGGCCGTTGATCAGCGGGCCCTGCTCGCGGCGCTCGTCGGGACTCATCTTGCCGAGCGACTTCAGAAGCTCGGAGATCTGGCCGCTCTTGCCGAGGGCTGAGATGCGGATCGCCTCCAGTGCGGCGGCGTCATTCGCGGCCTCCACCTGGGCGATCAGGTCGGTCTTCAGGGTGTTCAGATCGGTCATGGCCTGGGTGCTCTATCGCGTGGTCGTATCGGCGGGAAGGGCGCGCAGCAAAAAGCCCTCCGACGGCGACGCCGGAGGGCCTTTCAGTGAGATCGGAGACGGGCCTGGAAGCCCGCCGCAATCCTCAAGCCAGCGCGGCGCGAACCTTGTCGGCGATGGCCTTGAAACCGATCGGATCGTTGCCGGCGATGTCGGCCAGCACCTTGCGGTCCATCTCGATCCCGGCCTTGTCGAGGCCAAAGATAAAGGTCGAATAGGTCATGCCTTCCAGACGCGCGGCCGCGTTGATCCGCTGGATCCACAGCGAGCGGAAGTTACGCTTGCGCACCTTGCGGTCGCGATAAGCGTACTGGCCGGCCTTGTCGACGGCGGCCTTGGCGGTCCGGATGGTGTTCTTGCGGCGGCCATAGAAGCCCTTGGCCTGCTCGAGAACTTTTTTGTGTCGGGCGTGGGCGACCACACCGCGTTTAACGCGTGCCATATCTTATGTGCTCCCGATCACAGGCCGTAGGGCAGGAAGGTCTTGATGATGCGGGTATCGGCCGCGCTCATGACCTTGGTGCCGCGGTTCTGGCGGATGTACTTGCTGTTATGGCTGATGAGCCGGTGGCGCTTGCCCGCGACGCCGGCCTTGATCTTGCCCGTCGCCGTCAGTTTGAAGCGCTTTTTGGCGCCTGACTTCGTCTTCAGTTTCGGCATTTCACTTGCGGAGCGCCAGGCGCCCCGTCCTCTGGCGTATTGATGAGCCGTCCTGGCATGCCTGTTGGCCAGACGGCTCCGAAGGGGCGGGTGCTTACGCCAACCCCGGACAAAAGGCAAGTCCGCGCCCCCTCTGGGCGGCGGCGGTCAGGCCCGACGATCAGTGACCCTGGCCATGATCTGCAGGCACAGCCAGATGGCCGGCAGGATCAGGATGGCCGTCAGGGCGAAGGGCGCGCCAGGCGCCACCAGCGAGAAGAGCTGTCCGGCCAGGATCGGTCCGCCGATACGGGCGAGCGCGCTGTTGGACATGTTCAGCCCCAGCACCTCCCCCTGACGTTCGGACGGCGTGGCCATGGAGATCAGAGCCACAAGGTTGGGGAAGGTGATGGACTGGCCGAACACCACGATGGCCAGACCCACGACCGCCATGGGCCAGCCGATGGCGGCGAACTGGGTCAGCATGCCCACGAACATCAGGCAGAGACCAGCGAGCAGGACGCGGCCTTCGCCATAGCGGCGCACAAGCATGCCGGTCAGGGAGCCTTGCGCGACCACCCCGATGATGCCGGCCAGCATGAAGGCCAGGCCGATCTCCTGCGGCCCCCAGCCAAACCGGGCCTCGGTCCAGAGACCATAGGTGGCCTCGATCCCGGCGAAGCCCGAAATGGTCACGAAGCTGATCAGGAAGACCCGCAGAATGACCGGGTCGGCCAGGGCTTCCCGCAGGACCATACCCCGGGGCGGGGCCGGCGGCCGAACCGCCCCCTTGGCCTGCGGCGTGATGGTCTCGCGCATGAACAGAAAGACGCCCAGCGCCGAGGCCAGGCCGAAGGCGGCGGCGACATAGAGGGGGATCTGGAAGCCCGTCGGTCCAAGCTCGGGGCGGGCCAGCAGGCCGCCTAGCGCGGGTCCCACCATGAAGCCCAGGGAGAAGGCCGACCCCATGATCCCCATGCGGCCCGCCCGCTGGTGCGGCGGGGTGATGTCGGCCAGATAGCCCTGCAGGGTCGAGATGTTTCCCGAAAGGAAGCCACTCACCAGGCGGACCGCAAGGGCCGTCCAGATGCCGGGCGCCAGCGCCAGGGCCACATAGGCCAGCGCCCCGCCGGCAGTGGTGAGGATCAACACAGGCCTGCGCCCGATGCGGTCCGACAGCTTTCCCCAGAAGGGCTCGCCCAGGAACTGGCCCACCGAGAAGGCCGAAAACATCAGGGTGATCTGCCAGGCCGGGGCGTCAAAGGCCTGGCCGAAGAAGGGCAGCAGCGGGATGACCAGGCCAAAGCCGGCCATGTTCAGGAAGATGACCGATAGAAGGACGATCAGCGCCCTTGGGTCTTCCCTGGGCGCGGCGTCGGTCACGGCCGACTGGCCTCGGCTTCAGGGGCGGTCTCGATCTGGGCCTCGATGGCTGGCGCCCGCCGGCTGGCGGCCAGGGCCAGCCAGATGGCCGGCGCCAGCATCAGGGCGGCGATAAAGAAGGGACCGCTGATGGAGATGCCGGCGAAGGCCAGGCCCGCGCAGAAGGGACCAACCACCCGGGCCAGCGCCCCCATGGCGTTGTTGAGCCCCAGGATCTGACCCGTGCGGTGCGGGTCGGCGGTGCGGGAGATGAGCGCGCTGACATTGGGGAAGGCCACTGACTGGCCCACCGCCATGGTGCACATCAGGGCGATGACCACCGCGCCGTTGGGGGCGAAGGGCTGGGCGAGCGCGCTAACCAGGGTCAGCGCCATGCCGACGGCCAGCATCGGCCCCTCGCCATAGCGCTCGGACAGCCGGCCGGTGACGAACATCTGAGTCGTCGCCGCGCAGACGCCGACAAAGGCGAAGCAGACGCCGATTTCCCGCGGGCCCCAGTCGAACCTGGCCTGGGTCCAAAGTCCGAAGATGGACTCAACGCCGGTGAAGGCGAAGCCGACCATGAAGGTCAGCAGCATCAGCCGCCCGACCACGGGATGGCGCACGGCCTCGCCGATGGCCGACCAGCGGCTGGGTTGGTGCTCGAACACCTCCTGGCGCGCGCGGCTTTCGCGAATGAAGACCAGGATGGACAGGGCCGAGGCCGCCGCCAGACCCGAGGCGATCAGCAGCGGCAGGCGGAAGCCCAGGGGGCCGGCCTCGGGGTGGGCGAAGATGCCGCCGACGGAGGGGCCGACGATCAGGCCGACATTCCAGGCCGCGCCCATGTGCGACATGCGGCGGGCGCGTTTTTCCGGCGGGGTGACATCGGCGATGTAGCCCTGGATCACCGAGCCGTTTCCGCTGGCCAGGCCCCCCAGGAAGCGCACCAGCAGGGCGATCCACACATTGGGGGCGAAGGCGAGCGCCAGATAGCAGAGACAGTTGCCGGCGATGGTGCTGATCAGGATCGGCTTGCGGCCATAGCGGTCAGACAGCCGGCCCCAGAAGGGCTCGCCGAAGAAGGCGCCGGCGGAATAGGCCGAGAAGATCAGCGCGATCTGCCAGGCCGGGGCGTCGAACGACTTGGCGTAGAAGGGCAGCAACGGGACGATGATCCCGAAGCCGAGCATGTTGATGAAGATGACGGCGATCAGCGACGGCGCAGCCATAGCGGACGGAGTCGCCGCGCCCGGCGCAGGGTTCGACATGCGGCGGTGTTAGGCGCAGCCCGGGAGTCCGGCAAGACCTCTCATAACCAGAATTTCTGAGCCCCGCGTCAGTCGGGCTCTGCGCTCCTGGCGCGGGCGTCAAAAAAGGGCCGGCGTCGCCGCCGGCCCTTGCTTGTCTTGCGTCGATGGCCGCGGTTAGCGGGGCGCCAGGATCATGATCATCTGGCGGCCCTCCATGCGGGGCTCATACTCGACCTTGGCGACCTCTTCGAAGTCAGCCTTGACCTTCTGCAGCAGCTTCATGCCCAGTTCCGGGTGCGCCAGTTCGCGACCGCGGAAGCGCAGGGTGACCTTCACCTTGTCGCCCTCTTCGAAGAAGCGGTGCATCGAGCGGGACTTCACCTCGTAGTCGTGGGTGTCGATGTTGGGGCGGAGCTTGATCTCCTTGATCTCCACCACCTTCTGCCGCTTGCGCGCCTCGTTCTTCTTCTTCTGTTCCTGGAACTTGAACTTGCCATAGTCCAGGATCTTGCAAACGGGCGGATCCGCGTTGGGCACGATCTCGACCAGATCGAGGCCGGCTTCCGCGGCGGCTTCGAGAGCCGACGACGTGGGCATGACGCCCTGCTTCTCGCCCTGCTGATCGATCAGCAGGACGCGCGGAACGCGGATGTCCTCGTTGATGCGCGGCCCTTCCTTCTGGGGCGGCGCCTGCATGGGGCGGCGAATAGGCAAAGCTCCTGAGTCTGTTTCAATGAATGTCGCAGGCGCGCAGACGCGCCGACCGGTCCCTAGACTATATGACGAAGCGCCCGGAGGCGATCAAGCATTCGACCCGTCAGGAAACCGGGTGAGCGCCCGGGCGGCCTGCAGCACCTGGGCCACCGGCATCCGGGCCAGATTATCGGCCTGCAGGACGGCCACATGGCCCCGCGGGGCTGACAGAATGGGGTCTGACGCCTTGGAAAACAGCACGATGGTCGGAGGCCCCGCCGCAGCCGCCAGGTGCACGGGACCGGTGTCATTGCCCACCACGAGGGCGGCGCGGGCGCCGAGCATGGCGATTCGCGCCAGGTCCGTTCGTCCAGTCAGGTCGCGGGCCTTGCCGACGCTGCGCTGGATGGTGCGCGCCAGCGCGCTCTCCTGCGGACCGCCGATGATCACGATGTCGAAGCCGGCGGCGTAGAGGATGCGGGCGAGTTCCCCATACTGCTCCACCGGCCAGCGCTTCTCCGGCCGGTGGGCTGAGCCGCCTGGCGCCATCAGAACATAGGGCCGGGGCTCGATCCCGCCGGCCACCGGACGGGGCGCCTCGGCCTTGCGCAGGATCCAGGCCACATCCGGCCCCGGCGCCGTGCCCGGCTCCGTGGGCGCATCAGGCCATATGCCGGCGTCCTTGAGCTGGTCGGCATGGCGCTCGAGCGTGTGCATCTTGTCCCGGCGGGGATTGCGATGGGGCAGGGCGCAGCCGGCCGCCACCCCCGACCATTCCGGCGGGAAGGGCCGCATCCCGTGGAAGATCAGGTTCGACCGTGACGAGGTCTGGAGATCGTAGACCCGGTCGTACTTGGCCTTGCGCAGGCGTCCGACCAGGGCCAGCCAGTCCCCCAGACCCTCAGGCCGCCCGTCGGTCTCGACGGTGTTGAAATAGGGGCAGAGCTTGGCCAGCCCCTCGAAGGGCGGGGTGGTCAGCAGCGTGATCCGCGCCTTGGGATGGGCCTGACGGATCTGCTTGGCCGCGGCCAGGGCGAGGATGAAATCCCCCATGGCCGACAGCTTGATGACCAGGATTTTCTTGATCTCGCGGGGGGGCGCCATCAGCTCCTCGCCTCCAGGACGCGTTCGTAGGCCTCCAGGGTGGCCGCACACATGGCGTCGACCGAATAGAGCCGGCGGGACCGGTTGGCCGCCGTCCGGCCCATTTCAGCCAGACGGGCGGGGCCCGCCTCCATCGCCCGGGTGAGCGCCTGGGTCCAGGCGTCCACATCCCCTGGCGCCGCGAGCCAGCCGGTCTCGCCCTGGATCACGGTCTCGGTCATGCCGCCCAGTTGCGAGGCCACCACCGGGCGGCCCATCACCTGGGGCTCGACCGCAGTTCGACCGAAGGATTCCGGCACGATGGACGGCAGGAGGGCCACGTCGGCCAGCAGATAGGCTGCGGGCATGTCGTCGCAGTGGCCGACCATGAAGACCCGGTCCTCCAACCCTTCTGCGACGATCTGGGCGGCCAGTTCGGCCCGATAGGCGCTGCGGCCCTGATCATCGCCCACCAGCAGAATGCGGAACGCGCCGCGTCCCGCAGCCTTCAGGCGGGCGGCGGCGGCGATGAGCGTGCCATGCCCCTTGATCCGGGTCAGGCGGGCGGCCAGCATGAAGGTGGTGACCGTAGGATCGGCCGGGACGTTCCAGGCCTGCCGCAGCGCCTCGATCCGCTCGGGCGCCACCCAGTTGGGATTGAACCGCTCCAGGTCGACGCCCCGGGGGATGGAGACGATGCGGTCGGCGTCCAGGCTGTGCTCGCGCAGCACATGGTCGCGGGTGAAGTCGGAATTGGCGATCACCAGGTCTCCACGGGTCATCACCGCATTGTACCATCGCTTCAGGCGGCTGCGGGCGTTGTAGACCCCGTGATAGGTGGCGACGAATGGTGTCCCGGTGACCTGCGCCGCCCACAGCGCCGAAAAGGCCGGGGCCCGGGAGCGGGCATGGACCAGGCTGACCTTTTCGCGGCGGATCAGATCCACCAGCCGTGCGGCGTTGCCCAGCATGACCAGGGGGTTCTTGGTCTGGACCGGCATCTGGGCCAGCCGTCCGCCATCGGACTCCAGCCGCGCGGCCATCCGTCCGCCGCGGGTGGCCACCAGGGCCTTGCCGCCGCTGCGCACCACCGCATGGGCGATGTCGATCGTGGTCTGCTCGGCCCCGCCTGTGTCCAGTTCGGGGACGACCTGCAGAAGCGTAAAGTCCGGGGGCAATGTCACGGCGCCTTGCATACCGCAGAACACGCTTCGGTAAACCCCGCACGACCTGGGAGGGGGCCGGAGAGCCGGCTATAAGGCCCCATGCGTGAAGAAACGGGATATCTGCGCCGCCCTGACGGGACGTCGTTGGCCTGGCGGCGGATCGCCGGCCGCGGCCCCGCCGTCGTCTGGATGGGCGGCTTTCGCTCTGACATGGCCGGAACCAAGGCCCAGGCCCTGGCCGAGTGGGCGCTGCAGACCGGCCAGGCCTATGTGCGGTTCGACTATTTCGGCCACGGTGAATCTCAGGGCGATTTCGCCAAGGGCACGATCACCCGCTGGCGGGAGGATGCGCTGGCCGTCCTCGATGAGCTGGCGCCTGGCCCAGTCATTCCGGTCGGCTCCTCCATGGGCGGCTGGATCGCCTGTCTGGCGGCCATGGTGCGATTGGATGAGGTGCGAGGGCTGGTCCTGGTCGCCCCGGCGCCGGACTTCACCGAAAAGCTGATGGGACCGGAAATCGATGCGGCGGCCCGCCGGTCCCTGGACGAGACTGGGGTCTGGATGCGCCCCTCGGACTATGGGGAGCCCTATCCGATAGCCCGCACCCTGCTGGAGGACGGCGACCGCTGGTCGATCCTGCCGGGGCCTGTGCCGATCACCGCGCCGGTGCGCATCCTGCAGGGCGGCGAAGACGCCGATGTCCCGTGGCGCCACGCCCTCGAACTCGCCCAGGCGATCAACAGCCCCGATGTGGTGTTCCAGCTGATCAAGGACGGGGATCACCGCCTGTCGCGGCCCCAGGATCTCGCCCGGCTGATCGCGGCGGTCGAGGAGCTGGCTCAGCCGCCCGCCTGAAGGATGGCGCTGAGGCCCTCGCGATAGGTCGGATAGGCCGGACGCCAGCCGAGCTCGGCCTTGGCCCGGGCGTTGGAGACCCGCTTGCTCTCGGCGTAGAAGCGCTGCGCCGGGCCGGCCAGATTGGCGTCTTCCACCGGGACCTCCGGCGGAACGGGTAGGCCGAGAAGCTCTGCGGCATAGGCCACAACCTCGCTGTTGGGGGCCGGCGCGTCGTCGCACAGATTATAGATTCCGCCGGCCCGCGGCCTCGCGATGGAGGCGGCCAGCCCTGCGGCCAGATCCTCCACATGGATGCGGGAAAAGACCTGGCCCGGCGCGGTGATCCGCTTGGCCCGGCCCGAGCGCAGGCGATCAAAGGTGGAGCGGCCTGGCCCATAGATGCCTGGCAGGCGGAAGATGGTCGTGGTCAGGCCCATGCCCTTGCCCACGTCCAGCCAGTCCCGCTCAGCGGCCACCCGCCGCGCCCCCTCCATCGACTGGGCGGCCAGACGACTGGACTCAAACGCCCACCCCCCTTGCCGGTCCCCGTAGACGCCGGTGGTGGAGAGATAGCCCAGCCAGTCGGGAAAGGCCCCGCCGCGAGCCATGGCCGGGACCAGGGTCCGCAGGCCAGGACAGCCCTCCGCGTCGGGGGCCGCGGTGACCAGCACCGCGTCAGCGGCCTTGAGGTGGGCGGCCAGACCCTCGCGGTCGAGAACCGAGACCGGCTCCACGCCCAGGGCTGAGAGCCTGGATCTGTCCTCAGGGCGTCGATAGGAGGCGGCCAGACTCCAGCCCTCGGCCTTCAGCCGCGCCCCCAGGGCCGTGGCCGAAAACCCGTACCCGAAAGTGAAGAGCCGCACGGCCCGTCCCCTATTCGGCCGCCACCGCCTTGCCCGGCGCGCTGGCCGCGGCCGCCCGTTCGGCGTTCCAGTGCGACTCGCAGGGAATCTTGCTCAGATCGGCGCGGTCGGCATAGGCCCGGGCGATCTCGGCGACCTCCATCAGTAGGCCATCCTCCAGCCGGATGGGGTTGAGGCCGTAGTCCAGCAGGCACTTGTTCTCGACCACCAGGTCGTTCTCGTCGGCCTCGGCCCGGGGATTGGGCAGGTGGGCGACCTCGGCGTCCGTCAGCCTGGCGATCATCTGCGCCAGATCCCTGACCCGCCAGGTCTCGGTCATCTGGTTCATCACCTTGACCCGCTCGCCCCGCTCGGGCGGATGGGCCAGGGCCAGTTCGACGCAGCGCACGGTGTCCTGGATGTGGATGAAGGCCCGGGTCTGACCGCCGGCCCCGTGCACGGTCAGCGGATAGCCCACCGCCGACTGCATCAGGAAGCGGTTCAGCACTGTGCCGTAGTCGCCGTCATAGTCGAACCGGTTGATCAGCCGCTCGTCCTTGCGGGTCTCTTCGGTCTGGGTGCCCCAGACGATGCCTTGGTGCAGGTCGGTGATCCGCAGGTGGTCGTTCTTGGCGTAGAACTGGAACAGCAGGGCGTCCTGGGTCTTGGTCATATGGTAGATCGAGCCAGGATTGGCCGGGTAGAGGATCTCCCGCTCGACCCAGCCCTCGGGCGTTTCGATCTTGACCGTCAGATAGCCCTCGGGGATCGCTGCCCCGGCGGTGCCGTAACCATAGACGCCCATGGTGCCGAGGTGCGCCAGATGGATGTCGAGGCCCGAATCGACGATGGCCGCGAGCACGTCGTTGGTGGCGTTGAGATTGTTATCGACCGTGTAGCGCTTGTGCCTGGCCGACTTCATCGAATAGGGCGCGGCCCGCTGTTCGGCGAAGTGGACGATGGAGTCCGGCCGCCAGGTCTTCAGCAGGTCGAGCAGGGCGTCATAGTCCTTGCCCACGGTGATGTCGTGAAAGCCGATCTCGTGGTCGGAGACGTCCTTCCACGCGGCGATCCGCCCGTGGATATCCTGCACCGGGGTCAGGGACTGAACCCCCAGCTCACCGTCAATCCGGCGCCTGGACAGGTTGTCGACGATGGCCACCTCGTGGCCGCGGGCGGAGAGGTGGAGGGCCGTCGGCCATCCGCAAAAGCCATCTCCGCCGAGAATGAGTACGCGCATCGCCGCTCCGATCCGTGCAGGGTTTCGTCTTCGCCAGGGCTAACAAACGACGGCGCGTTGTGAAAGCGCTGAGCGGGGAATGCCTGGGCGAGCGGCGGGTTTCCCTGGCCTCAGAGCAGGCCGCTGATCGCCGCGCGCGCATCGGCGCCCAGGCTTGGATGGCGCAAAGCAAACGCCACATTGGCGCGCAGCAGCCCGATCTTGTCGCCACAGTCGTAGGTCACGCCCTCATATTCCAGGGCGTGAAAGGGCTGCGCCTTCATCAGCTCGGCCATGGCGTCTGTGAGCTGAATCTCGCCGCCGGCCCCCTTTCCCTGCTTTTCCAGCAAAGGGAAGATGTCGGGCTGCAGGACGTAGCGGCCGCTGATGAACAGGTTGGAGGGCTCGGTCCCCGGCGCCGGCTTTTCGACCATGCCGCGCATGCGGTTCAGACGGCCCTCCTGGCGCTCCAGATCGACGATGCCGTACTTGTGGGCCTCGCCCTCCGGCGCCGGCTCCACAACGATGATGTTGCCGCCCACCTGGTCGTGAGCGCTGACCGCTTGGGCAAGCGCCGCAGGCTCTGCGGCCATCAGCATGTCCGGCAGCATGACGGCGAAGGGTTCATCGCCAATGATGTCCCGGGCGCACCAGACCGCATGGCCCAGACCCAGGGGCGCCATCTGTCGCACGAAGCTCATCTGGCCGGGCTTGGGCAGGTCCCGGCGCACCTCGGCCAGGATGTCGGCCTTGCCCTTGGCTTCCAGGGCGCTCTCGATTTCAGGCGAGGCGTCGAAATAGTCCTCGATCGCGCCTTGGCCCCGGCCGACGATGAAGACGAAGTGCTCAATGCCCGCGGCGCGGCCTTCTTCGATCACATAGGACAGGATGGGGCGGTCGAAGACATTGAGCATGTTCTTCGGGGTGGTCTTGGCCCCGGGCAGAACCCGCGTCCCCAGCCCCGCCACTGGCAGCACCGCCTTGCGAACGCGCCTGTCCATGTCCGTCCTCCATCGAGCCGCAAAATCGCTAGCCGAGGACCTACGGGAAATCCACCACCATCAGATGAATGCGACCTGTTCCAGGCGCCCGGCCTGGGGACTGATCACGAAAGCGGGAACGGCGGCTGCGGGCTCGGCGTTCGAGGGTTTCGGGAATTCGTCCCAACGGGAGCCAAACTCGTGAAACTGCGTAACCTGACCACCCTGACCATCGGCGCGCTCGCTGCGCTCAGCCTGGCGGCCTGCGGCGACAACGAGGTTGAGACCACCGAACCCATGCCGGCCGAAACGAACAGCATGGGCGCCATGACCCCGGCTGATCCCATGACGCCGACAAATCCGGCCATGACCGACCCGGCCATGCCGGCTGACGGCATGACGCCGCCGCCGGTCAATGATCCCGCCGCCATGGACCCGGCCGCAACCTCGCCGGCCACCGACGCACCGCCGGCCCCGTAAGGCCGACAGCCTCACTCCACGGTGACGGACTTGGCCAGATTGCGCGGCTGGTCCACGTCGGCGCCCTTCTGCACGGCCACGTGATAGGCGAGCAACTGGATGGGCGCCGACATCACCAGAGTGGAGACCAGGGGATCGGAGGATGGCGCGGTGACCACCACCTTGGCGCCGGCCGGAGCATGCTTGGCCCCTTCGGTGTCGGTGATGAACACCACCTGGCCCCCCCGGGCCATGACCTCGCTCATGTTCGAGGCCGACTTCTCAAACCAGGCGTCATAGGGCGCCAGGATGATGATCGGGGTCTGATCGTCCACCAGGGCGATCGGGCCGTGCTTGAGTTCGCCGGCGGCGTACCCCTCAGCGTGGATATAGCTGATTTCCTTGAGCTTCAGCGCGCCTTCGAGGGCGAGCGCCGACATCGGCCCTCGGCCGAGATAGAGCACGTCCTTGGCCTTGGCGATCTCGGCGGCGATGGCGCTGATGGCGTCCTCCAGACCGATGGCCTCGGCCATAAGGCGCGGCGCGCCCAGCAGAACCTTCACCAGCCGGGCCTCTTCGGCGCCATCGATTCGGCCGCGGGCCTTGGCCGCGGCGATGGCGAGCGCGATCAGCACGCTGACCTGGGCGGTGAAGGCCTTGGTGGAGGCCACGCCGATCTCCGGGCCGCAGTGGATCGGCCAGACCACGTCCACTTCGCGGGCGATGGTCGACTCGGTGGCGTTGACGATGGCGGCGCTGCGCATGCCGCGCGCCTTGCAGTAGCGCAACGCCGCCAGGGTGTCGGCGGTCTCGCCGGACTGCGACATGGCGATGACAAGGGCGCCAGGCCGTAGCGCCGGCTGGCGGTAACGGAACTCCGAGGCGATCTCCACGTCCACCGGCAGGTCGGCCAACTGCTCGATCAGATAGCGACCGATCATCCCGGCGATATAGCTGGTGCCGCAGGCGAGGATCTGGATGCGCTCGAGGCTGGCGAAATCCAGGTCGCCCGGGATCGCCGCCTGGCTGGTCAGAGTATCCACATAGGCCGCGATGGTGCGCTGACACCCTTCGGGCTGATCATGGATCTCCTTCTCCATGAAGTGGCGGTAGTTGCCCCGCTCCACCAGCGCTGCGGCGCGGGCCAGCTGCTTGACCTCGCGGGTGACAGGGGCGCCCTCGGCGTCGAAGATCTGGGCCGTCTCGTGATCGATGCGGACGAAGTCGCCCTCTTCCAGATAGGCCACCCTGTTGGTGAACGGGCCCACGGCGAGCGCGTCGGAGCCTAGGAACATCTCGCCATCTCCATAGCCCACCACCAGCGGGCTGCCCCGGCGGGCGCCCAGCAGGGCCTCATCCTCGCCGGCCACCAGGACGGCCAGGGCGAAGGCGCCCGTCAGCCGGTCCAGGGTCGCCTTTAGGGCCAGGAGCGGTGACAGGCCCGTATCCAGCTGGGCGTCCATCAACTGGGCGATCACCTCGGTGTCGGTGTCGCTGGAAAACACCCGGCCGTGAGCCTCCAGCTCCCGGCGCAGCTCGGCGAAATTCTCGATGATGCCGTTGTGGACCAGGGTGACGCGGCCGGCGGTGTGCGGGTGGGCGTTGCGCTCGGACGGCGCCCCGTGGGTCGCCCAGCGGGTGTGGCCGATGCCCACCTGCGCCACCAGGGGCTGGGCGGCCAGCACGTCCTGCAGGGCGCGGATCTTGCCCTGGGCGCGGCGGCGCTCCACCTGGCCTGGGGCGGTCACCCCGGCCACGCCGGCTGAGTCGTAGCCGCGGTATTCCAGGCGCAGCAGGCTTTCCACCAGCCGGTTCTGGACGTCGCTCTTGCCGACGATGCCTATGATGCCGCACATGGCCTTACCTCACCGTTTTGCCGGATGCCTCCGACGCGCCTAAAGTCTCGCCCCGCGCCGCCTTTAGCATTCGCAAACGCGGCGTCGACTAAATCTGGGTTTCCGATCGTTTCGCGAGTTCGACCATGACCAACCGCGCCTATTTTGGAACCGACGGCATCCGGGGGGAGGCCAACCGCCATCCCATGACCGCCGAGGTCGCCCTGCGCGTCGGCATGGCCGCCGGCAAGGTCTTCATGTCCCAGGACGCCCGGCGTCATCTGGTGGTGATCGGCAAGGACACCCGCCTCTCCGGCTACATGATCGAACCGGCCCTGGTGGCGGGTTTCACCAGCGTGGGCATGGACGTCCGCCTGCTGGGGCCCATGCCGACCCCTGGCGTTGCCATGATGACCCGCTCCATGCGGGCCGATCTCGGCGTCATGATCAGCGCCTCGCACAACGCCTATTCCGACAATGGCATCAAGCTGTTCGGTCCCGATGGCTACAAGCTCTCCGACGCCCGGGAACTGGAGATCGAAGCTCTGATGGACGAGGGGCTGCAGGAGCGTCTGGCGGCCCCTGACGCCCTTGGCCGCGTGGCGCGGATCGACGATTCCCAGGCCCGCTATGTGGAGATCGCCAAGGCCGCCTTCCCCCGCAGGCTCAGCCTCAACGGTCTGCGCATCGTCATCGATTGCGCCAATGGCGCGGCCTACAAGGTCGCCCCCACCGCCCTCTACGAACTCGGGGCCGAGGTCATTCGTCTGGGCGTCGAACCCAACGGCTTCAACATCAACAACGACTGCGGCTCAACCCACCCCGAGGCCATGGCCAAGATGGTGCGGGAATACCGCGCTGACATCGGCATCGCTCTGGATGGCGACGCCGACCGACTGGTGATCTGCGACGAGACCGGCCATGTGGTCGATGGCGACCAGATCATGGCCCTGATCGCCGGCCACTGGGCGGCCCGGGACCAGCTGACCGGCGGCGGCGTCGTGGCCACGGTCATGTCGAACCTCGGTCTCGAGCGGTTCCTCAGCGAGCGTGGCCTGATCCTTGAGCGCACCGCGGTCGGCGACCGCGCCGTGATGAAGCGGATGCGCGAGGGCGGCTTCAACCTGGGCGGCGAACAGTCGGGCCATGTGATCCTGTCGGACTTCTCCACCACCGGCGACGGGCTGCTGGCCGCATTGCAGGTGCTGGCGGTGCTCAAGCAGGCCGACAAGCCCATGAGCGCGCTCGCCCGGCAGTTTGAACCCGTGCCGCAGCTTCTGGAAAACGTCCGCTTCGGCGGCGGCCGTCCCCTCGACAGCGAAAGCGTCAAGGGCGCCATCGCCCAGGCCGAACAGCGACTCAATGGTTCGGGGCGGCTTCTGGTCCGGGCGTCCGGCACCGAGCCCCTGATCCGAATCATGGCCGAGGGCGACGACGAGAAACTGATCTTCGAGATCGTTCACGAACTCGCCGGGGTGGTGCGCCAGGCCGCGGCCTGACAGGGTTTTGAACGCTTTCCGGCAGGTTTTCGGAAACCCTATCCATAGCCCAGCTATTGTGTCAGTCTCGTAATGTTCGCACCGCTCGACCGGCGCGATGACACAAGATCGACTGGGAGAAACGCATGTCTCGCAACACCGCCATGGCGGGTCGCGGGCAGGGGAATGTCAATCGGGGCCCCGCCTCGATCGCCTGCCTTGCCTTTGTAGCTGTCCTCAGCCTGGCCTTCTGGGCCGGCGCCGCCTGGATTGTGCAACACCTGCTCAGCCTGATGCCGCTGAGCTAGAGGCCGGCTCCGGGCGTCGCCCTCAGGCCCGCCCGATGCTCACATAGTCGAACCCCTGGCGACGTACGTCCTCAGGCCGGTAGATGTTGCGCAGATCCACGAGAACCGGGGTCGTCATGGCCGCCTTCAGGCGGTCGAGGTCGAGCGCCCGGAACTGATCCCATTCGGTGATGATCACCACCGCGTCGGCGTCCCTGGCCACGGCATAGGGCTCGGC